>JAFQAR010000015.1 GCA_017399905.1 Bacteroidales bacterium
AGGAGTGTAGTCCTTGTCATAGGACTCGTAGGAAGAATCGACCTTCGGGCCATACGCGGCACAGCCCGAAATCGAGACGGCCAGAAGCCCCAGCAATGCAGCCTGAATTTTGTTCATCAGAAGACTCCTATTTCTTCTTTTGGTTTTTATTACTTTTCAAGACAGGCTCACAGGCAGAATCCTTGTAATATCGAGCTTTGTTGTCCGCATGAGCCTCCCTGTTGAAACATCCCCACAGAAATTCTCCCGGCTTGTCTTTTGCCTGAAATCGTACCAATACCCCATTGCATTCGGGACAGCGGAATTCTTTTTTCTCCAACAAGGGCTGTCCGTTTACTTCGGGGAAAAACTTCAGCTTATCATTATGGGCAGCCTTGTTATGGCAGGCCCAGAACCATTGATTGGTCTTCTTGGAGAATCGCTTCAGGATAGGTTCTCCGCATTCCGGACAAACGAACTTGGGAGCTATCTGAGCGGAATCAAAAGCCTCCATCAGCGCAGGAAGAAGCTCTACCTGTTCCCGCAGAAACTCACTTTCGGAATCCTTACCTTCGGCAATTCCGGTAAGACGTGATTCCCAACGCGCCGTAGTGAGGGGATCCTTCAAAAGCTGCGGAGCGAGACTGATGACCATTCGTCCAAGCGATGTAGAAATCAGCGTCTTTTTGGCCGCCTCGATATATCCACGCTGTTTAAGCGTCTCGATGATGCCTGCACGAGTGGCTTCCGTGCCAAGTCCTTCGACGTCTTTCAAAATCGCTTTGGCGTCTGTTTCTTCAGGAGAAAGGAAACGATGGATGTTTGCCATCGCTTCAATGAGCGTACCTTCGGTGAAGCGCTTCGGAGGAGAAGTCTTCTTTTCAAGAAGTTCTGCCTGCTGACAAAGCAGGTCTTCGCCTTCGGTCACATTCGGTAAAGCCTGTGAATCGTCCGTCTCCTTCTTGTCTTCATCAGATTCAGAGGCATACGCAGTCCAGCCTGCTTTCAGTATGACACGCCCTTTGGCTTCCCAGATAGAATCTTCGACTTCTGCTTTGATCTTCTGAGTTTCGTACTCGCAAGCAGGATGGAACTGGAGACAATACGCCAGCGCAATGACGTTAAAAACAGCTTTTTCTACCGTGGTCAGATCATCCGGAAGCGGTTCGCCGGTAGGAATGATCGCATGGTGAGCCGTGACCTTAGAGGTATCCCACACCTGTCCAACCAGAGAGCTGTCCGCGTTTATGGCAGCCTGCGACAGTTCCGGGACCTGTCCAAGAACCGTGAGAATAGAAGCCGCCTGTGAAAACTGTTCTTCAGGCAGGTAGCGGCAATCCGAGCGCGGATAGGTGGTCAACTTCTTCTCATAAAGAGTCTGGGCAATATTGAGCGTCATCTGAGCAGTCATGCCCAGCTTGGCGGACATGGCTTTCTGAAGAGATGAAAGGCAATGCGGAAGCGGAACGCTCTTCGCTTTGCGCTCTTTGGAAACCGACATTACTCGTGCGGACTTTCCGCTTACTTTTTTGACGATCGCAGCAGCCAGCTTCGAATCAATGAGGCGGCCTTCCTCATCAAGCCCGTCACAGTCCTTTTCCGGCACAAATGCGGCCTTGAAGGAGCCGGAGGGATGGACGAAATCAGCGCGAAGGACGAGGTAGGGCTTTGCCTGGAACTCCTCGATCTGCCTGTCTCGTTCAACGACAAGAGCCAGAGTCGGAGTCTGGACACGGCCAACTGAAAGAACCTCCTGAAAGTCGATATGGCCGGACTTGCGGCCCAGCAAGGTCATAGCCCGTGTGCCGTTCATGCCGACAAGCCAGTCCGCACGCCCCCTCGCACGAGCAGATTCCATGAGCGACTTGAACTCGGAGTTCGGCTTCATGGAATCGAGAGCCTTCCTCACAGACTTCTCATCCAGAGCGGACAGCAGAAGGCGTTGCACACGACCTGCATAGTTGGCACGATCAAGGACTTCATCGACCAGAAGTTGCCCCTCTCTGTCCGGATCGCCTGCATGAACCACAGTCGAATGCTTCTTCATGAGTTTCTCGATGGCGGAGAGCTGCTGCTTTACTCGGTCACGAGGTTCGAGTTTCCAAGAGTCAGGAATCATCGGGAGGCTTTCTCTAGTCCATCCGGCGAAGCCATAGGCTTCCGGCTTGGCCAGCTCAAGCAGATGGCCAAAGCACCACGTCACGATGTCACCGTTCTGGCACACGATATGAGTGTTTGTACGTTCTCCTACACCCAGAACATCAGCGATCGCTCGACCAAGAGACGGTTTTTCAGCGATAAACAGACGAGACATATACGCTCCTATCAGGCAAGTATTTCACGATAAAGCTTGAGAAAACGCCGGAAGGGATGGTGGAGAAGGGGAAGTAGGACTTGCTCCGCTTCGTCCGCCAGAAACTCTCGCACCTTGTTTCTTCGGGTATTCTTCAGGCTGATGCTGTTCTCGTAGCGGTGGACGGCCCAGCCGTCCCCGTCTTCGCGAGAAACTTCTCTGGACACGGGGGAAGCTATGCACCACACGGGAAGCAACGATTTGATTTCAGAGAAAAGGGTATCCATGCGAATATCAGTCTGCATTTCTGAAAGTCTTACCCCATGCAGAAATGGGGAATCCTTTCCGTAAAGAAAGAATCGTGCGATACAGGTTCTATGGTTGCCATCTTCGCCTACATAGCCTTTTCCATTATAGAAATGTATGTGCATGGAAGGCATCGTTTTCTGGCCGAGGTTAAGATAATAGTCTGGATTCTGCCGGAAGAGCTTCAGGTTTGTCGGCATACGCCTGCCCCTGCTCAGAAGCTCCCGCCAAGTCAGGCCGATATAGTCAGGATGGCCAGTTCCACAGATTCTCTGGATATGGACAGAGCCATTACTGTTCCAGCTTTCATAGATCTTGAAGGGACTTAGCTCACGAGGCATGGCCTCGATCTTGGTGTCCGCAAAATACGGAACCTGGCCAAACAACTCTTGGATCTTCTCGTCAGTCATACTTACTCCGCAGAATCATCGACCCAATGACCGCCCTCAAGAGGAGCGCCTACATAATGGACGCCAACCTCGTAGGTGTAGCCATGATCGTTGTAATTGGTGCAGTAGGAAGGAAGCCGAGGATCGATCACGCGGACTTCGACTTCATAGCAATGGGTATAGTAACCGCCGCGATCCGAGTCATAGACCTGTTCACAGATCCGCTTCGGCATATACGTCCAATGGGAACGGTTGAGTTCGGAGGCATTGCAACGGCCAGCACCGTTGACGATGACTTCAACGAGAGATTCCATCTGAGAGTCTGCCGTGGCGGAAGGACAGAGCCGGAGAAAGTTCCGGCGCGCCTTGAGCGTATTCTTCCATTTTCTCTTATGGATGCCGAAATATCGGCTAAGAGAGGGGCCGCATTCATGAGGACGATTACCGGAAGAAAGACAAAGGAGAGCTTCGCAGGCCAGCTTGGTATCGCCGTCCAGATAGCTGTCTTCCGCCTCGTCCATCACGTCATCGTAGTAGGAGTTCAGAGGATCGGAGACAGGCGCAGGAACCGTAGGTATGGAGTCTTCCGAAGCCGTAGCCGCAGGAGGCGCGACTTCAACCATGCCGTCATGGAGTCCGGCGGCGAAGGCTATGCCACACCGACAAATGATCGTGGCCACACACAGAGCAAAAACGCACACCTTGAAAGAACGGACGACAAAAGCCGTGGATTCCAGTTTGAACAGTTTTACTGCTCCATCCATGTATGCCAAATAGCGGTATGTTTTTTCTTCAGAAGACATTCTGGATACCTCCGTGTTCAACCTTGCCTTTTGGGTTCGGCTAGGCATAATCTCCCCGCATATGAGAATCAGGAGAACGCCATGACCGACTCTTCAAATCAGAAAACCTCGTTGGATGACCTCAAAACCAAAATCGACATCGTTGCACCTCTTGTTCAGGAGAGCTATAAGGTTTGTTTTGAGTACATGAAGTTGCTTCTCATGATTTCGATAACTCTTGATGGTGGAGCAATTATGCTAGTTGCAAACAACAAAATGGAAGATGTTTACATTAAATGCATTCCTTTTGTTATAGCGATAACCATTTCTCTTGTATTTTTTATAGCGATGATACCAGCAAATAAAATGTCAAGCTATATCGCTATAAGTATTTGCACTGCTAAAAACTTTCAAAAGTCGCTATCAGACTTTCAAAAGACACTAAAATGGACGATCATTCCAGTTGTTATAGCCTACCTTGCATGGGGTGCGTCATTCCTTATCGGAGTTAACAACGTGTTTGGCTCAATACTTGATTTCGTAATGAAAAGAACATCATTATGATAAAAATATATAATATTATTTTACATAAAAATGATATAATGTCCGGAATAAAATCTATTTTATTCCTTATTTTACCATTCTTATATTCGTTTATAGCATCAGAAAACTGTAGCCATGCGTGAATGAACATTGGAACCATCAGAATCGAGATAATATAGGGCATCGCGACCGTCATAGTTCCCTCCTACTGATCCAACGGAGTTCCAGAAGACGGAGTGGGGAAAG
>JAFQAR010000016.1 GCA_017399905.1 Bacteroidales bacterium
AGTAAGTTCGTACACTAAGGGCTTAGGCATTTTTATGGTTAAGCCATGTGGGTATCAAATAACAAAAGACGGTTATTCTGATAATATCCGCATGAACGAAAAAGATAAACTTTTATTCATGTTCCAAAAATCAATGTCATCAAAATAATGGAGCGGTCAGGGAATTAATATAAGACGCTGTGGCGACAGGAGCGTGAGGCAGTGCGCCGGGCGTATTACCTCACACAACCTTATCACCACCGCTTGCGTCCAGATGATGTGATAATTCTGGCGATAAACAGTGTCTGTAGCCTACCGATTCACAGGCACGGCACATCGCCTTGTGCTGTTTACCGGTTGCCCGGCTGATTCCGTGCTGCACACCGATTCAGCTTCGGGCAGTTCTGATTTTGGATATGATGTCCGGCTTCAGCCGGAAACGGCGACAACGCCAGAGCAAAGCGAGGGCAAGCCTTCGCCCGACTCTCGCGTTGTCGCCTCTCTTTGGAACACCAGTCTGCAAACGATGACTTCGGCCGCTTCAAGGCTGTAAGCATCCGACGAAGTACATATTTCAGTTTGTATAAGTGAGGCCTAACTTTGTCGCACTAACACAAACTGAGAATATGCTTACACGAGAACAGATCGAAGAGATCCAGACGGAGCGCCGCGAGAAGGGCATCTCCATCAAGAACCTTTTGAAAGAAAAAGGAATCCCGGAGCACCAATACTTCTGGTGGAAACGCAAATACAACAAGCCGGAAGTCCCTGAAGGGTTCCTCCCGGTAGCCGGAGGAGGACTGCCGGCAGCAATGTCCGCACAACTACCCGGAACAATCCAAACATCGCATGGCAAGTCCAAGTTAGACACCCCCGGTGAAAATTGGATGAGCATTGAACTTCGTACGGCCGGGGGCACTGATATGCGCATTCAAGGTGGGTTGACCCCTGCTATGGTATATACTATTCTGAAAAGCCTGTAGCCTATGTTCAGTCTTGGAGACGGAACGAAGTTCTGGCTTTATACGAAGCCGACGGACATGAGAAAGAACTTCAATATGCTGAGCGGGATAGTGAACAGCCACATGGGGCATAACCTGTACAGCGGTGACGTGTTCGTGTTCGTGAACTCGGCAAACAACATGATGAAACTGCTGAGGTACGAGCCAGGCGGGTTGGTCATCTACAACAAGCGTCTCGACCACGGGTGCATGCATCTGGTGGAGCGTGTCCAGGATGGCGACCCGAGTATAACACCCTTAGAATGGAACAAGCTGGTAAGTACAATTCAGGGAATCATAGATGATCCGAGGCGCAGGCTGCAACGCCTGAAGGCTCTCCGTGACGCCCAAATGGAAGCCTCCTTATTGGAGAAGAAAAACCTTTGAAAATCAGCACGATAAATCAAAGGAAATCGCCATTTCGCTTGCATATATGCCCGATTTTTTGTAATTTTACTATTGGAAATAACGGGTAAAATGACTGCCGAAGAACAGAAAAGGATGGATGACCTGGAGGCCGAGAATGCGAAACTTAGAGGCGAAAACTCTGAGCTTCAGGATAAGCTTCTCGACGCACAGAAGACTCTTGCAAAATACGCACAAATGCTCTTCGGTCAGAAAACGGAACGAACCCGCCTTCCGGAAAAGCCCGAGGAACTTACCGGAAACCTGTTCGAGCAGGAGTTGGACCCTGAAGAGCAAGCCCGTCTGGACACGGAGGCTGCCAAGGCCTTGGCCGAAGAGGAAAAGTCTATACATGTGGCTGCACACGATCGCAAGGTCCGCAAGCCCATCGATACCAGCAAACTTGAAGTGAGGGAGGAGCACATCCGCCCCGAACTGGTCAACGAGGACGACTATATTGAGATGGAACCTGAAGTGACCGATAGTCTCGTTCTTGTTCCCAAGAAGATGTACATACACCGCATCATCCGCCACAAGTATGTACTCAAGAGCAAACTTCAGGTTGAGAACCCCGACCGCCAGACTTTTCTCATTGCCCCTCTCCCGCCTGCGGCGCTTCATAAATGTATGGCAGATGCCTCACTGCTTGCAGACATCATAATCAGCAAATATCTCTACCATCTGCCGTTTTACAGGGTTATAGAGACGTACAAGGAGCTCGGAGTGACCATTAGTTCATCGACCATCAACGATTGGTTCAAGGCAGTAGTCGGGAAGGTCAAACCATTGTATGACCTGCTGCGGGCGCACGTTCTGGCCTGCGACTACGTACAGGTGGATGAGAGCACGTTGCCGGTAATCGACAACGAAAAGCATCGCGCGGTAAAGGGATATGTGTGGAGTGTAGTGGACGTTATGACGGGAGACAGGTTCTTCTTCTATGAACACGGCTCTCGGAGCGCCCGCGTGGCGATGGGGCTTCTGAAGGACTTCAAAGGTGCCATCCAAAGTGACGGATATGTAGTGTACGAACACTTCGAGGGAATGAAAGGCAAGTTGATGCTCGGATGCTGGGCTCATGCGCGGCGCAAGTTCTTTGAAGCGCGGAAAGAGAACGAGAAACTGGCCAACGAGGCCCTCTTCTATATAGGGAAACTCTATGAGGTGGAGCGTGAGGCAGATGCCCTGGACGAAAAGGACGGGAAGCCGGACTACGAGCGGAGGAAGGCTCTCCGGCAGGAGAAGGCTTATCCTGAAATCAAGAAGTTCGAGACATGGATGGAGGTGAACTTATTCAAGAGCGGCCCTAAGACTATGATGGAAGAGGCAATCACTTACACCTACAAGATAATCAAGAAACTAGCTCTTTATACGACCGACGGACGCTACAAGATAGACGACAACATGGTTGAAAACAGTATCCGTCCACTGGCTATAGGAAGATTATGTGCAGCACAACATAATCTTCCTTATGTTGGCAGGCTAGTTATGTTGGCATCATAGATAAGTAGTTGTGTACTTTATACTTATTGCTATTCTTGCCAACATAACATACTTATATAGACATCAGAAAGTCAAGGAGAGATTTGTCCTTCTTCCATATTGGC
>JAFQAR010000017.1 GCA_017399905.1 Bacteroidales bacterium
CCGTCAATGTCTGGTCACCGTGAACACAAGCGGCAATCGTATTCTTCGCAATACTCTGACTGCTGCCTATTGCCGTATGAAAACCGAAGTTGCGTTCCTTGCTCATTGACGATATGAAAGCCGTATCGCTGACAGGCTGGGATAATGTCGAAACGACCCGTTCCGCAACCTGTCCGACGGGCATTGCCGGAGCCTTGTTCCCGATGTTCCGGTCATCCTGTCCTGCATATTCCTGAGCATTCTGTTGAAGGTTTGCCTGTATCTGACCGTTCTGACCTGACGGCATATATTTCGCTGCCAATTCATACGATTTTTCCAACAAGGCTACCTGCTCATCATATGAGGAACCGCCACCCGTTTGCTGCTCCATCATCGCCTCAAGCTCCTCGATACGCTCACGCAACTCTTCCTTTTCAGGGTCTTCCTTCGGGGTTTCATAGAAACTGCCCAAGGTACGGTTGATGTCCTGATAGGCGGCTTGTGATGACTCGATGGTCTGTCGTGGTCGGCTGCTTCCCCCTCCGCCATAAGAGCGTCTTGCAGGTGCTTCCGCTTCGGGACTTATCAAACTATACTCTTCGCTATCTTCCTCTTTTCCCTTGAAGAGTGATGCAAGGTCGCCCATAGAACGGTTACGCTCCCTCTGGCTCTCCTCCAAGCGTGCCTGTTCATAGGCAGTACGCTTGTCGGAGATGATGCCCTTTTCTTCGGGCATCGGCATTTCCGTATTGAAGCCCATTCCTTGCTGTGCCTCCTCCTTCTCCTTGTCCGACGGTGAGAAGATAAGCCACATTGAGCCGGCAAACAACAGCCCCATCAACGGATACACGATCATCTTCCTGCGTCGCTGTCGTTGTTCCTCGGTAAGAGGCTGTTTAACTTTCTCCTCTTTCGGAGAGGTTGTAGGATTCCTGTTCTGTTCCATAATCATAAATGTTATTAAGGTTAATACTA
This sequence comes from Bacteroidales bacterium, assembly GCA_017399905.1. Classification (GTDB taxonomy): domain Bacteria; phylum Bacteroidota; class Bacteroidia; order Bacteroidales; family UBA932; genus Cryptobacteroides. The sequence goes on from JAFQAR010000017.1 coordinate 955, forward strand.
TCCTGCTTATATGGCAGGTCTAATTGTCTGATATGTTCTATCTCCATATTTTCGGAACTGCCATTCCCAAACTCATAAAAGGCTGCAATGGTGGTGTACAATGCACATAGGGCAAAGAGTACGAACATTGTCAATACCATTATGAGTTTCGTGCGTTGTGGCAGTGCTTCCAGCTTGCCACGCAGCAGGTTCTTCACTTGCTCCACCCATTCGTGGATGCTTCTGACAACTTCTTTCATACGGTTATCTCTCCAATGTTTGAAGGTCTCGGTTTTCCAAAATGATAAAACCTTCAATGGTAAAACCGTTGGGATTGTCATCGCTTCGGCTTGAATTGAGCAGTCGGCATTGTGTGATTAGACTTCGCTCCGTGACATTGCTCTCCCTGATAATCATCTGTCGGGCATAGGTGCTGACCTGATAGGGATAACGGTCGAAATTACATACCACCGAATCCACTTGCAGGACTTGGTTGATGTTGCCCGCAATGATACGGTTGTAGTACCCTTTCTCAGCAAAGTCCGTATAGTAGTTATAGGCACTCTTATCCGCTAAAAGCAAGGCTCGCTTCACATTATGCTCGATGGCACTCTTTTCGGGCGAGAGCGTAAAAAACAGCTCGTGGAAACGGCGGACGTGCTCCCTAGCCTCTGCCGGACGGTTCTGTGCCAAATCCTGTGAGAGGGCAAGCATCAACGACTTGCCTCCATCAAGAACATAAATCTTTTCACGCTGTTTCTCAGCAAAGGCATATGAGGAATAGACGCTATATATTACCACGACCGCACAAAGCGAGAGGAAGATGATACCGAAAAGGCGTATCTGACGAAAGGATGTTTCCAGATTCTTCAATGACTTAAATTCCATATTGTCCGTTTTTAATCGTTAAGTTTATTTTTTCAGACGACCGACAATGTTACCTGCCGTTGCACCTGCCACACCTCCGGCTATACCACCCGCTCGGTTGGCAACCTGACCTACATTGCGACCGTAACTTCCCATACCTCCGGCTTGGATAATCCACCCTGCTACTGTTGGAATGGTGAAATAACCTATGATGCCGATGATAAGAAAGACGATGTACACGCCGTTGCTTGCCTCAATGGAAAAGTTGGGATTGTTCTGCAATTCCGAAATGTCGTTCTGAAGCATCAATATCTGTATCTTAGCCAGAATGGTACTGAACAGGTCAGCAACGGGCAACCATAAGTACACCTGCACATAGCGGCATATCCATTGGGTTAGCGTACTTTGGAAGCCGTCCCACACGCTAATGGCAAAGGCTATCGGTCCGAGAATGGACAGTACCACAAGGAAGAAGGTACGCAGAGTATCAATGACCAGAGCGGCAGCAGCGAACATCAGTTCCAAAATTTCACGGAAGAAGTCACGGATGCTCTTCTTCATATTGTACATACCACGCTCTATGTACATACCCGTCATGGTTATCATATCTTCGGGTGACCAGCCGAGTTCTTCAAGTTGCTTGTCAAACTCCTCGTTGCTGACCAGATATGCCGTTTCGGGATTTCGCATCATAGCCTCGTATTCGAGTTTGTCCTTCTGTGCCCTGTATTCGTTCATGTCCATCGTCTGCGTTTCAAGCATACGGTTCGTACCCTGAACGACAGGACTGAGCACACTGTTGATCGTTCCGAGTACGAAGGTCGGGAAGAACATGATGCAGAAACCTATCACGAACGGTCGTAACAGCGGATAGACATCTATCGCCTCGGCACGGGCGAGCGACTGCCATACCCTGACCGCCACATAGAACAGAGCACCCAAACCGGCAATGCCCTTTGCCACACCCGCCATATTGGAACATAGCGGCATCATCTCCTGATACAGGGAGCGGAGAATGGTATGCAGGTTATCAAATTCTATTGCCATAACACTTTATTGTTTAATGTTACCAATAGCGTTCACTGCCACTGCCATACAACGACAGCACCCTATCCATATCACTCTTCTTCTTGGCTCGCAGATAAGATACCGAGATGTTCTTGTTGGTATAGTAACTCACAAGATTTCGGTAACGCTTCATCGTATTGTAGCATCTGTCCACCACATCCATACGCTCCTTGTCAGTCATGGATAGAGTGGTGATATTCACTACATCCTTCATCTCCTTCAACACATCGCTGCTCTCCTCCAACAGTTTCGTGTATCCGAAGGCGATGGCTCCCAATTCCTCTATGGTGAAGCTCTCGTCACGCATCATCAGTTGGAAGTTGTTTACATAGATGTCCGTTATCTCACCGACCATCAGAATGGTCTGCTGCACTTTACGGGCATCCTTGACAAGGTTGTTCACCGATTTGAGTGCATCGTAATACTTCTTTCCCTGCTCATAAATCTTTACGGTTTCCTTGAAATTGTTTATCATATTGGTAGCCGTAGAGGAGGTATGCACGATATTCTTGGTGGCATTGATGATGCCCTGTGCCAAATTTGTGGGGTCTGTTACGACCCATTGTGCGTTCGCCCTGCCCGCAAACAACAGGCATAGGGTGAACATCATCAGGATTCTTGTTCTCATATTGATTCGGATTTAGTGGTTGTTACTGCTTTTACTGTTCTGTCCTTGCACGGACATAATCACCGTTCGGAGAGAAGGTTATCACATCGGTAGCCTCGTTATAGGCCACATCTATGCGGAAACCCGTATTGATGAACAGGTTGCCGTTATCTTCCTGCTGGAGCAGATAGGTTTCCGGTGTGAGCTTACGGCTGATGCCCTTACGCCTGAACAGCGTTACCTTGTAGGCTTCGCCCTCCTTGAATATCAGCATATCGGGCTTTCCCGCCACGCTCTCCCAATTTCCGCACATTGCAGTACGAGTGTCCTCCTTCTCCGAACAGGCTTGAAGCATTACGCTTGCAAGTCCTAACATACAGCTGCCCATAAGCAGCATTTGGCTTCTTGTCAATTTCATATCACATTCGTTTTATAGGTTCAACTTTTGTCTTTTCTTTTGTCGGCAAGCTGGCGGATAGCCGCCTCAATGTCCCCGTCCATCTTCTCGGCAAGGGCACATACCTCCATTTTCTCCGTCTCTTCGGTTGTGAATGCCAGATACTCCTCCGTACTAACCTCAGTGGCATAGACAGCCGACTGCGTTCCTCCAAGTCCAATCCAAACCTCCTTGTATAGGCGGGACGGATTGTTTGCCATATTGATGGAGAGGATCTGCGACTTCTCCTTGTCGGTAAGTCCGAGCAAAGCCTGTATCTGGTCAAACTTGTTCATATACTTACGCTGGTCAAGAAGTATCTTGCAGTCCGAGTTGTTGATGATACTCTCCTTGACGATGGGCGAAGCGATGATGTCGTCCACCTCCTGCGTAACGACCACCGCCTCGCCATAGAACTTGCGGACGGTCTTGTAGAGGTACTTGATGTATGAAGCCATATTTGCCGAGGCGATGGCTTTCCAGGCCTCCTCTATGAGTATCATCTTACGGACACCTTTCAGCCTACGCATCTTGTTGATGAAAAGCTCCATAATGATGATGGTCGTAACGGGAAAGAGTATCGGATGGTCCTTAATGGCATCTATCTCGAATACAATGAAGCGTTTCTGCAACAAATCAAGTTGCTTGTCCGAATTAAGCAGATAGTCATACTCTCCGCCACGATAGTACGGCTCCAGCACATTCAGGAAATTCGCCAAGTCAAAATCCTTTTCCCTGACATTCTTCTCGTCAAGGATAACACGGTAGTCTCTCTGTACAAACTCGTAGAAAGTGTTGAAGGACGGTTCTATCTCCGCATCCGTCTTGATACGCTCGATGTAGAGCGACACGGCATTGGAGAGTGCCACCTCCTCGGAGCGGGTGGCAGGCTCGTTGTCCTTCTTCCACAAGGTAAGCAGCAGGGTCTTGATGCTCTCTCTCTTCTCTATGTCAAATACTTTGTCATCGGTATAGAACGGATTGAACGCTATCGGATTCTCATCCGTATAGGTGAAATAGATGCCGTCCTCACCGCCCGTCTTGCGGTTTATCATCTCGCACAAGCCCTGATAGGAATTACCGGTGTCAATGAGTACGATATGCGTACCCTGCTCATAATACTGCCTTGTCATATGGTTTGTGAAGAATGACTTGCCACTGCCCGAAGGACCCAGCACAAACTTGTTGCGGTTGGTGATGATACCCCTCTTCATCGGCAGGTCGGAGATGTCAAGATGCAGAGGTTTTCCCGTCAGCCTGTCCACCATCTTGATACCGAACGGCGAGAGCGAACTGCGGTAGTTGGTCTCCTCGGTAAAGAAACATACGGCTTGCTCGATGAAGGTGTAGAAACTCTCCTCCGAAGGGAAGTCAGCCTCATTACCCGGAATGCCGGCCCAGAACAATGCCGGACAATCCACTGTATTGTGGCGGGGCATACACTCCATACTTGCCAACTGACTGCCCACATCATTCTTGATGTGTTTGACTTCCTCACTGTCGTCGCTCCACGCCATAACATTGAAGTGGGCACGGATGGAAGTAAGTCCTTTGCTGTGTGCCTCATTCAGATAGTCATCAATCCACTCCTTGTTTATCTGGTTGGAGCGTGAGTAGCGTGAGAGCGACTGCATATTGCGGGCAGACTTCTCGAAACGCTGTAAATTCTCCTCACTATTGTCGATAAACAGGTATTGGTTGTATATGTGGTTACAGGGCAGCATCAAACCGACGGGGCTTGCGAAGGAGAGGCGGCAGTCCGAACGGTCGGTTGAAAGTTTCTCATACCGGCTGTCGGTAGCCACACGTCCCGGCAGGTGTTCTACATCGGAAAGCGTATGCAGACATAGCCGTTTGTCCCCGATACGCATCTCATCAGCCGAAAGCGATATATCCTGCAAACAGGCGGTATCTTTCAGTGATAGGGAGAAATATTTCTCCACCAGCCCAGAAGAGGTTTCAGTGCCGACAATCTCATCGGTGGAAAGACGTCTCAGACGGACAAAGCCGCTGTCGTTCATAATACGCTCAAACTGCTCCGCAGCCTCAATAAACTTGGCCACCGCCTCCTTGTCTCGTATCTCCTTCGGGATAAGGAAGCCACGGCATAGGGTGTTGAAGTTGCTCTGCTGGCGACTTCGTTCCTTCGTCGTTTTGGTTAGAAACACAAAGCACGAATGTTTCAAGTACGGACGTTCATTGAAATGACGCTCAAAGGAACGGCTTAAAAAACTCATTTCATCATTCAGTTGTGGCTGATACTCCTCACGCACAAACCAATCCTGCTTGTGTA
>JAFQAR010000018.1 GCA_017399905.1 Bacteroidales bacterium
ATGACTACCGCTACAATGCATCCCACGATCAGCAAGAGGATGGAAGCTGCACACGCGATGGTGAACTGCTTTCCTTTACCGGTGGCATCGAGGGCATCCTTGATGTGGAGGATCTCATTGGTCAGCCTTCGGGATTTCTTCTTGCCCTTGGCGATGAGCACCTTATCTCTCAGCGTTTGCTTCGGAGAGACAAAGCGCATGAGGTCATCGGTAATGCTTTCGGGGGTAAGCCCAAGCAGAATGACGGTCGCTGTACATAAGAGCAGAAAACCGATCAGATAAAACACGATCATTCGCTGTCATCTCCTTTCAAAAAGCGGTTGAGTTTGTTCTGCGGTACACCGTACTGAATGAGTCTTCGGCGTAGACTGTCGGACATCATATTCGGCTTGCAGAAGTGTCCTTCGATGATAAACTGCTCATCCTCGATGGTGTTCTTGGTGATCTCATAGTTGTACAGGCAGTTGTATTCTCGTTCGCCCGTTGCGTTGATAATGCATTCGGAAATATCCATGCATTTTCTGCTGTTGTTTTCCAGCTTGTGGCTATAAACAACGATGGGAAACGCCTGACCTGCTTGCATCAGCGAGGTTTGGAAGTTGATCGGGAAACGCTTCTGACACAAGAGTGCGATTCTCATGTGAGCTGCCGAGCCGGGGCCTGCGTGAACGGTCGATACCACCGTATGACCGGTCAGCGATGCTTCCACCGCCGAGTAACATTCCACGTCTCGCATCTCGCCGACGCATACGATGTCGGGGTTAAATCGAAGGGATGCTACCACAAGGTCTTCCTGTGTGATGTCATAGGCGGGATTGTCTGAGGGACGGGAGAGCGTATGCACCGCATTGTTGACGATGTGTCCGTCCTCACCTCTGCGGACGAGGGACAGCTCTCGGGAACCCGATTCAATGGTGAATACACGCTTGTTGTCGGGAATGGAGGTCATGATGGCATTCAGCAAGGTGGTTTTACCGCTTGAGGTGGCACCTGCCACAACGAAGGGTACGCCGTAGCGGATGCACATACAGAGAAAGTCCACCATTTCCTGTGTGGCAAAGCCTGTTTCCACAAGATTTTCAAGGGTGACTCTCTGTGGATGAAGCAGTCGGATGGAGACTGCCACACCGCGCTCTTCGTCCACGATCGGTTCTTTGAGGGCTGTGATTCGGGTGTTGCCGGGCAGGTGTCCCTGGCTCATCGGCGTTGCGTTGTCGATGATCATACCCGAATGGTGGAGCAGACGTTTGATGATATCCACTGCGTGCTGTGGCGAATGGAAGTGCTCCTTCAGCTTTACGATGGTACCGTCAAGAAGCGTCAAGGCAATATCGTCCCAGCCGTTGACGTTGATCTCTTCAAGGTCGGGAGAGCCGAGGAACGGAGTCAAGATGCTGTATTCTGCCATCTCGCAGTAGAGCTTATCGATCAGCTCCTTGGTTGTCATTCCTTCTACCTTGAAGTCGTTATCTCGCAGGTACTTATCCACGTAAGCCTTGAGCTGAGAGAGCTTTGCTTTGTCGGTCAGAACGGCGGCGTAATGGGAGGATACGTACTCCTGAGTCATCCTCAGAAGAGTCCAGAAGTCGATCTGTCTTGCCATAGATTACACCACCTTTTCCACAATTGCTTTGAACTTATCGTTGAATTTCTTGTCGTTGACCACCTCATAGAGATTGCCGTCAAGCATCTGCTGTTTGACGGCTCTGCTGTACGGGATGGTAAAGCGAACATCATGGAGCTGTGCCTTTGCTTCGTCGATGGGCATATACAGGTCTGCATCGGTCACGCAGATACCTTGGATATGCTCTTCAAGGCGGAACATGGGATCAATATACAACGGGAGCTGTGAAGCAAGGTAGCTGACCGATTTGAGATTCGGTGCGGACAGACGGATGACCTCGTCCGCTTCCCGTACTGCCACCTTTGACAGCGGATTTTTAAGGGAGCTTGTGCAGTCGATGATGACGTAATCTGCAAGAGACGCCAGCACCGAATAGAGGGATCTGACCTTGGTGGCATCGAATGCGGGATAGGTGTATTTGTTTTCACCGTC
>JAFQAR010000003.1 GCA_017399905.1 Bacteroidales bacterium
CTTCCCATTCCGAACAGAGAAGTTAAGCTCACCATCGCCGATGGTACTGCCCCACCAGGTGGGAGAGTAGGTAGCTGCCACTTTCTTATACGACACCCTGTCTTCTTACGAGGACAGGGTGTTTTGTTTATAAATCTTTCTTCTCTTTGTATTATATCACTAAAACATCAGATTTCTATGATAAGAAGATTTCTTTCTGCAGCTCTGCTGCTTTTCCCTTTGATCTTGTCCGCACAGGTACGTACGGAGAGACTTCTTGAGAAGGGATGGAAGTTCACCCGCGAGGATGCAGCCGAGTTCTCAAATGTCGGTTTCGACGATTCTGCTTGGCAGGATGTCACAGTACCTCATGATTGGGCTATTTACGGTCCTTTCAGCATCCATAATGACAGACAGAACATTGCCATCACTCAGGACGGTCAGAAGGAAGCAATGGAGCATGCCGGACGTACTGGCGGTCTTCCTTTCGTCGGTCCGGGCTGGTACAGGCTCGCCTTTGATATTCCTGAATTTACAAAGGGTCGTTCATGCAAGCTCGTTTTTGACGGTGCAATGAGTCATGCGGACGTATATCTGAACGGAAAGCATGTGTCATATTGGCCTTACGGCTACAATTCCTTCATTGTAGATGTAACTCCTCATGTCAAGGCAGGAGAAACCAATGAACTTGCCGTTCGTCTCGAGAACTACAACGAGTCCTCCCGCTGGTATCCGGGAGCCGGTCTTTACAGGAATGTGCATCTTGTCGTTACTGAAGACGCATATGTCCCTGAATGGGGAACGCATATCATTACCGAGGAGATAGGTGCTGCTCATGCCGATGTGGCTCAGGCGACTGAATTCGTCGTTCCGGAAGGAAAGACTTTCTCTGACTACAGGATTCGCACTCAGATATTCGACCCTCAGGGCAATCTTGCTGCCGAGAACGAAAAGGTGGGTACGGAATATGACAATAATGTGTTCGAGCAGGATTTCCTTATCAGGAATCCGCAGCTCTGGACCGTTGAAGAGCCTTATCTTTATTCTTCCGTGAGCAGGATCTACGAAGGTGAGACTCTCAAGGATGAGTATACGACGACATTCGGAATCCGTACGGTGAAGGTGGAGGGTGACAAGGGATTCTTCCTCAACGGAAAGCCTCTCAAGTTCAAGGGAGTCTGCAATCATCATGACCTCGGCCCTCTCGGCGGCATCGCCAATGAAGCCGGTATCAGACGTCAGATACGCATACTCAAGGATATGGGATGCAATGCGATCCGTACTTCGCACAATATGCCTGCACCGGAGCTTGTCAAGGCTTGTGACGAGATGGGAATGATGCTTATGGCGGAGACATTCGACGAATGGGTCACTCCGAAGGTTGAGAACGGCTACAACAAGCATTTTGTAGAGTGGGCGGAGAAGGACCTTGTCAATCTGATCAGGCATTTCAGAAACAGTCCTGCAGTGGTCATGTGGTGTGTAGGCAACGAGGTTCCTGACCAGTGGCCTGGCGAAAAGGGTACGAAGATCTCTCTCTGGCTCCAGAACATCTGCCATAGGGAAGATCCTACAAGGCCTGTAACCATGGGTATGGACCAGCCGGACAATGTGGTGTACAACAACATTGCAGCCGTGTTCGACGTTCCGGGATTCAATTACCGCCCTCATAGATATCAGGAAAGCTATTCGAAGCTTCCTCAACGTATGATTCTCGGCAGCGAGACGGCTTCGACCGTAAGTTCGCGAGGTGTATACAAGTTCCCTGTCGAGAGAAAGGCTATGGCGAAGTATCCTGACCATCAGGCTTCTTCATATGACGTGGAGCATTGCAACTGGTCTAATCTTCCTGAGGATGACTTCATCCAGCACGAAGACCTTCCGTACTGCATGGGAGAATTTGTGTGGACCGGATTCGACTACCTCGGCGAGCCTACTCCATATTATTCGGATTGGCCTAGCCACTCGTCTCTTTTCGGTATCATCGACCTTGCAGGCCTTCCTAAGGACCGTTACTGGCTATACAGAAGCCATTGGAACAAGGACGTGGAGACTCTCCACATTCTTCCGCACTGGAACTGGGCAGGACGTGAAGGTGAGGTGACGCCGGTATTCGTCTATACTAATCATCCTTCGGCAGAACTCTTCATCAACGGCAAGAGCCAGGGCAGGCGCACGAAGGACATGTCCGTTACGGTCCACAACAGCGCGGATTCACTTTCGATGAAGACATTCAAGAGGCAGCAGCGTTACCGTCTCATGTGGATGGATACCGTCTATGAGCCTGGTACAGTGAAGGTTGTGGCATATGACGCTGATGGAAATCCTGTTGCAGAGAAGGAGATCCATACCGCAGGAAAGCCTTACCGCATTGTCCTTGAAGCTGACAGAAGCCAGATCAAGGCAGATGGCAAGGACCTTTCTTTCGTGACGGTAAAGGTAGTGGACAGAAACGGAAACCTCTGTCCTCTTGCCGACAACAAGATATCGTTCAAGGTGAAGGGCAAGGGATCATACAGGGCAGGAGCAAACGGAAATCCTGCATCCCTCGAGTCTTTCCAGGAGCCGGAAATGAAGGTGTTCTACGGCATGATGACAGCGATCGTGTCATCTTCAGAGGAGCCGGGAGACATAATTCTCGAGGCGACCTCCAAGGGACTCAGGAAAGCGGTTCTCGTGATTTCAAGCTCTAAATAGGTCCGTTGGACTGGAATTTGAAATGGCAGTTCGTTGAATATAAAAACGAACTGCCATGTTTTATGATTTCATGTTTCCCCAGCATTTCAGAGGGAAGGGAGTGTCTCTTCTGCTTCTGATCGTCCGTGTCTTTTTCGGAGTCCTTTTCTTCATGCACGGACTTGACAAGATGATGAATTTCCAATATCTTTCGGATACCTATCCCGACATTCTGGGATTCGGCAGCTACATGACGCTTATGGTCACGATCTTCTGTGAGTTCTGCTGCTCTCTTTTCCTTGTTTCAGGACTGGCCGTACGTATCATGGTACTGCCGATGATAGCTGCGATGGGAGTGGCTTTCTTTGACGTTCATGATGCCATGATGCCTGACGGCGAGCTTTCCCTGATCTATCTGGTCGTATTCCTTATACTTTTCGTGACGGGCCCGGGACGTTATTCGCTGGATTATCTGATAGACATGAAGTTCAGGAAAGAAAAGTCCTCATAGTCTGAAACGACATGAAGGAATCGTTTTATGCACCGGTATCACTATTTGTCCGGTGCATTGTTATTTCATGAAAAATGCATATCTTTGAAGAATTACGGAAATTTCCGTATGCCTAAACTGTATGCTCATGTCTGGACTTTCAGGAAAAATATCTCAGATCATAGGACCTGTAGTTGACGTTCATTTCCGTGTGGATAAAGAAGATGCATGCAGCCTTCCGGCTATTCATGAAGCTCTTTCCATCAGAAGGGACGATGGCAGGGAGATCATAGTGGAGGTGCAGCAGCATATAGGTGAAGATACTGTCAGGGCTGTCGCAATGGACAGCACGGACGGCTTGAGAAGGAATATGGAAGCCGTCTGCACTGGTTCTCCCATAACGATGCCCGTAGGGCCTCAGATCAGGGGCAGGGTAATGAATGTAGTGGGAAACACTATTGACGGAATGAGGGAACTTGACAGGGAAGGTTCTTTCCCTATCCATAGGGAACCTCCCAAGTTTGAGGACCTTACAACATCTCAGGAAGTCCTGTTCACCGGAATCAAGGTCATCGATCTTCTCGAGCCATATCTCAAGGGCGGAAAGATCGGCCTCTTCGGAGGTGCCGGAGTCGGCAAGACCGTTCTGATCAAGGAACTCATAAACAATATCGCCAAGAAACATAACGGATTTTCCGTATTTGCGGGAGTCGGAGAGAGAACGCGTGAGGGTAACGATCTTCTTCGCGAAATGATCGAATCCGGTGTCATCAGATATGGTGAAGAATTCGTGAAGGGCATGGAAGAGGGCAGGTGGGACCTCTCCAAAGTGGACTATGACGAAGTGGAGAAGTCGCAGGTGGCGATGGTCTTCGGCCAGATGAACGAGCCTCCGGGAGCGCGTTCTTCCGTGGCCCTGTCAGGCCTTACGCTCGCCGAGTCCTTCCGTGACAGCCGTGACATGAATGGTCCGAAGGACATACTTTTCTTCATAGACAACATCTTCCGCTTCACCCAGGCAGGTTCGGAGGTCTCCGCCCTGCTGGGACGTATGCCTTCTGCTGTGGGTTATCAGCCTACGCTTGCTACGGAAATGGGACAGATGCAGGAAAGGATCACATCGACCAGGAACGGATCCATCACGTCAGTACAGGCCGTCTACGTGCCTGCGGATGACCTTACCGACCCGGCGCCGGCGACGACCTTCAGTCATCTTGACGCCACCACTGTCCTAAGCAGGAAGATAGCCGAGCTCGGCATTTATCCGGCCGTGGACCCGCTTGAATCCACATCCCGCATACTTGACCCTAATATCGTCGGAAAGGAGCATTATGAGACCGCGCAGAGGGTAAAGCAGATCCTTCAGAGGCAGAAGGAACTGCAGGACATAATATCCATCCTCGGAATGGACGAACTGTCCGATGAAGACCGTCTGACCGTCAACAGGGCACGCAAGGTGCAGAGGTTCCTGTCACAGCCTTTTGCTGTGGCGGAACAGTTCACCGGAGTGCCGGGAGTGATGGTTCCGATAGAGGACACCATCAGGGGCTTCCGTCTTATCCTCAACGGAGAGGTGGACGACATTCCGGAACAGGCCTTCCTCAATGTCGGTACGATTGAGGAGGCGGTAAGGAAGGGTGAGGAAATGCTCGCTGCAATCAGAGGATAAGCCTATGCCTGTGTGTGACCATATTGCATTGAAGGTCCTGACTCCTGAAAAGGTCATTTCGGACTGTCTTGTCTCCAGGGTGGAAGTTCCGGGGACAAAGGGACGGTTCGTGATCTTGAAGGACCATGCCCCGCTGATTTCCTCACTTTCAGCTGGTGAGGTGTCATACTGTTCAGGAGGTGAAGTCGGGAAAATATGCATAAGGTCGGGTTTTGTGGAGGTGAATGATAATGTCGTAACCGTCTGTGCCGAAGTATGAAGTGGCTCAGGATCATACTCCCTGCTCTTCTCTTGAGCCTGTCTCTACCTATTTCCGCTGCCGATGAGGACGGAGGAAAGGTGGATGTGGCCCATATGCTTTTCGGACATATAGGCGATTCGTACGGATGGCATATTACGGAGTGGAACGGTCGTCATGTGACGATCCCTCTCCCGTGCATAGTCCGCAGCAGCAGCGGATGGCATGTGTTCATGTCGTCCAGGATTGAGCATGGTGCCGAGTATGAGGGGCTTTTCATCGCAGATGAGGGCCGCTATGCCGACAAGATAGTCGAACGCGGCGAGGGTGGGGAATATATCCGTCCTTTCGACATATCCATAACGAAGAATGTGGCTTCGCTGATGTTCAGCAGCATTCTGCTGGTGGTGCTTGTGCTTTCATGCGCCCGCTGGTACAGAAGGAACGATGCATCCGAAAAGGCTCCGGGAGGCTTTACCGGACTGGTGGAGATGCTCGTGATGATGGTTCATGACGACCTTATCAAGGATTCGGTCGGACCTGAATACAGGAAGTACGCCCCATATCTCCTTACGGCGTTCTTCTTTATTTTCCTGAACAATCTTCTCGGTATAGTGCCGTTCTTCCCGGGCGGTGCCAATGTGACCGGAAACATCGCCGTGACCCTTGTCCTGGCTTTGTGTACCTTCCTTGCCGTGAACCTGTTCGGAAACAGGCATTACTGGAAGGAGATATTATGGCCTGACGTCCCGATATTCCTGAAGTTCCCTCTTCCGATCATGCAGGCGATAGAGATATTCGGAATGTTCACCAAGCCTTTCTCGCTGATGGTCAGGCTTTTCGCCAATATCATGGCCGGACATGCGATGATCCTGGGACTGGTGTCGGTCATATTCGTTACCGCGAAGCTCGGACCTGTGATCAACGGTTCCATGACGTTTGTGACGATGCTCTTCGGTGTCTTCATGGATTGTCTCGAACTGCTTGTCGCGTTCATCCAGGCTTATGTGTTCACGATGCTTTCGGCCGTGTTCATCGGACTTTCCCGTCAGGAGGAACACCATGCTGCTGAGGGTGAGGAGACAGAAAGACGGATTTGTAAACAATAAACCAAAATTATAGAGATATGTTACTTTCAACTATTTTGCTTCAGGCTGCCGGTGCAGCTGTTTGGGGAAAGGTCGCAGGAGCGATCGGTGCCGGAATCGCAGCCATAGCTGCAGCTTGGGGAATCGGAAAGATCGGAGCATCCGCTATGGAGGCGACTGCGCGTCAGCCGGAATCAGCCGGAAACATCCGTACAACGATGCTCATCATCGGTGCTCTCGTGGAGGGTGCCTGCCTCTTTGCCATCATCGCCTGCCTTATGGCGATTGTAATGTAGAAGGACAGGGATCATGAATCTGATGTTGCCTGACAGTGGTCTCCTGTTCTGGATGACCATCATTTTCGCAATTGTCTTCGTTCTTCTGGCGAAGTTCGGCTTTCCCGTGATCACGGGGATGGTCGAAAAGCGCACGAAGAGGATCGATGCTGCGATCGGAGCGGCGCGCGAGGCCGAGGAGAGGCTGCAGGGCCTCACGGCCGAGCATGAGCGCATGCTCGCGGAGGCCCGTGCGGAGCAGGCGCGCATCCTTCAGGAAGCGGCTGCGGAGCGCGACAGGATGATAGCCCAGGCCAAGGTACAGGCCCAGGAGGAAGCAGGGAAGATAATGGAGGAGACCAAGGCAAGGATCGCCGAGGAAAGGGATGCTGCATTGAGGGATGTTCGCAGGGAGGTTGCCGTTCTGGCGGTTTCCATAGCGGAGAAGGTGGTCCGTGCGGATATGTCATCTGACAAGAGGCAGCTGGAGCTTATCGACAGTCTGGTCGAAGAAACTTACGATGCGTCATGAATACAGGTGTCGTCGCATACAGATATGGAAAGGCACTCCTGAAATATGTTCAGGAAAGAGGGACCGGTGAAATGGTATATCGCCAGGTCCTGTTGCTCGTTCAGAGGATGTCCTCGTACGAGCAGTTGAAGCATATCCTTGAAAACCGCGACGACGTGCCTCAGCAGCAGAAAAAGGAACTCATGGCTGCCGCAGTCGAGGAAACTCTGGCTCCTGAATTGGCTTCATTTGCGGATCTTGTCCACAGCCAGGGGCGCATGAACTTCCTGTTCAGGATGCTCAACTCATTCATTACGCAGTACAGGGAGGCGAACGGCATCATTGTCGGACGTCTGACGACGGCTGTGCCGGTTGAAGGGCTCAAGGAAAAGCTTGAGAAGATTTTCTCCGGAAGGACAGGGGCTTCCGTACGGCTTGTCGAGGATGTCGATGAGGATATCATCGGTGGCTTTGTTCTCGAACTGGACGGCTGCAGGCTTGATGCAAGTGTGGAGGGAAGGCTCCGCAAGATAAGGGACGAACTTATTGAAAAGAACAACAGAATAGTATAGATATGTCGGATACAATCAGACCAAGTGAGATTTCAGATGTTCTGCTCAGCCAGCTGAAGGAGCTGAGCCTGGACTCCGCATATGAAGAGGTCGGCGATGTGCTTCAGGTGAGCGACGGCGTGGTGCGCCTGCAGGGCCTTCTGAAGGCGGAAGCGGGCGAACTTCTTGAATTTGACAACGGGGTCAAGGCTGTCGTCATGAACCTTGAAGAGGACAACGTGGGAGCTGTCCTCCTCGGCCCTACGGATAAGATAAAGGAAGGTATGACCGTGCGCAGGACAGGAAGGATCGCTTCCGTGAATGTCGGGGAGGCCATGGTGGGCCGCGTGGTGAATCCGCTTGGAGAGCCTCTTGACGGTAAAGGGAAGATAGAAGGCACCCTGGTCGAAATGCCGCTCGAGCGCAAGGCTCCGGGTGTCATTTTCCGTCAGCCTGTTACCGAGCCGCTCCAGACAGGTCTCAAGGCCATTGATGCGATGATTCCGATCGGCCGTGGCCAGCGTGAGCTCATAATCGGAGACCGCCAGACAGGAAAGACGGCGATAGCCATCGATACGATCATAAACCAGCGTTCTGCTTATGAGGCAGGCGAACCTGTATACTGCATATATGTGGCTATAGGCCAGAAGGGTTCTACTGTAGCGACCATAGTCAACACTCTTAAGGAGAAAGGGGCAATGGATTATACCATCGTAGTTGCCGCTACCGCAGCAGATCCTGCAGCAATGCAGTATTATGCTCCTTTCGCCGGTGCCGCGATAGGCGAATATTTCCGTGATACGGGACGTCATGCCCTTGTCGTGTATGATGACCTTTCCAAGCAGGCGGTCGCCTACAGGGAGGTGTCTCTGATTCTCCGTCGCCCTTCAGGACGCGAGGCATATCCGGGAGATATATTCTATCTCCATTCAAGACTTCTTGAAAGGGCAGCCAAGATCATCTCACAGCAGGATGTTGCGGAGAATATGAATGACCTTCCGGCTTCTCTGAAAGGAAAGGTGAAGGCCGGAGGATCGTTGACGGCTCTGCCGATCATCGAGACACAGGCCGGAGACGTCTCGGCATATATCCCTACCAATGTGATATCCATAACGGACGGTCAGATATTTCTCGAATCAGACCTTTTCAACCAGGGTTTCCGCCCTGCCGTCAATGTGGGAATCTCGGTTTCACGCGTGGGTGGAAGCGCTCAGATAAAGAGCATGAAGAAGGTGGCCGGTACTTTGAAGATAGACCAGGCTCAGTATCGCGAGCTGGAGTCCTTCTCCAAGTTCAGCAGCGACCTGGATCCTGTCACGGCGATGGCTCTCGACAAGGGAAGGAAGAACAATGTCCTCCTCGTTCAGCCGCAGTATGCTCCGATGCCTGTAGGAGAACAGGTGTCCATCCTGTATTGTGGTACAAAGGGACTTCTGAAGGACCTTACCCTGGCTCAGGTGGAGGATTTTCAGGTCACTTTCCTCAGCAAGATGAGGGCCTTCCATGCCGATGATGTACTGGAACCTCTGTCGAAGGGAAAGACCGACCCTGAGATATTTGCACTGATCGAGAAGGAAGCTGCATCTATTGTTAACGGAATGGCAGGTAACTGATGTATATATGTCGTCGTTGAAGGAAATAAAGAGCAGGATCGCCTCCGTCAAAAGTACGCTGAAGATAACTTCAGCCATGAAGATGGTGGCATCGGCGAAGCTGCATAAGGCTCAGGCTGCCATCGGAAACAAGCTGCCCTATGAGCAGAAGCTTCGCCGTATACTTGCCGGCATGCTTCAGGATGATGATTTTCAGGATGTGCTGAGATCGGAGCTGGGATTCGGAAGCCAGTCACGATCGGCCGTATCTCTTCAGGATGTCGGGATGGAAACCATTCCTTCGAAGGAAGAGGCTCCTCGTGTGGCCCTTGTCGTCTTCTCTTCAAACTCATCTCTTATCGGAGCTTTCAATGCCAACATAATAAGAAAGTTCCATGAGACCTTGCGTCTGCTCGGGAAGAACGGATATTCTCCTGACGATATTGATGTATATACGGTAGGCAAAAAGGTTACGGAAGCCTCCGAAAAGGCCGGATACAGGCCGTTTGCAGTGCTTGATGACCTTGCGGACAAGCCGGATTATGAAAAGGCTTCCGGACTCGCATCAGAGCTTGTGGACCGGTTTTCTGAAGGGGAAGTCTCACAGGTTATCCTTCTTTACAACCATTTCGCTTCAATGTCATCGCAGCCTTCCGTCAGGGAGAATTATCTTCCGCTTGCGATGCACGACCTTGATGAGGGGGCTGAACCGGTGGACTATATACTTGAACCAGATCCCATATCTCTTGTGAAAAGCCTTCTTCCGATGGTCCTCATGCTTAAGATCTATACCGTCGCCCTCGATGCCTCTGCGGCTGAGCATGCGGCCAGGACCGTTGCCATGCAGGTGGCTTCAGACAACGCGTCAGACCTTATTGCGGAACTCACCCTTGCCTACAACAAGGGCCGTCAGCAGGAGATCACGGCTGAAATTCTTGACCTTGTCGGCGGCATGCAGGCTGGCAGCTGATTGTTTCCAGCATGATTTTTGACTTGGCGCATGATAAGTAAACGAACTTATCATGAAGTATATGTTATTATCCGCATTGGCAGCAGTCGTGTTCCCGATGCTCTCTACTGCCCAGGAAGTGCAGTATGACAATTCCCCCATCTCCAACTTCAATCTCAAGCGTTATCTCGGCCCGTGGTATGAAATCGCCAGATTCGACCATAGCTTCGAGAGGAACATGCAGAATGTGATGGCCGAGTACCTTCTGCGTGATGACGGCAAGATAGATGTCATCAATTCGGGATGGAAGAACGGAAAATACAAGGTGGCCAACGGCAAGGCCCGCCAGCCGGACCCTGACGATCCCGCCCACCTTGAAGTCTCGTTCTTCATGTTCTTCTACAGCGACTACAATGTCCTGATGCTCGATGATGCATATCAGGTTGCTCTGGTCGGCAGCAGGAGTCCGGACTATCTCTGGATACTTTCCAGGACTCCGGATGTAGATGACAGTATCCTCGGCGATCTGCTTGAGGAAGCGGAAAGCCGAGGATACGATACCGGTAAACTGATCTGGGTCGACCAGTCGTTGAACCGCTGAGGCTCTATGACAGCTTGTGGATAGCCAGGCCGGAACGTAGCTTAGGTTCGAACCATGTGGTCTTAGGAGGCATGATGTTGCCGGAGTCTGCAATGTCTACAAGCTGCTTCATTGAAACAGGGTAGAGTGCGAAAGCCACCTTCATTTCTCCGCTGTCGACACGGCGTGACAGCTCGCCAAGACCGCGGATTCCGCCCACGAAGTCGATCCTCTTCGATGTACGGAGATCCTTGATGTCAAGTATCTTGTCAAGGACAAGGTTCGAGAGGATGGTGACGTCGAGGACGCCTATAGGGTCGTTGTCATCATAGCGTCCTTCCTTTGCAACGAGTGAATACCATTTTCCGTCGAGATACATGGAGAACTCGTGGAGTCTGCCAGGCTTGTATATTCCGGTTCCTTCCTCCTTCACTTCGAAGTCTTCTGCGAGAGCATCAAGAAGCTGCTCTACGGTCAGCCCGTTGAGGTCCTTGACCACACGGTTGTAGTCTATGATCTTCAGCTGGCTGTCCGGGAACGCTACTGTCATGAAGTAGTTGTATTCCTCTTCACCTGTATGGTCAGGATTCTGTGCCTTCTTTTCCGCTCCTACCAGTGCTGCAGCAGCTGTACGGTGATGGCCGTCAGCGACATAGAATGACGGTATTTCTGCGAATATCTCTGTGATGCGGTCGATGTCTGCCTGATTGTCGATCACCCAGAAATGGTGTCCGAATCCGTCTTCTGCCACGAAGTCGTATTCAGGCTCCTGAGCGATGTATCTGCCTACTATTCCATTGATCTCGTCATTGTCTGGATAAGAAAAGAATACAGGCTCGATGTTGGCGTTCTGGATGCGGACATGGATCATTCTGTCCTCCTCCTTATCCTTTCTGGTGAGCTCATGCTTCTTTATCTTTCCGTCTGCGTAGTCGTCTGTGTGGGCGCATACCACAAGGCCGTACTGTGTCCGTCCTTCCATCGTCTGTGCGTAGACATAGTAGCAAGGCTTGTCATCCTGTACAAGCCAGCCCTTCTCCTGCCATGCCTTGAAGTTCTCGACAGCCTTGTCATATGCAGGCTGGCTGTGCTCGTCTATGATAGGGTCGAAATCGATTTCCGGCTTTGTGATGTGGAGGAGGGATTTCTCTCCTGCCTCAGCCTTTGCTTCGACAGAATTGAGGACGTCGTATGGTCTTGCCGCTACTTCCTCGACATACTGCTTGGGCGGGCGTACCGCCGCGAATGGTCTGATCTTTACCATAATGGATTGGATTCTCACGGCCCTGCAGGGCCTCAGAATGAAACTTTTATCTGTTTAACTGGAACTTTGTGCAACCTGTGTTGAAATAATTGCATATCTGGCTTGCTGCTGCAAGTCCTGCATTCATGTTGGCTTCAGCCGTCTCTGCACCCATCTTCTTTGCAGTTGCAAAAACCTGCTTAGGGAACTTCTCGTCAAGCTCTTCCTGACAGATGGCCGCAACGTCCGTCACATACTTGATGTCAGGTCTGTCTGTGAGCACCTTTTCAAGTTCAGCCTCGTTGATGACCTCCCGGCGTGCCGTGTTGACGAGACAGCCTCCCTTAGGCATTCTTGATATGAGGCCATAGTTGATCGAACCTATGGTGGAAGGTGTCGCAGGTATGTGCAGCGAGATGAAATTGCACTGTCCGTACATCGCTTCAAGGCTTTCAGCAGGGGTCACCCCGTCTTCGAGCATCTTTTCGGCAGGAACGAACGGGTCGAAAGCCATTACGTCCATGCCAAGACCCTTCGCCTTTTCAGCGACAAGGCGTCCTACGTTACCGTAGGCCTGTATGCCGAGCTTCTTTCCCTTTATCTCCATTCCTGTGCCAGGGGTGAACTGATTGCGTGACATGAATATCATCATGGCCAGTGCAAGTTCTGCCACGGCATTCGAATTCTGGCCCGGAGTATTCATCGCGACGATACCTCTTTCAGTACATGCCTCAAGGTCGATGTTGTCGAATCCGGCTCCTGCACGGACAACGATCTTGAGCTTTGGAGCTGCTGCGATGACTTCCGCCGTAACCTTGTCCGAGCGTACGATAAGTGCGTCTGCATCGGCTACAGCCTCAAGAAGCTGCGACTTATCTATGTATTTCTCAAGAAGAACTACCTCATGTCCGTTCTTTCCGGCTATTTCCTTGATTCCGTTTACCGCGGCGGCAGCGAACGGTTTGACTGTTGCTACTAATATTTTCATGACTGTTTATGAATCTGTTCGAATTCCTTCATGCACTCGACAAGTGCCTGTACGCTTTCAACCGGGCATGCGTTGTAGATAGATGCGCGGAATCCGCCCACCGACCTGTGGCCCTTTATTCCTGTCATTCCCTTTTCCTTGGCAAATGCCATGAATTTGTCCTGAAGGTGTCCGTATCCATCTGCCATGACGAAGCATACATTCATCAGCGAGCGGTCTTCAACTGCAGCCGTACCCTTGAAGAGAGGGTTGCGGTCGATTTCGCCATATAGCATTTCGGCCTTCTGGACGTTTAGCTTGCGGACAGCCTCGACTCCGCCGATTCCTTTAAGCCATTTGAGGGTCTCGTTCATCACGAAGATGGAAAATACTGGAGGAGTGTTGAACATCGACTTTCCTTCTGCATGAGTGCGGAGGTCAAGCATCGTAGGTATGTAGCGGCTCACTTTACCGAGAAGGTCCTTCTTCACGATGAAGAATGTCACACCGGCCGGTCCTACGTTCTTCTGTGCTCCGCCATAGATCATCGCGTATTTCGAAACGTCCACAGGACGGCTCATGATGTCGGATGACATGTCAGCGATAAGCGGAACCGGACAATCCATGTCCTCATGTATTTCTGTTCCGTAGATCGTGTTGTTCGTGGTGATGTGGAAGTAATCCAGGTCTGAAGGGATCTCATATCCCTTCGGTATGTAGTTGAAGGTCGTGTCTGCAGATGAAGCTACTGCATAGGCGTTGCCGAGACCCTTGGCCTCCTTGAGAGCTTTCTTCGCCCATACTCCCGTTTCAAGGTATCCCGCCTTGTTCTCGAGGAAATTCATGGCCACATAAAGGAAGCCCATGCTGGCTCCTCCTCCGAGGAAAAGCACTTCATAGTCGTCCGGAATGTCGAGAAGCTCCTTCCAGAGGGCGCGACATTCATCCATTACCGATTCCCACTCCTTTGTCCTGTGGGAGATGGAGATTACAGGTATGCCTGTTCCCTTGAAATCCTTGAGGGCCTCAATTGCATTGTCGATCGCCTGCTGCGGCAGGATGCATGGACCGGCTGTAAAGTTATGAATCGTTTTCATCTTCTTTAATTTAAACGTTGTCCTTTTAGTCTGGCAGTTATGAAATGTAATCAAAACCGGCTATAAAGGTAATGATTTATTTTAGAAAACGTGCTTTGTCTTTGTAATTTTTTCGCAGAAGTGGCATAATAGTGAGATTTCGTTACCATCAGATATTGTCTTGAACCTTGTCTTGATCGGCTGATGGTTGGTCACGCACTTAGGGTTTCTGCATGTCGCTATGCCAATCACTTCCTCCGGCATCTCCACCTTCTTCTTCTCTACGACCTTGAAGTCGCGGATAACGTTTACGGTGGCGTTAGGGGCGATGAGGGCCAGCTTGTTCAGTTCATCGTCCTCGAAGAACTTGTCGGCTATCTTGATGATGCCCTTCCTTCCATACACCTTGCTGTTGAGGTTTATTCCTATGGTGATCTGGTTTTCGATTCCCTTGAGGTCAAGGATGTCAAGGGCTTTATATACGTTTTCCGCAGGGATGTGGTCCAGTACGGTACCGTTCTCCAATGCGCTTACTACCAATTCCTTTCTTGTCATGACTCTTGATTTTAGCGGTATCCGAGCAAATATGATATGATGGCCATGCGGACATAAAGTCCGTTCTCGGCCTGTTTGAAATAGTATGCATAAGGTGTGTCGTCCACATCCTGGTCAATCTCGTTGACGCGTGGAAGCGGATGAAGGATCTTCATGTTCTCCTTCACATTGTCAAGCATCGACGCCTCCAGACGATATACGTCCTTTACTCTTTCATACTCCATAGGGTCAGTGAACCTTTCCTGCTGCACACGGGTCATGTAAAGGATGTCGCAGTCGTTGAGGTGCTCGTCAAGCGATGCGGTCTCAACATATTCGATGCCCTTGCTGTCGAGGAAATCCTTGTACTCCTGCGGCATCATCAGCTCGTCCGGAGACGTGAATATGAATTTAGGGTTAAAGTGTGACATGGCCTGCAGGAGCGAATGGGTGGTGCGGCCGTATTTGAGGTCTCCCACCATGTTGATGGTGAGTCCTTCGAGTCTTCCTTGAGTCTGAAGGATCGAATACAGGTCGAGAAGAGTCTGGGAAGGATGCTGGTTTGCACCGTCTCCGGCGTTCACCACCGGAACACTCGCAACTTCGGAAGCATAGCGTGAACTTCCTTCAAGAGGATGTCTCATGACTATCATGTCCACGTAGTTGGATACCATCTTGATGGTGTCCTTGAGAGTCTCTCCCTTGCTCTGGCTTGTGTTGCTCGCATCCGAGAATCCGATCACCTTGGCGCCAAGGCGGTTGATGGCGGTCTCGAAGCTCAGTCTTGTCCTGGTTGAGGGCTCGAAGAAAAGACTTGCGATAACTTTTCCTTCAAGGAATTTCTGTTCCTTGTTCTGCTCGAATTCCCTGGCTGTCTCCAGCACATGAAGGATCTCCTCCTTGGAAAAATCCCTGATTGAAATCAAACTCTTTCTATCCATATATCGTGATTTATATTTCTTCTATGTGACAGCCTTCGACATCTCCTATCCTTTCCAGGAACGTGTCGACAAGCGACAGGCGTACGTTTGTGTCGATGGAACATTCCATGTCGAACTTCTGGTTCTTCTGTTCGAGTCCCATGTCCTTGAGGACCTTCATCACCCCGTTCATGTTCATGTAACCGAAATGTATGCGGAACAGCTTCGACGCTATCTTTTCGATGATCTCGGCATTTGCGAGAGCGTCGGCGGTCGATGTCCTGTAGGCCCTGATAAGTCCCGGGATCCCGAGCTTTATGCCTCCGAAATAGCGTACGACCACAACAAGGATGTCGCTCAGTCCGTTGGAATCGATCTGCCCGAGGACAGGCCTTCCTGATGATCCGGACGGCTCCCCGTCGTCGTTGGCCCTGAACTTGTCCCCTTTGTATCCGAGCCTGTAGGCATATACATGATGTCTTGCGTCGTAATATTCCTTTTTGAGGGCAGCGACTATTTCCTTTACTTCTTCTTCTGTTTCAACGGGATAAGCATGGGCAATGAATCGGCTTCCATTGTCCTTGAAGAGACCTTTTGCTTCAGATGCAATGCTCCTGTACGAATCTTGGATCAGAGATGTGTCCATACCGAAAACCAAAAATAGTGAATTTCCGGATTAAAATGAAATAAAACTTTCACTTTGTTCCACTTTGTCTCTTTCTGCTTTTTTTTAGATAGGCCGAAAGAAAAATTTACTATCTTTGGATTCGCTTCCGGCCGTAGCGGAGGCTTTTTTTTAAAGGAACAATTCTAACTCTTTATGATACTGAAATATAGGGTCTCCCTGCCCGGAATCAAGGGATTTGCAAGAATATACGAGGTGAAGGACAATGCCTCACTATATAGTTTCCATAAGCAGATGAGGGCAGATATGGACTTCCCTCAGGACCAGGTGGTACTTTTCAAGGCTTTCGGAAAGGATGGGGAAGTAGCTGCACGTTACAGTGTGTTCACCGACTTCGGCTTCGGAACGATCGACCATGTCACAGCCGGACAATGCCACAGGAGAGGAGAGGACAGGTTCATATATTTCTACGACACGACCAATGTCAAGAGCGTGATCGTCACTTTCGAAGGAGAGGCTGATGAAAGGAAGAACGTGATCTATCCGCTTCTGGTGGAGACCAAGGGACCTAATCCGATCGAGTTCGAGAACGGCTATGTGGCATTCGAGGACCTTCCTGAGGAGAAGAAGAAGGATCCGGATGACGAGGATTTCGATGATTTCGACGATGACGATGCTGACGATGACGACAGCGATACTGAAGAGATATTCGGAGAAGACGAAGATGAGGACTAGGATTTCATGAGGAAACTGGTCATCATACTCGGGCCGACTGCTGTAGGCAAGACTGACTACAGCATTGAAATGGCGCTCAGATATGGTTCTCCGGTGATCTCATGTGATTCACGTCAGATATATAAGGAAATGTCCATAGGGACAGCCGTACCTGATGCTGCGCAGCTTGCCGCTGTGCAGCATCATTTCATTCATTCCCATACCGTTACGGAGCTCTATACGGCCGGAAGATACGAGATCGAGGCCCTGGAACTCATCAACCGTCTGTTTGACCAGGGCCATGAAACCCTTGTCATGGCGGGAGGCTCCGGCTTTTATGTCGATGCCCTCGTGAACGGACTGGACGATTTTCCGGCTGCTGACCTTCAGCTGCGGGCAGAGCTCACTTCGCGTCTTCAGGAAGAAGGCGTGGAAGCCTTGCGTCTTGAACTCAAGTCCCTGGATCCGGAAAGCTATGCTACGATTGACATAGCCAACGGACAGAGGGTGGTGAGGGCTCTTGAGGTATGCCTTATGACGGGCCGGCCGTTCTCTTCGTTCAAGACCAGCAGGACCAAGAAACGTGATTTCGAAATAGAGAAGATCGGACTTTTCCGTCCTCGCGAAGTCCTTTATGACAGGATCAACAGACGTGTCATGAAGATGGTTGATGACGGACTTGTGGACGAGGTCCGTTCCCTTGCGGGATTCCGCGACCTCGCAGCTCTGCAGACTGTCGGCTATAAGGAAATATTCGACTGGTTCGACTATCAGGACGGACTGGTCTCGGCCGAAGGCTACGGGCCGCAGACGCCTGGTGACGGCCCTGTCACCTCATTGGAGCGTGCCGTCGAACTCATCCAGCGCAACACCCGCCGTTACGCCAAACGCCAGCTCTCCTACTGGGGCCGTGACAAGGCAATCCGCTGGCTGGAACTCTAGCAGGATTATCTCAGACCGTGGTTTGTCGTGAATCTGCAATGCAGAACCTCGTCTTTATAAACGACTGGTGCCTTTGGATCTGTAACTTTGTCATTCAGCCAGTTAAGGTACATGATCACTTTTACCGGAATATTCAGTTCGAATGTCACTTTCTCGTCTGTAAGGGTGTGATTTCCCATCGGAATGCTGAAAGATATGACATCTTCCAACAATGTCAGGTAATCAAGAGGAATATTTAATGCCGTTCCGGCGTTCTCCGCGAGATTCCACCCTGGAGCAAGTATGGCATCTTTAGGGAATCCGTCATTTTGAGGTATCCCCATTATTTCCGAAGCCAAATCTTCTCCTGCAGGGAATCCAGCGAAATCTTTATCTGCGGTTAATGAAATGCCCTTATCATATATGATTGTAGATATGGAAAATCTTCCTTGTGCCGAAAAATATGCACAGCACTCCTCATATACATCTTCAAATGCGTGCTTTACGTTTTTTTTGTTTCCACGGAAGGTATTGAATGTTTCCTCGGAAGGGATGAGACGGTCTTGCTTCCATCCGGTATCTTCTATTATATAATCCGTCATATCCAGACTGAATGTAAAAATGAAGCGGTTCCGGTCAATCTGATGATCTAAACTTTCCGGGTGATAATATTCCAATTCCATAGATCTCAGACATTCTCCTGTCAATAAGATATATCTCTGATGAGGAGTACCGCTGGCCCCCCAGAACTTACCGCATGATGTAGTGCAGATTATTGCGATTAATGCGAAAAATATGTATGCTTTCTTCATAAATGCTCTGGAAGTAGTATGTTTAATATGCTGCTATGGAAAAACCATGAATCATTTTTCTATAGTGGTTGTAGTCATAGGTCCCGCCATTATGAACGGTCCAGCTACCTGTCAACGTGTACCAACCATCATTCACCGGTGGGTTTGTCCATTGGTTCCACCATCCCCAATTGATTTTTATTGCCGTTATTTCCGGTGACGAATATGAATGAGTTGTGTAATCTTCAGGCATTACATACAATCCTCCAGGTGGTTCATCTAGAACGAAATGGAAATTGTGAGTGTATTTTGTTTTGGTTCTGAGGTACCCGTCAATTACGAAACAATGTATGTCTCCATCTAAAGGAATCAATAAATCAGATGCTGATACGATTACCGGCATTTGTTTTTCCAAACTTTCCTTTACGATAGTTTCGTCATAACTTTCATGCGTACAATTGATCCCATAATACTCAAATAAATTTGTTTTTAGATTGGCTGGAATAGCCCATGAATATTTATTGTTTCCATCATGATAGTGCATGTTTACCATCGATCCTACGTATCCTATTAATATGGCCTCTGGTAGCATCGTAGTAGAAGAAGGCTGATAAGAGCTATTCATTTCGTTCCATATTGTTAAGGAAGGACAATAGAAATCTCTGAAATAATTGTCGATGTCTCCAGTACAGATGCAGTCGCTGTACATTTGCGCCGGTACATGTATCTTATGGTGAAGATAATATAGAACTTGAGCCCCAGCTATTGCTACACATCCTGTCAAAGCTCTTTTAGTCGGTTCTGTTTTATAATATGGGCTGCATTCATTATAGGGATGGTTCTGGTCCCATTTGGGAACTAAATGGCATAAACTATCGTATATGACAGTTTCTGCAGATACTGTTTCCTCCCAATGTCCAACAGGATTTCCTACTGTTATTATTGGCCCATCAGAGATTCGAAGCTGTTCTTCTGTCCAGAATGCTTTGTTTGATTTTATCACACTGTCATCGAAAGTCAATTGAGAATCAGTTGATTTCTTGATTCTGTCCATATCGTCAGCCATGCAAGAAATCCATAGTTTGACAACGGGATTCCCTTCTTCAATTGAAAAATATCCATGTTCTCCTTCTGCAAGGATGGGTGGTGTTCTTTTGTCTGAAGAATAGATTTTCCATCCCTCTCTGTCACCGAGATTAATAATATACATCAATGTGTCAGATGAATTTCTGACATATGGCTCTAATTTGTATGTCTTTTCCGAACTTCTGGTTCTTGGGTAATCTCTGGATATTATCTGCTTTATGTCGTTTATTGAGACGTGAGAGGATGGATTGTCTGCACTTGAAAGTTTGTTTTCCAAAGGAGCGTAAGACAATCCGTCGGTCTCAATCATTTTAGAACAGGATAGAACTGTCGAAAGCAATAGAATAAATAAAATAACCTTTCTCATCAAATAAATAAATCTAGTTCGCCACCTCGCAGAGGAACTTGATGCGCACAAGACGCACTTCCATCTCGTCGTAGTCGTCCTTGAGGTCTTCCATAGCCGATTCGAGCGAATCGGACTCAGCCTCATCATGGAAATAATCGAAAATCTCATCCACGACGTCGTCATCCAGAGTCTGCTCTATATAATAGTCAAGGTTCAGCTTGGTGCCTGAATATACGATGGCTTCGATCTCGTCCATGAGCTCTTCCATCTCCATTCCCTTTGCATCGGCGATGTCTTCCAGCGGAATCTTCCTGTCGACGCTCTGGATGATGAACACCTTGTTCACGGACTTGTTGACTATCGACTTCATCACGAAGTCGTCCGGACGGATTATATCGTTTTCCTTTACATATCTGGATATGAGCTCCAGGAACTCCTTTCCGAACTTCCGCGCCTTTCCTTCGCCGACTCCCTGACAGTTCTTGAGTTCTTCATACGTCATCGGATACATGATGGACATGTCGTCGAGCGACGGATCACCGAATATCACCCATGGTTGGAGCCTCAGCTTGCGGGCTACGTCCTTGCGCAGGTCCTTCAGCATCGCAATGAGCTGCTGGTCTCCTCCTCCGCCTTTGCCTGCTGCCGCTACGGCTGCCATGTCTTCGTCGTCATCCTCACCTTCAGCGAATTCCCTTTCTTCCGTAAGCATCAGACAGTAAGGCTTTTCTGCAAATCTGACACCTTCTTCAGTCACTGATATGAGGCCGTAGGATTCTATGTCCTTATGCAGGAAATGCAGAATCAGACCCTGATGGATGACTGCACTCCAGAATTTGACCGAATGGTCCTTTCCGGCTCCATAGAACTCAAGCTTGTCGTGTCTGTATGATTTTATGAGGGAGTTCATCTCGCCTGAGAGTATGTTCGCGAGATGCTCCATCTTGAATCTCTCGGGAAGTGACTGGATCAGTTCTATCACCATAGCCATCTCCTCGCGTCCGTCGAACTGTTTCTTTGGATGCAGACAGTTGTCACAGGCTCCGCAGTTCTCCTCTGTGTATGTTTCACCGAAATAGTTGAGCAGCAGCTTTCTGCGGCATGCGTTCGATTCCGCATATGCCACGGTCTCCATCAGGAGCTGCTTGCCTATCTCCTGCTCGGCGACAGGCTTTCCCTGCATGAACTTCTCGAGCTTCTGGATATCCTTGTAGCTGTAGAAGGTTATGCACTGGCCTTCCTTTCCGTCCCTTCCTGCCCTTCCTGTCTCCTGATAATAGCCTTCGATGCTCTTCGGTATGTCATAGTGGATGACGAACCTTACGTCAGGCTTGTCGATGCCCATTCCGAATGCGATGGTCGCCACGATGACGTCAATCTCTTCCATCAGGAACTTGTCCTGGTTCTCGGCACGGGTCTTGGCGTCAAGTCCGGCATGATACGGTGCGGCCTTGATCCCGTTGATGTTCAGAAGCTCGGCAAGCTCCTCCACCTTCTTCCTGCTGAGGCAGTAGATGATTCCGGACTTGCCGGGATTCTGTCTTATATATCTGATGATGTCCCTCTTCGGGTCTGACTTGTCCCTTATTTCATAATAAAGGTTAGGCCTGTTGAATGAAGACTTGAACACCGTGGCGTCCGTCATTCCGAGGTTCTTGATGATGTCGCTCTGGACCTTCGGTGTGGCAGTGGCGGTAAGGGCTATGATAGGTGCCACGCCTATGTCTTCCATTATGTTGCGTATACGTCTGTACTCAGGTCTGAAATCGTGTCCCCATTCCGAGATGCAGTGTGCCTCGTCGACTGCGTAGAATGATATCTTTATTTCCTTGAGCATAGCCACATTCTCCGGCTTTGTCAGGGATTCCGGCGCGACGTAGAGCAGTTTGGTGGCTCCGGACATGAGGTCGTTGCGTACCTCGGTGATCTGAGCCTTGCTCAATGAAGAGTTGAGGAAATGTGCGATCCCGTCGTTTCCGGAAACGAAACCTCTGATCGCATCGACCTGATTCTTCATCAGGGCGATGAGCGGGGATATGACTATCGCCGTGCCTTCCATGACAAGGGCAGGAAGCTGGTAGCATAGGGATTTTCCACCTCCGGTAGGCATCAGCACAAAGGCGTTGTGGCCGCTTGTGAGGTGGCGGATTATACGTTCCTGATCAGCTTTGAACGAGTCGAAACCGAAGAATTCCTTCAGTTTTGAGTGAAGCATGGCGGAGTCTGTAGTCATAACCTCAAGAATTTGCTTACTAAATTAAATGATTTTTTCGAGTCTTCAAAATAAATCTGTTGCATCCTTCCGGTCAAAGACGTTCAGAATCATCAAAATAATGTGCTATATCCAAAAAATGCGTATATTTGCAGATTGTATTGACAATGATTTTAACAATTAAAATAAATTAAGAATGAAAGCAATCAAGATTTTTGCAGCAGTGCTCGCAGCTGGTCTCGCGCTGTCATGCTCATCACAGAACAATGTAAAGGTAGACGCAGAGCTCCCTACTTCTGCTGAGGTGGATTCAGTAAGCTACCTTATCGGTGTGAACTTCGGTTCATTCCTCAAGGGCAACAACTTCGCTGAGGACCTCAAGGAGATCAACATGGCTGAAGTGAAGAAGGGTATGGTTGACTTCCTCAAGGCAGAAGGCGACCCATACGATCCTGAGTTCGGCGCACAGTTCGACATAGATCCTAACACAATGGGTCAGGTACTCAACGGCTTCCTTACAAAGAAGCAGAACTATAAGGCAGCTCTCAACCTTGCAAAGGAGAAGGAGTTCCTCGCAGCAAATGCAAAGAGAGAGGACGTTGACACAACTGCAAGCGGTCTTCAGTACACTATCATCGCTGAGGGTGCAGAGTACAAGGTGGCTCCTCAGGATACAGTATGGGTAAACTACAAGGGTACTCTCCTCGACGGCAAGGTGTTCGACGAGAACGATTCTACAAAGTTCGTCGCTAACCGCGTGATCAGAGGATGGACTGAGGGTCTCGGTCTTCTCGGTGAGGGTGGAAAGGCAACTCTCTACATCCCTGCAGAGCTTGCATACGGCACAAGAGGCAACCGTGGCATCGAGCCTAACTCAACTCTCATCTTCGACGTTGAGGTCCTCAAGGTAGGCAAGTTCGTTCCAGCTGAGGAGAAATAATAATGGCACTTGAGCTTGAGGGCAGGATTGCCCGTAAACTGAATGTCCAGACCGGCACTTCTGCAAGGGGTGCCTGGTCTAAGCAGGAATTCATCTTCGAGTATCAGGAAGGAAACTTCCCGTCTCAGATATGCATGAATGTATGGGGCGACGACAAGGTGAAGGACCTGGAAAAATATCAGGTCGGCGACAAGGTGAAGATTTCATTCAACCTGAGCAGCCGTGAGTACAACGGACGTTGGTATACCGACGTAAGGGCGTGGAGGATCGAGCCTGCAGCTGCACCTCAGCCTGACTATGCTACAGGAGCGGTTGCCGGAGGAGCAGGATATGTGGCTTCCGAGGCCCCTATGCCTGCACCGGGTTATGACTATGCGGCTTCTGCCGGAAGCTATGCAGCCCCTACCGGTGACGACGACCTTCCGTTCTAAGGTATAACGGATAAATGAGAGGATGACGATGTCATCCTCTTTTTTTTGTCCACTTCATTCGGCTGTCGGTATCGGTTTGTTGGTGTCGGTATCGGTTTTGATGTCAAAGTCGGTGGTCTATAACCGCCTGACTTACAGCACTTTGCTCACTCTCGCGTGCTCCCCAAAGTCGGCACGCTCCTCCTGTTAATGCGCTGATTCTCAGTTAGTTGCTTGCCATGTTGGGGGAGGGACTTTGGAGATTGCTTCGGGAATCGGAAGGTTCTATAGCGGAAGCTGGACCAGCCTGCGTGATTCGTAATGGGCGCTCCAGCGGAAGCCGAGCGACTTCAGGAGGAGGGCATGTTCCATGATGGCGTGGCCGATGCGGTGGGTGTCATGCGAGTCGGAACCGAAGCTGACGATTTCTCCTCCGAGCTCCCGGTAGCGCTTCAGCACTTCCGTGTCGATGGTTACAAGGCGGCCGTTGTATTCCTGGTAGCTTTTTGTGTTGATCTCCAGGGCCTTGCCTTCCTGTATAAGATAGCGGAACATCTCGTCGAGTATATCGCTGAAATCTCTGTAGAGAAGGCTTGTCCTGCTGTAGGGGGCATATCTTACGACATAGTCGAAATGTCCCATGATGTCGAAATCCTTCAGCCACGTCATCTCTTTCCAGATAGTTTCGAGATAGTGTCCGTATGCCTCTTTCCAGTCCTTGCCTTCATAGTAGCCTCCGTAGAAAGGATCGATGCCGTCGAGATAGTGGACCGATGCTATGACCTGGTCGAAGCTGTTCTCCCCGAGTGTCCGACGTATCTCTCCGTGACAGTCTTCGTGCATTCCTATCTCGATGCCTTTCAGTATCCTGAACTTTCTCTCTCCTCCGATCCTTCCGTCAATCAGGGCCTGGACCCTGTCTATTTCAGCCTGCTGTGCATTGACGTCGAATGTCTCCGGTACGAGCTGCTCGTGTTCCGCCTTCATTGCCGGAACGAAGAAATCGCAATGGTCCGTGAAGGCCACGCCTCCCAGTCCTGCATCTATGGCGGTAAGCGTGCTTCTTTCGACGGAAGTCCTCTTTCCGTCAAAAGAAAATTCACTGTGATTATGATTGTCGAACAAAACCATGCGATAAAGCGGAAAACGGCCGCAAAAATAGCAAAAATTTCCTATTTTTGCATTTTATGTGCACCATCTGTCCGGATCCCGGAAGGGAATAAGCGGCAAGATGAGTTGCCGGAACGGATAAGTAATTAACTTTTAATCGGATAACAGATGTTTACATTTGGTTATAAAAGCAAGATCAATGGCCCGCTCAGGGCTCTGATAGCATTGGCTGTCGGCATCATGATGGTTGTTAATCCAGGTGAGGCGCTTACTACTGTGGTCAAGGTGATAGCTGCATTCCTCCTTGCTTCAGGTCTTGTTTCCCTTATCGTGGGACTCAGGAACAAGAAGGACGGTTCGCTTCCTCTGATGTCGTTCAATGCATTGGTGGATGTCCTTCTCGGACTTTTCCTCTTTGTCTTCCCAGGATTCGTGGCTAAGTTCATGATATATCTCATCGGCTTCGCTCTGCTGGCTTTCGGTGTGGTTCAGATTCTCGCTCTTGCGAGCGCAAGGAAGATGACGGGCCTCGGCTTCGGTGCATTTGTGCTCCCGATCATCGTCACTCTTGTAGGAGGTTTCATTCTTTTCAATCCTTTTGCCGAGTCCGTGATGGTGATGATCACCGGAGCGGCACTTGTCGTATACGGAGCATCTGAACTTCTCTCTTCATGGAGGATGAAGAAGGCCATTGACGAATATGAGATACGCCAGGCCCCTGAGAAGGAGACTCCGGTTCAGGAGAATCCGGTGGTCGAGGTGAAGGACGTGGATTACGAAAAGGTGGACGAACAGTAGAAGATGATACCTCAGGAAACGGTAAACAGGATTCTCGACGCGGCTCAGATCGTTGATGTGGTGGGCGACTTCGTGACTTTGAAGAAGCGGGGTGCCAATCATATCGCGTGCTGTCCGTTCCATAACGAGAAGACCCCGTCGTTTTCCGTTTCCGCATCGAAGGGAATATACAAATGCTTCGGATGCGGCAAGTCCGGAACGGCTGTGGGCTTCGTGATGGAACACGAGAACATGTCCTATACCGAGGCGCTCAAGTATCTTGCGAAGAAGTACCACATAGAAGTGGTGGAGAAGGAGGAGACGGCGGAAGAGATCGCCCAGCGTCAGCGTAATGAAAGTCTTCTGCTTGTTTCCGAATATGCCGGCAGATTCTTTCAGGAAAGCCTTTCCACTCCGGAGGGTCAGGCCATCGGCTACCAGTATTTCAGGAGCCGCGGACTCGAGGATGAGACCATCAGGAAATACGGTCTCGGCTGGGCCCCTGTGGGCCGCAAGGCTTTTTCCGAAGCCGCCCGTGCCGCCGGATACAAGGAGGAATTCCTCATCGAGACCGGACTCAGCATAAAGTATGACGACGGCAGGCTTGTGGACCGTTTCCACGACAGGGTCATGTTTCCGATCCACTCCGTGAGCGGCCGCGTGATAGCCTTCGGAGGCCGTACGCTCAAGACCGACAAGACCGTTGCGAAATACGTCAATTCTCCTGAGACGGAGATATATGTCAAGAGCAGGTCGCTGTACGGAATATATTTCGCCAAGAACGAGATATCCCGTCAGGACAGGTGCATCCTCGTGGAGGGATATCTTGATGTCCTTTCGATGCATCAGCTCGGAATAACGAATGTGGTGGCTTCGAGCGGAACGTCGCTGACGGTGGAGCAGATACGTCTGATCCGCAAGTTCACCAACAACATAACGATCATCTACGACGGTGACGGCGCAGGCATAAAGGCCGCCCTGAGAGGTATAGGACTGGTCCTGAAGGAGGGCATGAACGTGAAGGTCGTGCTGCTCCCGGACGGACAGGATCCGGACGATTTCGCAAGAAGACATACCCTTGAGGAGGTACGTGACCATATAGCGCGGAACGAGCAGGACTTCATCGGATTCAAGACGGATCTTCTTCTGGACGAGGCCGGCAATGACCCGATAAGGAGGGCTTCGCTGATCAACGACGTCGCTGATACGATAGCCTTGATTCCGGATGCGGTCGTAAGGGCCGTATATGTGCGAACCTGTGCCGACAAGTTCGAGATCGACGAACAGATATTGACTGAGCGCGTGAGCCGTTCAAGGACGGATATGATCCTTGCGGACCAGAAGGAGCGCGAACGTGCCATACAGCGTGAGGCTCAGCAGAGGCCGGAAAGCGCGGTATATGCTCCGGAAGATGTGCCTCCTCCGGTGATGCCGCTTCCTGAGGCCGTTCCCGCTTCGGACATCGTGATAACCGAGCCTGTCCTGGCTCCATGCGAAAAGGAACTTCTGGGCTTCATCCTTGAAGAAGGCTGCACTGCCCTTGAATTCGACAGGGATTCCAGATATTACTCTGAAGAAGGAAATCCGAATGTGGCGGAATTCATCGACGGCATACTTGCCGATGACGATGCCGACTTCGTGAACCCTTCATACCGGAAGGTATATGACGAGTATTTCAGGATGTATGACGAAGGCCTGACCCAGCAGCAGATGCAGAAGCGCCTGCTGGACAATATGGATATGGAGATATCGGCTGTGGCCAGGGATCTTCTGATAGAGAAGCATCAGCTGACCGTGAAGAATTACGAGCAGTCGCTGACAGCCACTTCCACAAGGCTCGTCATTTATGTGCCGAAGACCCTCATGACCTACCAGTGCCGCAAGGTGGAGCTCTTCATCAAGGATCTGATGGACGAACTTTCAAGGACTGAGGACCCTGAACGCCAGGTGGAGATAATGACACGTATAGGTGAGTTCAACAAGGCCCGCACCCGCCTCAACAACGAGCTCGGCAGGGTGTAGACAATTAATGAAGAAATATCAATAAAGATCATATAATGGAAAAGAAATTCAACAGAACGCTTGTGACCTGCGCATTGCCTTATGCGAACGGTCCCGTCCATATCGGCCATCTGGCCGGAGTGTATGTGCCTGCGGATATCTATGTGAGGTATCTGAGGATGAGAGGAGAGGACGTCCTCTACATCTGCGGCTCGGATGAGCATGGAGTTCCGATCACCATCAAGGCTCAGAAGGAGGGATGCACCCCTCAGGACATCGTGGACAGATACCACAGGATCATCAAGGATTCGTTTACAGGACTTGGAATCAATTTCGACATATATTCAAGGACTTCTTCAAAGACCCATCACAAGAATGCGGCAGACTATTTCCGCAAGCTCTATGATGAGGGCAAGTTCATCGAGAAGGTAAGCGAACAGTACTATGACGAGGAGAGCAAGACTTTCCTTGCCGACCGTTACATCACCGGAACATGTCCACGTTGCGGCGCTGAAGGCGCTTACGGCGACCAGTGCGAGAAGTGCGGCGCCACTCTCAGTCCGGACGAACTCATCAACCCTAAGTCTGCCCTCAGCGGCGGCGAGCTTGTGAAGAAGGAGACCAAGCACTGGTATCTCCCGCTCGACCAGTATGAGAAATGGCTCTCTGAGTGGATTCTCGACGGACACAAGGAGTGGAGAAGCAATGTATATGGACAATGCAAGAGCTGGATCGACGGCGGTCTCCAGCCACGTGCGGTGAGCCGTGACCTTAACTGGGGTGTTCCGGTGCCGGTAGAGGGCTCGGAGGGCAAGGTTCTCTATGTTTGGTTTGATGCTCCTATCGGTTATATTTCCAACACTCAGGAGCTTCTTCCGCAGAGCTGGGAGAAGTGGTGGAAGAGCGAGGATACCAAGCTTGTCCATTTCATCGGAAAGGACAATATCGTGTTCCACTGCATCGTGTTCCCGTCTATGCTGAAGGCTGACGGAAGCTATATCCTTCCTGACAATGTCCCTGCAAACGAGTTCCTTAACCTCGAAGGTGACAAGATATCGACATCACGCGGATGGGCGGTATGGCTTCATGAATATCTCGAGCAGTTCCCAGGCCAGGAGGATGTGCTCCGCTATGTCCTTACTGCCAATGCGCCTGAGACAAAGGACAACGACTTCTCATGGAAGGATTTCCAGTCACGCAACAATAGCGAGCTTGTGGCAATCCTCGGCAACTTCGTGAACCGTGCGGTAGTGCTTACGCATAAGTATTTCGAGGGCCGCGTTCCTGGTGACCTCAAGCCTGAGGCTGTGGATGCGGAGACTCTTGCTCAGATCCGTCCGCTCAAGGAGGAGATGCAGCGCTATCTCGACGGCTACAAGTTCCGTGAGGCTCTCAAGGAGGCGATGAACATCGCACGTCTCGGAAACAAGTATCTTACCGATACCGAACCATGGAAGGTGGCGAAGACAGATATGGACAGGACTGCATCTATCCTGAATGTGTCTCTCCAGATCTGCGCATCGCTTGCGATCGCATTCGAGCCTTTCCTTCCATTCTCTTCAGAGAAGCTGCGCAATATCCTCAATGTAGGTATCGTTGCCGGCAACGACCATCGTGCAGGTGAAGCTTACGATGTCATCCCTGGCGAAGTCGAGGGATCTCCTTATGAGAATCGTTACACTGCAGATGAAGGTGCAGCCCTTCATACTTCCTCACGTCA
Source organism: Bacteroidales bacterium (assembly GCA_017399905.1). Taxonomy (GTDB): domain Bacteria; phylum Bacteroidota; class Bacteroidia; order Bacteroidales; family UBA932; genus Cryptobacteroides. Next base: position 28,995 of record JAFQAR010000003.1, read on the forward strand.
TTGCGAGGAGTGCAGCGACGTGGCAATCTCCCTTTCATGGGACGATCTCGGTAAGGCTTCCCTTCTGCCTGCCGGACATCAGCTGAACCCTGCATCCCTTCTTTTCGCAAAGATCGAGGATGAGGTTGTCGATGCTCAGATCGCCCGTCTGGAGACAATCCGTGCGGAGCGCGAGGCTGCGGCAAAGGCTGCTGAAGCAGCGGTCGTGACGCCGCAGAAGGAGGAATGTACATTCGATGACTTCGGAAAGATGGATATCCGCACAGCTACCGTTCTTGAAGCGGAGCGTGTCCCTAAGACAGACAAGCTTCTGAAGCTTACCATCGATACAGGCATCGACAAGAGGGTTATCGTTTCAGGCATCGCCGAGCAGTATTCTCCTGAGGAGATGGTCGGCAAGCAGATCTGCATCCTCGCAAACCTTGCACCACGCAAGATCCGTGGCATCGAGTCGAAGGGTATGATCCTTATGGCTCGACAGAACGATGGAAAGATGCGTTTCATCACTCCGCAGGAAACCCTCTGCAATGGAGCAGAAATAGGATAATGATATGAAGAGTTTCATGAGAATGATTGCGGTAGCCGCCCTCATGCTCAGTGCGGCTGCTGCCTTCGCCCAGAGTTACGGGCGTTATGAGGTCCGCAGGGACCGTGTCTATTTCAACGGCGTCGAGGTACGTACTGCAGACGTCCGCTGGTTCAGCGACCTTGGCTACGGATATGCCAAGGACAGGAATCATGTCTATCTGAACGGTCAGATCCTTCCGTATGTGGATCCGTCTTCGTTCAAGGTGGACAGACGTTACGGACCTGCTTCAAATGTGTTTCCGGACAAGAATGACGGATATGTGCAGGGATGGTATAATGACGGTTATATCATTGCCGGCAATACTGTCCTGTATAACGGCTATGTCGTGACCGGAGCAAGGGCATCTTCTTTCAAGGATCTTGGATGGGGCTATGCAAAGGATGCATATACCATATATTATTGCGGACGTTCCGTTTCCGGAGTCTCCGTCAATAATTTCAAGGTCTTGAAGGACGGATATGCCAGAAGTACTTATGATGTGGTGTATATGGGTGAGAAGATACATGGTGCCGTCGCATCTTCCTTCAAGCTGATAGCTGACGGATATGCCAAGGATGCGTTCAGTGTCTTCTATTGCGGTGAAAAGATTCATGAGGCCAATGTGAATTCATTCAAGGTTCTCAGAGGTGGCTATGCTTCGGACATATTCCATGCATATTATCAAGGAAAGATAATCAGATAGGGGGAATGATAAAGACTTCTTACTATCAGGATCTTACGAAGATGAACACCTTCGGAATGAAGGTGAAGGCCCGCTGTTTCATGGAATATGATTCAGTGGCTGATCTTGTCGATATAGAGTTTGAAGAGCTGGCCCGTCCGGTGCTCCATATCGGAGGCGGCAGCAATCTGCTGTTCACCGACGATTTCAAGGGTACTGTCCTTCATTCCAGGATCGACTTCATCGAAATATTGGAGGATTGTCAGCAAATCTCATCACCCGTCCTTGTGTCGGTGGGTGCCGGTGTGGTCTTCGACGATTTCTGCGCTTGGGCTGCAAAGGAAGGCCTGTGGGGTGTCGAGAACCTTTCGTATATTCCCGGTGAAGTGGGAGCTTCTGCCGTGCAGAATATCGGTGCATACGGCGTCGAGGTGAAGGATGTGATACATACTGTATATTGCTATGATACGGTTGAGGAGGAATTCGTGAAGTTTGACGTGTCGGAATGTGGATACGGCTATCGTGATTCCATATTCAAGTCTCCGGAGATCAAGGGCAGATATATCGTGACCCATGTGGTCTTCGCCCTCAGCCGTGTGCCGATGCCGAAGCTGGAGTACGGCCATCTGAAGGATGCCGTGGAAAGTTCCGGTAATGAACTGACCCCTTCTAATATCCGTAATGTGATAATCAGGATCCGCAAGGAAAAGCTTCCTGAACCGTCAGTGATGGGAAGCGCGGGAAGCTTCTTCAAGAACCCTGTCATAAGTCAGGAGCATTTCGCACGCATCGAAGCCGCAGCAAAGGCGGAGCATGGTGCTGATTATAAGGTCCCTCATTATGACCTTCCGGACGGAACCGTAAAGGTTCCTGCTGCATGGATGATAGAACAGTGCGGCTGGAAGGGCAGAAGGAGCGGCGGTGCGGCGGTTTATGAGAAACAGCCGCTCGTGATCGTGAATTATACCGGTGAGGCATATCCGGAGGAGATCATAGGTCTGGAGAAACGCGTGACCTCATCCGTAAAGGAGAAGTTCGGCGTGGACCTTCATCCGGAAGTCGAACATATTTGAAAACGAACTGAAAACCATTGATCATGAAGACTTACACCAAGACAAACCCGAAAGCAATTCTGCTTATCGTTCTTCTTGTGCCCGTAGTGGCCATTTCCCTTGCAAGCTGCTCCCTTTGCGGAGTGGACGGTGATGAGGAAGGCGTTTTCATCAAGAAACCTTATATTTTCGGCAAAGGTGGCGTGGATCCCGAAGCGTTGACCGAAGGCTCCGAGTGGAAGGTGTTCTCGACGGATTTCGTGACATACAAGAATGTCCCTGTAAAATATACCGAGACATTTGATGATGTCTTCTGTGATGACAATACTCCGCTTGACCTGAGCGCCCATCTTACTCTGAGGATAAAGAGAGGCAAGTCTCCTATCCTGCACATGAACTACGGCCCGGACTGGTACAGCAACAACATCAAGGAGAATTTCCGCGAAATCGTGCGTAACTTCATCAGTACCTATGACATGTACACGCTTGTCAGCAACCGTGAGGTGTATGATTCGGTGAAGGTGGACATAACCGAGAAGCTACATGAATATATAGTACGCCTGAACGACGACAAGGAGTTCCCGATAGATATCGTGAATGTCGTGGTGGATAAGGCAAAGCCTAACAGCGAGGTCATGGCGGAACTGAACAAGACCGCTACAATGGCCCAGCAGAAGCAGACCCAGCTCAAGCAGCAGGAGATGGAGGAGCAGAGAAGGATAACTGAAAACAAGCGTGCTCTTGCCGACAAGGAATATCAGAAGCAGATGGGGCTTTCTCCGGAGCAGTTCATAGCCCTCAGGGCGCTCGAGCTTGAGAATCTGAAGGTCGAGATGGTCCGTGACAAGCCGAATGTCAATGTGGATGTGCTTCTGGGCAATCATTCGTCATCATTCTGGGATATAAAGAAGAAATAAGCGATATGAGTTCATTTGTAATCGAAGGCGGACATCGTCTCAGCGGAACAATCAGGCCTCAGGGAGCCAAGAACGAGGCTCTGCAGATAATCAGTGCGGTCCTTCTTACCGGTGAGGAGGTCACCATAAGCAACGTTCCCGAGATTCTTGACGTCAAGAACCTTATCCTCCTGCTCGAGGGTATGGGGGTCAAGGTGGTCCGTCATGAAAAGGGAAAATATACATTCAAGGCCGACGAGATCGATACCGATTATGTGATGAGTCCGGATTTCGTCGCAAAGTGTGCGAAGCTCCGCGGTTCGGTCATGGTTGTCGGTCCGCTTCTGGCCCGTTTCGGAAAAGCTTATTTCCCTAAGCCGGGCGGAGATCAGATAGGCCGCAGAAGAGTGGATACGCATATCCTCGGCTTCATGAATCTGGGCGCTGAACAGGAGTATGACATGGAAAGGAAGGCTTTCCTTCTTCATGTGCCTGAAGGCAGGGGCCTTGAGGGCAGATACATGCTTCTTGACGAGGCGTCGGTAACCGGAACTGCGAATATCGTGATGGCCGCAACCCTTGCCAAAGGTGTGACGACGATATACAATGCTGCCTGCGAACCGTATCTTCAGCAGCTCTGCCGTATGCTTGTAAGGATGGGAGCGAAGATCGAAGGAATAGGTTCAAACCTCCTTACCGTGACAGGAGTGGAGAGCCTCGGAGGAATCTCCCATACTATCCTTCCGGACATGATCGAGATCGGTTCATTCATCGCCCTTGCTGCGATGAACAGGAGCTCCATCACAATAAAGGATGTCGCTTACGATGAACTCGGAATGATTCCGGAGGCGTTCCGCAAGCTTGGAATCAATCTTGAGCGCAGGGGAGACGACATCTTCATACCTGAGCAGGAGAGCTATGTCATCGATTCATTCCTCGACGGCTCGATCCTCAATATCGCTGACGCTCCATGGCCCGGCATATCTCCGGACCTTCTGAGCGTGATGCTTGTCACTGCGACACAGTGCAAGGGAAGCGTGCTCATCCATCAGAAGATGTTCGAGAGCCGCCTGTTCTTTGTCGACAAGCTCATCGACATGGGTGCGCAGATCATCCTTTGCGACCCGCATCGTGCAGTGGTCATAGGACATGACCATAAATACACCCTCAAGGCAGGAAATATGGTGTCACCGGACATCAGGGCAGGTATAGCCCTGCTGATTGCCGCCATGTCCGCAAAGGGGACAAGTGTGATCAGCAACATCGAACAGATCGACAGAGGCTATGAGGATATAGATCTGCGTCTCAATGCTCTCGGAGCACGTATTACCAGACAGTAGCTATTTCTTACGGATAAGGTTGAGGCCGTCGCGAAGAGGAAGTATCACAGACTCTACGCGGCGGTCTTCCGTTACCATGTCGTTGAAACGGGCGATGCCGAGGGTCTGCCTGTCCTGCGGAAGCGGATCCTGGCAGACCTTTCCGTCCCAGAGGACGTTGTCTGCGAGTATGAGTCCGCCCGGACGTACCATGTCGAATACCAGTTCATAATATTCGCAGTATTCGCGCTTGTTTGCATCCATGTAGACCATGTCATATTCACGTCCTTCCTCGCGGAACCTTTTCAGAGTCTCCTTGCAGTCTCCGATATGGAGGTCTATGACATCGGCAAGTCCGGCTCTTTCGAAGCCTTCGAGAATTAACTCCTCAAGTTCATCGTTCAGCTCAAGGGTGTCGAGATGGCCTCCTGAAGGAAGTCCGGAAGCAAGGCAGACTGCCGAATAGCCGGTGAATGTGCCAAGTTCCAGTATGTCTGTGGCTCCGCTTGTCTGTACCAGCATCTTCATGATCTGTCCTTGTACTGATCCTGACAGCATGCGCGCGTGGTTTGTACGGATATGTGTCTGCTTCTCGATCCATTCCAGAGCTTCGTCCGGCCTGGTTGCGTGTTCCTTGATGTACTTGTATATGTTTTCCATGGTCATTCCCCGACGGGCCGTTACAGGTAAATAAGTCTTGACATTTTTTCGGAGTTGAATATGGTCCTTGCCGTTTCCATTATATCTTCGGACGTGATGTTCTCTATAAGGGCTCTCGTGTCCTTCCCTTCAGTGATCTTTCCATAGGCCAGAAGGCTCTTTCCCATCGACAGGCATTGGGTCTCGCCGTTGTCGCCGCTTATCGCCAGCTGTCCGAGAAGCTGCTTCTTCGCAGCCTTGAGCTTTCTTTCCGAAAGAGGCTCGTTCTGCAGTTTCCCGATCTCCTTTCCGATAGTCTTGAGACATTTCTCAAGATTGTTCTTGTCGCATCCGAGGCTTATGGCGACGAGTCCAGTGTCTGCAAACTGCGTGTAGCCACATTCCACTCCATATACCCATCCGTTCTTTTCCCGGAGGATGGAGTTGAGGATGGAATTGCTGGCAGGGCCTCCGAGGATGTTGCAGAGGAGGATGGTCGCAAGCCTTTCCCTTTCCTGATAAAGAGATGGCGCGAGGCTTCCTATGACGCAGTTTGCCTGATGGTTCCTTTTGTTGAGGGTCTTGCTGAACGGGACCGGCTCAGGTGTCCTGAGGATCCTGCAGCTCTGATTCTCCATGCAGCCGGGAGCACAGTCCTTCCGGGCTGCATCGCCGAAGAATCTGTCTGCAAGCTTCAGCACGTCCTTCTCCATCTTCTTCTCATCGATGTCAGCGACAATAGTGAAGGCCATTCTGCAAGGCACGAATTTCTCCTTGACGAATCTGTGCAGTTCGTCGCAGGTTATCTTCTTTACCGATCGGGTGGTGCCGAGTATCTGTCCGCTGAGCGGATGTCCCTCGAATATCATCTCCTCAAATCTGTCGTAAATGTCTTCCGACGGGGTGTCCTTGTAGGAATGGATCTCGTCGATGACGACGCCCTTTTCGGTGTTGATCTCATGCTCCGGAAATGTAGGGCATGTGGCGAGTTCCATTATCAGTGACGCGGCCTTGGGGAGGTCTTCCTTCAGCACGGTTGCATGGATGACGATCTCCTCCTTGGTGGTGAACGCGTTCAGTTCTCCGCCGAGCTTGTCCAGATAGCCGTTGATCACCGATGCCTTCCTGTGCACGGTTCCCTTGAAGATGGTATGTTCTGTGAAATGGGCTATCCCCCCGTGGAATCCGGCTTCGTCCCTCGTTCCGCATCTGATGCTCAATGCACAGTATCCGACGGCCGAGCCGCTTTTTCTTACGGCATATCTCAGGCCGCAATCCGCTTGTCCGCTTATCATCCCTCTATCTGTTGCGTTCTGTGAATATCCTCTTTATGTCCTCGTTGGTGAACCCTCTTCCGGCCTTTGCGGAAATCTTGTGTTTCCTGAAATAGTAAAGCCTGTGGGTCTGGGTGTCGATCAGCATCTTGTAGCAGAAGGATCCCGGCTGAGGGTCTTCGGCAGCCGCTACATAGCTGACAAGGATATCGTCGACATTCTCTTCAAGATATCTGTCTGCCTCGTCCTCGTCAGTGATGGTGAGGGTACCGTTCCCGAACATTTCAGCAGATTCTTCCGGAACACCTTCACAGAGGTCATCCTCCGAGAATACTATCGTGAACTCCTCCGACCTGCCCAGGTTCATTGTGTTGTTGCCGAGACCGCCGTAAGCATTTATGTCCTTCTCCATCGCCCCTGTGACATGGTCCTGGATGATGTCTATGAATGCAGGCAGGAATATGAGTTCTCTGCCTGACGGATATCTTGCCGATGCTATCGGCATCGAAATCACCTCCAGCATGCCGTCGATGCCCTTTTCAGATCCTTTGCCTCCCTTGATCAGGGTCAGGAACTGAAGGCTCGGTTCGGATTCCTTCCTGAACTGTCCGGAAGTCGGCATCAGGAAATAATAGCTGCTGTTGCCTTTCAGCGCCTCGAACTCATCGAGTGTGCAGAACTCATATGGAGATATCCTCCATCGTGCCGTCACCTCGTCCTTCAAGGCTCCGTCCATGAACGGATTGCCGGTGAGGACCACCTTCGTCACCTTCTGGGTGAAATCTCCGATCTTGACCTTTTTCGTGGTGATCTGGGCCTGACCCCAGGTGAAGACGGGTATAAGAATTGATATAATGACGAATATCGCTTTTTTCATGAGTTGGTCAATAATCTTTATGTATCTCTATATATCGGGTGCAAAGTTAACAAAAATAGTGCTATCTTTGTAAGTTGACGAAAGAACGTTTATGGCTCAGTATATAGTTTCAGCAAGAAAATACAGGCCTGATTCCTTCGGGACTCTCATAGGCCAGGACAATATCGCCCAGACCCTCAAGAACTCGATTCTCAGAGGCCAGCTGGCACATGCATATCTCTTCTGCGGTCCGCGTGGAGTGGGCAAGACCACGACAGCGCGTATCTTCGCGAAGATGATCAACTGTTCGGACCCTTCTGCTGAAATGGAGCCATGCGGAAAATGCGAATCATGCCAGTCCTTCGCGGAGGGACGCTCGTACTGCATCCATGAGCTCGATGCGGCCTCCAACAACGGTGTGGAGGATATCAAGAGCCTGATGGACCAGGTCCGCATACCTCCTCAGGTGGGAAGATACAGCGTCTATATCATCGACGAGGTGCACATGCTTTCTCAGGCCGCGTTCAATGCTTTCCTCAAGACTCTGGAGGAACCGCCTGCACACGCGATCTTCATTCTTGCCACTACTGAAAAGCATAAGATACTTCCTACCATCCTGTCTCGTTGCCAGACTTATGACTTCAAAAGGATCACGGTGGACAACATAGTCAGAAACCTCAGGATGGTGGCGACAAGCGAAGGTGTGTCCATTGACGACGAGTCGCTTCATGTCATAGCCCACAAGGCTGACGGCGCGATGCGTGATGCCCTGACCATCTTCGACCAGACTGTAGCCTTCTGCGGCACGGATGTCCAGTATCAGGATGTGCTTCGCAATCTCAATGTCCTGGACTACGAATACAGCTTCTCTCTTGTGGATGCCTTCATGAGAGGTGATTACCCGTCGGCACTCATGACTTTTGACGAGGTGCTCGTGAAGGGATTCAACGCCCTCCATTTCGTTGCGGCGCTCTCGTCGCATCTCCGTGACCTGGTGGTCAGCAAGAGCGGAGGCCTCGATGCACTTCTGGAACTTCCGGATTCTCTCAAGAAAAGATATAAGGAGCAGGCGGACAGATGCCCTCTTCAGTTCCTTTATGACGGACTGGCCATCACGACCCAGTGCGAGTCCGGGTACAGAGCCAGCGTCAACCCGCGTCTTCATATAGAGTTTGCCCTGATGAGGCTCAGCTTCCTTTGCGGAAAGATGGAGGCGGCAGCTCCGGCTCCTTCGCAGCCTGCAGCTCCTGCCCCTGCTCCGATGCCTGCCCCTCAGGCGGCTCCGGCAGTTTCTTCTCCGGTTGCTTCTGCGGCACCGGTTCCATCTGCGGCTCCAGCTGCACCAGCTGCTCCTGCCTCTCCGGCAGCACTGCAGGCTCCTGCTTCCGCGCCAGCTCCAGTCCCTGCCGCCGATGCCGATCCGCAGCCTCGCGAGCGACGCGCACGCGCTGCACGCTCCGGTGCTTCCATGTCCCTCAAGTCCATGATGGACAACGCTCAGGAGGCAGCTCCTGTACAGGTCAAGGATGATTCTGCCCCTTCTGATGAAGCGCTCAAGGCAAAATGGCCGGAACTCGCGAAGCTTTACGGTGACAAGCCTCGTCTTGCGAGCATGCTTACCACTACAAGCCTCATCATCGAAGAATCAGAGGGATTCAAGACCGTGACCTTCCATGTGGTGAACGATGCCCAGAAGGAGTGGGTCGAGTCGAAGCTTCTTCATGAACTTGAAGGAAATTACAGGAAAGTGGCGGGCTCGATGAAGATATACCTGAGGGTCAATGTGATGCCGGACGATGCTCCACAGGAGAAGAAGATATATATGCCGAGCGACCAGGCAAAGGAACTGATGGCGCAGAACGATGAGGTCAAGAGTCTTGTGAAGGACCTCGAACTTGATATAAAGTAGAAATGTTTCCGGAGATTCCGGCAAATGATAAGAAGAGATGAAACTACGTTGTGAAAATCTTGTGAAGAAGTACGGTCCGAGAACCGTGGTCAAGGGTGTTTCAATGGAGGTCAGCCAGGGCGAGATCGTCGGCTTCCTCGGCCCTAACGGTGCGGGAAAGACCACAAGCTTCTATATGATAACAGGCCTTATTGTCCCTAACGCCGGAAGGATATTCCTTGATGATGAGGAGATTACGGGTCTTCCGATGTTCAAGCGCTCCCAGAAGGGAGTGGGTTATCTGGCGCAGGAAGCTTCCGTGTTCCGTCATATGACAGTGGAGGACAACATCATGTCCGTGATGGAGATGTCGAAGCAGTTCACGAAGGAGGAAAGGAAGCAGCGTCTGGAGGATCTTCTCGACGAGTTCAACCTCCATAAGGTGCGCAAGAGCAAGGGAATACAGCTTTCCGGAGGAGAGCGTCGCCGTTGCGAGATCGCACGTGCCCTTGCGATCGACCCTAAGTTCATCCTGCTTGACGAGCCGTTCGCCGGTGTGGACCCTATCGCCGTAGAGGATATCCAGTACATCATCGCCAAGCTCAAATACAAGAACATCGGTGTGATCATCACGGACCATAATGTAGGAGAGACTCTCGCGATCATCGACAGGGCCTACCTTCTTTATGAAGGCTCGATCCTGCAGAGCGGTACCCCTGAAGACCTTGCAGCCGATGAGGAGGTACGCACAAAATATCTCGGATCGAACTTCGTCCTCAAGCGCTCCGCTGCCTTCCTCCGCGCAGAAAAGGGAGGTCCTCAGCGCATCAACACCCAGGCCGAGCATGACGCGGCGGCAGATCCTGAATCAGAATAACCTACGGTCCCGATTTCTGGAGATTGAGCGCCAGACCTGTTTCCGGACTACTTTAGAGCGTGATGCATCGCCCGATGGCATATGGGTCCCATAAAGGTTACCGTTTGTGGTAATTTTTGTCAGGAGACGCTATGTTTAGTCTGTCACTTAATAGGTTGATATATAGTCATTTACGCACTAATGGGTCGGTAAAATTTCCGACCCATTAGTGCGTAAATTTCTGAGCCCCAAGGACTTAGGTGATTATCGGGAACAGCGAAGGCTGTAATTCTTAGGCGACATTGGCTCCCGAAAAGGGTATTCTAAGACTTTTCCAAGAGATTTCTTAACTTTTTTGGATTTTTTGCGGATTGTTTTAGTGGCTATAGTTTAGAGTATGCTGCAGCATCAGTCGGGAATAAGGTAATTCGACACATCGAGTTCCTTATTCCCGATTGATGTATATAATGTATGGATTTTAGGTTAAAGACTAAGTTCTATTTTTAGGTAAGACTCTATATGTTTTAGGATTTGAGTCCTTACCATGTCTTCGATTGCATTTTCAAGTTGAGTTTCAGTATGAACTACCCAATTATCATAATCTTCGTCATCTGGGTGTTTAGCTTGTTCCAGAACAGCTTCTTTATAATTGCGAAAGCATTCTGATACGATTTCACGCTGTTTATTATTCATATCTTTCTATTTATGACGGCGTCACTAGCATCATATAGAGGAAAGCAGGATGGAGCTATACTATTACTTTGACTAGACATTCATCTATTACTCTAATTTGTTTCATCTCCTACAATCTGGCACTACATGGAAAAGAATAGTTCAGCCGACTGTATATCAATAATTAAGAACTCTATAGGGTTCACCTGCCCGTACTACAGCAAACATTCTAAGTATAAGCTTGAACTTAATGGCATTAATAACAATGCCATGAGCGCTCTTATCTCCTCCCTTTTCTTTCATCTTGCGCTGATAATAACGTCTAAGTCCAGGATCATGCACAATAGCGCTGCGTGCGGCCATGGAAAGTTCCGCCTTTTGTTGTGTGCGACATATTTTGGATACCTGCGTTTTACCTCTGATACTTGTTCCTGAGGTATAGTCAAAAGGAGCAACTCCGATGTAGCATGCATATTTTCTAGGAGACTCGAAGGACTTGAAGTTATTGGTATATACGATTGTATTTATAGCATTTATCAGTCCGATACCTTTAACACTATGTACCAAGTCAAAGTTCCTTTTGATGGCAGGATCCTCTGATATCACTGTATGCATCTGTTCCTCGACCTTCTTGATCAACTTTTCTGTATGATTTATTGCAGATTCATTACGTGAACGACCATCTGATGTTTCATACTGCCCCATTGCACTATGGAGGTTAATGATTGCTGTTCGCTGTCTCACATATTGGCGACGTTCTGTTAGTAGATATTGTAGCTTAATGATTCCTTCTGATGGCTTTTCGTATAATCTGAGTTTGTCTCTGCGAGTATATGCAAACTCAGCTATGCGGGCGGCGTCCACCGCATCATTCTTACCTCTGGCAAGTCCGATGGAACGTTTGATGTCAAGCGGAGAATTAAGACTTAATGCAATGCCTTTCTTGTGTGCAAATGCAATTAGAGTGTTTGTGTAGATACCAGTATGTTCTGCACAAATGAGTAGTTCGGAGGACTTTACGCCTCTAATCTTTAACCAGGACATCATTTCTCCAAGACCTTTTGTGCTGTTTGCGAAATGGAGAAAGTCTGTCTTTCGATCTCGAGATGGATACAATGCCGCATCCAGAGTTTCTTTTGAGATGTCAATCCCAACGAAATGAGAAATTTGCATAACTTTGTGGTGTTTAGTTGGCTGACGCCATATTGCCTTTGACGCTGATACTTTTATTAGACTACAATGTCTACAATTCTAAATTGTCATTTCAATATGGAGAAAGAGGAGGTCTGATACGCGCCGTGAATATGTCAGTCCAGTAGCGACCTTAGTTCACCTCCTCTTTCTGGTCAGTCTTATTGGTTTAACATATAGCCTGAACATGTCTAATACCCTTTGAAGGGAATACCTAGAGGGGACCATAGTTCACATCATTCAGACCTATGTCAAAGGTAAAATCGAGTAGGAGGTAAACGAAAGTAATGGAGTTTATCTCCTACTTTCGTTTACCGACCTCTCACACCACCGTACATGCGGGTCCGCATACGGCGGTTCCTTACATCCGATGATACTTTTCGTAGTATCCCATCAATGACGGATAGCCTGCTCGCGCGAGGTTTCTACTGCTCGCTGCGACTTGCATTATTCCACTATGCGCCACTGCCCAATATCCCTTGCTCGCATTGCCCCATTGGTGTGCACGCCATTGCGGTATTCCACATTTGACGAGGTTGCGTACGCGTGTTCGCGGGAGTTTCCAACTCTTCCATATACACATACGTATGCGACAACGGAGCCACTCATCCATGGCTTGCAGATGTGTCCTAGCATATGCATATTTGAAGTAGTTGACCCAGCCACGTATTGCGTTATGCAATACCTCCTTGCGTCGTTCATAACCCATACCGTTGCTCCTTGATGTAAGCAGTTTCAGTTTGGCTTTGAACTTGGCAAGCGACTTCGCATGGATGCGAAGCCTTCAAACACCGCCAGAAGCCACATAGAACGAGTGTCCGAGGAACTTTATGTCCCTCACACTGCATGCTACGGTCTTTTCGCGA
>JAFQAR010000004.1 GCA_017399905.1 Bacteroidales bacterium
TCTCCTTCGAGTATCTACTACAGAACAGATAGAAGCAAATCCTGATCGTTACATCGGTGGTGAGACCTATTCCATCTATAAGAACTATCCGACGGGTAAATTTACCATGACTGATAAGATTGCCACCGACTGGTTTCTTGTTGAGGAACTTATTCCTGAACAACAGTGGACTTTGACTGATGAGACCAAAGAGATTCTCGGTTATCATTGCAAGAGTGCAAAATGCAGTTTCCGTGGCAGGGATTATACAGCATACTACACCGATGAGATCCCTGTTTCTGACGGTCCTTGGAAATTTGGTGGTCTGCCTGGTTTTATTATGGAGGTGCGTGATGCTGACAACCACTATTCATTTACCTGTGTCGGTATCAACTCTAAAGCAGACCGTCCTATAACCATACCGGAGGTGCAGTATAACAAGACCTCTCGCGTAAAGTTTTATCAGGCAAAATATCGTTATGACACCAATCCTTTGGGCTACCTTGAAACAGTGAGTGGTATAAAAGTGAATGTTACGAGTAATGGAGAAGCTCGTGAAGACCTAAGCAAGCCTCGCGAACTCACCTACGATTACATCGAGAGGGATTGGAAAAACTATTAAACAGATATCTTATGAGACTTATAACCACGATAATTGCAATGTTCTTTGGTCTGACCGTTACATACGGTCAAACCAAAGAAATCTGCGGTAAAGTATTTGACCAAGAGGATAACTCTCCGATAGCGGGAGTAATCGTACAAATCAAGGACTCAGTAGGTAATTCGTATCAGTACACTATAACCAATAACAAAGGAGAATATTGTATCAGGTATAATGTATCGGTGGCAGAACTTCTGCGATTTCAGTGTATGGGTTACAAAACTCAAGAAATAAATATTTCTGAAATTCAGTCGACTAATACTATCTATATGATTTCTCAACCTACCCAATTACAAGATGTCATAATAAAAGCTCCCGATATCGAACAGCGGAGTGATACGCTTACATATTATATGAGCAAATATGCTACTGTAGAGGATAAGAAGATTTCCGATGTACTCAAACGCTTGCCGGGTATCAAAGTCGAGGATAATGGCCAAATCAAGTACAATGGAGAGCCTATCAACAAGTTCTACATTGACGGTTCTGACTTTATGGACGGTCGTTATGGTATCGCTACCGAGAATATCAATCCTGCGGATGTGGCAAGCGTAGAGGTGTTGGAGAATCATCAACCTATGCAGGTACTGAAAGGATTGGAGTTTTCGGATCAAGCGGGATTGAATATCAAACTTAAAGAAGAGGCTCGCCATCGTTGGATTGCCATTCTCAATGGCGGAGTAGGTTTATCTCCTCTGTTATATGATGCCTCTGCTTTTGCGATGCGTATAGCCGGCAAGTGGCAGAATATGGAAAGTGTTCGTGTGAATAATACCGGCTGGAATCCAGCTTCGCAAAGTACACAACATATTGACAACCGTATATTCGGTAACGGATATGTCGATATGCTTTGGGATGACTATATAGATGTAGGCATACAAAGTTCGCCAATTGATGAGAGTCGTACGCGTGATAACCTCTCATTACTGGCCAATACATCAAACTCTTGGCATATCGGCGAGGGAAAAGATGTGAAATTCAATCTGACATACGAAGGCGACAAGTTGGACTACCTGACAGGATATGAGACGAACTATTTTGATGATGACATTCCTTCATTCATAGAACGCAATCAAATGCGTACTCAGGCTCACCGCATAGGTGGTCAATGGGCGTTGCAAGTGAATCGTCCCACATTTTTCTTGAAGGATAATCTTTACATTGATGCAGACTGGAGCAATGCGGTGTCAGACATAGGTGGCACATTGTCTTTGTCTCAAAAATCCGAAACACCATCTTTCAGTGCAACGAATGACTTGCAGTTGGTGAAGCGTATAGATGATAATCTTCTCACGATATCTTCCCGCAACAGATATGCGTATAAGCCGCATACATTGTTGGTTACAGAGAATGATGAGATTGCAGAGAATATTACGAGTGGTGATTTTCGTTCGGTAACGGAAGCCCGCTATGGTTGGATATTTGGGAGATGGAACATCTATGCTCATGGTGGAGTAGATTTTAACCAACACAATATGGAGAGCAATCTTTATGGTTTGCAGTTGCCATACGCTATGCAGAACGATGTAAACTTCTCTCTGTTGAACGCATACATCGCACCCGAAGCATCATACGAGTCATACAAATGGAGAGTAACATTGTCGGTGCCTACAGGTTACAATCTCCATCATGTTAGAGACAGGAAAGTAGAAGGTAACATTACCGATAATTATGTGGCAGTAACCCCTTCATTATATGTACGTCATCAGATAAGTGCAAAAATGGAGATAGCCGCACAGCTTAGGTATTCATTGACGCCTCCTAAAGCATCAACATATATTTCAGGGCTGCTGATGACTGATTTTAGGAACTTATATATGGCTACTCCTATTACCGAATATGGTGATACCCGATCTGTTACGATGACATTCAAATATAGGAATCCGATAACATCGTTATTCTTCAACTTTACAGGAAAATATGAATGGAGCAGTAACCCATATATGACCAACCAATTATTTCTTGGTGATTATATACTCAGTGCCTTATCTCCAATGCGGAATGATGGTCGCAATCTGATTTTGAATGGTGGCATAAGCAAAGGTTTGATGTCAGGCAGAATGACGATAGGACTTGATGCTGGATATATCCACATGTGGGATAATGCCATGAGGCAGAACATCATTTCGCCATATAGATTGCAAGTGCTCAATGTGCAACCGTATTTGAAAGGCCATTTTACAAACTGGTTCTCGGCAGATTATCGTTTGGCTTATTCAAGAAATGTGCTGGATATTGATGATGCGGAGAATAGCAATAATGATGCTTTGAAACAGTATATGACGCTAACATTTGTTCCTCATAAGAAATGGCAACTTACCATCGGAGGAGAGCACTACTACACAAGGTTTTCTTCTGGAAACTCTGCTAATCTGATACTCCTTGATGCGTCTGTTCGTTGGAATGTATCAAAGCGTGTGGATATAAGCCTGACCGCGAGCAATCTGCTGAATCAACGAGAATACAGATATGTCAATTATGGCTTGCTCAGTGAAACAAATTATATGTATCGTCTGCGAGGACGGAATATTATGGCAAGTGTGGAGATAAGATTATAAACATAATATGAGATTCCTTAAGGAATAAAATAAGTTTTGGAAACACAATAATACCGACTACAGTCACTAGGAAGTTCGCCATTATAGTGTTGCTGTCTTGTGTGGAAGTATAATTGACTTTCTCAATAGAACATTCTATTCAGCGAGCGTCAATCCTTTATCCCTTTTGTCGGATGCAAAGGTAGCCAAACCTCTTTTAGAATAAGAAAAGGTCAAGCGGTAAACCGTTTGGAACTGTTTCTTCCTCCGTTGGAGAGTAAACAGTTCCAAAACCTTTTCCTATTCATCGGTTTGGCTTGAATCAGCATCCGGCAACGGAGATAAACGACTGACGAAATAATAGACTAAAGAACAGCATAAATAATAGGTCCAACTTGATAACCTATCATTCACACGGCTCTATTTCTTTCAGAGGCGTATTATTTTCGACAGAGAGAAATTTGGCAAGCGACAGATTTCACTCCCTCCAAAATAATAGATTGATGAAAGCGTGCTTTTGCCGTTCTTGGAAATTGTCGTACCTTTGTGCAGAAAACGTGGAATGATGGAAGCATCAAACTGCAAATAGCACTGAAAAGAGAAGAAACACCCTTTATTGATACGCTTTGAGTGTTAAGAAACAATAAAAATGTTAAATCTTCACCTTTTAGAATGCACCCTTAAAGGTTATGACCATATTTCTGACTTATTACTCGCAAAATATTGAGTAATAACTGGTTGTAAATACTCTGGTTGTAAGGCGATCGATGAGTTTGATTTCAGCACATTGAATCAGATGGGTCATTATGCATTTGCTTCCAGCGGTATCGTAAGCGTGACTATTCCTGAAGCAATGGATGCTGTACCTTATGGTGCTTTCAGTGGATGTGAATCCCTTGAAACTGTTGTCCTTCATTCAGGTGTGTCGGAAATCGGATACTATGCCTTCGGCAGCAACCGTGATAATTATAATGAAAAATATTCGGCATGTATAAATCTTAAGAACATTGATCTTACAAATGTTAAATCTTTGGGTGAAGGCGCATTCTTTGGCTCAGGTTTGACCGAGGTGACCATTCCTAAGGCAGTAACGAAGATTCCGGAATCTGCTTTCTGCGCTTGTGCTTCGTTGGCAACAGTAAATCTTCATGATGCTGTGACGTCAATAGGAAGAGATGCTTTCGGCTCTTACAGTTTCTATGATTCTGAAACAGGAGAAGAATATACTTTGTCATGCTCAAGCCTAAAGAATATAGATCTTCCAGAGAGTCTTATTGTGATTTATGACAATGCTTTCTCTGACTCGGCAATCGAAGGCGAATTGATAGAAGGAACAAAGATAGTTGCTCTTGATATTCCGGCTGGTGTGTCTGATATCAGATATGGTGCTTTCAGAGGTTGTATGAATCTTGCGGCAGTGAAGATGAATACATCTGATGTCCCTGAAGGTGAAAACATGTTCCCATCTGCGACTGTGATTTATGTTCCAGCAGATGCGGTTGAAACATACAAATCTTCAGATTGGGGATATTATACGATTCTCCCGTATGATATGATGTCTGTCAGTCTCGGACTTACAGTAGCGCTTGGAGACGAAGTCACTTATTCTGACGGTTATTTCAATGCGCCGATGAGTGTTACTGTTACAGGTGATGATGCTAATCTTTCAAATGTCGATGAGTATGGATATTATGTCAAGATTCTTAACAGATGGGGAGAAGCAGAGATGGAGTATTACCCTGTTGATGCTTTGAACGTGGCGACAGAAACGACATTTACCATATATTCGGAGTATGTCTCATCTGATTATGAAAATCATAAGGCTATAGTTTCTGCCAATATAGGCGCATATGTCAGAATTGATGATGACACCGTGGTTACATATTCAAATACCCCTGTGGAAGTCGTTTACGACAAGAAGCCTTCTGTAAAGTTTACAGACGTCACCACTTCAGTTGATGGCTCGGTCAATTTTGAACTTACATATGAAGTTGAAGGAGCTTACTGGATTTACAATGAGCAACTCAATAAGGAAGGCAATGGCTATTTCAGCATGTCGTCAGTCTATATTGAGGATGGAGTGAATACGACTTCCGGATCATGGGATGTTTATGAAACTCCTGCGGACGGATACATCTATTTTTATTATTATGACAGAAATTATGTAGACTATACATCGAACTTTGTCCATCTTTCAATGGATGCGGATTCTGTAGTATCTGCTGAGATAGTGGATTCGATGGAATAGGTCACTTCTTTGTGACCGATTGCACTGCGAGTGCGAGAAGCATGAGCAGGAAGACAAAGGTGCAGATCCTTCCGGTTATGTCGCCGTGGCTTACAAAGAATGTTATGTCGTCGCGAAGCGGAATCTTGCCTTCTATCACAGCCGGCTCCCACCAAGGGGTCGGCTGCTGTATTTCTCCGGTCGGGGTGATTATCGCGCTCACGCCTGTGTTCGCGCAGCGGGCGATTGCGCGGCGTGTCTCTATTGCACGGAGTGATGCGTAGCTCAGATGCTGCCGGTAGCCGGGTGTGTCCTTCCACCATGCATCGTTGGTTATTATGGTCATTGCACGTGCGCCTTCGAGTATATAACCGGTGTAGTATTCACCATATACTGATTCATAACATACGGCGCAGCCTAATGGAATTGACCTGTCTCCGTCCTTTACATTCAGAAGGCTGATACCGTCCTGTCCTACGCACCTTCCCATCACGCCGCCGAGCATGTCGTCGATCGGACAGAATATCCTCGGATATGGCGTATGCTCTACCGCTACGACAAGCTTGCTCTTGTGGAATATCTGCGTATCTGCACTGCCGTCAACCATGAGGGCTGAATTGTGTGATTCCACCCACATTCCGTCAGCGACCTTGCGTGCAGTGTATGACGGTGCATCAGGAGAATAGATATAGTCATATGTTGAAGCTCCGAAAAGCATGGATACATGCGGGTAGCTTTCCAGGAAATTCACGAATCCCTTCCATGTCTGGCTGCGCTGGTATTCTCCGCAGATGACTCCTCCGGTGAATGTCTCCGGAGCTATGAGGAGAAGGGGAGCGGCTGTGCTGTCGTTTTTCCTCCCTTTCATCGATTTCTCAGCCATAGACAGGAGGATCCCGTTCTGCTGGGCCTGGGTCATAGCCTGGAACTTGTTGTAAGGGTCTATGTTGGGCTGGACGATGAGGACCTCGAGCTGTTCTCCCTCTTCCATTGAGCCGCGATATTGCCTTTCTGTAACGAAAGATACGGCAGGAGGAGCAAGGAAAAGCATGCATAGACCGAGTGCTGCAGCTGACTTCGCCTTTCCGTTCCAGCTGAACAGGCTTCCGTCCGACAGGCTGACAAGCAGGCCGAATATGCTCAGGTTGCATGCCCAGATCCAAAGTGAACCGCCGAGTGTTCCGGTGAACTCATACCATTGTATCGCCCATGTCGTCCTGGCAAACGAGTTTCCGAGCACAAGCCATGGCCATGAAATTTCGGCATCAAAGTAGAAGCGCTCCCATGCTATCCATGCCGTCATCAGGAATATGTATGGCAGGGAACCTGAGAACCTTTTCTTGCTGAGGCGGAAAAGCCCGAAGACCAGCGACATCTGAAGGGAGTTTGCAAAGATGGCGAACAGGCCTCCGCCGACGGTTGCGTTGCATACCCAGAAGGTCGTGAATGTGTTCCAGAGCACAAAGGCGGAATAGTGATATACCCATATGCGTTTCCTTCCCTGCAGGTCTGCAATCCTTTCCATACAAAGCAGCGGAACAATTCCGAACAAGGCTAGGAAGCCTGTATGAGGAACAAGAAACGGGACGGACATCATTGCTGCGAACAGCACTACTAGTCCCCATATGAGCATATTTTCTCTTTTCATAATCCGTGAACACTGAACTTGGCACAAAGATATGAATAATTTTACTACCTTTGTCTGTTTGCTGTTATTGCGTAAAGGAGAACATTGCAGTTATGTTTGTAGATTTGCTTAAAGGATTTCTCGTAGGAATGTGTGCGTCGGCCCCTATCGGTCCGATAGCCATCCTTGTCGTGCAGAAGTCCCTGAGCAAGGGGCACAAGGCCGGATTCGTCTCGGGACTCGGTGCAAGTGTAGTGGATACCCTTTATGCATCAATCGCCATTTTCGCCCTTGCGTTCGCCCAGAAGTTCATTGAGGACCATCAGAGCCTCATTCTGCTAGTAGGAGGGGCTGTGCTCATAATCGTGGGCGTGTCAATGGCTTTTTCAGATCCGTTCCGGAAGATGAAGGCGGACGGCGAATCATCCGTTTCGCCTAAGGATTTCGGTCAGGCTGTCGCTATGGGCCTCTCAAATCCTATGGCCATCTTCGTGATGTTCACCCTTTTTGCTTTCTTCGGACTTGCGGATGATTCTCCTCATAACTGGAAAGTGGCACCTATCATCCTTTCGGTCAGCCTCGGCTCAGTTACATACTGGTTCAGCATGTCGTGGCTGCTGAGCCGTTTCAGGTCCAACTTCAGGATGAGGACGATATTGTGGATAAGCAGGATAACTGGAGCATTGATTGTAATAATAGGCATAGCCTTGCTCGGGCAGGGACTTTTCAATGTCGCTTTCCGGGGCATGCCGATAATATAAAGCTATGGAAAAGTCAAAAGTATTCTTCACAGACCTGAGGACCGTGCCAGGTAACGATCTTCTCACAAAGCTTGAGAGACTGATCAGAAGAGCCGGTATAGCCGACATTGATTTCAAGGACAAGTTCACCGCGATCAAGATTCACTTCGGTGAGCCCGGTAACATGGCATATATCCGCCCTAATTATGCGGCGCGTGTCGTTGATGTAATACGTTCACTCGGAGGAAAACCCTTCCTCACCGACAGCAATACCCTTTATTCCGGTGGACGTTCAAATGCGGTGGATCATCTGGATGCTGCAATGGAGAACGGTTTCAACAGAATCGGTGCCCATGCTGACGTGATAATTGCCGACGGACTGAAAGGTACCGATTACAAGGAGGTTCCATGTGGCGGAAGCTATTGCCCGTCTCCGAAGATCGGTGCGGCCATAGCTGATGCGGACATCGTGATTTCGATGAACCACTTCAAGGGACATGAACAGAGTGGCTTCGGCGGAGCTCTCAAGAATCTCGGAATGGGATCTGCGAGCGTCGGCGGAAAGCTCGAGCTTCACTCGTCATCGCAGCCTTGCATTGATGTAGAAAATTGCATCGGATGCCGTATCTGCGAGAAATACTGTCGTCACGATGCTGTGAAGGTTGTTGACAGGAAGGCTGTCATAGATTATTCGAAATGTGTCGGATGCGGCCAGTGCGTTGCGGTCTGCCAGAAGTCGGCTGCGGTGGTGAAGGACTATGACACTTCGGAAGTCCTCAACAGCAAGATTGCGGAATATGCGTATGCTGTAGTGAACGGTAAGCCTTCTTTCCATATCAGCTTCATCATGAATGTGTCTCCGAACTGCGACTGCTGGAACCATAATGATGCGGCACTTGTTCCGGATATCGGAATAGCTGCCTCATTTGACCCTGTAGCTTTGGATTGTGCTTGCGCCGATATGGTCAAGGCTGCTCCAAGCCTTAAGGGCAATGCCATCGCAGACAAGGATACAGCCCACGGCCATGACTGCAGCTGCGGATGTGATCCGCATCATAAGGGTGATGACAAGTTCCGCATCGTTCATCCTGATACGAATTGGGAGGCCGGTGTCGAGTACGGTGAGAAGATAGGACTCGGATGCCGTGCTTATGAATTGATTAAAGTTTGATGACATGTCAGAAAATAAGCAGAAGAAAGGTTTTTTCAGTAATTGGATCGTACGCAATCTGCTGCGTGCAGTTGTAATTGTCGTGGTACTTGTAATAGGTGCCGTAATATTTCTGAATGTCGTTACTCAGCATAACAAGGAGATAGATGTTCCTGATTTCTCGAACATGAGCGTCTCTGAAGCTGAATTTACGGCAGCTCAGGCAGGTGTGAGGGTGGAAGTCACCGACTCTGTCTTCGTCAAGAGGATGAAGAAAGGCGCAGTGTACAGACAGAATCCTTCTGCCGGAAGCAAAGTTAAGGACGGACGTCGTGTCGTACTTACGATAAATGCAGTCAATGCCAAGAAGGTGACTGTTCCTGATCTTGTGGGCCTTTCTATGCGTCAGGCCAAGGCCGAACTCCTTTCAAGAGGTCTGGTGCTTAACAGATTGATCTATGTCCAGGACATGGCGACTAACAATGTCCTCCGTCAGCTTTACGGCAACCGTGAGGCTGAACCCGGAATGATGGTAGAGAGCGAGTCACCGATCGATCTTGTGGTGGGCTTGAACTCCTCTGATAACGTTACATATGTTCCGGATGTGACAGGACTGAAGAACATGAGTGCCGTCGATGCTGTCCATGACCATTCGCTGAATGTGAAGCGTCTGAGATTTGACGAGAGCGTTAAGGATTATGACGACAGCCTCAACGCAATGGTATACCGCCAGGTTCCGGAGCCTTCGGATTCCCTCAAGGTCCATATGGGCGATGAGGTCACACTTTACCTTACCATGGATCAAAGCCTTATTCCACAGAAGAAATAAGATTGTAAGCAGATGAGTCAGCAATATTTCGGTTTTGATGAGGATCCGGTAGAGGATCTTGACCTGACTGGTGCCGGTGATGAGGTGGCCTACGAGGATGAACAGCAGGAAATGTTCGAGCACTATCGTTTCGATATCGATAAAGGCCAGACACCGATGCGTGTCGACAAATATCTGTCGACACATATGGAGTATACATCCAGGCATCGTATCCAGCTGGCTATCAAGGCCGATTATATACGTGTCAACGATAAGGTCGTAAAGGCTAACTATATCGTCCGTCCTGGAGATGTGGTGACGTTCGTCATGCCATATCAGAGACGTGGCCTTGAGATCCTACCGGAGGATATCCCGTTGAATATAGTGTATGAGGACGATGACGTCCTTGTGCTGAACAAGGAAGCCGGCATGGTAGTCCATCCGGGCCACGGACATTTCAACGGAACGCTTGTAAACGCTCTTGCGCACCATTTAGGCATATCCCAGGGCCCAGATGCCCAGGACGAAAGGATGGGCGTGCTTGTGCACAGGATCGACAAGGATACGTCAGGACTGCTCGTGGTCGCGAAGAACGATGAGGCCCAGCTGGACCTCGCCAAGCAGTTCTTCGTCCATTCCATAGAACGGAGATATGTCGCCATAGTATGGGGAAATCTCAAGGATGATGAAGGTACGATCACAGGAAATATCGGAAGAGACCCTAACGACAGGATGAGGTTCAAGGTCTTTCCGGACGGAGACTACGGAAAGCATGCGGTAACCCATTACCGTGTCCTTGAGCGTTTCGGTTACGTGACGGTTGTGGAATGTCGTCTTGAGACAGGAAGGACACATCAGATCAGGGTGCATTTCAATTGGATCGGCCACCCTCTGTTCAATGATGAACGTTATGACGGTTCTGAGATCAGAAAGGGTACCATATATGCCAGATACCGTCAGTTCATAGAGAACTGTTTCCGCATACTTCCGCGTCAGGCTCTGCATGCCAAGACTCTCGGCTTTGTGCATCCGCGCACGAAGCAGATGGTACGTTTCGATTCCGAACTTCCGGCAGATATGCAGGCACTTATCGACAAGTGGCGCAAATATGCGGAAAACATGATTCCGGAACTTGAAGACTGATGCCATGATGCAGAAAAGGACATATAAGGTGGCAGGACATCTGTTTTCTGTCGTTATGGATGCCGGATCGTTCATCTGGCAGAAGATGGAGGAGTGCTATGGCCCGTTTGAGGTCAGCTCCGATACGGAGGGCAGTCAGGTCTTCTCCCTGGTTGTGACTGACGGCATCGGACAGGAGAATCTTACTCCCGTCTATTCCAATGTCGGTGACCATGAACCGGGCTTCATTGACCTGAATGTCTTCACTACTGATGACGGAGGTCATCTTTTCGAATTCATCCAGCCTATGTCGGAGACCGTCAACGGAAGGATGAAGATCGATGGCAGGTTTGCCGAAGCTGTCCTTGTCCTTGATGGGAGCCGCATGCACAGGTGGCTTACTTTCAATGTAGCTGTGGATTTCTGCTTCCTCCTGTCTACTTCGTCACTCGATACGGTGCTTACTCATGCGTCTGCTGTCCTTTATGAAGGCCGGGCATATCTCTTTCTGGGAAAGAGCGGCACCGGAAAGAGTACTCACAGCAGGATGTGGCAGGAGTCTCTTGACGGAGTGGAACTTATGAATGACGACCATCCCGTGATAAGGGTGGATGCCGACGGAAAGGCTTATGCATACGGATCCCCATGGAGCGGGAAGACACATTGCTATAAGAATGTTTCTGCACCGCTCGGAGGTGTGATAAGAATAGTCAGGGCCCCTCATAACAAGGCAAGAAGGCTTTCACCTGTCGAGGCATATGCTTCACTTATGACAAGTTGTTCAGGCATGACATGGGATGAAGACCAGGCTCATGGAAGGGACAGGACAATGCAGAAGATAATTTCTGTGACACCATGCTGGGCCATGGAATGTCTTCCTGAACCTGATGCAGCGTCTGTATGTATGAAGGCTGTCACAGCCCCTTTCAAGGAGGATGAAGCATGAAGAAGATGGTGATGCCGAATGACGTGCTGCTTCCCGCCGTGGGTGAGATTGTGGCCGAAGGTGGGTCAGTCACACTCAGGACCAAGGGTATGAGCATGATGCCTTTCATCATAGGTGACCGGGACTGCGTACTCCTTGTCAGACCGGAAGAGCTGAAGGTGGGGGATATTGTTCTTGCAAAGGTTGCGAACGGAGCTTTCGTGCTGCATCGTGTTTTTGAGGTGGATGGTGACTCTCTTGTGCTCATGGGTGACGGAAATCTCGAAGGAAAGGAGAGATGCGGCAGAGGCGATGTCCTTGCTCAGGCGGTTGCCATAATAAAGGAGGATGGCAGGGAAATAGACTGCACGTCTGCAGGACATCTTCGCAAGGCCAGGATCTGGCGTCTGCTGATGCCGTTGCGCCGTTATCTGCTGGCTGTTTACAGAAGAATAATAAAATGAAAAGCATATGAAGATAGTGGAAGGATTCAGGTTGCGTGACGTTATGGGACAGGCAACTGTTATAGGAGAAGGAGTCGGACAGGTCAACTTCAACAAGCTGGTGACCTTGAATGAGTCGGCGGCCTATCTGTGGAAGTCTGTGGAGGGAAAGGAATTCGAGACCGCGACACTGGCTGGACTCCTGATTGAGAAGTATGGTATCGATGAGGCTCTTGCCCTCAAGGATGCGGAGTCGATTTCGACGCAATGGAAGGAAATAGGTCTTGTCGAATAAATGCAAAAGGAGAGAAGCTAATCAAGCTTCTCTCCTTTTGCATTGTAGAATTCATTCTGCAGGACTGTGAAATCTGTCGATTCCACGACTTCTATCTTGCATCTGTACTTCTTCTTCCATTTTCCGATTATTGATGAGAAAAGTCCTTTTGTGAGGTATGCTCCAAGAATAGGGCTTACCTTAAGGGTCAGTTCTGTGATCTTCTTTTCGGTCACATAGTATGACAGCCTTCTCTCGATCGCTTCGTCAATGACTACACTGGATGATATCTTTCCTGTGCCGTTGCATACCGGACACACTTCCTGTGTGTTTATCTCGGTCGCCGGGCGTACTCTCTGCCTTGTTATCTGCATCAGTCCGAACTTTGTCAGAGGAAGCACGTTGTGCTTTGCTCTGTCAGTTTCCATCAGCTCCTGCATCTTCTTGAACAAGGCGTTTCTGTGTTCGTTTGACTCCATGTCGATGAAGTCCACTATCACGATTCCGCCCATGTCCCTGAGCCTGAGCTGTCTTGCAATCTCTTCGGCCGCATAGCAGTTGATGTCAAACGTGTTCTGTTCCTGTTCCTTGTTCTTTGAACGGATGCCGCTGTTGACATCTATCACATGCAGAGCTTCTGTGTGCTCGATCACCAGGTATGCACCCTGCTTGATGGGAACCACCTTTCCGAATGAACTTTTAATCTGTCTCGTTACTTCGAAGTGGTCGAAGATCGGTGTCTTGTCCTTGTATAACTTGACGATCTTTTCCTGCTCCGGTGAGATCAGTGAAATGTACTTGCGGGTCTCCTCGTAAATGGTCTCGTTGTTCACATAAATGTTTGTGAATGAGTCGTTGAGCAGATCCCTGAGGATGGTGGTTGTCTTGCTGTACTCTGTAAAGAGCAGTTGCACTCCTTTTGATTTTGCCAGTTTCTTCCAGGAATTTTCCCATTTTTCTACAAGAGACATCAGCTCCGCGTCAAGTACTGCGGCATTCTTGCCTTCTGCAGCAGTGCGTATGATGGCTCCGTAATTCTTTGGGAGAATGTTCCTGACCAGTGTCTCAAGTCTCCTCTTTTCCTCTTTTGAGGAAATCTTCTGGGATACGCTTACCTTCTCGGCGAAGGGAAGCAGTACAATGTTTCGTCCTGCCAATGAAATTTCCGCAGTCAGTCTTGAACCTTTTGTCGATATCGGCTCCTTGACGATCTGGACAATGACCATCTGTCCGGGAGTAAGCACGTTTTCTATCCTTCCTTCCTTTTCAAGTATAGGTCCAGGCTTGATGTGCTTGTATATCCCCTTGTTGTCCGAGTTCTGATTCACCCTTTTGACGAATTCGTCAAATGATCTGAAGTACAGTCCCAGGTCAAGATAGTGGACAAATGCCTCTTTCTCGTCTCCGATGTCGACAAAGGCAGCATTCAGGGCAGGAAGCAGCTTCTTTACTTTTCCGAGGTAGACATCTCCTACCGAAAAGCTGTGGCCCTGGCTGGACTCCTTGTTGAGCTCGATGAGCCTGTGGTTTTCCATCAGCGCTATCGAGACTTCCGTTGAGTTTACGTCAACAATCAGATCTTTTACAGACTCCATCAGGAATTTCAGTGATAAGATAAATTTAAAATAAAGAGACCGACCATCCGGGTCGGCCTCTTTAGCAGACTGCTAAAATGGCAGACACTGCGATGAGAAATTACTTTCTCTTCTTGTGTCTGTTCTTGCGCAGGCGCTTCTTGCGCTTGTGCGTTGCCATCTTATGCCTTTTATGCTTCTTTCCGTTTGGCATAATAATAAAGGTTTTTAAATATGATGATTATTGTTATTTTACAGTGTTGACAAATACTTTGGCAGGCTTGAATGCCGGAATGTTGTGTGCCGGAATTGTCATTGTAGTATTCTTTGTGATGTTTCTTGCGGCCTTCTCAGCTCTGTGCTTGATGATGAAGCTGCCGAAACCACGGAGGTAAACCGGATTGCCTTTTGCGAGAGAGTTCTTTACACTCTCCATGAAAGACTCTACAACAATCTGAACTGTTGCCTTCTCAATGCCTGTTGCCTTGGCAACTTCATTTACGATCTCTGCCTTAGTCATAACTTATCTATTTTTAATTTTTAAATCAAAAAACTATTATCGATATATCCGTGCAAAGTTAGACTGAATTTTTCAATTAACCAAATTGACGTGATAAAATTCAATGAAAATGTACACCTTAAACTGACTTTATGTATTTATTCTGCCACAGAATGGATTTTTGAACAGCTGGCACAATGCTTGACCATATATGTTGCGGTTTATATTTAAGGAGAAATTCTGCCATTTTGGCAGATATGAGAAAGAGAAGTGCTTATGAAAGACTTGATGAATGACATTTTATCTGCGTCAGGTGCCGAGGTCAGCATCATTCCTGTCGTGCAGGGTGACGGCGGGATCAAGGTGGATGAGTCCCAGCTGCCTGACACATTACCTATATTGGCATTGAGGAATGCCGTACTTTTCCCCGGTACGGTCTATCCGATCACTATCGGAAGGGAAAAATCAATACGTCTCATCGCGGATGCCGAAAGGGACAACACCTTCATCGGAGCCGTTCCGCAGAATGACCTTTCTGTAGAGGACCCTCGTGATGCTGACCTGTACCGTTATGGAACAGTGGCGAAGATAGTAAAGACCCTCGAGATGCCGGACGGAACGATAACCGCCATACTTCAGGGCTACAGAAGATTCGAGATCGACAGCATATATGCGTATGAGCCTTACATGCTGGGACGGGTGAGATATCAGAAGGATCTCGTTCCGGAAGGCGACATACATACCAGGATGGTAGCGGAGTCCCTGAAGGAGAAGGCGGGTCAGATCATCCGTTCTTCATCATTCGTTCCCCGCGAGGCTGCTTCTGCATTGAAGGGTATCGACAATTTCGAGTTCCTTGTCAACTTCATCGCCACTACGATCGAGGTGGAGAACTTTATGGATAAGGTGGAACTTCTTCAGTATGACGATCTTTCAGTCAGGGCCATGAAGCTCCTTTCTGTGCTTGATACCCAGGTGGAGCTCCAGAAGATCAGGCAGGAGATCAATCAGAAGGTAAAGTCGGAGATAGACCAGCAGCAGAGGGAATATTATCTGAACAATCAGCTCAAGACCATTCAGGAAGAACTTGGAATGGATGAGGTCGAGGAATTCACCCAGCTCAGGGCAAGGGCTGAAGAGAAGCTTTGGCCTGCTTCAGTACAGGAGATCTTCGAGAAGGAGATGGCAAAGCTGGAGCGTTACAACCCGAGTTCGCCGGACTACAGCATACAGTACAACTATATACAGTTCATGCTCGATCTTCCTTGGGGAGAGATCTCGAACGATAACATGGACCTCAAGAATGCCCGGAAAGTGCTTGACGAGGATCATTACGGACTCGAAAAGATAAAGGAAAGGATAATCGAGTATCTTGCGGTACTCAAGCTCAAGGGCGACATGAAGTCTCCTATCCTCTGCCTTTACGGCCCTCCGGGAGTCGGCAAGACAAGTCTTGGCAAGTCTGTGGCAAGGGCATTGGGCCGCAAGTATGTGCGTATTGCCCTGGGTGGCGTACATGATGAATCTGAAATCAGAGGACACAGAAAGACGTATGTCGGAGCCCTGCCTGGACGTATACTCAACGGAATCAACCGCGCGGGTACATCCAATCCGGTGATAGTTCTTGATGAGGTGGATAAGCTGAGCAGTGATTTCAAGGGAGATCCTTCTTCAGCATTGCTTGAAGCTCTTGATCCGGAGCAGAATACGGCTTTCCACGACAATTATCTCGATATCGATTACGATCTTTCGAATGTGCTTTTCATCACTACAGCCAACAACATCGACACCATCCAGCCTGCGTTGAAGGACAGGATGGAGATGATCAATGTGAGCGGCTATCTTGCTGAAGAGAAGATGGAGATCGCAAGGCATTATCTTATCCCTAAGCAGATAGGGGAGCATGGCCTTGACAAGAGTCAGATGAAGATAGACAAGGCTGCTCTCGCGAAGATAATCGATGAGTACACACGTGAATCCGGCGTCAGAGGCCTCGAGAAGCAGATCGCTAAGATTGCGCGAGTGACAGCAAAGAAGATCGCGCTCGAGGAGAAGTATCCGAAGACCATCAAGCCGGACCATCTCAAGGAATATCTCGGTCTCCCTACCAACGTTCATGACGTCCAGAAGGGAAATGAGGCTCCGGGAGTCGTTACAGGTCTTGCGTGGACTTCCATGGGAGGTGAGATCCTTTTCATCGAGAGTTCTGTAAGCAAGGGTAAGGGAGTTCTGTCCATGACTGGAAATCTCGGCGAAGTGATGAAGGAGTCCGCTCAGATAGCCTTCCAGTATCTGAAGGCGCATCCGGAACTTACCGGACTGACGTACGAAGAGTTCATCGAGAAGGATATACATGTGCATGTTCCTGAAGGAGCGGTTCCTAAGGACGGACCGTCTGCCGGAATCACGATGGTCAGCTCGATGGTGTCTGCCTATCGTCAGCAGAAGGTAAAGAGCGGCATCGCAATGACCGGAGAGATGACCTTGAGAGGACGGGTGCTTCCTGTTGGAGGTATAAAGGAGAAGATTCTTGCTGCCAAGAGATCCGGCATCCATACGATCGTCATATCTGAAGAAAACAGAAAAGATGTGGAGGATATAAAGGAAATTTACATAAAAGGTCTTACCTTTGTTTACGTTAAGAATATTCAAGAGGTAATCGAATACATTTTTTGATGAACGTACGTATAGAGGAGAGCTGGAAGAACGCATTGGCGGGCGAATTTGAGAAACCATATTTCGCATCGCTGGTGCGTTTCCTTCATGAAGAGAAGGCTGCGGGAAAGAGGGTGTTTCCCCCTGGCAGCCAGATATTCAGGGCCTTTGACCTTACTCCGGTAAACAATGTCAAGGTCGTCATCCTTGGACAGGATCCTTATCATGGGCCGGGACAGGCGCACGGGCTGTCTTTTTCGGTCCCTGACAACATTCCGGCCCCTCCATCGCTCAAGAATATCTTCAAGGAGATAGAGTCGGACCTGGGAGTAAGGATGAGCGGATATCCCAATCTTGAGAAATGGGCCCGGCAGGGGGTGCTTCTCCTGAACGCCGTGCTTACTGTAAGGTGCGGTGAAGCGGCCTCACACAGCAGGATCGGATGGGAGGAGTTCACGGATGCGGTGATACGTTACATTTCCGACGAATGTGAAGGTGTGATCTTCATGCTATGGGGAAATTTCGCACGCAGCAAAAGAGACCTCATCGACCGCTCCCGACATTATGTGCTTGAGGCGGCCCATCCTTCTCCACTGGCACGAGGCGCCTTCTTCGGTTCAAGACATTTTTCACAGGCCAACAACATTCTCGTCTCACGGGGTTGTCAGCCTATAGACTGGACACTTTGACATGAAAAGAACAGCATTATTTCCGGGATCTTTCGATCCGTTCACGGCAGGACATCTTAATATCCTCAAAAGGGCATTGACCATGTTCGATGAGGTGACCGTCGCTGTCGGAGTCAATATAGACAAGAGGGGATTCTTCCCTAATGAAAAACGTATAGACATCATAAGGCAGGCCACGAAAGGTCTTGAAGGTGTCAGCATCATACAGTATGACAACCTGACGATTGACAAATGCCGTGAACTCGGCATCAGACATATCGTCAGAGGAGTAAGGAATATGATCGATTTCGAGACAGAGAGGTCCATTGCGGATGCCAACAGAAAGCTGGCACCGGAAATAGAGACCATAATCATTCCGACTGCTCAGGAGTTCGCACACATCTCGTCGACTGCTGTACGTGACCTTCTCAAGCACGGGGGTGACACGTCTCTTTTCGTACCTGAAGGAGTGGAACTCTGATGAAACGTATTCTTCTCATACTGCTGCCGCTGTTTCTCCTGGTGAAGACGGGGGAAATGAGTTCTTTTGCCCAGCAGCTTGATTCAGCCCGCATGAACGCCCTTTCTTCCAGACTGTCTGAATATTTCGAGGCGTTGAAGCATGAGAGCCTTGATGTCCAGAAGGCCGAGTGTGACTTTCTGATTTCAAGCTGTACGGATTCTCTCGTACGTCAGTTCGTAGCCCTTTCCATTTATGACCATTATGCGGATTCAAGGATAATGGGAGCGGAAGCCGTGACCATACATCTCATAGATGAATGGTTCATACCCGGCAAGGTCAGCATGCGTGACGATATGGAACTTCTCGGCGCCAAGGTCTTTGCCGAATTCAACAGAATGTCTCAGCTGGGCTGTGTCGCCCCTGAACTTACGATGGCTTCGCCCGACGGCAATATGCACACAGTCTTCGGGCCGGAAGATCGGTCCGGACGTTTCCGGGTCCTGTATTTCTATGATACGGATTGCGCGAAATGCAAGGTGCAGACCATCATGTTGCGCAATATGCTGGAGGCGGAGGATTTTCCTGTAGACCTTATTGCAGTCTATGCGTCCGACAAGCGTGATGCGTGGGAGAAATATGTCAGGGACAGCTTTTCCATAGAATCGGACAGGACAAGGATCCTGCATCTCTGGGACCCTGAGCTCGATTCTGATTTTCAGCGTAAATACGGCATAATCCAGACTCCGAGGATGTTTCTTGTCAGTCCTGACGGAAGGATTCTGGGCAGAGGACTTGATGTCCAGGCTCTTTCGGTCATGCTGCATGGCATATTCGATGAAGTGGAGCTGGAGTATGGCTCAGAGGAGTCTGCTGCCTTGTATGACGGTATATTCATGGAAGATGCACTCACGCGTAAGGATATAGCTGATGTAGCTGACCATATCGCGGAGTCGACCCTTGCGGAAGGTGATACCGTGATGTTCCGTCAGATGACAGGAGACCTGCTCTACTGGCTGGCTTCACGCAGAGGGGAGGGCGTGAAGGAAGGAACGGATTACCTTATCGATACATATATCCTTGACCGCTCCGACATATGGAAGACTGCAGACGACAGCCTGAAGGTAGTCGGCTTTGCGGAAATGACGGATGACCTGCTTTCTATGGCAGTTCCGGGAACGAAGATAGCCGATATCAGGCTTCCGGCTGTCCGTTATGCCTCCGGCAGGGAGAAGTACGGAATGTTCAGGCTCGCCAAGCTGAAAGGGAATCCGGGCATAATCATCTTCTATACGGAAGGCTGCCATGTTTGTGATGCTGAGAAAGCCGCAGCAAAGGAATTCGTCAAGACTGATCCGAAAGCAAGAATTCTGATGGTCAATGTGGATGAGATCATATCTTCATCTCCTGCTCTTGCAGACAGGCTCTTCCGTTCGTTTGACCTTTCTACATTGCCTTTTATTGTTCAGACTGATCGTAAAGGATTGATAATGAGACGCTACATGTCTTTGGTCGATTGATCTGCATCAGCCCTTGAAAAAATTTTCCAGCTGCAATGCAGTTTGGCTCACCGTTTGATTTGGGGAAGAAAAACAGTTGTTGGAAAACGACCTAAATCCCCAAGAACATGTGTGACTTTATCGAGGATTATCTGAGAAATCCGTCCGCAGCAATTTCAGAAGCTCTCCGCAGAGTGCGTGAGATGAATGGTTCAGCCCGGTTTGATGATCAGCTTGTCTACAGGCAGATCGCTTCTCCGGAATTCCGCCTTTATGAAGAAATGATATTCTGTCCGTCAGTGGACGAACACTCTTCAGCCTCTATGCGTCCGCAGGCATAATCCTTTGTTTTCTGCGATGACTTTGCATATCTTTGTATCTATGACAGATACAATGATATTCCATATTGTGGCCGCAGTGCTTCTGACAGCTCTGCTCACATATCTTGCGGCAGCGCTCGCTGCCGCCAAACGCGACAGGAAAGAAACCGTCAGGCTGATGGAAGAAAGCCATCGCCGCGAGATCCGGCAGCTTAAGCAGGCACATGAAGAAGCTCTCGGAAGGCAGCTTGAAGCGCTGAAGGCGCAGATGACGGCCGAGAGCGAGAGGGTGCTGAAAGCAAGGGAGGAAGAGCTTGACAGGAGGGCTAAGACCACGTTCGAGAATCTTACCGGCGGGCTCGACCGTAACATGAAGGAGATGAAGGATGCTTTCGAAAAGAACCGGAAGACCCAGACTGAAACCACCCAGTCGCTCAAGGACAATATAGAGCATGCAGTACGTAACCTCAAGGAACAGACGGCTGCCATTGGCGGCAAGGCGGATAATCTGGCGGACGCACTCAAAGGACGGAACAAGACCCAGGGCAATTGGGGAGAGGTGATCCTGGACAATCTCTTTGCTGCCGAGGGACTCAGGGAAGGACGCGATTATGACAAGGAAGAGACTCTTCGCGACGAGTTCGGCAATCTGGTACACAACGAAGATACTGACAGGAGGATGCGTCCTGACTTCATACTGCACTATCCCGACGGGAATGATGTCGTCATCGATTCAAAGGTGGTACTTACTGCCATGTATGACTATTTCTCAGCAGAAGACGAGGCCTCCCGTGCAGATGCGTCGAGACGTAATCTTGCTGCTGTGAAGGAGCAGGTCCGCAGGCTGGCCAGGAAGGACTACAGCCGATATCTGAAACCCGGACACAGGATGCTTGACTATGTGGTGATGTTCGTGCCGGTATATTCCGCTTTGAGACTTGCATATGAGGAGGACCGTAACCTATGGCATGATGCATATGCTCAAGGAGTGCTTATCACTACAGAGGAGACCATGATGCCTTTTCTTCGTATGATCAGCATAGCGTGGAAGAGCCATGAGCAGGTGGCTAACCAGCAGCAGATAATTGCTGCGGCCGAGCTCATGCTCTCGCGTGTGTCCGATTTCTGCGCCGCTCATGCCAGGATGGGAGAGAAGCTTGAGGATGCCTTGAAGTATTACGATACTTGTGACCGCAAGCTTCGTGAACGCGGACAGAGCATAGTAGGAGCCGCGAACAGACTAATCAGCTACGGCATACCCAGGAACAGCAAAAAGCTCCTCCCTCCGGAAACCGGCATGGAAGAGATTGACGGTTCTGAAGCAAGATAGCACATACAGACAATATTATTGTACGATTGAGAAAGTTCTTGAGGATTGGTTATGCTAATTTTGGCTAACAAATATCCTTAAAGATGAGAAGAGTTTTGTCAGCAGCAGTTGCTATGATATGTTTTGCATCTGCATCCTATTCGCAGGGATGGTTCCGTCAGCCGACACCCAATGACACCTTGCGTTCTACAGTTGTCCTTCCCGACAATTCCGTCATTTTTCAGATTTATGCTCCAAAGGCGGAGACTGTATCTTTGACCGGTGACCTTCCATGGGACAAGCCTGTACACTTCAGAAAGATGGATGATGGAGTGTGGAAGGGTAGACTGTCTCCTATGGAAGATGGTGTTTACCGCTATAAATTCATTGTGGACGGAGTGGCCGTTTACGATCCTAAGGCTCCTTTAGCATCAGAAACCTCTGCTCTTCTTACGCTGGATGCCGGTTCTGATGTTTTTTTTGCAATGAAGAATATCCCTCATGGAGCCGTTGCGGAGAGATATTACTGGTCGGAAACTCTTGGAGAGATGCGCCGTCTCCATGTATGGACTCCTGCCGGTTATGAGAAATCAACCGAAAAGCTTCCGGTGCTTTACCTCGTACATGGTGGAGGAGATACCGATAATTCGTGGCCGGGAGTCGGGGCTGCCGGGCTTATTCTCGATAATCTGATGGCTGAGGGAAAGATGACGCCTATGGTCGTGGTTATGCCGAACGGTTCGATAGCCATGCCTGACGGCAATATGATAGGAGAAGTTCCTGTTTTTGCCGACGATATGGTCAGTAGCATAATACCGTTCATAGAAGGTAATTACAGGGTTTGTGGCGATCAGGCCAACAGAGCTATGGCAGGCCTTTCGATGGGTGGAATGGAGACTCTTGAGGTGACATTGAACCATCCGGAGATGTTCAGCCATGTATGGGTGCTGAGCGCCAGCTTTGCTCCGGGCAACAAGGAAGTCTATGAATATGAGCGTATGCGTCTGAAGAAAGAGGCGGACCGCTATAACAGGAATTTCAAGCAGCTTGTCTTTACACAGGGCGGGCCTTCGGACATCGCTTACAACAACTGCAAGGAAACCCTGAAGCTTTTTGATGAAGCAGGAATAAGTTATGAGTATCATGAGGTTCCGGGTGGCCATTCATGGACGGCTTGGAGACAGAATCTGTACGATCTGGCGCAGAGACTCTTCAAGTAGTGTAGCAAAGCGTGTGTGTAAAGAAAGATGGCTGGCAAATCGATTGCCGGCCATCTTTCTTGATTTATGATATGATGAATCTGATGCCGCTTCAGCGGATCTCGGTCTCAATGGTCTGTCGGATGTCATCGGATGCAGCTCCTACGAGAATCTGTACCTTGCCCGGCTCCACAGTCCATCCGTTCGTCTCCATATCCCAGTGTGCGAGTTCGCTTACCGGGAATTCGAGAGTGACGTTCTTTGTCTCTCCGGCCTTGAGTGTTACCCTTTCGAAAGCTTCAAGCTCCTTTACAGGACGCTCTATCTTTGTATCAGGCCTGCTTACATAAAGCTGAACCACTTCGTCAGCTTCCATGTCTCCGAGATTGGTGATGTCAAGGCTTACCTGAATCATTCCCTTCTTCTTCCTGCATGATAGTGCGCCGTATTCGAAGTCAACATAGGAGAGACCATGTCCGAATGCGTACATTACAGGAACATCCTTTGCCTCGAACCATCTGTAACCTACAAATATGCCTTCCCTGTACTCTGATACAGGTGCAGGAAGATTTGCTATATACTCCTGGATCTGTTCGCGGGTATAACCTGTTGCATCGAGACGGTACATGAGGGTGAAGAGGTCTTCGCCTGTGTTGTTGCCAGGGAAGCTGCCTGTAGCATATGCTGGAGAATCCTCAAGCTTGCGAGGGAATGTGAAAGGTAGTTTTCCTGAAGGGGCGATGTCTCCGAAGAGAACCTCTGCGAGGGCTGTACCACCTTCGAGACCGTTCCACCATCCCTGTACGATGGCAGGAGAATATGGTTCAAGGGCACGAAGATCTGTCGGACCTCCGGAAATCAGTACGGTAGTTACGTTCGGATTCGCTTCATGAAGAGCCTTGATGACTTCGTTCTGACCGCATGGCAGGTCTATGTTCTTACGGTCGCTTCCTTCTGTCTCAATGGATTTGTTGGTTCCGCCGAAGAAGATGACCATGTCAGCGTCCTTTGCGAGGGCGACCGCCTCAGCAAGAAGTGCAGGATCTGCAGACTCGTCTGTAGAGTTTGCTACAAGCGGGTCAACAGGACCGCCTCCGAATCTTCCCCAAGCCATTCTCATGACGTAGTTCTTATATCCCGGAGCATAAACCACTTCTACTCCGGCCTCGGCAGCTCTTTTTCGGATACCCTCGAGAGGAGTAACTTCATAAAGGGTCTTGACACCGGCACCGATACCTCCTGCGGCTGTTGTCAGAACCGCATTTTGTCCGATAACCGCAATCTTCTTTACTTCGTCGGAGATCGGGAGATTGCCTTTGTCGTTCTTGAGAAGCACGATTGACTTCTGTGCTATTTCATATGCAACCTGCTGAGTCTCAGGTTGAGATGTCATGATAGTGTTTGCGACGTCCTCTGGAACTGGTTCGATCGCGAAACGCAGACGAAGGATTTCGCGTACCTTTGCATCAATGACAGACTCGTCAAGTGCACCGTTCCTTACGGAATCTATGAGTGCCTGACCGAAATAGTTGTCACCTGTCATCTGTACGCAAAGTCCGCCGAGAGCTGCGCCCATTGTGCTATGTGTTCCGCCCCAGTCTGAAACCGTCATGCCTTTGAAGCCCCACTCGTCGCGGAGGATCTCATTGTTGAGATGTGCATTTTCAGAGCAATAGTAGCCGTTTACCTTGTTGTATGCCGGCATCACACACATTGCACCACCTTCCTTGACTGCAGCCTCGAAAGGTTTGAGATAGATTTCGCGCATTGTACGTTCGTCAGCTATTACATCTACGCTTCCGCGGTTTGTTTCTTGATTGTTGAGGGCGTAATGCTTTAGGCATACAGCTGTTCCAGCATCTTGTGAACCGATGGTGTATTCTACCGAAAGGCGTGCGGCAAGTACAGGATCCTCGCTGAGATATTCGTAAGTGCGTCCTCCTACCGGAAGCCTCTGGATGTTGATTGCCGGGCCGAGGATGATATCTTTACCTCTGAGACGTCCTTCCTTTCCCATTGCCCATCCGTTCTTGCGTGCCATTTCCTTTGACCATGTAGCGGCAAGAGCGGAACCGGTAGGGAAGTATGTTGCTGAGTCAAGAGTCCATCCGAGCGAACGGAAACCGTCACCGTTTTCCTCACGGATGCCGAAAGGACCGTCAGTATATTTGATGTCCTGGATGCCTAGACGTGGAACGCCTTCAGAAGACATGTTTGTCTTGCTGTGCAGCATTTCTACTTTTTCTTCAAGACTCATCTGTGCGATGATCTCGTTGATCTTCTTGTCGTTCACTGTGAGTCTGTCCTGAGGAGACATGCTTTTGCAGCCTGCGAGTGCGACAATTGCCGCAACGCATGTCATAATTGCTGAAAGTTTGAGCTGTTTCATAAATATGGTTAGTTGAATCATTTTCTTCTGTAATGTCGAATCCTGTCAAGGCATCTGTTTACTTTGTAAATATAGTCACATTTTGTCCATACGCGCATACAGCGTCAAGCTTTTTAAACAAATAGAAAATATTATGAACGCAAATGAAAATATCCGTAAGGTTAATTGACTAAATTTGTAACAGATAATGATTGCCATGTCCCTTTCCGGGCCTCGCAACGACATATTGAAAACTGATGACTGACATATGAAACGCATTGTGTTATTACCATTGGCTGCGGCATTGCTGCTGACGTCATGCTCCGGTCCGAAGTGGCAGGAGGAAGTTACAGAGAACGGGTATAACGTGATTACGCAGAAGAAGGGTCAGACACTTGCTTATGCCCCTGCTTCTGGAATCTCTATCCTGACGGTTGAAGGGTATGCCTTCAAGGACCTTGACAGGGACGGGGAACTGGATCCATATGAGGATTGGCGTCTTTCTGCAGCGGAAAGAGCAACAGACCTTGCTTCTGAACTGACGATAGAGGAGATTGCAGGAATGATGCTCTACAGTTCACATCAGTCCGTACCTTCGCGTGGAGGCATGTTCGGAGGTGCGACATACGACGGAAAACCTTTCGATGAGAGCGGTGCTTCGGCATCTGACCTGTCCGATGCTCAGAAACGCTTCCTGACAGAGGATAACCTCAGGGCGGTACTTGTGACGACGGTTGAATCACCGGCTGTCGCTGCGCGCTGGAACAACAACATGCAGGCTCTGGCGGAAAGTCTGGGACATGGAGTGCCCGTGAATACCTCATCCGATCCGCGTCATGAAACCTCTGCCACTGCAGAGTATAACTATGGTGCAGGCGGTGATATTTCGCATTGGCCTACATCCCTCGGTCTTGCGGCTACATTCGAGCCTGCTCTGGTAGAGGAGTTCGGCCGTATTGCTGCAGAGGAATATAGGGCCCTCGGCATCTCCACTGCGCTTTCTCCTCAGATCGATCTGGCTACAGAACCGCGCTGGACACGTTTCTACGGCACATTCGGAGAGAGTCCGGAACTTGACGCTGACATGGCCCGTGCATATGTGGACGGATTCCAGACCAGTACTGGAAAAGATGAAATTGCAGACGGATGGGGCTATAGGAGCGTCAATGCAATGGTGAAGCATTGGCCGGGCGGAGGACCTGGGGAAGGAGGCCGCGACGCGCACTATAACTATGGAAAGTATGCCGTATATCCCGGCGGTGCATTCGAGACTCATCTCAAGCCCTTCACGGAAGGTACATTCAAACTCAACGGCGCTACCGGTATGGCCTCGGCCGTAATGCCATATTATACCATATCTTCAGGTGTTGATCCTTCAGGAAAGAATGTAGGCAACAGTTACAGCAAGTATATCATAACTGATCTGCTTCGTGACAAATATGATTATGACGGAGTGGTATGTACTGACTGGAACATTACTTATGACAATCTTGGAATCGACAGGTTCGACGGTAAATGCTGGGGTGTCGAGGAACTTTCCGTAGCCCAAAGACATTATGAGTGCCTGAAGGCAGGGGTGGACCAGTTCGGAGGCAACAATGACAAAGGACCTGTACTTGAGGCATATGCAATGTGGGTGGAAGAGTTCGGGCAGGAATCTGCAGATGCCCGTTTCAGAGATTCTGCTCGCCGTCTTCTTCTCAACTCTTTCCGTACCGGACTCTTCGAGAATCCTTACCTCGATCCTTCTCTTTCAGAAGAGACAGTCGGTAAGCCTGAGTTCATGGAGAAGGGATATCAGGCCCAGCTCAAGTCTGTAGTGATGGTAAAGAATTCGGACAATATCCTTCCATTAAAGTCTGACGAGGACAGGCTTAAGGTGTATGTACCTCAAAGATACTTTCCTCAGATGGTAAACTTCTTCGGTATCGTGACACCTGAGAGATGGGAGCCTGCATTTGATCAGGGTCTTCTTGAGAGATATTATGAGCCGGTAGCTGATCCGTCTGAAGCCGATTTTGCAATCGTTGTCATTGATGCTCCGACATCCGGCACAGGATACAGTATGGAAGACGTGAAGAAAGGTGGCAACGGCTACATTCCTATCAGTCTCCAGTATTCAGATTACACAGCAGAGCATGCCCGTGAAGTGTCTCTCGCTGGAGGAGACCGCCTTGAGAAGTCTGCCAACAGATCATACAAGGGCAAGAGTGTCAAGACTGTCAATAAGACTGACCTTGAGATAGTCGTCGAGACTAAGAAGGCAATGGGTGACAAGCCTGTCATCACAGTGGTAAGTACCGGCAAACCTTTCGTTCCTGAGTTTGAACCATATTCAGATGCAATCCTTGTAAGCTTCGGTTGTCAGAATCAGGCGCTTCTTGACCTGATAAGCGGTGCTGTAGAGCCTTCTGCTCTTCTTCCTATGCAGCTTCCTGCAGAGATGAAGACAGTGGAACTTCAGATGGAGGACGTGCCGTTCGATATGGACTGCTATGTTGACGCTGACGGCAACGCCTACGACTTCGCCTACGGCCTGAACTGGTCAGGTCGCATCAATGATGCCCGTACTAAAAAATATGGTGTGGTGAGATAGTTTTATGAACACCGTCCACGATAGACACGGTTTCTAAATAAAATCGTGCTTGATGTATGCAGAAAGATTAAAGAGCAGGATAGATGTACTTCCAGATGAGGTTGATTTCAGCCTGCATGTCATTTACGTGCGCAGTGGTTACGACAACTGCATTCTTCTCAGGAATTATGATGATGTACTGACCGTTTGCTCCGTCTGCCCTGAAGGCATTGTAGCGGCAGCGCCACATCTGGTAGCCATACCCCTGGAGCCAGTCACTTTCCTTGGCAAATTCAGCAAGCTTGGCCGCATCATCGGAATTCAGACCGGCGGGTACACATGGCACTTGTGCTGCAGAAGCAGCTTCAATCCACTCTGCAGGAACAATCTGTTTTCCGTTAAACTGACCCTTCTGGAGAATCATAAGACCCATTTTTGCAAGGTCTTCAGTCTTGAGGTATAGTCCCCATCCGCCGGTGTTTACACCCTGAGGTGACTCGGCCCAGCTGACGTTGTTGATTCCAAGCGGTCTGAAAAGGCGAGGGAAGAGGTAGTCCACGACTTTCTGACCTGTCACCTTCTGCACCATAGCCGAAAGAACGTAGGTTCCGAGACTGTTGTAGCAGTAGATTGTGCCTGGCTTATGAGTGACAGGGTGCTCTATAAACACCTTGATCCAATTTTCCTTGTTGTCACCCCATACCTTCCTTGTAGGATCTGTCGAGTGACCGCAGTTCATAGTAAGCAGGTGTTTCACATTGATCTCCTGGAGGTACTCTGACGGATTCTCAGGGCAGTGTTCTGGGAACAGGTCCACAAGCTTGTCTTCAAGAGAAAGTTTTCCTTCAGCAACTGCAAGTCCCACAGCCATTGATGTGAAAGTCTTGCTGACAGAGTTGAGGATATGCGGCTCATTTTCCTTGCCTTTGCTCATCCATTTTTCCAGAACAACATTACCATCCTTCACGACCATAATGCTGTGAAGGTCCTGGCCTTCCTTTGCTACTGCTGCAAAGTACTTGTCGGCTGCCTTTGTCATCTTGGCAGATGCTTCGGCGCGTGGGAGAGACTTTGTGAGGGTATTGATGTCGATGAGCTTTATTCCGCGCTCCTGGATGACCTTGAGCACTTCCTCGCTCTTGAGCAGGTCGGTAACGCCCTGACGGTCAACAGCAACGTTCTCATATCCTACGTGCATAACAGTCTGCATCTCAGAGTCGTTATATGCAGGATGGTCTACGAACATATATCTCTTGCCCTCTTCCATCTTTTCGAGGGCCTTGATGAAGCTTGCGATCTTCTCCTCAGCTGTGGCTCTTGGGCCGTCATATCCGGTGTAAGAGAAGTTGTACTGCTTGAATGCCTCTCCGCGGTCAATTGACGGAAGGTTGTACTCTTCCGAGAGCTTCTGTACGACCTCCATCACCTGAGGGTTGAATGCTGTGGACATCATATGACCTGATATATGCGTAACCTGCGGGATGTTCTTGAGGGCCAGTTCGATCTGGGCTCGGAACTCCTTCTCGATCTCGTTGATGTCGAAATTTGCCATATTCTCCATTATCGACTGTCCGGGATAGGCGGCGTTAGGGCCCATCATCGGGAAGAAGTAGCCGTTCTCATCCACAAGGCTGGGACAGTCTGTAAGTGGTCTCCACTTTACGTTCTCCCATTCGCTTGTGATGGCAAGATGTACACCTACATCAAGTCCGGGATTCTCCTTCAGCATCTTTACGACCTCAGGGAACCAGGAACCTACAACCAGTACTTCTGCAGATTGTGCTATTCCGTTCTTATAGGTGTCGATGCTTGCTTCGTTTACGGAGTGCAGGGCTCCCATATCATCGATTCTGATGACCAGCTCCTGGGCATTCGCTGTAAAGCAGCTCAGCAGGGCAGCTGCAGCCAATAGTTTCAGTGTCTTCATATATCTTTATTTTTTAAAAATCCCCGGTCTGGCCGGGGATAAAGTCTTATTTAAAGAGTTTCTGGGCAAAGATTGTGAGGTACTCTCTCCAGTTACGCCAGATGTGGCCGCCTTCTGATTCGTAGAATGAAACCGGATAACCTTTTTCCTCGCAGTACTCCTTAAGAAGGAGGGAGTTCTTCATCACTCCGTCAGTCTTGCCGCAAGCGATCCAGTAGAGCTTTGGCTTAGCTGCAAACACAGCCTCGAGAGCCTTGTCATTCTCCTCTGGAGGTACAACGCCTGAGAACATACCTACATATCCGAACATTGTAGGATACTTTCTCGACAATGCTGCTGACTGGCGTCCTCCCATAGAGAGACCTGCGACAGCGCGGCTGTTCCTGTCCTTTTTCACGCGATAATTAGCTTCGATGTATTTGATTATGTCAGGGAAGCTTTCCTCTATCTCGGTTGTCGATTGTGACCTGCTGTTTGCCATTGTAGGCTGGAACATGTTCACTGCAACACCTGGAGCCGCCTGATTGAAATATACTCCGTTAGGCATGACGAGGATCATTGGCTCAGCCTTGCCTTCAGCTATCAGATTGTCTAGAATCTGGACTGCTCTGCCGAGGTCGGCCCATGCGTCTTCATCTCCGCCTGATCCGTGAAGCAGGTAAAGTACCGGATATCTGGTCTTTTTGTCCGTTTCGTATCCGGCTGGAGTATATACGGTCATACGACGCTGCATACCGAGCGTAGGGGAATCATACCATACCTTCGATACGTTTCCGTGAGGTGTGTCGTTGACTTGATAGTACCATCCCTTGTCACCTTTTTCTGCGCTGAGTGTAAAAATGTTCGTCCATGTGGCTATATCCCTGTTCTGATAGATATTTGATGGATCCATCATCTTCTGTCCGTCAACATAAAGGGTATAGGAGTAAAGCTCTCCTTCAAGAGGCGCGGAAGTATATGTCCACAAGCCGTTATGCTCGACGAGGTCCGCTTTTCCCGGTGCGTCGAAATGCATCTCGCGGTCTCCCATCATATATGTGATCTTCTGCGTCGGCAGGAAGTCTCCGCTGACCTGAACGGTAATAGCCTTGGGATTGTAATATCTGAATGTTACGGTGTTGTCTGCGTTTATCTCAGGTGAAACGATTCCTGTTCCGGGACCGAGCGCCTGTTGTGCAGACAATGCTGCGCCCCATAGCAGGGACGCAGCAATGATGATAAAGCGTTTCATAGTGTATTACTTCTGAAGTGTCAGTTCATTGACAGGCTGAGCCGGGGCGAGGACATTGTTGACCTTCCAGCTTTCCGCCTTCTTGAGTCTGTACTCGCCGGTGCCGCGGATGTCGGCAGCATTAGCACCGAACATTACCTTATATGTACCGGCTGCAGTCTCCCAAGCTGAGTTCGCTTCGTTGAATGACGCCAGAGTATATCTGCATACATCGATTGTGAGGGTCTGGGACTCGCCAGGAGCAAGTTCCTTGGTCTTAGCAAAGCCCTTGAGCTCGAATGCAGGCTTCTCAAGACCTCCTGCAGGAGCTGCGACATAAAGCTGTACGGATTCCTTACCTGCGGCAGCACCGGTGTTCTTCACTGTGATTGTTGCTGTGAATCCCTTGTCTGTTGCCTTTACGACAGGCTTGCTGTACTCGAAAGTGGTGTAAGATTTTCCATATCCGAAAGGATAGGATACTGGTGCACCAGCTGTCTGGAAATATCTGTAGCCTACGTAGATGCCTTCGTTGTATTCAGTGTAGTCAATGCATTTCTGCTCTTTCTTCTTTCCGCCCCAGAGGAAATCCCACTCTCCGGTCTGAGTCTTCTTATAGTTATATGGGAAGTTTGCGGAAGACGGTATGTCAAGATAGCTTATAGGGAAGGTCATAGGGAGCTTTCCGGAAGGATTTGCCTTGCCGCAGAGGATGTCAGCCACTGCAAGACCGCCTTCCTGACCTGGAGTCCAGGCGAGGAGGATAGCGTCTGGAATGTGCTTCCATGATGCTGTCTCGATAGCGCCACCGATGTTGAGTACGACAACAAACTTCTTTCCTGCAGCGTGGTAGATGTCAGCAAGGTTCTGGATCATCTCGCGCTCAGTGCCTGTAAGTGTCCAGTCACCGTCCTTAGCGTAGCGGTCACCACCCTCACCAGCGTTTCTTGAAAGAGTGAAGATAGCGATGTCAGTCTGAGGCTCCATTCTTTCAAAGTACTCGCGGCTTACCTCCATCTCTGAAATCACTGGGTCGCCGAGGAGGACTCCGCCAGTGCCACCGTTGTTTTTGAGTGAAGTCTTTGCGTAAGCGATGTACTGCTCATACCACTTCTGGATGTCCTGGTTAACCTCGAAGCCGTTGTCAGCAAGACCTTCGGCTACGTTGCGGATATATGGCTTGTTTACGTTACCTGAACCTGTTCCACCAGCGATGAAGTCATAAGAGCCAGTACCGTAGAGAGCCACCTTCTTAACTCCCTGGAGAGGGAGCACACCATTGTTCTCGAGGAGAACCATTCCC
>JAFQAR010000005.1 GCA_017399905.1 Bacteroidales bacterium
AGGGTTCCCCGACCTCCGCGCTTTCCACGTATGACTCCAGAAGTTTCTTTCTTCCTTCAGGGTCTGCGAATTCGTCCGTCAGAGCGTCCACTTTGACCACCACGGACGGTTTCCACTTCGATTCCATAAAGGCCTTTGTGGTCGCTTCTGCCTGCTTCAGGTTGTTCGCCA
Organism: Bacteroidales bacterium; assembly: GCA_017399905.1. GTDB lineage: Bacteria > Bacteroidota > Bacteroidia > Bacteroidales > UBA932 > Cryptobacteroides. The sequence goes on from JAFQAR010000005.1 coordinate 172, forward strand.
CATCCTTCAGCGTGAAGGTCACGCCCTGCCCCTTCCATGGGTATTTCGGATCCGGGTTCCACACAAAATGCAGAAGGTTGTCCGGGTTCTTCCTTACTCCGTCGATGATCACGTTGTAACCGCGGTCTTTCTTTTCGAAGTCCACACGCCTGGCTTCTATCGGTTCGAGATCTTCCAGCAGTCCCTCCCACGTATGCGGAAGCACGACGCTGTTTCCCTTCCCGTACAGAAGGAGGTTCATCACGATTGCGCTCATCCAGGTCTTCCTGGTCATCCACTTCGACGGGTTGATGTCTATCTTCCGGGACAGTTCATTCTTGATTCGCTTGTCTCCGTTCTCCGTGTTGGCCATTAGGTATATGGTCATCGAGGAGATCAGATCCGCGATGGTTCTGCACCCTGTTTGTATTTCAGGGCATTCCGCGAGGGTCGTATATCTTCCGGAGCCGATAAATTCCGCGAATGTGCTCCCGTCGAGGAACGTGATTCCTCTCTGGTTGAACATTCCCACTCTTTCGACGCTCTTCATCCTTCCTCCTTATCTTCTCCCCACCAGGATTTTGCTTTTCTTTGCTTTGTCATGTTCTCCAGGTATCGGACGCACGCAAAAACCGAAGCGTCGAATATGTCGATTCGGTGCTCCGGCTGTACTTTTTCATATTGGATCATGTCGTCCGTTTTCTCTATCGCTCGAACGTTCTCCACGCAGTACTCATACGCGTCACTGTGCAAATAGTAGAGTTTCCCGTCCTTCGCTTGCTTCTCTATGTGTCGGAACCCTTCCGACTTGACGTAATAATACTGAGGCTGATCCACGACCTTGAAGCCAGCCTTCTTCATTCCGATGAAGTACTCCCTGGCAAACTTCCGGTCGTGTCCCACCTCTTTTATGTGGAACCCTTTCGCTTTCATCTCCAGGAACCACTTCACCACATCGTCCGTGTTCACGGTCGGTGTGTTGCTTAATGTCAGCCATCCGTCATCTGCCCATCCGAACAGAGGAATGTCGTCCTGCTCCGCTTTCTGGTGCGCTGCCACCACCGGGAAGAAGGCGTGAGGGATTATGATGTCCACTCCCTTGTAATTCCCGTATAGCACCGCAGCGGTCAGGTCGTGCAACTTGGAGAGGTCTGCCCCTCCGAACCAGTCGATCTTCAGCCTGGCGAGGTCTTCCAGGCTCCATTTGTATTGCGCGTCACTCGCCTGGAATTCTGCAAGGTCGAAGTATGAGCGCATCGCGCTGGTGTAAACGTTCAGGCTCCTGCTCAGGAAGTCCTTCCTCTGCTGTGGGTCGTTCTGCGCCTGCAGGGCATCGTTGTTCATGTCCTGCGGTCGGATCATGATGCCGTAGGAAGGATTAGCGATCTCATGCTGTTCCGGGTTCATATAATCCACGTTCCCGTTTTCGTCCTGGTCTGCTTCGCATATAAACACAAACAGGGAGTCGTCTTTGACCGTTCCGTCCATGACCTTCTTGCCATAATCGAGCCTCCTGTAACAGAAGGAGTTGATGTTGTCTCCGGCTGTTGTGATGCCGATCATGAGCTTGTTGGTGTAACCCTTCATTGCTTCTTTGAAGCGGTTGTATTGCGAGGCCTTCTTGAACGCGTGCATCTCGTCTGCGATGGCGATGTTGCAGTTGAAGGAGTCCTGTGCATCCGGGTTCGACGCGAGTGCCTGGATCTTGATGCTTCCGCTGTCGTCATCAAAGTGGAATTCGATGGAGTGCTCCTGCGCGTGGTCGAGGATCCTGAAATCATCAGCGTCGTCCCTCCGGAGGACGTTGTATTTCAGAAAGTTAAAACTCTCCCTTGCTTGCATCCCTGCTGCTCCGACGATGTACAGAGTCGCACCGGATTCTCGCCTCAGGAGAGCCAATGCCCACGCCAAACCAGCCACGAAGGTGGTCTTCCCGTTCTTTCGTGGCACGAAAATAAACGCCTCTTTGAACCTCGTCTCTATCGTTCCGGCATAGAACCATCCCACGAGGTTGTAAATAATAAAGATCTGCCAGGGCAGAAGCCTCAATGGTTTCCCTGGCAGTGGTGTTCCGTCCAGCTCCTCGCCCTTCATGTTGACGAGGGTGCCTTGCATTATGTTGATAACAAAGTCCGGGTCTCTGTCTCGCAGTTCAAACTCCGGCCTTTTCAGATCTTTGAGGAATCGCTCGCATGCTTTGATTCTGTACTTCCCGGCCTTTACTTTGCCGGAAACGACATCCTGCGCGTATTGGATCACCACAGGACGATGGTTTTTCATTTAGCGACTCCGGCTTCTTTCAGCTGCTTTGCTCGTGCCGGTGTGACCGTCAGCTGTTCGCCTGGTTTCACATAGCGTTCGAGCTTCTTGTCAAAGTATTCCTCGATAATCGTGACTGTGGTGTTCTTCGTTGCCATTTCTTACTCTCCTAACATTTGCGCGATCTGGTCTGCCAGACCGTTCCGTTTCTTCGGTCTCATCGCCTCGTCGTTCAGCTTCTTCAGTCCTGCAGGCGTAAGGCCTAAATCTCTCCAGTATGTCAGAGCCTGCGTGTTCAGCGTCATGATCGTGTCGAGCAGAGGGTTCCTCACGGAGTTCTTCCCTCCCTTGACGTTCTGCTTCATGACCATAGGCTTTGAGCCTTTCTTCACATATTCCTCCTGGCATTTGTCCCTGGTCTCCAGGATCTCCGCCAGTGTGGAAATCACCGCGTCAAATTCTTCCTTGTACGTCCCTAAAGACTGACAGGAGGAAGTGATCTGCGCGATCCATTCGACTTTCGTCATACTTCCTCCGCTTTCCGCTTCCTGGGAAAAATTTTCCCGAAAACTCCGCGCACCTCTCAAAGGTTACCCAGCCCATGCGTCTTCCCTCCTCGGTCGTGCCGTTTTGAGGGGGGGTCAATATCGAGAGTGCTTTCCCTTTTCAGGATGTAATTTGTTATGGCAGGCGATGCACACGCTCTCGAGATTTTCGTCTACGAGTGCGAGGTCTGGCCTGTCCTCTAAATGCTGTATGTGGTGCACATGCTGCGCAGGCGTTAGTTTTCCGTACTTTCTGCACTCCCTGCACATATAGTTGTCGCGTCTCAGGATCTTCTCCCGTTTCCGCTTCCACTTTGCGCTGTCATAAAATGATTCCATTTCGATTCCCTCCACCAAAAAAGCCCCGGTCTTCCGAGGCTTCCCTGATGGTTTCTTATAGGAGGGTTCTGTGTGACACCACATCACGATATATGTATACCATGCAGAAACGATACAAAACGCTACTCTTTCAATTATTTCGTAGTTCTTCCATTATGTCCCTCTGGATCTCGTCCGTTCTCCTGGCCGTTCTCTTTTCGTACTTCTCGCCAGGATCCTGCCACGGACAGGTGAGAAATGGTGCTGTCTGCCATCCGTCCCTCATGCAGATCCGTTCTGTGATCCCGTCCTGCTCGTCCGGTTCTTCGTGATAATGGATGCAGTCCTTGCAGTACTTACTCTTTCCCATCCTTGCGCTCCTTCAGCCATGCTTCTACTTCGTCTATCGATTCAATGATTTCCGGTATCATGGTCGCAAGCGCAAAAAGGAAAAACACAAACACCAACGCCAGGGCAATGATTCCGAGTCCTATAAATATGATTTTCATTTGATCGCCTCCGTGATATATCTGCACATTTGCTCGTCCTGTTTCCTCGCCCACGCTTCGCTAACGCTTAACTTCATGCTGATGTACACCCACGGTCTCCTCTCTCTGTACCGCAAATAAGCGATATTCCTCTGAAGCGGTGAGCATTCCTCGAGTAGTCCGTCCACCTTGACCATTATGTCCAGCGTCCTGTTGAGAAGGTAATACGTCTGGATTATGGTCTCCTCGTAAAGATCGCAGAGCTGGATGATCTTCTCCGCTTTCCTTGCCGTTGGATTGCTGATCCCCGTCCCATGTGGCATCCCGTCGAGGCTCGGACTCGACAGTCCTCTGATGTCGTCCAGTCGCTTCTCGAAGTCCCGGATCTGCGACTGGTACCTTGAGGCCTGTTCCCTGGCATCTCCCCATTGCCACATCACCTTCCTGATGTTGTTCATTTCGCCACCTCATCCATGTAATCTTTTGGTATTGTGCTTCCGTCTGCTTTAGGCATGATTAAACGCTCTTCTTCTCTCTTTCCCTCAGAACAAAAGGCATCGTCTCTTGGCGAGGCAAGGCACAACGGCACATTAGTCATAACTGAGTTTTTCCAATAGTATTTGCAATCCTTGCACCTTACCACTTCCACGGCATCTACTGCTGGAGCATCGTCTATCGTTGACATCACATCGTGATACACAGGCGTATCATCTTCCAACCACTTCAATTCATGTTTTAACTCGCCAGTATCAATTAAACGGTTCATCCTTCACTTCCCCTTTCTGCCAACGCCACGCTTGTCCACATCTGCGCTTCTTTAAGTTTCTCAAGGATTATTTCCTTGTCTCTTCTCATGCCGTGGTACTCTTCGGGCATGAGATAGTCAATCAGTTCCCACAGAGATTGAAATCCTTGCTTTGCTATTGCCATCCTCTGTCGGGCATCTCGGTCTGTTCTTATAGTCTCAAAAGGTTTATTCGTCTTCATCTTCTTCCCTCCTACCCCATTGACAATATCCATTTGGTCTGACATAAACCGCTGAATAGTCACAGGCGTTTCCGTCTCTGTAAAAGCAATCCTTGCATCGTACTACTTCGCCTTTATAGCCATATATCATTTTCTTTTCTTTGTCCGTTAACGGCGTTGGAAACTCAACTATTATCTCACTTGCCATCTTTTCTCCTTTCACATTCTTCGAAGATTTAAGACAAATAATCCGATTATTGCGCCAAGCAGAGCACAAGCAAATCCAAATCCGTTCATCGTTCCCCTCTCCTTTCTCCCCATGAACAGAAGTCGTCATCTTTTTGGGCGACTACAAAATAGCCCTTGTATTCGCACATCCCATCTTCCGTTCTGTGTATGCAATCTTTACACCGCACGATCTCCGGCATCTTCCGTATCTCTTTCGCAAAAACAACCAAAGCAGGACGGAGTCCTTTCTCGGATTGGATGTAGACCTGTTTGTAGTGGAGTTTGTCAGCGTCAATTATCTTCATTTAATTCGCACTCCCATTCTCTGTATATCGTTATGAAATCCTCGAGGGTCAAAGTCACGAGCCACTCGTGGTGGTTCTTCCGGTGAAAGACTGCAGGGATCTTCACGATCGCATCCCTCTTAGCCTGCGCCATTGCGTCGTCGAGGTTCAGCTTCTCCACTCTCTTGCACTCGATATGGATCCCCGGAAGGCCGACCACGTCAGGCGAGTCTTCTCCTCCTTTGAATTGCTGACCACGATGGCAGTCATATCCGTATTCGGAGAGTTTCCTGGCGAGTTCCCTCTCTCCCTCGGATCCTTTCCTTTTCGAGTTTATTGCCATCTTTTGCTCCTCTCTATCTTTGCCAGTTTCCTGGCACAGTACTCTCCATAAGAGATCCCGGCTTTCTCTGCTTTCTCCACGATCTCCTCGATGGTCATCTTCTCGAATTCCTTCTTTCTCTTTTGGTGAACCTGTGCTTTGGTTCTGCATGCCAGGGAGCAATATTTGGACTTTGCTCCGGAGACATCGTAGAATTCACGCTCGCACCAGGCACATTTAATCTTTCCCATGGACTTTCTCTCCTATTAGCGAGAAGAAGGCTGCCATCTCCTCCAATGCCTCCGCGCCCTCATTCTTCCTTTGGACGCGGAGATCCGTCGCCTCTGCGATCAGCACCTTTGAGATCTCGCTGAAGGCCATCCCGTCTTCTCCCACGATCGGCTTCACTGTCGGCTCTGCTTCGATGATTTTCCGAATCGGGTTGTCCGGATCTATCTTCCGCAGGAGGTTGTCCGCATCAACCGGTCTCATGTTGTTCCTCCGTTCTTCCGTCTATCCTTTCCTGTGATCCTGAATTGAACGCACGATTCGCTCAGCCTTGATGTGATACGCTCACCGTATGCTCCGGTCCCCTCATACAGTTTGTCCAGTGTGAAGTTGGATGTGCATATCAGTGGTTTGCGTGAGCGGTACCGGATATCGATGATATCGTTCATCACGCTCATCGTTCCGTCGTTCGTCTTCTCAACGCCGATATCGTCTATTACCATCAGTGGATATGTTCTGATCTTGCGCTCTGCTTCCTCGTTCCTTCCGTAGTCCTTCGTGAAGTAACGGATGAGGTCCGCAGCTGAACCGATCAGCACGTATTCTCCCTGATTGCGCACCTCGTTTGCGATACATGACGCATAGAAGGTCTTGCCAACGCCTGGCGTTCCATAGAGAAACAATCCCATGTTGTTCGCCTTCGCTTTCGCAAACTCGTCTGCGTAGGCCTTCAGGCTCTTGAAGATCTTGGACTCCTTGCTGTCAGCAGATGCAAAAGTATACTTTGCATACACCTGATCGAGGTATCCTTCATCCAGGATGTTTCGGATCCGGGAGAACATTTTCAACGCTTCGTCCCTGGCTTCCTCTTCCTCGACCTCTTTCCTACGGCAAGCGCACATCCGCCTCTGCATCTTTGGAGTGCCGAACCATATCATTTCTTTGTATAGCGGTTCTCCGCAGACCGCGCATCTTTCAACTTCCATTTTGTCCTCCGAGCAATTCTTCAAGTTTGTATCCTTCATCAGGTGCGTCATCATAGGAATGCGGATCCGTGATATCGAAGGCCTTCCTTCCGAGGGTGATATCTTCATCCTCCCACCGCTTACCATTCAGCCATGTTGTCGGATAAGGGATGAACTTCCCGCCCTCCTTCTTCCAGTCTTCGCTTTTCTTCTGCTTCTCAATAGCATCAAGCAATACGCTCACAGGAACCTTCACCTTCTTAAAGGCCTTCACGGCGTTTGCCTTGTCTTTCTTCTTGGGATAAGCAGACCAGAACTTTTCAAAGTCTTCTGACGATACGTGGTACGTATCGTGGTACGTATCGTGGTACGTATCGTGGTACGTATCGTGGTACGTATCGTGGTACGTATCGTGGTACGTATCGTGGTACGTATCGTGGTACGATACATCATTTTCATTGTCATTATCATTAAGATTTATAAATATATCTCTTACAGTGTTATTAAGAGATGGATCTGTGAGGATGCTCCGTCTCACGAAGGATATCAACTTCTTGTTCTTTACCTTCGATATTTCCTTCATCAGAAGATCTTCGACAGGCTTTCCTCCTTTGATAACGCTATGCCGGAGATAATTTCTGATTGCGATCTCTGAAGTCTCAGGCGAGTACCGGATCACGTTGTACTTGGTTTCGAAGCGGTCGAGGAGGACCCCAACCGCCTCAAGTGAATACCCAAGCTCGAAGGCCATGACCTTCTTATTCAGCGGGTAAATGCCAAGTTGCGTGGTGTGCGGATTGGTCATCAGGTAAAGAAAGAACAGTTTGTCCTCAGGTGAGAACATATCCACGACCTTATCATCTGTCCAAAAGTCGGTATCAACTATTCTTTTGATGCCCATCCGTCTACTCCTCCGGAAAACTGTATCTCATATAGGTTGTCAACTTACCGAAGCGGTTGTACCCGCTGACGATTTCCTTGTTGATCGCCACGCCTTTGAGGCGGATGATCTCGGAGATCCTGGTGGCCAGCTTCGTCACTCCCAGATACTGAAACGCTTCCATTGGCGTGATGGATCCGTTGTCCTCGATATACTTAAGTATGGATTCGCTCTGTGTCATGGTCGGCCTCCTTAGAATTCATAATCGTCGGGGATGTCCTCGTCATCTCCCCACATGCGCTTCTGATACTCATCGGATTCGCGGATGCGGTCCTGGATCCACTGAGGCATCAGTTCCATCTTGTCCAGGTTCTCCGCCGGATCCGTGATATCGAAGAGCAGATTCCCGTTCATCTGCGGAGGACAGGTCATCAGATTGGGAAGTTTGCTCACCGATGCGATGGTGTTGTAGGAACCGGTGTCCTTGTCTTCCTTGATGATGTTCAGCAGACAGGGCGTGCCGACCACCTTCCTCAGGTCGAATCCCTTCAGCTCTTCGGCCGAGAACTTCTTCCCTCTCCACGCTTCCAGTGTCTTCCGGAGATTGCTCTTCTCATTGAAGGACCATGTATAGGTCTTGCTGAATACCTTCGGCAGCGTCTTCTGCTCGCCCTCCTTGTCGGATATGAATGTCTCGGTGGGAAGTTCCCACATAATGACCACCTGTGTGGAGGCCTTGCCGAACTGCTGATTGAACTTCGTTCCAACGATGACCAATCCGTAGCATCTCGCTGCGTAGTTGTCAGGCTCGAGCAGCTCTCTGCGTGATGTGTTCTCTGATAAAATAAATGACATTTTTGAATCCTCCTGTTATTCAAATAGGTTTATATCCGTATCGTCTTTGATTGCTTTCAGCGCAATCAGAATTTCGCGCAACTCTTTAACTTCTTCTTTGTCAACCTTGACGCTGTTCTTTTGCCTTCTTTTCTCGGTCACAATGGTGATAATCTGAGGCAACTCCAATCCGCCCCTCGTACTCCAACCTTTGTTTTTCGCCGAGGAATAAATGACACCGTCAGGTAGTCCAGCTGCCACGCCAATGGTTCTGACGTTATACTTCTTCGTTCCTGTCGTTTTGTAAGCCATATCAATCTGACCCTCTCGTGTTATCGAATCTGAATGTTTTGTGTCTCTTCCAATGATGCGTACGGCAATTCCTTGCCTTGCTCCAATGCTTCCTTGACGGCGGTCTTGTTCACCTCCGGGTGCCCCTCACGGAGGAATGTCGTTTCGCCGTTCTCGATCGCCCAATAGATGAAATTGTCATCCAGAACGACCTTCTTGCTCTTACGCCATCCCACGGAGACCTTATCCGTCTTCAGGGTCGCTCCATCCAACAACATGGACAGATACCCCTTCAGCCTGGATGCTGCGTTCCTGGCCACCTTTTCGCGCTTTGCGAAGATGTCCTTCTGTACGGCCAACGCCTCCGCGTCCGATTCAAGGTTCTTGATCTGCAAGGCGATGTACTCCTTGCCGTTCTCCAACCTCTCTGCCAATGCCAGGTATTGCTCTTCGTCTTTGAGTTCGCCTGTCTCCTGGTCGATTAACTCCTCCATCGCTGATGGAATCTCAAATAACTTCATTCTTCTGACCCTCCTGTTGATTGAATGAACCGGACATCTCCGGTCTCGATGTAAGGGAATTTGAATCCCTTTATCAGCTCGTCATATTCGTCTGAGATCTTCTGCATCCCGCTCACCACTGTGAGATATGGTTTCTGCCCGTAAAACCCGACAGTTATGTCGGATATGTCCACCGGACCGATCGCCCTGTTCATCTCCTCAAGCAGCTCAGACAGATGCACCGTCTCTTCCACGATTGCGTGGAGCAGTCTCATTTGCCTCTTTTCGTCCGTCATCCCAGTTCCCCCGTAACCACTCCGAGGAATGCGATGATAAAGTTCAGCACTCCCAGTCCGATCAGCTCTGCGATGATGGCCATCGGTATGCCGATGAAGATGCGGCGAAGCACATATTTCCTCTCTGTTTTCATTTCAAAACCCTCTCATAATACTTGAAGTAAATTCAAGTTAGTCAGCAAAAAAATAAGCGTCTATAGTTTCAAGATCCAACGTCATCTTCAGAATCTTCATCTCTTTGGGAGAGAACTCCGTCTTCCCGGTCAATTTGTTGTTGACCGAAGTCAGCGATACACCGAGCATGGTTGCGATCTCGTTCTGCGTGAGTCCACGCTCTGCGAGTCTCCCTCTCAACTTTGCATAAGGCTTGCTCTCTTTCATCTTGTCTCCTTTCCGATTTCTAAAAATAGTTCCGGAAGATCCTGTTCAAGGGTCCTTCCGTAGTCCTTTAGAAGGTACTGACCCACCTCATAGATGTACCCTCCTCTCAGCACAAGCTCCAGACGATAGTAGACATGGTTCGGTGACGAGATTAGCACGTTCGCATACTGCTGCGCATCGTCCGGGTACCATATGTCCAGAACCCTGGCATCCTTTTCCAACGAATCCTCTCGTATCCATTGAATGATCTTACGAGCGGTCATTCGCTTCATTTTGACCATGTTGCCCTCCTTTTGATTTCTAACAAAGGTTATTTGCGAGCGAAAATCATTCGCCCCTCAAACTATCCTCTGAAGCAGAAGCCTTCTTTTTCTCCCAATATTTACGATTACCTTCGGCCATCTTTGCCTTTTGCTCGTCAGACATTGTTCTGCCGTTGCCGTTTGGATCCTTACCGAACCGGAAAGGATAGAGCGAACAATCCGTGATCGTGCAGAGCTTCACCTCATTGGCTTGACCCATGCAGCAGTCCAGGCATTTCGCCCGGACTGCATTCAGGACATCTTTCTTCATGATTTATCATCTCCTTATCAATAACAATGGTTGAAGTATCTAACCGCGCACTGGATACCTCTCTTAAAGCCTCCATCAGTAGAGGAGTAGTCATTCCATTCAGGATGCCTGGTATCCCACTCGTAGTTTTTCCAAAGGAGTCCGACTGTCTCCTCAAGGTTGGTGTCCATAACCTTAATGACCTCACCGTCCTCATCCTCTTCGCGCTTGATTTGGAATGTGGACCAATATCCACCGTCCATGTTCTCAAGGTAACTGTTAGCCAGGACGATCTCTTTCGCTCCATTCTTCAGAACCTTCCAAGTGATGTCGAGATTGGTATTGACCTCTTTGATGATGTTTTTAATCTCGGCCTTTGTCATTGTTCATCCCTCCGTGAACTAAGTTGATGTGTTATTGAATTTAATTGAAGTGCTGATTAAATACTACTCTTCAATTTACTTGAAGTCAATAGCCAATTTGAAATAAATTCAAGAAATAATTCAAAAGCGTTAAAGTTGGTGTTATAATTGTGTTGAAAGCAAAGGAGGGTCACATCATGGAGCATTTCAAGGATAGGTTCATCCAGGCATTAGAAAGAGCGGGAATGACAAGAGCAGAGTTGTCCCGCAAGACAGGAATCAGCGAGTCCATCCTTTCCTATTACGCTTCAGGGAAGGCCACGCCGCGCAAAGGCAAACTGATGCTGATCTGCAACGCGCTCAACACATCGCCTGGTTGGTTGCTCTTCGGAGAAGAAGCCGTATCGTTTGCAACCGAGGATATGCTCATCGAAGTGTATCGCAATCTCGATAACGATCGTCAGAAGGCACTCCTCAACTATGCGAAATATTTGGAGATCATGGACGAATGAGACGAACAGATTTCACTTATGATGCAAAGAAGAAACTCTGGCGGAAGCAGCTCACCATCAACGGTGTGCGGAAGGTGTTCAGCGGGAAGTCGAAGCAGGACGTGATGCTCAAGCTCATCGCCTATCAGAAGGAGGTCACGCAGCTGCCAACCTTCCGCGAGGTAGCCGACAGGTGGGAGGAGGATCACTGGCAGTCGCTCCGGCAAGGGTCCGAGCGGTCATACTCCGCTCCTCTCCGGAGGATCGTGGAACGCTTTGGTGACCAACGGATGGACGAGATCACATCCAAAGAGATACAGATGTGGTTCGCTCGATTGGGGAAGGACTTCTCCGAGAAGAGCGTGAAGCAGCACAAGGTCGTGATGAATCTCATTTACAAATACGCGCAAGTAGAGATGGAGATGGATGTAGACAATCCTGTGTCCAGGGCGAGCGTTCCGGCAGGCCTGAAGCATTCATCGAGGGATATCCTCACCAACGCACAGAAGAAGACCGTGTCGGATCCAAAGAACGCGGACTCCTTCATCCTCCCCTTCCTCATATACTTCACAGGCCTCCGGTGCGGTGAGGCACTCGCGCTCCAACGGCAGGATGTAGACTTTGAGAGGAAACTGATCTACGTGACAAAACAGGTGGTGCATCAGCCGAACCTTCCTGTGATAGACAGGCCGAAGACGGAGAATGGCAACAGGGTCATCCCATTGCTCCCTCCGCTGGAGGAGAAGATCCGCAGCCTGAAGCTGAAGCCTGATGACTACATCACCTCCGGAACACCGGAACCGTTGTCACGTTCTGCTCTCCGATGCAGATGGAAGAAGTGGTGCAAGGAACACGGCCTCCTTGATAAGAACGGCAAACCCGCCATTGACCGCCATCAGATCCGACACCAGTACGCCACCACTCTCTATGAAGCCGGTATCGAAGCGAAATCAGCGCAGCATCTTCTCGGCCACGCAGACATATCCACCACACTCAAGATCTACACCCACATATCCACAGAGCAGTTCAGTGAGGACGCGGAGAAACTTGCCAAGTTCGTGAAAAAAAAAGACGGCCGAAGCCGTCCCCAAAACTGATACACACAAAATACACACCATAGGTCGCGGATGCCTATTTTGTAGGCAACATGTGATAATTCGAACCTCGCCACTCCGACCAAACAGAGAAACCGCTAGAAATAGCGGTTTTTCGCTATTTTACAGTACTTTTCGGCCTCTCAATACCAATCTTTTGTTGAATAAAATAACAAAAAAATTGAATAAATAATACACACCTAATACACACCATGATACACACCAAATAAAAAAGACCACCGGAGGGAAAGGTGAGAAATGCCCCGGTGGTCTTCTTACATGAGTGTCTTATTCAATTATAGGAGATTTTCGAGGATCCCGATGGCCTCCCTGATGCCCTCTTTTATCTCCTCCAGTTCCTTCCGCATCTCGTCCTGTTCCTCATCCTTTTTGGAATCGGTGACTACACACGGCACGACCAATCTTGTCGCCTCCGCCTCAATTTGCGCTCTTGATGCCGTTGGCATCCAGTCGGTGTAGATGTAACCGTCTTCCTCTGTAAAGTCGATGTTGAGGGAATTCAGGAGCCTCTCGAAGGTCTTGATGTCTCCCCGTGATGCGAATCCGATTTTCAGTTTATAGAGCATACCGTCATATTCCTCCAGAAGGGCGTTCACCCGTGATGCGATGTAAGTGAATTTGGTTTTCAGGTAGGGCCCTGGACAGGCCGTATTACAAAAATAGTTGTGCTGCGTGAGGTTGCCTGAAGCATCCCCTGTGAAGTTCAGCCGTGGGATGTTGTTCCGCTTGCATATATCAGCGCACAACTCGATGCACTTTTCGATGGTGGTGTCGCTCACATGCCAGTCCGGCTCTCCTCCATCGTTTGCGAGTTCGATGTTGATCGCTCGGTGGTCGTTGTCGTAATTCGCAGAACACCACGCCCGGTCTTTCTCCTCGACATACATCCCCACGCGTCCTTTTCCGTCTATGCCGTAATTGGACGCAGCTTCTCTCCGTTGGAAGAGTTGTCCGCACTGCTCCACTGTCAGGTTTCCTGCCATGTGGTGGATGGTGATTTTGCTTATCGGATAAACTCTCGGTGAGGTCTTGTGAGGCGAGATCAGGACGTAATCGACTAACGGTGAATTACTCATCGTATTTCTCCGCTCCGTCTTCGTAGATGCCTTTTCCGAGGCCTTTGTAGTACTGGGAAGATGAAATTGCGAGGATGCTTCCGAGGAAGGTGCAGATGACTGTGATTGTTCCTGTTATCTTCTCCGGAAAAGGAAATCCCCATATCTTTGCGAGCCCTGCGTATAAAGCACCAATAGCAGGAAGTCCAATCATGTCGAGCCATTTCAGAATGTCATACACTTTACTGTTCATCTTGTTCTCCTTTATTGTTCGATAATCGTAAGCGTTCCCACATATCCGTAGTAGTTGCTACCTCTTGACCGCACTCTCACAGCCACCTCCTCGTTCGCATCTATCTGAACACTTGCCAAATGGATGTTCTGAATATGATTCGACCACGATCCTGTCTGCGCTGAACCGTATGCGGTATTGTCGATGTAGAGTTGCGAACCCCATGTTCCTGAAGTCGAAGAACGGAACGTTGACCAGTACACGTCATACGTTCCCGACTTCTCGCAGGTCAGAGCAATGACTTCGGTATATGAGGAAGAAGTAGCCCTCGTGGTAGACTGTGCAGTCTGTGCGTTCTTGGAAGAACCACCACCGCTCACGTTGACCGTGACAGAACCCACGCCTGTGGTGTCGTATGTTCCGTTTGCCGTGTATGTTGCGGTGTCACTGTCATCGTAGAACGTAGCCGTTCCACCGCCTGTCTTAGGGAGCGTGACCGCAGGAACATCCGAGTAACTCGCCCCCATTATGGTGATGTTCTGTGCCATGTCTGCTCCTTGTGAGATGGATAAGATTTTGGATGTGCTGTCTTGAGAGATGGTCGGAAGTGAAAGGGATCCTGCCACTCCCAGAAGGGTCACACCGCTCTTAATGTTGGATGCGATAATCTTCGCCTGTTCGGTGGATGAGATGGCTACCGTGCCACCGCTTGTAAATCCACTTGGGATGGTGACCGTTCCTGCTTTGGTGGAGATCGTGCCGGAGGTGCTTCCGTTGTTCGCCATGGAACCTGTCACAGATCCCGAAGCGTTATATCCGACTTTGCCTGTCAGCACGTCTGCGCTTGTGATGTCTCCGTCTGCGGTGTCGAAGAATTGAGCCGTTCCGCCACCGCTTTTGGGAATGTCTACTTCAGGGACGTTGGAATAAGTTACGCCATTGATGATTACGTTTTGAGCCATGTGTTTCTACCTCATGAAACCGTGAGCGTCGAACCGTTCCACGTTATAAGTCCGTAATTGGACGGGATTGGTTCGACTGTGACTTTGCTTAATGCGTTATACCCTGATTCGGGTATGATGATTTGTTCTGCCGATGAAGGGGTGACCGTTCTCTCCTGCGTCTTCGGCACTACGACTTGAATGGACATCTCCATCCCCATGCCGATGGTCTTGGGTTTCTCCACTCCCATAGGGATGGTCGGTGTTGTCCCTACATCCATGTCTATTACGATCGGATTAGGTTGCATCTTTTGCCCCCCCTTACACTGTTTCCTCTTTTAGGTTCTTCTTGAATGAGACGGTCGCCACTTCGGAACACGCTCTGAACACCGTGGTTCCGTCCGTGTAAGTGAAGTTCGCCTGGATCAGAACGTTGCTCGTCATTTTCAGCGTTTCCTCCTACGACAGGAATATGCCGATGTAATAGTTGTCATCGTCTGACGTTATGTCGAGATCGGACGTGGTTTTCTCAAGAATCAACGCTCTTGTGACAGGTCTCGAAAAAGTGACGTAGATGTTTTGCACGTCCGTCAGGTCGATGTCCGTCTTTGCGAATGACAGGGTTATTGTTGGAGTTGTTGCCGTATACATCACTTCTTCTCCTTTATCCATTTAATGTCTGTCTTCATTTCCACGATTGCCTCTGTCAAGGAGGCGAATTTTTCAGCATATGAATTGTGAGAGTCGAGCCGTTCCTCGATTCGTTTCATGCGGTCGTCCATCTCTTTGTCCCGTGCTGCTTGCTGGCGGATGACTTCCTCCTGTTGTTTCTTCATTGCGTTCACTTGGTTCAGGATGCCAAGGATACCTCCAATCACACCGATCAGGACGGAGATTGTTGTCAAATCTAATGTCATTGTTTCTCCCTCCTTATTGTGCCGTGATCGTTCCGCACGTTGCCTGAAGCAAGTTATAAACTCCTGTGGCATCTTCGTATGCGATATGAGTGTCTGCGTATATCCTTGCACCATTTCTCTGTGCATCTGTTCCTGTCAGAGTGATGGTGTATGTTCTGTCAAACGTTGTGTTGCTCGACCATCTCACGATTTCTTGGAGAGTACCGTCGGAATAACGAATGCTTATTCTGCCCCATCCTGAATCTGCTCCGTAAGCATAGTATCCATTCAACCTGAAGGTGATTGTGGTGAATCCTCTCAAGTCCATGGCATTGGACAGATAACCGCTATTGTCTTTATTGATGTTGTTCCAGTTGACCGAACCGCCCGAGAATTGCTGTTCTTTCTTCCACACTTGGACGGCCTCTCCTCCGTCTATGCTCACCATAATGGCAGACAGGGATGTATCTCCATAGAGTGCCGTCCCTCCGTTTCCGAAGGTGTCCCCATTCAAAATAATCGGCATCTCGTGCCTCCTTATGTGTAATTGATGGTCAGGGTCGTTCCGCTGAGGCTCATGGTCAGCGCTTTGTTCACTACGTTCCCTAAACCGACATCGGATTTCTCAAGCGTGACCGCTCCCGTCTTTCCTGCGACAGAAGTAACCGAGTTCACCTGTGCCCCTGTCTCGATGGTGTCGAGTTTCGTCTGAAGCGGTGCGATAAGGGCTGTGATTTCTCCGATAACGCTCTGGGCGGACTGTAGTGTTTCATATGTCTCCGTCAGCCCTGTGATGTCCGTTGCCGAGATCGTGTAGGTCGCTAACTCCATCTGATAGACGGAACCGCTTCCGTTGATGTCCTCCTGTGTCAATGCAGGAAGGGTTGAGCCTTGCTGTGTCTTGAATTGGATAGTGCCGTTGGTTGCGTCCAATTCAATCAGCAATCTTCCGTTAGCAGAACCGCTTGCCGGTTTGGTTGCGGAGATGGTCTCAGCCGTTACTCCGAACACGCATCCCTTTATCACTCCCCATCCTGAGGAGACGATAAGGTTCGTGCCGGAGTTCGTGACCGCAACTCCGTCTGCTACTCCGACTGTGTTCAGAAGTAGAAACTCATACAGTCTTCTGTCCACCACAGGAGTCACAAGTCCGTTCCCTGTGCTTTGTGAATAAGCCACTTGATATGCCGTTATTGCCATGTTTTTATCTCCTTACTTTATTCCGTAAATCTTGAATGGAATTAAGCCGTCATTATATGTCGAGACTGTCTGCAATCGGATGTCCAACTTACCTGAACACGCAGAGAATGCGATTCCTGTTGCCGAGACTGTTGCCGTTCTTTGAAACACCGCAGCATATTGATTAGAAGCCGTTGCGTTTCGCACCTCAAAATGAACCGCATCCTGTCCCACTTCTGCGATGATGAATGATATTGTGGCATCGTTCTGCCATCCCCTGAAGCCGATGCAGACATGAGTATACTTCGACAAATCAAGTGAGACAGTCTGTGCAGAAAACGAAGATGTTGGACTTCCGTTTGTCCATAGAAGAACCATCCCATCTGTTGGGATAATACCGTTAGCCATTTATTCTCCTTAAGCAATTCCATAGATGTACATTGGAATCATTCTCGATGTATTGCTCACAGTACCGAATGTCACTCCTGTGGATGTTATCGTCATGTCTCTCGACTGATAACCAGCTCCGCCGGGATAAGCCTCAAGTGTGTAGGGCATGTTCTCACTCACGGACATGACCGCACTTCGGAGTGTTGTTCCTCCTGTGTTGTACAGATACGCCACAAGGATGACTTTCCAACTCTTAAAATCAACCGAAATAGATGCTCCGTTTGCTATTGCACTATTCGGTGATGGGTTAGTCCACAGCAACTCGCTGTGTGTGTGTGTGTGTATGATGCCACTCGCCATGTCATGCCTCCTCAGGTGTAACATCTTCTTCAGGTGTATCAGGCTCAGGTTCAGGAGCAACTCTCCTGTCGAATATCTCCTGTCGAATCATTCGTCCGTCACTTGCCAACAGATGAGCTGAATGATAAGGAATATCACTCACGGCAGCAGCCGCACAAATTGTGTAATACTTCGCAAGTGCTTGGCTCTCATCCTCAAAATGATCATAGAGCAGTCCTCTGCTCCCATCGTCACGAAGCTGGTTTTCGATTGTTGTCCAAAATAAAGGCATTGTTGTATCTCCTTGTCAAACAATATACGCAACAGAGAAATATACCCTCCCTGATGCTGTGGCGGCACTTTGGATTTGATCAATGCGTATAATTCCGTCTGATGCCCTGATTTGAACATACCCAATTCCGTAGCTGTTCACAACAAACGGCACAAAAACGTTCGCTTCAGGTCTGTAGCCTGATGGTAGTGTGCATAAGTCTTGCTGTGCCGAATGCGTTGTTGCTGCTCCTTGCCAAGTTATGAAAACGATGTTTCTCCACTTCTTGAAGGTGGCGTTGGTGGGCGTTTCGCTGAATGTTACCTGAGAGTAAAAATCCTCAGCCTCGTCATCAGAAACCGCAGTTAGCGTCACATTCGCTGTGGTAGCCGATGTGCAAGTTCCCACGAATGAAATGTACCCATTGTAAGATGTCCATGTCACATCTCCGCTTATCGCAGAAGGATTGGCGAATGTGCATTCAAGCACTACTGTTGATGCCGTAATGGATGAGTCCGTAATACGGAGGATTTCTGCCGAAGATGCGACAGATACAGTTTGTTGTGAGTAATAGTGAACGCCACCCTCGCTACTACTTCCTCCTCCACCACCGACAGAGTGTATCGTTCCGTCTGCATCTATCGTGATGGATGTTCCGTCAGGCATCACAAGTCCGAGATCGGACGTGGTGGCGATGTCTGTGGTGTTCACCTTGCCATCGAGTGCCGTTTGCATTGCCGTACTGATTGGCTTGTTGGCATCACTTGTGTTGTCTACATTTCCAAGACCGATGTTCGCCTTTGTCAGGTTGACATTGCCCGTCCGATAAGACGATTCTGCGTTGCCCTTCACTCCTGTGATGGTGTTCACTTGAGCACCTGACTCGATTCCACTCAGCTTATTCTTTTCTGCCGTTGTGAAATCATTGGAGGACAATCCCATTCCTGTGACTTTGTCCACTTTGGCATCTAAAGCCGTTTGTGTTGCTGTGCTTATCGGTTTATTTACATCGGATGTATTATCGACATTCCCCAAGCCGATGTTTGCCTTGGTGATGTTGATATTTCCTGTCCGATAGGAAGTCTCAGCACTTCCCTTGACTCCTGTTACTGTGTTTACCTGAGCACCGCTTTCAATTCCGTTCAGTTTGCTCAGGAGAGTGTCAGTAAAGTCATTAGCCGAGAGTCCTTTGCCTGTTACCTTATCGACTTTGTTGTCGAGTGCCGTCTGTGTGGCTGTGGAGATTGGCTTATTCGCATCAGAAGTGTTATCAACATTCCCTAATCCGATATTTGCTTTAGTGATGTTGATGTTCCCTGTTCTGTAGGTGCTTTCGGAGTTTCCTTTCACTCCTGTCACAGTATTCACTTGTGCACCACTTTCAATGCCGTTTAACTTGGAAAGGAGTGCATCTGTGAAGTCATTGGTGGAAAGTCCCATTCCTGTGACCTTATCCACCTTCGCATCGAGTGCCGTTTGAGTAGCGGTGGAGATAGGCTTGTTTGCATCGGAGGTGTTGTCCACGTTACCAAGACCGATGTTCGCCTTAGTGATGTTGATATTACCCACACGATAAGAGGACTCTGCACTTCCTTTTACGCCTGTGACTGTGTTGACTTGTGCTCCTGATTCTATGCCGTTGAGTTTGCTCAGAAGGGTGTCGGTGAAGTCGTTGGAAGAAAGTCCTTTTCCTGTCTCTTTATCGACCTTGTTATCAAGTGCAGTCTGAGTTGCGGTGGATATTGGTTTATTGGCGTCGGATGTATTATCAACGTTCCCTAAACCGATATTTGCCTTTGTGAGATTGATGTTTCCTGTTCTGTAGGAGGATTCAGCGTTTCCTTTTACACCTGTTACGGTGTTGACCTGCGCCCCTTCTTCAATCCCTGCAAGCTTCGTCTTTTCAGCCGTGGTGTAATCGTTTGTTGATAGTCCCTTGCCCGTTACCTTGTCCACTTTGTTGTTCAAGGCGGTCTGTGTAGCGGTCGAGATTGGTTTATCCGCGTCCGAAGTATTATCCACGTTACCAAGTCCGATGTTGGCAGGTGTGATGTTGACATCTCCGACTCGGTAGACGCTTTCAGCGTCGCCTTTAACGCCTGTGACATCTCCTCCTCCGCCGCCTCCGCCACCACCTGAACCGCCCGAGGAGGTTCCGTTGCTTCGTGACTGAATAGCGAGCTTCTTGGTGAGTTCCGTCCGAACCGCTCCGAAGGTCAGCGTGTAGACATTCCCCTCTATGGTCTCGCCTGTGAGGATGGAGTAATAGGTGGTTCCCTTGATGTAGAGCGTTGTAATCGTGCCGAGAGCGATGTCTTTAGGATTGACGATCTTATCGTCTTCCCATACCGCAATGACCACTTCGTTGTCGTACTTGGCAGGTGTCAAAGTCTCCTTTGCCATCGTCTCGGTTTCTGCGATCCAGTCCGCATCCGTCATGTCCTCGGACTGTTCCAAAGTCTCCACGTCCCAGAACACAGGCACGATCCTGTCGGTGTCGGTGGTGGAGATCGAGCCATCATTGTGACGGTAATAAGTGATTTCCGTTGTTCCTGTCGGAGATCCTTCTGCCACCGTCTTCTTGACGATGAGCTTATTGGTTGAGCCGTAACTGTCACCGAGGGTCACTTCGGAAGAGATAACGTTCTCGAGATCGCACTCGATCGTCTTGGTGGCGGTCTGCTCGTAGATGTTGACGAGTATCTGCTTATTTACCAAATCGAGGGACGCTTCCGTGACCACTCCCCACGTTCTGAATGCGTTGGTTATTACCGACAGAATGTTCATCGTGGGGTTGAGGTTGTAACCCGTGAGAGGGAACGCTCTGCTTCCCGGAGTTGTCGTGATTACCAACGGACGAAGCTGATAAGTGTCTGTCGAGTTGATGTATTGGGCGGTTAGGTTGTTCCCTATCCAAGTGATAGCGTCCGTCACTGCGTTGTAGAACACTTCCGCATCAAATAATGCCTGAAGCGGTCGGAGGCTTATCTCCTGAAGCTCTTTCCCCGGCTTAACGTCTGAAACGATACAGTCGGCAACTGTTACGTTGTTTTTCGTAATGTGGCAGAAATAGCCCTTTTTGACCGCCACAGGCTGAATATTTATCTGAAAAGGGTCGAACGCCAAATAGTCGAGGGAGATGGTCTGCGCGTCGTCTGTGTAGCACGCTGAGACATAATCCATCGACTGGTCGAATATCTCGATTCTATACACGTCTGTACACCTCCACATAGGCGGTCGGTGTTCCGTTGTCGTCTGCTATTGCGAGCATCGATTCTCCTGGCGGAAGCATGAA
The DNA here is from genome assembly GCA_017399905.1 of Bacteroidales bacterium. Classification (GTDB taxonomy): domain Bacteria; phylum Bacteroidota; class Bacteroidia; order Bacteroidales; family UBA932; genus Cryptobacteroides. The sequence goes on from JAFQAR010000005.1 coordinate 21,054, forward strand.
CAGCCTCTCGGTGGAGAAGTCTGAATATCCGTAGAGGTCACGATAGAATGTTTCCCCGTCGTATTCCGCTATTTCCATTGAGGACGGTCTGGTGTTTACCACCAATGAATGGCCGAGAGGGATGGACGCGGAGATCGCTCCGCTCGCCTGGACTTCTCCGTTGACGTATAGCCTCCAGACGGGGTTCTCCGTCAGTCCGTTGATGACAAGGCGGAAATAGGAAGACAGGGAACCGTTCACGATGTGGATGGTTCCTGCGTCGCCCTGTGCGTATGTGTAGGGATATTTGTAGTTGTAGAGTTTTGCGTCTTGCGGGATCTCTGCTGAGGAAGGCTGAACGGAGACTCGTTCGTACCACTGGGAAGTACCGGAAAAGACCACCTCACAAATGAGGCGGTTCGTGTCCGGTTTGATCTCCGTCTTTCCGAGCTGAATGGTGCAAGAGATATATCTCCATGTTGAGATCGGCATATATCCGAGGATCAGGCCTCCCACCTGGATGAACCGGAGGAAGGAGTTATATTCCTCATAAGTGTGGAACACGATCTGTCCGGAGACGACCGGCTGTTCCACCACCTTCTCCTGGACGAGGTAAGTCTCGCCCAATCTCAGAAGGGTCGTTTCTTCTCCCCATCCGAGTCCGTCCGGTTCATAAAAGTAATGGCCGACTGTGTTGAGGTCGTAGACTGTCCCACTGGCGTTTTGCAATTGAAACCGTCTTGGCATCAGTACACCTCCCCGAGTTGTCTGTTGATTCTTCTTGCGAGCATTGCTCCGTTCTCACCCGGTAATTGGGTAATGTTGAATGTGTTCGTCATTCCTCCCCGGAGCGTGGGGGAGTAGTCCACTCCGATGCCCATTGCGCTCTGCAGGCTGTTCCAGGCTCCGTTTACGAGTCCGGTGTTTTCTGTGAGTCCTTTGGCGAGTCCTTTGGCCATCATTTCACCGATCCATTCGGTTTCTTTGGAGGGCGAGTTTACATCGAGACCTTTCTGGATGTGGCCGATGATGTCGGATGCCCATCCGGTCAGTTTTCCCCACAGCCATCCTGCCATGCCGGAGATGCCTGCCCACAGTCCTTCCACGAGTGCTTTACCGAGTGAGTCGCCCTCGTCCATCTTGTCCTTGACCGGTCTGATCAAGTTCTCTGCAATAAAGCTGAGGACGTCGTTGAACAGTTGCCCTGCCATGCTCAGGATTCCTTCTATCAATGCGCCGATGAGCTCGACGCCTGCATCCAGTATCTGCGGAAGGTTCTGAATAATGACGCTCGCCACGGTAGTCACGATCGTCGGTATCATTCCGGCAAGCCGTGGGATCGCCTGCGTGATTCCCTGGATAAGGGAAATAATGATCTGAATCGCTGCCTCGATAATCTGCGGAAGGTTTTCGATCAGCGTGCTCGCCACGGTGGTTATTGCCTCCACCGCGAAGGGCATCAGTTCCGGAAGAAGTCCCACCAGTGTCTCCAGTACCTGGCTGAATAGTTGCGTCACGGTCTCGATTAGCGTCGGCAGCATCTCTCCGAGGGAGGCCATGATCTGTCCTGCCACTGTCGGTATGTATGCCACTAACTGCTGAATGACCGGAGCGACGTTCTGGAAGACCATCCCGAGTGCTTCGCTGACGTTCCCCACCAAGGTGCCGACATCGCTCCCTGCTCTGCCGAGTCCGGTGAATAGGTTGGTGATGGACGCTTTCAATCTTCCCACGGATCCCTGGATGGTTCCTTCTGATTCTTTGAAGGTCGTCCCTGCGATCCCCACTTCCTCCTGGATAACGTGGATCGCGGAATAGACATCATCGAGATTGGATATATCGTACTTAATGCCAGAAATCTTAGAGGCATCCTTCAGGAGCCTCTCCATCTCCGACTTCGTTCCTCCGTAACCGAGGCGGAGGTTGTCGAGCATCGTGTATGTTCCTTTAGCGAATCCCTGGTATGCGTTCTGAATGGAGGAGATGTCCGTCCCGAAGGTGTTAGCGTTGTCGGACATGTCCCTGATCGCCATGTCAGCGATCTGCGCTGCTCTTGCTGTATCGCTCCCGGTTGACTGGATCAGAGCTGCGGAGAAGCCGGTCACCTGTTCCATGTACTGATTCGCGGAGAGGCCTGCCGTCCGGAACGCTTCGTCAGCGTTTGCGATAACGGTCTTTGCCACATCATCTCCGAAGATCTTCTTAACGCCTCCCTCGAGCTGCTCAAAGTCTCCGTATGCGTCCAGGACTTGCTTCCCGAGTGCCACCGCAGCAGCTGCAGCAGCGGTCGCCACTGTGGCCAGTGTGGTGCCGATGGTCTTTAAAACTCCGGAGTAGTCTCTCGAGGCTCCGCTTCCTCTCTCCATCTCGCTGTTCATAGAGTTGAGGGCAGCCTCTGCGTTGTTTAATTGTGTTTTGGTGACGGACACCTGTCTCGCCTGGTTCGCGTAATCATTCGCGAGTTTCTTGGCCGCAGCGGAGTCCGCTCCCTGCTCTGTAACCGCCTTTTGATAGGCTTTTGCTATTCTGTCGAGCTCTGTGTTCTGCTCGTTGAGTTTCTGCTTTAAAAGGTCAATTTTGGCTCTCTGGTTCTCCATCTGCTTTGTGAGAACCTGTGACGTTGCCGAGAGCTTCTTCTGTGAGTTGTCGTTTTTGTCAAAGGCCGAGGTAACGGCCTTCATCTCTGCGTTTAGTTCTTTCGACTGTTGGGTGATGAGTGCGAGCTTCTTCTGAAACGACGCATCTCCTTCGACTCCGATCTTCAGACCGACGTCATAACTTGCCATCCTCTCACCTCATCCTTCTGATCTCTTCGTAACTGTAATGGATCTTTTGCTTCGCCCCGGTGGCGATCTGTTCCCAAGCCATAAGGTCAGAGATCTCTCCGATGGTCGAGGTATACGCCTCGGCCAGGGAGAGTCCTCTTGCCATTCCGTTGTAGATCCACCACGACACTGTTGGCCTTATTGGGTGGCCTCGTTTTTTTTTGGATCCTGCACGAGGTCGACTGTCGGCTTGCTTGCTCCTGCCACGACTTCGACGATCACGTCCGCCATGTTGTGCAGGTCTTCGATGTTCATGATCTCCAGAAGGGTCTCATAATCGAGCGCAGGCGTTCCTTTGTATTCCTCGCCCCATAAAGCGCAGCGCACCCTTTCCCGTCTCTCCGCTCCCTTCATCATTGCCGAGAGCATAAAGACGATGTTGTGCAGCTGGTCTGCCGGATCCGTATCATTAAGAACAGCGGAGGCAGCCTCAGCGGTGCCTCCGTATTTCTTCGTCACTTCGTCCATAACCTGGACTGTGTATTCAAGTGGGAAATCCTTCCCCAGTAATGTGATGTGTGTCATTTCTCCTCCTTATGAACCGAGCACTTCCTGCAGATATGCGTAAGCAGCCGCCTCTGTGGTGAAGGCTGTGGCGGACTCGTTCATCCATTCTCCGGCTTCGGTGTCGTCCCGGAAGATGGAGAAGGTCAATTCCTGAGTCTGCCAGTCGATGTCTTCCTCCTGTGTCGCTGCGCTCTTGGAAGGCTGATTAAATTTGACCTTCGGCAGAACGGTGGCGATGTAACTCACCACTCCGTTCATCTGCTGACGATAAATGTAACCGAGGCCGACGAAGGGTGCCTCGTCTCCGGTGTAACCCTGGACGCTGACGCTCTCGCTTCCGACCGTCACTGTCCTGGTCTCAGGGAGTCCGAGGATCAGTCTGGCCGCTGCGTTGCTCAACCCGTCGACTGTTGCCGTTCCGGTTCCGTTGGTAAACACTCCGCCTGCTGTCTCTGCGACTTTGTTGTCAGCATAGAAATTGTTTACATCGGAAACTTCAACATCGAGGGAAATGTCCACGCCACGTCCGAGGCTCAGGAAGTTTGAATATGTTACTGTGTTCCCGGATGCGCTGTACAAAGCGACCACAGGGAGGCTGTAACCAGTTCCTACTGCCATTTTTATGTCTCCTTATATGATTTTCTTTAGGAAGTTCTGCACTTCCTTGATGCCTGCATCCTGTGCTTTCTTTTTGGACGCGTTCAGGGCAGGCCTGAAGAAGGGTTGCTTCACTCTCCATGTGCTTCCGGACTCGGTGAGTCTTGCGATCATTGCGTTCGGCTGTCCTTGAGGGTAAGTGTTCGTCTGTACATCGTTGTACCCGTCGAAGCCGATTTTTACGTCGTAACCGCTGCCGCTCCTCCGCATGGCTGCAATACCTAAAGAGGCCAGGAGGCCTGCTTTTTGCTTCTCCGGTATTAAATAACGGGAGTTGCCTTTGTATTCTTTGTCTGCCGATGTCGGAAGCGACGCGAGCTTGCTCCTCACTTCGTTCGCCACTTCTCTCGCCATCGCGTATAAAGCAGTCCCAGCGAGTTCTTCCATATCGACCTGTTCCGCTTTCTCAAGCGATGCGATGAAGTTCTCAAGCTCGCCACTCGTCCATGTCGCTTTAGCCATAAATGTTCCACACCCACTCGTAATGAATGACTCCGGTGTCTTCCTCAAACTGGACGCTGTTCAGTGTCCATCCGATCGCCAGCTCGTTCAGCTTGTCCTCGATCGTGGAGATCCGCGAGTCGTTTTCTGTCTTAGTGAAATAATCGAGCGTTCCCTGCCATCCTGTCTCACAGTGTTTCCCGTCTGCGATAAAGTCGAGGCGCGTGTCCTCTGCCCATACCGCATAAGGCACATTCGTGTTTGCCGGTGCTGTGTAATGCCAGAGTCTTGGGCATGCTGTGAGTAATTCGTCTTTAAATTCCGTCAGGCTCATTTACTCCCTCCGTTCTCTCCAGGGATAGGTCGGTCATGAGCAGTCCGTCCTCGTCCGTGATGTGCTGTACTTGCACCACGTTGTAAGTGCCGGCTGTTCCGTCTTCTGTGACCGGTTGGAGGATGACCTTGTCTGCGGTCGTTACTCCGAAGCGTTGGATCCTGACGAGGAGATCTATCTGATCATCGTGAGCCAGTGCCGTGAAGTACCTGGTGAAACCGACGGTTCGTTCTCCGTAGTATGAGGAGAACACTTTTTGTTTTGTTACTTCAGGCATTGAACCGGAGGGAGTGCTTGCGCTCTCCCTCCATACTTCTGCGATTCCTCTGTCAAGTATCATTTGCCACCTGCGCTTTCTGGCTGAATAAAAGATTATTCAGTGCCCATCGGAGCATTCGTGGCATTCCTTCGTCGGTCTTCCGCTTCCGGAATAAGTAAGACGCATACATCACTATGATGTCCGCTTCTTCCACGGTGAATGCGTAAGTGGTTACGTTATCCACCGTGGTCGTGGTAAAGGTGACACCCTCGCGCTCGATGTATTTGATGGACGCATCTATAAGATGCTCCAGTTGTACCGTCCTCGTATCATCGAGGACTATCATGTCCAGATTAGTCTGGAGCAGGATCAGGATGTCTGCCTTGTTCATGTGTTACCTCTTATGTGCTCTGCGGCTTCTTTACGTTGCAGAAGGCGTTGATCGCAACAGGAGCAACAGCCAGATACTGACGGCCGACTACCTTGTTGAGGTCTTTCTCGCTCTCGGTGAGGTTGTCGATCGTGAATTTGATGTCGGCTCCGTTCGGGAAGTTCGCCTGTGCGCCATGCTCGAAGTCACCGACGATCATGTAGACCGCGCCTGCAGAAGCTGCGCTGTATGCCGGCAGGGTGCTGTTGAAGCGATAGCGGTTGACAAACTGGAAGGGGTCAAACGCATAGTTGCCTGCTGCCATTGCAGCGATGAAGTCAGCATAGGTGAGCTTGTTGAGGACTGCGGTGTTGTCGTCTGCCTCGTCGCTCAGGTTGGCGACTGCAGCTGCGACGGTGTCGAGTGCAGGAGCCTTTGTGATGGCCTGTGCGCTGACTGCGGTCGCGGATGCGGTTGTGTTCAGAGCAGCGATCTGGCCGAGCAGGTCAGCCACGACAGCCTTGGAGATCTGATAAGCGATCTCGTCGAGGACATAGTCGAGGAATTCCTCGTCGGTTGTGTCCAGAACCTCGTCGGAGACGCGGATCCATTTCTTGTAGTTGTGGGCGACCAGTGTGATCGCACCGATCGAGAGGACTTCTTCGGTCGGCAGTGTGGTGTCGTCTCCCTCGATGTGCTTGGTTGCTCCGGTTGCGGAATATTCAAATCCGATGCGGAGGTTTCCCTTGATGTAACTCTTGCGAATGAGATCCATGATTCCGTTGCGCTCCCAGGCGGTGCGGATGCGTCCCTCCACGTAAGTAGGAATCGGGACGGTGCCACCGGTGGCGTTCTCGGTCAGGAGAGCACGAACCTGTGTTTCGTCCCTCTTACCATTGCGGACTTCTTCATGGATCATGTGGGCGTAAGCCTGCAGATACTCTTTGGACTCTCTGATTTCCATTGTTTCTTTTTCCTTTCTTTCTTCGGCAGGCGTCTCCGGGACATCCTGCTCTGCTTCTTCGTTCTGGAGTTCGGCCTCCAGTTCCGCGACCTGTCTTTCAAGGTCGGCCTTTTTGTCTTCGTGTGCTGTTCTCTCCGCTTCGAAGGCATCTATCGCTTCGGAGACTGCATCACGTTCCTCCTCGGTGTTCACTTCGGAGATGCTTGTCTCGAGATCTGCTTCGCGCGTGACGAATTCCTCATCTTTCGCCCTCAGCGTCTCGAGTTCTTTCTTCGCATCAGTTATCTGTTTGCGGAGAAGAAGGGGTTTCAACGCCATTTTTCGCGTCTCCTTTCAATTTCTTTGTGAGTTCCTCACGCCACTGCATTCTCTGGGCTTCCTGTTTCTTCTGACGAAGCTCCTCGAAGTCCTTCTGTCTTGCTTTGACGCTCGTGTCCTCGTAGGCCGGGAAAGTAACGACTGATACTTCGAAAAGCCTGACTTCTGTTAGTGTCCAGTGGATGCTGTCGTCCTCTTTCCACTCTGTCTCCTCCTGGAGGATCTCGAAACCGAAGGAGCACTGGTCTACATCGCCTCGTTTGACTCGCTCGTACAGGTTGACCGCGTCCTGATCGTTCGGATTGATCTTTACGCGTCCCCACAGTCCGTAGTTGTCAATTTTGAGCTCCAGTGTTCCGGCTTTCGTTCTCCCAAGGACGAGCCCTGAGTCGTGGTTTATTAAGCACCGGATGTCGTCATTGATAGTGTTGTCAAACGCGTGAGGATCCACGGATTCGGTGGCTCCGTCCCACATCTGATAAACGCTATTAAAAACGGAGAAGTAACCCTCGATGTAAAGGTCTTCTCCGGTTTCCCTTGTTTCAAACTTTGAGGATGCGATCCTCATCTGTCTTTCTTCTCTCATGTCCTTACTCCTGTTTCAGTTTCAGCTGGTCGCCCACTTTGTTAAGTGGGATATAGTTCTCAAGGATGACCAGGTCGTCCAGTCCTTCCTTGCTCTCCATGCCCATCTTGTCCCTCACTTCGTTGCCGGTCACGATGCCCCTCACGAACAGTCCGGAGTAGACCTCCGAGATCGTCTGGAGGTCGTAGGCGTAAAGCGAGGCCATATTGAATTTCAGATACATCTTGTCGGACAGGATGAGCTTCCGGGTCATCTCCTGCTCTATCTCCTGTGCGATCGGACGTATCGTGTTATTGATGAAGGCGTTCCATTCTGCGCTTGAGTAAGTTCCCACTCCCAAGACAAAGGACGGCACGCCTAAGATCGAGGCCACGGCCTCTTTCTCCAGTTTCATCATGGAGTCGATGGCGAGATCTGCGAGGCTCAACGGTCGGATCTGATCGACAGAGAATTGCTCCGCCGGTATCAGCCAGGGTTCCCCGACCTCCGCGCTTTCCACGTATGACTCCAGAAGTTTCTTTCTTCCTTCAGGGTCTGCGAATTCGTCCGTCAGAGCGTCCACTTTGACCACCACGGACGGTTTCCACTTCGATTCCATAAAGGCCTTTGTGGTCGCTTCTGCCTGCTTCAGGTTGTTCGCCACATCCTTCAGCGTGAAGGTCACGCCCTGCCCCTTCCATGGGTATTTCGGATCCGGGTTCCACACAAAATGCAGAAGGTTGTCCGGGTTCTTCCTTACTCCGTCGATGATCACGTTGTAACCGCGGTCTTTCTTTTCGAAGTCCACACGCCTGGCTTCTATCGGTTCGAGATCTTCCAGCAGTCCCTCCCACGTATGCGGAAGCACGACGCTGTTTCCCTTCCCGTACAGAAGGAGGTTCATCACGATTGCGCTCATCCAGGTCTTCCTGGTCATCCACTTCGACGGGTTGATGTCTATCTTCCGGGACAGTTCATTCTTGATTCGCTTGTCTCCGTTCTCCGTGTTGGCCATTAGGTATATGGTCA
>JAFQAR010000019.1 GCA_017399905.1 Bacteroidales bacterium
GAACTGGAGTTACAGCGCCTCAATCTTCTCGTATCCGGATTTTTGGACTTTGCTGAGTTCCAGGCTTTGGAGATGAACCCAATGACTATGAAGGATTGGATTGAGGCTCTGGATAGTCAAATAACCGCTCACAAGAGAAAGGTTTTGATAGGAAAGGGGACGATCTCGCACGCTCAAGCAATTCAAAAAGCAGAGCAGGAGTTTGAGATTTATCGTCAGAGGGAAATGGAGATGCTCGAAAGTGACTTTGACAGGGAGATCAAGAAACTTAAAGAGAAGAATTGATACTACTGGAGTATTTCAAGATCAAATAGAAGAACGAAGGAAATGAAGCGGTTAGTGCCACTAACCATTTGAAATTAATAAAAACTAACTGAAATTCAGGATTTTCAAGTTCCCCTAAAGTTCCCTACAAAGAAAAAAGCACTCACGAAAGTTTCGTAAGTGCTTGATTTTCAAGAAGCGGGACGCAGGGTGCTTCAGTCGCCCGGAGGGCTCCTTCTAATCCTTTATGTCCGTTCGCATGGTACCCAAGAAAGCAGTGTGGAGAGCATTGCTTTTTGAATTTATGCATTGCCAGACACTCACTTCGTTCGTTGTTTGTATGTAGTTCTAGGCTCATTCGTGAGCAAGCTCACATGGGCCTGAACCGACCTCCAATCCCGCTTCGCGGGACTGTCAAGGCACAAAAAAAGCACAGCATTTTGCTGTGCTTTCTTGTAGCGGGACGCAGGATTGAACTGCGGACCTCATGATTATGAATCATGCGCTCTAACCAGCTGAGCTATCCCGCCATGATTTTTAGTTGAGATAGAAGGACTCGAACCCTCACTGACAGAGCCAGAATCTGTAGTGCTACCATTACACCATATCTCAATTTGGCTTCCCATTTGAATTTTGGGACTGCAAAGGTATGAATGTTTTATTAAAATGCAAAACTTTTTTCAAAAAATTGATGATAAATGTTTTACAAGGCTTGTCGATGCTAGTTGTTGATAATTTTTGCTCTGACACTTAATGTGCTGATGGATAGTCGGTTGCATATATATGGGTCGGCAAAATCTCCGACCCGTCTGCGCGGAAGTCTCTGATTATCAGTAGATAAGGTGCAAAGGGACTATTGGGCAGGACGGAGCCCGCAGGAACCGGTTCCTCCGATCCGCTGCGGAAGTGGCGGGATATCACCCCAAAAGCTCCGACGGTGCGGGATTACAGACGGTCGATGTAGAGGATTCCGTCGAGATGATCGGTCTCATGCTGGAATATGACGGCGGTAAAGCCGCGGACCGTGTCACGGATGACGGGAATGGAGGAGCCCCGGGAGTTGAGGAGGGATTCCATGTCGGCATATTCGATAACGATCTCTGTAGAGCGGAGGACATCTCCGCGCCTGTCAGGAACCGAGAGGCAGCCTTCCGGGCCATAGGCCAGAGAGTCGGAAGCCCAGATTATGCGCACGTTGGGATAGACTTCGAACGGTTCTCCAGGCTTATCGAAGCGCTGCACGGCGACGACGCGTCGGTTGAGGCCGACCTGCGGTCCGGCTATGCCGACGCCGTCCTGCGACGGGTGCGTCACTGTCGTGACCATCCGTCGCGCCAGCTGCGCGTAACCGCCCGAGCGGAGCGCCCGGGCTGAAAGATCCGTGCTGACCGCACGCAGGACCGCCTGTTCCAGGCTGTCCGCTATCGTCAGCACATGCATCAAGCTGTCGGAACCATTGATCAGAGCCAGTTCCGCCTCCGTGAAATCCCCTTTGTCAGGTGTCCTGATGCAGGACTCTGCAACCAGGCATGCCAGTACGGCAGCCAGAGCGATCCCAAGCAGTCTTCTGCAAGCCATGTCCCGGTCAGTCATAGGTTTCATCCGTCCGTCTGAGCAGAGCGACTGCATAGACCTCGCATCCTTCGCTCCTGCCCACGAATCCCAGCTTTTCAGTAGTGGTGGCCTTCACTGATACCTGTCCCACGGAGCATCCCATCACGGAAGCCATGCACTCGCGCATCCTGACTATGTACGGAGCAAGCTTCGGACGCTGCATGGCTATGGTTATGTCTACGTTCACGACGCTCCAACCCTCTTTGCCGACCAGTTCCATGACCCTCCTCAGGAGAATCTTGCTGTCGATTCCCTTGAACTCGTCTGAAGTGTCCGGAAAATGCTTTCCGATATCCCCGAGAGCCAGTGCGCCCAGCAGGGCATCGCACAATGCATGGATTGCAACATCCCCGTCGGAGTGCGCGATGCACCCTATCGGGCTTTCTATCTGCACTCCTCCCAGCCACAGAGGAAGACCCTCGGCCAGAGCGTGCACGTCATATCCGTTTCCTATCCTTATGTCCATGTGTAAATAATTTCCACAAATTTAAATAAAAAACCCTAAATTTGCTCTTTATACAAAAATGTACCACGGGCATTTCCATACCCGAAATGCACGCGATCCCCAGGAATTCAGGGGCATCAAGTGCAAAAACGCGGTGAAAGTGCTCCAGGTGCTTAAAGATGTTACAGACTATGGGATTCAGTTTCAATTTTTTCGGTACGCAGGAAGTAAGGAAGTTCAGCTACAAGCCGCGTTTCTATGATCCGGAGGCGGAGGAGAGAAGAAAGAAGTACGGAGACTTCACCAAGAAGAAGGACGAGAAATATGTGCCCGGACAGCATGTGAAGGGAAGTCTGCGTGACGGAAACTATCAGCGTACGAAGGAGATCGGAAGAAACCAGAAGATTATCGGAATGGTAAGCATGGTCCTGCTTTTCGCAGTAGTATATCTTGTCTACAGATATTTCCCGATTCTTGTCAATTCCCTGACACAATAAGCCGGAGATATGGATATAAGGATTTTACCGAGCAACATAGCCAATATGATTGCCGCAGGAGAGGTCGTGCAGAGGCCTGCGTCTGTGGTGAAGGAACTCATGGAAAATGCCGTCGATGCCGGCGCGGATCAGGTGACGGTGGTCATCCAGGATGCCGGAAGGACGCTGATCCAGGTGATCGACAACGGATGCGGAATGTCTCCGGACCAGGCCGTGCTTTGCTTCGAGAGGCATGCGACCTCGAAGCTGCGCGATGCGGAGGACCTGCAGAACATACTGACCTTCGGCTTCCGTGGAGAGGCTCTCGCTTCGATAGCGGCAGTGTCTGAAGTGACCTTGAAGACAAGGAGGGAGGAGGACGAGGTCGGCTGCCAGGTGGACTTCGCGGATTCCCGCCATATCGCGACAAGGGAAGCCGCAGCCGCCCGAGGTGCGAACTTTTCCGTGCGCAACCTCTTCTACAATGTCCCGGCAAGAAGGAAGTTCCTGAAGTCGGACAATGTGGAGTTCAAGCATATAGTATCGGAGTTCACGAGAGTGGCTCTGACACGTCCCGACATAGGATTTACGCTTACCCATAACGGCAAGGACGTGTACGTGCTCCGTCCTGCAAAGTCCCTGAAGTTCAGGATACAGGATGTGCTTGGAGCCGGAGTGGTCAAGGATGTCGTGGACATAGAGGCCGATACTTCCGTGATCGGAGTCCGTGGTTTCGTCGGACGTCCTGACGCAGCGAAGAAGGGCCTCGGCAACCAGTATTTCTTCGTCAACGGCCGATATTTCCGCAGCCCATATCTGCACAAGGCAGTGATGAAGGCATATGAGAACCTCATTCCGGAGGGCGTGACTCCTGCATATTTCATATATCTCGACATAGACCCACAGTCGGTGGACGTGAACATCCACCCTACCAAGACCGAGATCAAGTTCGAGGACGACAGCGTCATCTTCCAGATACTCTACGCCTGCATCAAGGAGGCTCTCGGCAGGAATTCGTTCGGAGCCAGCATCGATTTCGACAGGGAAGGTGTTCCGGACATTCCCGTGTTCGGGAAAAGCTTCTACGACACCCATGACGTGTCCGAGCCGCAGCCCGGAATCGACCCGACATACAATCCGTTCGACAACGACGGCTTCCAGTCGGTGGATTCCCCGTTCAGCAACTCATTCGTTCCGGGAGCTCCGTCTTCGTTCGGAGCGGACTGGGCGGCGGACGCTGCAGGTTTCGACAGCGGGACACATGTGCCTTCGTCGGGAGGGTATGGCGGACTGGACACAAGCCGTTTCATCGAAAGGCGCGACGACTACGGCAAGCTCTTCGAAGACAGGCTGACACCGTCGAAGTCCGTGCTGACACTGAACGGAAAATACATCGTGACATCGGCTGCAAGCGGTCTCATGGTCGTGAACATCAGCCGTGCGATGGAAAGGATAATGTATGACCGATTCCTCAGCGCCCTGTCCCGTAACGGACATGTCACCCAGACCGCCCTTTTCCCTGTGACGGTACAGGTGGGTGTGGAGAACATGTGCCTTTTCGAAGAGCATTTCCAGCTCCTCTTGTCTCTTGGCTTCGACATAGCTCCTTTCGGCACGGATACCATTGTCGTGAACGGGGTTCCCGAAGGCTATAGCGCCGAGGCCGGAAAGGTGCAGACAATGATATACGATCTTCTTCCCGTACTCGCGGAAGACCACAACGCTCTTCCTGAGATGATGACTGCCAATATGGCATCCCGACTTGCCGGACTCGGCTCCCTGAACTGTGATCCTGTCACGAATCCGGTTGAGGCACAGAGGTTGATTGAACAGCTCCTTGCCTGCGGAAATGCAGAGTTCACAAGTACAGGCAGGAGGATCATCACGATCATACCTGTCGATGAAATCGATAAGAAGTTTTAAGAAATGAGTTATTATTCGTACGACAACGGAGGTGGCGGCTTTCTCAGCCGCATACCGGCGGCAACAAGGAACATCATCGTCATAAATGTCCTTATATGGATAATGTGCTATCTGAACAAGGGCTTCATGTATGAGACGTTTTCGCTGTTCTACCCGACTTCGCCGTTTTTCCACTGGTGGCAGCCGGTGACCCATATGTTCATGCACGGAAGCTTCCTGCATCTGTTCTTCAACATGTACACCCTGTATTTCTTCGGATGTACGCTTGAGGCAAGATGGGGAGCAAGGAAATTCCTGGTGTTCTATTTCGTTACCGGTCTTGGTGCGGCCCTTGTGCATACAGGCGTCGAATGGATCCAGATGCAGCAGTGGATGGCTCAGGTGGCCGAAGGCTCGGTTGCTGCGCAGTCAAAGATCTACGCCCTCAAGATGACACCGACCGTCGGTGCTTCCGGTGCGATATACGGCGTGCTCATGGGATTCGCGATGCTTTATCCGGACGCAAGGATGGGCCTCGTCTTTCCTCCGGTCTACATGAAGGCCAAATGGTTCGTGCTGATCTTCGGAGCAATCGAACTTCTCATCGGCATAACCGGTCAGGGCGGAAGCATTGCACATTTCGCTCATCTCGGTGGCCTTCTCTTCGGTTTCCTCCTGATCATGTACTGGAAGAAGAAACATACGTTATACGGCACGGACTATTGATCTTATGGCAAGAAACAGGCTTTTCGGACTGACATCACGTGTGCTGATGCTTATAGTGGCAGGACTTCTGATCCTGTCCTATGCGTCCATCGTGGTCAATCCTGCAAAGGTCTGGCTCATATCCCTTGTCGGCATATTCTTCGTCCCGCTTTCCGCTCTTAACCTTTTCCTCCTGCTCTGGGCTCTCAAGCGCAGGTCGAAGGCTTTCCTCATACCTCTGATGGCCCTGCTCCCGTCGTTTTTCTTCGTCGGCAGATATGTCCAGGTGGATACGGAAAGCGAACGAGAGGAAAGGCTTGCCGCGGCTGGCGCAGATCAGGTCAAGGTTATTTCCTACAATGTGGGAAGATTCTCTCTGGATGAGGATGACGCTTTGTCCCGTCATGCCTGCGCCGATTCGGTTTTCTCATTCATAATGAGTCAGGATGCCGACATCATATGCCTACAGGAGTTTCATGCCGAGGACATGAATGACGTGAAGTCATATCTCGCCGGACAACTGAAGGACTATAGTGCGGAGTACTACATGTTCCCTACGGAAAAGGGAGGCTTCGGAAATGTGACGTTGAGCCGCATCCCTTCGTCCGGAAAAGGAGTGCTCAAATTCGACGAAAGTGCCAATCTGGCCCTCTATACCGACTATGTCCATGGAGACAGGAGGTTCAGGGTCTACAACTGCCATTTCGAGAGCTACAACATATCTGTGTCCGGTCTGATGCGTGCCCTGTCGTCGAAGGAGGAGGGCGTCTTCGCCAAGGCCGGAAACAAGATGAAACGTTCCATAACCAGACGTCCGAAGCAGGTCGACAGGGTCTTCGCCGACATCGAGAACTGTCCGGTAGAGGCCTTTGTGTGCGGAGATTTCAACGACAACCCGATGTCATACACCTATTACCGCATGACCCGCGGCAGGAAGGATGCTTTCGTCGAGGCCGGACATGGCTTCGGAGCGACCTTCGCCACGCTCTGGCCTATGCTCCGCATCGACTATATCCTTTACCCGGAGCGCTGCCGTGCCCTGCGTCACGACATCCCGCGCATCCCTTTTTCCGACCACTATCCGGTCGTCGCCGAAATGGAATTATAATGCATGAAGAGCTCGGGCAAATTTTGCTTGAAATTCGCCCGAGGTGTGTTTAGAAATTATGTTTTTAAGATGTTTTATGGAGACCTCGGGCAAAAAATGGTCAAAACAGGCCCGAGGTGTCTTATGAGAAACGGATTAAGGTAATTTAATAGATAAATAGATTTATTCTGAAAGCTGAATACTGATATGAGGACTGGAATTATTCCGATATTGTTGTCCGGTTTTATTGTTTTGACATCAATGTCTGAATGTAAGAAACATAACCTTTTGTATCACCTTGTTGACAATCCGGTGTCATTTATATTGAATGGAATTCAGTTCCAGAGTCAGCCTGAGAGAGTCAATAACTATGGTGGTAGTGCGCATGAATTTGATACGGATGATAACGGTTTCTTTTTCTCGATGTCTCGTGAACTGATGTCCGAGACTGATGAATATACGCTTCATATTTACTTGAAAAGTACGGAGCCGTTTGAATTGAATAAAAGATACTCTGTTTGTGAGATGGTTGATATGGCAGAAAATAATGTTGGGTATGCTTCACTTTTGTCGTTTACAGACGGCTTCGTCGCATACCATGATGCCATATCAGGGTGGATTGAGTTTACTGATGTGTCAAAGGGTGATCACAATTACATTTCCGGTAAATTTGAAATGAATTGTGAGGATTATGATGATAATGATCTGACCTTCATGGAAATTAGAAACGGACAGTTCGGGCCATTAAGAGTTGAATAGGGATTGATATAATGATTAATATGAAAGAAGAAATACAGAAAGCTTTGGAAGTGCTGCGCAAGGGCGGCATCATACTTTATCCGACAGATACCGTCTGGGGAATCGGCTGCGATGCCACAGATCCTGAGGCGGTGGCAAAGGTCTATGAGATCAAGAAACGTGCGGACAGCAAGTCACTTGTACTTCTTGCAAGCGATATGGACATGATATGCCGCTATGTGAAGGAAGTGCCGGAAATGGCCGTGCAGCTTGTCGAGGTCAATGACAAGCCTATGACGATCATATATCCTGATGCCGTGGCCGGTGAGGCCGGATGCATGAAGGCAGACCGCCGCTGCCTCGCGTTCAATACGGTCGCAGAAGACGGTACGGTGGGCATACGTATCCCTATGATGGATTTCTGTCAGCAGCTCGTGGCAAGGTTCGGGCGTCCTGTAGTCTCGACTTCGGCCAACATTTCGGGAGAACCGACGCCGAAGAAATTCGCGGAAATATCAGAAGATATCCGCACTGCGGTTGATCACATCGTAGATCCTTCCCTTGAAAAGGGAGCTACGGGACAATCGTCTTCAATAATAAAGGTAGGTCTGGACTATTCCATCGAAATAATCAGAAAGTAAGCCTACATATATCTGAAATAGACGGCGGCGACTGCCGTGAGGGCGGCGGTTTCCGTCCGGAGGCGCGAAGCGCCGAGATGGACGGGAACGAAGCCCGATGCAAGGGCCAGCTCCGCCTCTTCCCTGGAGAAATCACCTTCAGGACCTATCATGACGGTGATGTCGGAACCTTCGTACCCTTCCAGTACCTCCCTGATGCTCCTGCGCGGGATGTTTTCATCCTCGAAGCAGTAGGCGATGAGGCGGAGGCCTTCGGAATACGACCTTATGAAATCCTTTACGGAAACCGGCTCGTTCACCACGGGTACGGAAGCTTTCAGGGATTGCTTCGCAGCGCTTACAAGTATCTTTTCCGCCCTTGCGGTCTTGAATATCCTTCTCTCGGAATGTTCTCCAATGACAGGGGATATTACATCCACGCCGATCTCGCAGGCCTTTTCCGCAAACCATTCGTATCTGTCGTTGTTCTTGGTTGGACATACCGCCATATGCAGCCTGTAAGGATGCGAACCCCATCCTTCCGTACTCTCCAGCACGGCGGCCTCGACTCCTTTGTGGCTGTCCGACGTTATGCGGCACCTGTGCAGGGTCCCGCATCCGTCAATGACGTTTATCTCATCCCCGCTTCTGTGCCTGAGCACCTTGATGCAGTGGCCTGATTCGTCCTGATCGAGACGGCATATGCCGCCGGCAATGTCTCTGGAGTAGAAAAGTTCCATGTCTTGAAGTTTGAATGGCAAATATAGGAATTGTTTTCGGGCAAAATGCTATTTTTGCATCATTGTCCGCAAAATACGGCATCATGTTCATAGGATTGATATCAGATACTCACGGTGTGTTCGACCCGCAGTTCCAGGCTTTCCTCGAGCCTGTGGACCAGATATGGCATGCCGGCGACTTCGGCGGGGGCATGGATCTGGCGGCCCGCATAGCAGCCTTCAAGCCTCTGGTCGGCGTAAGCGGCAACTGTGACAATCAGGCTCTCCGCTACGACCACCCGCTTCACCGGTTCTTCGAATGTGAAGGACTCAAGGTCCTGATGACCCATATCGGAGGGTATCCGGGCCGTTATGATTCCCGTGCTCGGGAGCTGATCGACAGGTATAGACCTGACATTTTCATATGCGGACACTCCCATATTCTTAAAGTAGTGCGCGATGTTAAGCGTAATATGTTGGTAATCAATCCGGGAGCGGCAGGAATACAGGGCTTTCATATTGTAAGAACCGCCCTCAGATTCAAGCTGGAAAACGGCAAAATCCACTCCATGGAGCTGTTTGAAATGGATAGATAGTTGTTTATTGATTAAAAATTTGCATTTATTCTGAAACTTACATATTTTTGCAGTTCAGTGTTTTGTTTAACCCTTTAAAATGATTGACCATGAAGAAGGTATTTATGTCTATGGCTATCGTTGCAGCTATGTTCGCTGCTGCTTCTTGCGCTTGCAACAACACTCCAAAGGCTGCTGAGACTGAGTGTGAGGCAACTGAGTGCTGCGACTCTACTAAGTGCGCTGACTGCACTGAGTGCTGCGATTCAACCAAGTGCGCTGGTTGCGATTCAACAGCAACTGACTGCTGCAAGGCTGAGTAATTGACCTTTCCGGTATATCCGAAACGTCTGAGAGATATTGTCCCGTTGGAACAATATCTTTTTTTTGTACATTTGTGGACAAAACCTTGAATATGAAGAATTTCAAAATCCTGACCGCAGTACTTGCCTTTTTCCTTTTCCCGGCGTCACTCTTTTCGGAAGAGGTCTCATTGGAAAAGGCAAGACAGATAGCGGAAACTTTCTTCGGCTCACGGACTCTTACCCGCGCATCTTCTCCAGTAGACCTGCAGATGGTCTGGGACGGCAGTCCTCGTCAGACAAAGGGACAGGCTGATGCTCCTGCATTCTATGTTTTTGACAACGCTTCCGGACCGGGCTTCGTGATCGTGGCAGGAGATGATCTGGCAAAGCCTGTATTGGGATATTCCTTTGAAAATGAGTTTGTTACTGAGGATATGCCGGTGAATGTAAAGGCTTGGATGGATGGTCTTGCAGAAGCGGTTTCCTTGGCAAGAAACAATCCCTCGGCCTTCAATGTGGCTACAGCCTCCTCTGTCGGCAATGTGGTCCTGAAGCATGAGACCGCGAAATGGAACCAGAGTGCTCCATACAACAATCTGTGCCCCTTTGACGGGGGATCGCGTTCAGTGACGGGATGTGTCGCAACAGCCGTTGCCATCGTGATGCGTTACCACAAATGGCCGGAATCGGGCGAGGGTACCATACCCGCTTATACCACTTCGTCAAAAGGCATAAGCGTCTCTGCGATAGAACTCGGCTATGAGTACGATTGGGACAACATGCCCCTTATCTATTCACAGTTCGGATATACGGATGCACAGGCGCAGGCGGTAGCCCGTCTCATGGCCGACTGCGGTGCCATGCTGACTATGGACTACAGTGCTGATGCTTCCGGAACGGCATGCGAGCTGATACCGGGTGCACTTGATTCATTCATGAAATATGACGGAAGCATAGGTGCCTATTCGAGAGCCTTCTATACAGATGAAGAGTGGCATGCCATGATGCGTCAGGAGCTTGCCGACAACGGTCCGGTGATATATTCCGGCAATGACGGAAGTGTCGGCCATGCCTTCGTGCTTGACGGATATACGGACCAGGGATACTACAGCCTGAACTGGGGATGGGGCAGCTACTGCGACGGTTACTATACCCTCGATGCACTGAATCCTTCCGGACAGGGTATCGGAGGATCGGAAGGGGGATACAACCTCGGTCAGACCGCGATCCTGAACGTCAAGAAGGAGGAAGGCGGATATGCCGATGTGCGTGGTGTCATATATACATATAACGATATTGCCGGACTTCAGGCGGACAGGACTGTCTTCGAGCCCGGCGTTACATTCCTGCTTTCCACAGGCCTTCTCGTAAATGCCGGATCGGAGACGTTCACAGGCCCTATGGGCTTCGTCATCATGGATGCGGATGATCAGGCCAAGGAAGTCGTGGCTTCGTTCAATGCGGAACTTCCGGTGGGATATGGATATTTCTTTGACAGGACCGCTTTGCAGTTCTCCTCTGAACTGGAGTTTGGAGACCATCTCATTGCAGCCATGTATGACAGCAGGAAAGGGAAGTGGGTCAAGATGCTTGCTGAAAAGACTGAAGGGGCTGTTGATGCCATTCCTTTGTGCGATGCGGCTTCTATAGCCCAGAGCACCACCTTCGAATACAACACGCAGACGAAGGTGATCACCCTCGGAGTCAAGGATGGCGTGAGTGCCGTAGTCTCTACGGAATCGGGAGCGGCAGTAGATGGCGTCGTCCAGTCTTCGGGAAATGTCGTGACCATAGCTGCAGCCTCTCTGGAGGCCGGAAGGTACAGGCTTACGCTTTCCAAGGACAGCGAAGTCCATGAAATGTATTTTGTCGTAGGATCGGAAGAATAAGGAGGAAGGAATATGAAGAGAAGTTTTATCGTATCCGTTGTTCTGTCGCTTTTCATGACGGGATGCAGTCTTATTGAGATGATTCTTCCTGAGGTGGACGTCCTCAAGCTTTCGGAAACCGAATTCGTGATTCCTTCGAAGGGAGGCGAGTTCTTTCTGGATATTACATATACGGGGGAATACACGTTGAATATCGAAACTGACGGCGATGCGTGGCTGCACGAGATAGCCACGAGGGCCACGAATACGGATGAAGGTATCCTGAGGTTCCGTGTCGATGCCAACAAGGGCTATGACGACCGTCATGCGAGGATAGAGGTTTCAGTGTCTCCGAAGGTCAGGAAATATATCAATGTAACTCAGAAGCAGAAGGATGCCCTCATGCTTTCAAAGGACATCTATGAACTGGACGAAAAGGGCGGCAGTCTGAACATCGAGGTCCAGGCCAATGTAGATGTAGCCGTGGAGATCGACCCTGCGGCTTCGGAATGGCTGAGCCAGGTGGAGACCAAGGCCCTTGTTTCGAAGAACTTCGGTTTCCGCATCGATCCTTATGAAGGAAGCGGAACCCGTTCGGGAAAGATCTTCTTTACCAGCGGTGACATCAAGGAGGAAGTTACTGTATACCAGAACGGAGGACCGGAGCTTGTGCTCGGTTCGAACCTTGTGAACCTGACATCGGAAGAGGGCGTGTTCACGGTGGATGTCACCACGAATGTGGAATATGAGGTCGTGATGCCTGAGGCGGACTGGCTTTCATATGTGCCTACCACAAGAGGAGCCGTTACCGGTTCTCTCGAATTCAAGGTTAAGGAGAATCTGACATATGACTCGCGCGAAGCCGTGATCATGATAAAGGGTATGGACTGCAACCTTTCGGAAACGGTCAGGGTGGTCCAGTCACAGAAGGATGCGATCGTTCCCGGAGTCTCGTCGGTAGAGCTTGAAAGCGGAAGCGGCACATTCTCCCTTACGCTTGGAAGCAATGTGGATTATGACCTTTCCATCGATGCTGACTGGCTTTCCCATGTGCAGACGAAGGCTTTTGTCGAGAAGGAACTACAGTTCGCTTATGAAGCGAATGAGGCTCCTGACGACAGGGAAGCCGTGATCACTTTCGTTTACGGAGACATCATCCAGAAGGTGAAGGTCGTGCAGTCGGCCCTGCTTAAGGATTATGTGCTCAAGGTCATCCACACGAACAGGACCTTCAGGCTTCCGGAGTTTACAGGTACGCTCAAGTCAGGAACCGTAGACTGGGGAGACGGCAGTCAGGAGGGATATTCGGCAGGTCTCGGACACGATTACGGAACCGGGTCGGAGGTTACTGTAGAAATGGATTTCAATGCAGGTGCAGGAGAGCATCTTGTGAAGTTTGATGATATCGAAGGCATAGTCGAGATCGACTTGTCCGGAATGTAAATTATACTAATATGGCGACAGTTAAGACAAAGACGGTGTGGTTCTGCAGTTCATGCGGAAACGAAAGCCCGAAGTGGATGGGAAGATGCCCTGCGTGCGGGGAGTGGAATACGATGGTGGAAGAGAGAGTCGCTACAGGGAAGAAGCAGGGCCCTGCCGCCGGGGTTTCTGTACCCGGTTCCGGCCATAAGCCTTTGCCATTGTCGGACATAGACTCGTCGGTGGAAAACCGCATTTCGCTGAACAACGGCGAGGTGGACCGTATTCTTGGAGGCGGTCTGGTAGAGGGTTCTCTTGTGCTTATCGGCGGCGAACCGGGTATCGGAAAGTCTACGCTTTCCCTTCAGATACCTCTGCATTGTCCGCATCTGAAGACGCTTTATGTGACCGGAGAGGAGAGTGCGAAGCAGGTCAAGCTTCGCGCGGCCCGGATCGGAGGGGATTATTCGAACTGCATGATCTACAGCGAGACTCTGATGGAGAATATCATCGCTGAAGCAAGGGCCATGATGCCGGACCTGATGGTGGTGGATTCCGTACAGACCATGTTCTCGCAGAATGTGGAGTCTTCTCCGGGTTCGGTGACTCAGATAAAGGAGACCGCATCGATGCTGCTCCGTTTTGCCAAGGAGACGGGTGTGCCGGTTATCCTGATAGGCCATATAACCAAGGAAGGCAGCATCGCCGGACCAAAGATACTGGAACATATAGTCGATGTCGTGCTTCAGTTCGAAGGCGACAACAGAGGTACATACAGGCTGCTCCGCAGCATGAAGAACCGTTTCGGTTCGACTTCGGAACTGGCCGTGTTCGAGATGACGGGAAAGGGTCTTCGCGAGGTCAGCAATCCGTCCGAGATGCTCATTCCGATGCACGAGGAAGGATTGAGCGGCGTTGCGGTCAGCGCCATGCTCGATGGAACGAGGCCGTTCCTGATCGAGGTGCAGGCGCTGGTGAGCTCAGCCGCGTACGGCACGCCTCAGCGCAGTGCGACCGGCTTCGACGTGCGTCGTCTGAACATGCTTCTCGCTGTTCTGGAGAAGCGTGCCGGTTTCAAGCTGAGCGTGAAGGATGTGTTCCTGAACATGGCCGGAGGACTGAAGGTGAGCGACCCTGCATGCGACCTTGCAGTGGTCAGCGCCGTGCTTTCGTCCAACTTTGATTTCGCGATACCTTCGGATATCTGCTTTGCCGGAGAGATAGGCCTCAGCGGAGAAGTCCGTCCTGTCGCGCAGACGGACAGGCGCATCATCGAGGCTGCCCGTCTCGGTTTCCGCAAGATATACGTGTCATCCTTCAGCAGCCTTGACGGCATTGAAAGTGAACTTTCCAAGGTTCCGGGCATAGCCGGCATCGGGATAGTGAAGGTTGCGGACGTTCCGGCTCTCTGCCGTACACTTTTCAAAGGCAACTAATTGAAGCTTGCCAGAGTCCCCATGATCTTGTCGAGAAGAGGACGCACCTTCCATGTCGGTGAGGTGCAGTTGTTCGTCATTATCGAGAAGATGACGGTCTCCCCGTCCGGAGTGGACGGCAGTATGTAACCTGAATAGCAGCGTACTCCGTTCATCGATCCGCTCTTTACCTTTATCCTGTTCCTTGTGGAAGCCGGGTAATTCTTCATGTTGTAGCTGAGTGTGCCGTTGCCTCCGGGTGAGGGCAGGCTGTGGAGATAGGTCCCGAAGTGAGGGGAGTCGGTCATGGCTCCAAGAAATCTGCACATGAATTCAGGAGAAACGAGATTCTGTCTTGACAGGCCGCTTCCGTCCTGGATCCTTATCCCCTTCGATGTGCCCAGACACAGGTCTTTCAATATGTCGTTCATCGCAACGTATGAGGAATCATAGCATGCGCTTCCGTGCATCTCCTTGCCAAGCGTCCTCAGGAGCGTTTCCGCGAAGAGGTTGTTGCTGGCGTGGTTGGTCTCGAAGACTATCCTGTCGAGGGCAGGGGAGAATGTGCTTCCGATGATCTTCACCTCTTCCGTATCCGGGGTATCTGCCATCCATCCGGTCTCGAGCCTGAAGTCTGCCGCTCCCTCCGTGCAGATGATGCCTTTCTTTTTCAGATATGTCCTGAAATGATGGGCACACGTATATTCCGGAAACTTGTTGCTGCAGTCTACCCTCTTTTGGGCGCGGTCCACACCGAAGGTTCCGCGTATTTCAGCTATAGGTGCGAGGTCGCTGGTATACATGTACAGCCTGTCCCCTGTGCCCGGCTTGCCTGTGGTGCATGAATATCTGAATTCCATCCACGGAGTGTCCGGATAATGAGGCCGGATGTTTACAGGTGCACCCGGTTCAGGGCCTGCAGCCACCGAAAACGACATCATGTTCTCATAGAACATCAGTCCCGTGGTTCCTGTTCCGTAATAGGTTCCGATGTCGCTCCAGAGCCAGCTCGGCTCCTCGGCCATTTCTTCGAAATGCCTTCCGTCGCCGATGATGCGGCCTTCGATCCTCCGGATCCCGGCCTCCCGCACTATGCTCTCCCATTCTGCGAATGTGGCCTCCACCGGCATCGCGATGGAATCTTTCGATGCCGTCGTCGGGTCGCCTCCGCCGATGATGTACAGGTTTCCGTGCAGGGTACCCTCCGAAATGCTTCCGGTATATCCTATCTTCGTTTCATACCTGTAACCGGGCCCCAGGGCATGAAGGGCCGCTCCTGTGCTGATGAGCTTCATGTTCGAAGCCGGAACGAGCATCATCTCCTCGTTGATTCCTGCCAGAAGGCTACCGTCAGCCGTGCATGCGCATATTCCCACGACTGACTGCGAGAATGTCGCGTCAGCCGCAAGCGCTTCGATCCTGGCCTGCAGCCCGTCCGCCTTCTCTGAGGCAGGTGCGACCTGTGCGGACATGGTCAGGCATGTCCACATGAACAGTATGATATTTGTCGAAAACCGTTTCATTTCAAGCATAGTTGTACATCTCCGGCAAAATTAACATATTTTTCAGTTTAGGGTTGCGGATTTATCGTTATCTTTGTCTGATGTGTAAGGAAAAACAATATACTTCATAATATTATGGCAAAAAGAGTTTTGGTTTCCGGCGGTGCCGGCTACATCGGCAGCCATGTGACTGTCGAACTTATCGGAGCTGGTTATGAGGTTGTGGTTGCTGACAATATGTCCAACTGCGACATGACATGCTTCGAAGGCGTAAAGAAGATCACGGGCAGGGACGACATTCCGTTCGAACAGATCGACTGCTGCGACTATGCTGCGGTGATGAAGCTTTTCGACGACTACAGGATCGACGCCGTCATCCATTTTGCGGCATTCAAGGCCGTAGGAGAGTCTGTTGCCGAGCCGATCATGTACTATCGCAACAATCTCGTATCCTTCCTCAATATCCTTGAGGCTGCGAAGACCCATGGAGGCTGCAATGTCCTCTTCTCTTCTTCAGCGACGGTGTATGGCGAGGCGGAGAATCTTCCTGTGACCGAGCAGACTCCGCGTCTTCCGGCTACATCCCCTTACGGAAATACAAAGCAGATGTGTGAGGACATCCTTCGCGACGTCGTCTTCGCGACAAAAGGCTATGACGGCACAAACGGTCAGGGCGTCGTGAAAGGCATCGCCCTCCGCTATTTCAACCCTATCGGAGCACATCCGTCAGCACTTATCGGTGAGCTTCCGCGCGGAGTTCCGAACAACCTCGTTCCATTCATCACCCAGACCGCGATCGGCAAACGTGAGTGTCTGAGCATCTTCGGAAACGACTATCCTACGGAGGACGGAACCTGCCTCAGGGACTATATCGACATTGTGGACCTCGCGAAGGCCCATGTCGCTGCCGTGTCAAGGATGCTGGACGGAAAGATGAAGGAAGGTTATGAAATCTTCAATGTCGGTACCGGACGTCCTGTTTCAGTGCAGGAACTCGTTACGGCTTTCGAGAAGGTGAACGGTCTCAAGCTGAACTATAAGTTCGCACCTCGCCGCCCTGGTGACGTGGTTGCAATCTGGGCTGACACTCAGCTCGCAAACGAAGAACTCGGCTGGAAGGCGGAGCGCTCCGTAGAAGATACCCTCGCCTCAGCCTGGGCATGGGAAAAGAACCTCGCCGGAAAATAGCAGGTGTATTTCATGTGCATATCGGGACGGCTATCCGACAAAGGATGGCCGTCCCGATCTTTTTATTATAGGTGCAGGATACGTTGCATCATGCTTTATTCCGGGAAAATCTTCAGAATATCCTTCTTCCTCTTCGACTTGATGGTCATGACGGTCCTCTTGTCGGAGAGGAGCATCCTGGCTGTTTCGTTCGGCTCCAGACCGATGCCGATCATGAAGATTATGCACTTTTCCAAGGCTGTATATGGAAGGTCGTCAACCTTTCCCATTTTAGGGTAGCTTCTGATGAATTCTTCTGAAGTCAGAACTGAATAAATCTTTTCTCTGTATAGACCGATCTTGTCGTCAATGACCTCGTCGGAATAGGAC
>JAFQAR010000020.1 GCA_017399905.1 Bacteroidales bacterium
AGGGGGGTAGCACGGTTCCCACTTGTGCTGCAACGGCAGCTGCTGTCATCGAAACTCAGAAGCTCCAGCGCGGTTATACTGATCCTGGAAACACGGATCAGTTCTGCTGCGACATCGTCAAGTGTCTTGCCTTCCTTATGCAGCTTCCTGGCAAGTTCATAGGCACGGACGCCATCTACTGACTTGGCGCTGAACAGAGGCGCGATCTGATCCTGCTCCCCGATGAATCCGAGAAGAGCCTCGGACACTGCTTCTGCAGTAATATGTCCGTGCGGGAAGAATCTGTCTATATCCTTTTCAAGATCGTATGAAGGTGTTGTCGCTCCGAATGTGATTCCGGCCACATATTCCTTGTCATGTGACTGCAGCTGCTCCGCAAGTTTCGTCGCCTTGCCTATGCACACAAGCAGCACTCCCGTTGCCAACGGATCCAGGGTGCCGGCATGGCCTACCTTCAGGTTCTTCTTGCCGAAATGACGGATAGCGGCGAACTTGACCTTTCTGATCACGTCCGCCGATGTCCATCTGTATGGCTTGTCTATGGGAATTATGATTCCCTCGGGATAATCTTCGATGTTCCTTGTCAAAGGCGAAGAACCCGGTTCAAGTATCAATGCTTCCAAATCGTTCTATTTACAAGGTATCTTGTCGATGCGTGTCTGATGACGGCCGCCTTCGAATGTTTCGGAAAGCCATGCCTCAGTGATTTCGATTACGGTTTCGAAAGTCACGAATCTTGCTGGCATCACAAGCACGTTTGCATTGTTGTGCTGCTTGATAAGCTTGCCTATCTCAACGGACCAGCAAAGTCCTGCGCGTATTCCGGCATGCTTGTTCAATGCCATTGCCATGCCGTTTCCTGTGCCGCAGAAAGCGATTCCGAGCTCTACTTCACCCTTTTCTACAGCAGTCGCGAGAGGGTGTGCGACATCCGGATAATCCATGCTTGCGGTGGTGTCGGTGCCGAAATTCACCATTTCATATCCCTTGCCTTCGAGGTATTCCATCAGGCGGGTCTTGTATTCGACGCCTGCGTGGTCATTGCATATTCCTATCTTCATGATGTCATGATTTTTCCGGGTGCAAATTTAATTGATGTGCAATGATAAAAAAAGAAATTGTCATAAAAAGTAGAATTTGCTTTTATGACAATTATTTGCTATTTTGAAGGTAATGAAATAAATCATTGATATATAAATGGTTATGAGATATAATTTCCTGTTTTTATTCTTTCTTGCATTAACTTCATCTTGTATTCAAGAATCATTTGTACAATTGGAGTCAAGTGAATTGGAATTAGGATATGAACAGATGTCTCTAAAAAATAATCCGTATTTTGTTGACATGTCGGATGTGGATAAGTATGTGGACTTTAGGGTTTTAGAATCACAAAGTAACGGAACGTCTATAGGACTTGAAGAAGTTGCTCCTATCTATTCTGAATCAGGGGCAGTGGTTATGTATGTCATTAAATACGATGTTGGTTGGGATGTTATATCTGCCGATAAACGTTCCCCAATGGTGTTGGCGTCATCTGACACCGGTGAGTTTGAATTTTCAGAGTTAGGCTCTCATAAGTTTTATTTCGACATGATTGCAGAGGAACTTAATTTGTTTTCTTCTCACGAAGACCAGAGACTGATTCTAACAAAATCTCTTTCTGCAGAAAGTTATGAGAATGTTGAATTCTGGGGTGCCATATCAGCTTCGGATGAATTTATTCAACAACATTTGTCTGATATTGAAATGCGTTTTGACAGTACCGGAATAAGACCTATGGGGTATTGGAAACTGATTGACGTTGAATCTGAGAGAGAAACGTATGAAGAAATAGATCATCTTATACCATTAGAATGGGGGCAGTGGGATCCATACAATACATATTGTCCATATAATTCACAGAATTCATCTTTAAAAGCCCCAGTCGGCTGCGTAGCTGTTGCCGGTGCTCAAACTCTTACCTATCTTCGTAATTTTTATGGTTTAGAAATGGAAGTGCCGTCAACTGCCTCTGTAAATGGTAATCTTGTGCAATTTTCTAATTATGGTACAAATTTATGGAATGATATTTATTACAATCCATTAAGTGCGGCTGTTTTAATGTCCTATATTGGTTATTTGGTTTCCATTCAATATGGTGACTCGGTATCCTTGGCTGCAACAGCTGATTTGAAAACAGAGGTATTTCAGCGTTTTGGCATAGATTGTTCTTATTTAGTTTACGATGCGGATATTGTTAAATCAAATCTAATGTCAGGTTTGCCCGTTATAATATCTGCAAGAAATATTTCAAGTCAGATAGGTCATTGTTTTATTATTGACGGTTATAGTTCTTATCGAACAAAGTACACTTATACTTATGAGTGGGTATATGATACACCTTCATCTGTGCCTATTCCTACTTATCCGAATAAAGTTGAAATAGAATATACATCACCTGTTTTAGAAAAAATAAAGATGAATTGGGGAGAAGGGAACAATGAAATCAATAATAGTATTAACAATAATAACGATACGTGGTATACGCCAACGGGTGATTGGACATATGTTATAGATGAATATAGTAGCGTAACATACAATTACAATAAAAAAATGATGTGCAATTTTTCAGTAATTGAATAATGAAAAAGATTTTGTTGTTTTTTGCATCTTTCATCTTGTTGACAGGATGTGCTGAAGATGATGATAAGTACTATCCCCCTTGCGGTATAACTATGTGTACCGCAGAAAAATTATCTGAAGAGCTTTTTCTGTATTTTGAAACTTATGGGAATTCTGCTTTTGTGCCGAATAAAGAAAACTTTGTATTGGGGGTACTTACAAAATCTGATCCGTATGCCTACTGTACAAGTTATATGTCTGGTTCTGAGGAAGAATATGCGAGGACCAAGTGGCTTTACGGTTTTCTGAACAATGGATTGAGAGAGTATGGCTACAACAACAGTTTTAATACTTATAGGGACTTTACTGTTGCCGGCATAGCTGAAGGTTCAAGGATATATGCTGACAGGGTCTTATGGGGAAGAGAGGCTGGTGAGGATCTGGGTGATATGTTTTCAATACCTCGTTATTTGAATGATGTGATTGTATCGTATCCTGACTTTCATATACTCTATGGATGTGACGACCGCTATCCTTCAACTTTCCGCGAATTTACCAGTGAACGTATTGCATTGAACGGAATACAGTCTCCTGTTGTCTTTCTTGCTTTTAAAGAGATTCCGTCGGAGGACTTTGATACCCTTACACTTACAGTGGAAATTCCTGTGGATATAGATTACTATGAGGACTATTCTCCGGAAATGTATGAGTTACATCCGAATCTGAAACCGGAAGGTCGTAGATTACTAAAAGGGGCCGGTACTTTCCAATTCGTCCCAGTCGACTGACCGTTTCGAAATAATAGGACATACTGATAAAACCATCGGTGCTGCATGAAAGATAAGAATCATGCAGCACCGATGATTCGGTTGAGACTGTGTCCGATTACTTCAAGGTTGCCTTTATGTATTCGATTCGTCTTGCGAATTCATCCTTGCCGATAAGCGTTACGATGTCGGCGATGCCCAGGCCGCTTGATGCTCCTACGAGCGCCAGACGGAGGCAGTTCATCACCTTGCCCATAGGCCATTCATTGCTGCGGATGAACTCTTCGAGAGGTCCTTCGAGATTCTCCTTTGTGAACTCGCCTTCAAAGTTCATTATGAAATCCGCGACCTTGAGGGCGAGAGTGTAGTTCTCTTCCTTCCAGAACTTTGCCGCATCCTTCTCCACGAATGTGACAGGTGCCACGAAGAGATATGAAGCGATGTCCCAGAAGTCCGCTACGAATGTCGCCCTTTCCTGGATCAGAGCCACGACCTTGGATACATACTCACGCGAAACTCCTGTGATGCCATGTTCCTCGAGAACAGGAATGTACAGGTCAGTGAGTTCTTCCACACTCTTCTTTCTGAGATATTCCTTGTTGTACCACTTTGCCTTGTCTGCGTTGAAACGTGCTCCAGACTTCACGACTCTTTCAAGTGAGAATGTCTCCACGAGTTCCTCAAGAGTGAAGAGTTCCTGCTCTGTGCCCGGGTTCCAGCCGAGCATTGCAAGAAGATTGACGAATGCTTCAGGGAAATATCCGTCCTCGCGGTATCCTCGTGATACCTCACCTTCCGCGTTGACCCATCTGAGAGGGAATACAGGGAAACCGAGACGGTCGCCGTCACGCTTGCTGAGCTTGCCCTTTCCGTCCGGCTTGAGCAGGAGAGAGAGGTGGGCGAAGCGCGGCTGGGTCTCTGTCCATCCGAATGCCTCGTAGAGGAGGTAATGGAGTGGCAGTGAAGGAAGCCATTCCTCACCGCGGATGACCTCTGTGATTTCCATGAGGTGGTCGTCCACTATGTTTGCAAGGTGATACGTAGGGAGTTCGTCAGCCCTCTTCCAGAGCACCTTGTCGTCCAGTGTCGATGTGTTGACCTCGACATGGCCGCGGATCAGGTCGTCCATCTTCACGACTCTGTTCTCTGGCATCTTGAAGCGGATCGTCCAGTCGGTACGGGTCTCGAGAAGTTCCTTCCACTCAGCCTCAGGCATCGAAAGGGAGTTTCTCAGACCCATGCGTGTGGTCTGGCCGTAGATGAAGGTCTGGCCTGCTGATTCCATCTCCGCACGCTTTGCTCCGAGTTCTTCAGCCGTATCGAAGGCATAATATGCGAATCCCTTCTCGACAAGCTCTTCCGCGTACTTGCGGTAGATCGGCTTTCTCTGGCTCTGCCTGTAAGGCGCGTGAGGATGACGCTCCGACGCCGTTTCGACTACGTTTCCTTCGGCATCCACGCCTTCGTCAGGCACGATTCCGCACCAGTTGAGGGCTTCTATTATATATTTCTCCGCTCCAGGGACGAATCTCTGCGAGTCGGTATCCTCGATCCTTATGATGAAATCGCCTCCGCGCTGCTTGGCGAAGAGATAATTGTAAAGGGCTGTCCTTACTCCTCCCATGTGGAGAGGACCGGTAGGGGACGGTGCAAACCTTACGCGTGTTTTCCTTGTCATGTCAAATGTCTTTAATGAGGGCGCAAAAATACAAAAAATTCTTATTCATCCCTATTCTGTCCGGGCTTGGCCTTCCTTCTCAAGGCCGACACATTCTCAAGCTCGCTTATGCTCTGGTCTTCGGTGACGAGGAGTGCAGGCTTGTTGCTGCTGTCGAACACAAGTTTCTTCCTTACAGGGGCGCTGTTGTATCCGATCTTATGTACCTTCACCTGCGGAAGGTCAATGCCTTCCTCTGCAGCAGCCTTGCTCCTCTCGTACCTGAAGTTGCTGTCTATCATGATGATGTTGCCGATCTCGGTCTGCGGAAGAGCCATTGTCATGTTGATTCCGGTGACAATGACGGTGATGTTGACCCGGTCTCCGAATTCAGGCGTTTCGTCGAATACGAGACCGCTCTTGAAGTTTTCGGCATTGCCAGTGTACTTCTTGATCATATCGCTCACTTCGCGGTACTGGCTCATGGTGAGACCCTCCTGATTGTCACCTGTCGTGACGTTTATGAGGACCTTCTGAGCTGTATTGAGGTCGAAATCGTTGAGGAGAGGGGACTCGAGGGCGGTTCTTACCGCATCTTCGATCCTGTTCTTTCCTGTACCTGTACCGCATCCCATGAGGGCGTAGCGGCTTCCACCTCTGTTGTCGTTCTTCATCATTGTGCTGACATCCTTGAAGTCGACATTGATGTGGCCTCTCTTCTTGATGATCTCGGTTATGCCTCTCACCGCTGTTGCAAGCACCTCGTCAGCCTTCGGGAAGGCCTCCTGGATGAGAAGGTCTCCGTATACTTCGAAAAGCTTTTCATTGTCGATGATCAGGAGGCTGTCAACGTTGTTCTCAAGTTCTGAAATGCCGTCTATGGCCTTGGAAAGGGTTTCGTTTCCCTGATATCTGAACGGGAGAGTCACGACTCCGACCGTGAGGATGCCCTTCTTCTTCGCCATTGCGGCTATGACTGGAGCGGCTCCGGTACCTGTTCCTCCGCCCATGCCTGCAGTGATGAACAGCATCTTGGTGTTGTTGTCGAGGATCTTCTCTATCTCGTCCTGGGAATTAAGGGCAGCATTGCGGCCTTCCGTCGGATTTGTGCCGGCGCCGAGTCCGTCGTCGCCCAGCTGGATCTTGACAGGTACATCACATTTGTCAAGGGCCTGGCGGTCAGTGTTGCAGACGATGAACGTACATCCCTCGATCTTCTGTCTGTACATGTAGTTGACGGCATTGCATCCGCCACCGCCTACTCCTATCACCTTTATTATGGACTCTTCAGGAATCCATGTATCCGGAACTATTTCAATATTGTCGTAACTCATATCTATGCCTTTTCGTTTTCAATTTCCTGATTGACAGTCTCGTACAGGTCTCCCCAGAACTTTCCGAACTTGTCTGTCCACTTTACCCTGTCCTTCTGCTTAGGCGCTTTCTTCGCCTTCTCCGCAGGTGCAGCCTGTTCTTCAGGCTCGAATTCGAACAGAGTTTCCTTCGGTTCATCATCTTCCGGCTCCGCCTCCTGTGTCTCCGGTACGGCAGGCTCCGGAACGTATCCGTCCTTGGCGAATGCGCAGTTGAGGGTCCTGTCCTCCTTTGCTGCCATGATGAGACCGATAGAAGTTGCTGCGGATGTCTCGATTATTCCTTCGCATCCCTGGAATGAGAAAAGATGTCTCGGATATCCGGTCCTTACCCTGTAGCCCGAAAGGTCGAATATGAAGTTGCCGAGGTTGGCTGTCTGTGCGCATCCTCCTGTCACTACTATTCCGCTCATCAGCCTGTCTGCGAATCCGCTCTGCTGGATTTCATAAAGGATGGCCATGAATATCTCCTCGACCCTGGCAGTGATGATCTCCGAAAGATATTTCACCGGAAGCTTCTTGTCGGCTTCGCCGTTGTCGCTCTTTATGTGTATGATCTTGTCGCTCAGGTTCTGGATCTTTTCAGGCATGCATGCACCGAAGGCGATCTTGATGTTTTCTGCAAGATCTCTTCCGATACTGCCCTCCGACTCGATCTGTATGTCCCCGGTTATGTTCTTTCCTCCGAACGGGATGGAGGCATAGTGCCTCATGATGTTTCCATGATAGACGGATACGGACACGCAGCCGCCGCCGAAATCGACCATCGCCACTCCGTTTTCCATCTCCGAATCAAGAAGTACGGCCTTGGCTGTCGTGTCGGCAGTGAAATATTTGCGCGCAGCGACGATACCGGCCTTCTTCAGCACGGTGTCTATCTTGGCAAGCGAACTCTTCTTTCCTATGAATATCTTGAAATGTCCCTCGAGGACGTCGCTTGTCATTCCGATGATGTCGTTCTCGATTATCTGGAAATTCTCACCGTCGGAAAAGGACTGGGCCACGGCACCGTATATGGCCTCCATGTTGGGGTTCTCCAACGGATACATGTCCTGTGCAGACCTCTTCAGTTCCGCCACATCCTCTGCAGTGATGTCTTCGTCAAAACCTCTGCCTTCTATCTTTCCGGTGCTGGATTCGAGTCTCACAGGGTGCTTCGGCATGCCTACGACCGCCTGGGTTATCTTTATTCCGAGTGCCGCCTCCGCCTGTCTGATGGCTTCGGAAAGCGGACCGCTCACCTGTGATGCATTGAATACACTGCTGTATCGTATGCCTTCAGAGGGCGTTTCCCTGTAATAGACGATCTGAACGTTCTCCCCGTTCACCTTTGCGACGGTGAGGGCTATCTTGGATGTACCCAAGTCGATCGCCACGATGTGTCTGTCCTGTATCTCCATATCTTGTCTCCTTGTTATTTCTCTCTGCAGACTATCTGACCCTTGTATTTGAGGTCGACGGTCCTGTAATGTCCTTCTCCCTTTGCCGGGATGATGTGTGTATAGTACTTCTCCAGCTTCGCGAACTTGGACTCTATGTCTTCCGGCTGTCCGAACAGGAACTTCTCTTTTCCTTCACGCGGAACAAGTATGAGGTCTCCTCCTTTCGTGACGGATATCTGTACTATCTTGCCCTTCCATGTCCTGTCGTTGCCGATGAAGTTCACCACCTCCATGACCTTTCTGAACCATTCCCTTTCCTTCGGATCGGCGATGGAGCCCTTGTATCCGCTGTTGGCCGCAAGGGGGATCTCCCCGTCAATGATCTGCACATGTGATGCAAAACTGTTCTGGAGCGGGAAGATGTACCCTTCGGCATCGGCATAGAATCCTCCGTCTTTTTTCTGAAAACGTACCACAGGCTTCCGTTGTGTCACGTTTATGTGCAATATGCCGTCCCTGGTCACAAAGGCCTGGCTTTTCTTTACGGCACTTCTGCCGTCTATGATGTCTTCGATCCTCACGAGATCGATGCTGTCGATGCTTTCTCCTATGAAACTGCCGTATTCCTTGTCCAGGAAACGTCTGACATCCTTACGCGATACGAATCCGTTCTCCATGCTGTCCAGGACCGTCACTTCCAGACCTGTGCATTTCACGGGCCTGCGCCGGACCTGTCCTGCGATGACGGATGCGGTCATCCCTGCCGCAAGCAGGACGCTGCAGATTCCGATGATCGTGTATCTTATGGCCTTGTTCATAGCTTTTCTGTCAGAAGTTCCTTTATCGGTTCTATGAATCTGTCGATGTCTCCGGCTCCTACCGTCACGTAAAGTTCCTTTGCGCCAAGTTCGTCCTTCCGGAGATAATCCATCAGTTCTTCCTTCTTCAGAAGGATCTTTTCCGGCGCCGTGACATTCCTGAATATAATTTCCGAGGTCACGCCCGGTATCGGCTCCTCACGTGCAGGATATATGTCCAGAAGGATGAGCCTGTCCACATTGCTCAGCGATGCTGCGAATCCCTCAGCAAAATCGCGTGTCCTCGTGTAGAGGTGCGGCTGGAAGATGACGGTGTGCCTGTATTCCGGATAGAACCCCCTGATCGAGCTGAGGGCTGCGGTAATCTCTTCAGGATGATGTGCATAGTCATCGATGTAGATGCATCTGTCGGTCTTGAGCTGGATGTCGAAACGTCTCTTTACTCCGGAGAATGATGCGAGGGCTTCGCGTATCTTTTCCGGTGCAAGTCCATATGTGAGTCCTATAGCAGCTGCAGCTACAGCGTTCTCTATGTTCACCCATCCCGGAATGCCCACGACGCAGTCTCTGATGACTCCTCCCGGCCAATGTATGTCGAACCTGCTGTCGCGGTTTCCGTCTCCGTCGGTCAGCACGGCATGGAAGTCGGCTTCCGGATTGTCGTATGAATATGTCATCACGCGTGCCTTCGTGTCTTCCGCGGTGATGTCCAGCCCGTATTTGGCTATTACGGTGCCGCTCACCTGAGAGGCGAAGTCCTTGAATGCCCTTCGTATATGTTCCGCATCGCCGTAGATGTCCAGATGGTCTGCGTCCATTGAAGTTATGACAGCGATCTCAGGGAAAAGCTGAAGGAAAGAGCGGTCGAATTCATCTGCCTCCGCCACGACGACGTCATTCGCGCCGATAAGGAGATTCGTGCCGTAGTTCTTCGAGATTCCGCCGAGGAAAGCCGAACATCCTTCTCCGCTGGCGGTGAAAAGATGGCTTACAAGCGTGCTTGTGGTGGTCTTTCCGTGTGTTCCCGCTACCGCCATGCACCTCTGTCCGGCAGAAATCTCTCCGAGCATCCTTGACCTCTTGATGACGCGGTATCCGTTTTCCATCACGTATACGAGCTCTCCCATGTCCTTGGGGATGGCAGGCGTATATACGACAAGTGTGCTTTCCACATCCTTAGGCACGAAGTCAGTGTTGTCTTCATAATGTACCTCGATGCCCTCTGATTCAAGTGCGTGTGTGAGTGGTGAAGGGGTCTTGTCGTATCCGCTGACCTTATAGCCCTTGGCGTTGTAGTACCTGGCTATGGCGCTCATTCCGATGCCGCCGATTCCGATGAAATATATATTCCTGTATTCTGCCATTCCTGCTTTCCTCTTTTATTTGCGGGTGTTTCTGTCCAATATCCTGTATACTTCGTCAGCGATGGTCATGGCTGCATCGCGCAGTGCCAGACCTGCGATGTTCCTTTCCATCATGCTTCTTCTGTCCTCGTCTTCGAGGAGAGCACATGCTGCCGCCATCAGTTCTTCCTCGGCGTCGCTGTCCTTGATCATCATCGCCGCATCCTTCCTTACAAGGGCCATGGCGTTGTGGGTCTGATGGTCTTCCGCCACATTCGGCGACGGTACGAATATGGTGGCCTTGTGCGCTGCGCAAAGTTCGGAAACAGAACTTGCTCCTGCACGTGAAATGACCACGTCCGCTGCCGCATAGGCAAGGTCCATCCTCTGGATGAAGTCGTAATGTCTGGTTCTCCACATGCATGGACCTCCGATGTCGTGTGCCTGACATGCTTCCATGAAGTTATCTACAGACTTCTTGTAGTATTTTCCGCACTGCCACATCACTTCCACGTTCTCTCCGCCTTTGCAGAATCGGGTGATCCATGTTTTCATGGCATCATTCAAAGTCTTGCTTCCAAGACTTCCGCCGAGGATGAGGATGTGCTTGAATCCAGGGTTCAGTCCATAGAATTCATATGCCTCCTTCTTCATTTCCTCCGTAGCCGGAACGATGTCCTTCCTGATAGGGTTTCCGCTCATCACTATCCTGTCTGCAGGGAAGAATCTTTCCATTCCGTCATATGCCACGCAGATGCTTTCAGCCTTCTTTCCGAGGATCTTGTTCGTCAGGCCCGCATAGCCGTTCTGCTCCTGGATGAGGGTAGGGATGCCGGAACGCCCGGCAGCCCACAGCAGGGGAGCGCTGGCATATCCTCCAACACCGATAGCTATGTCCGGCTTGAATTCATCTATGAGCCTTCTGGCCTTAATGACGCTTTTCACGACCTTGAACGGAAGCGCGAGATTTGACAGAGTCAGCCTTCTCTGGAGTCCTGCGACAGGCAGACCTACAATCCTGTAGCCTGCTGCAGGAACCTTCTCCATCTCCATCCTTCCCTCTGCTCCGACGAAAAGAATCTCTGTCTCAGGGTTGAGCTCCTTAAGCTTTTCTGCAATCGAAAGGGCAGGGAATATATGTCCTCCCGTTCCTCCTCCGCTTATGATTGCCCTTATCTTTCTGTACTTCATGGCTTATCTGTCTTCTTCAAAACTGTCTATCTGTTCGAGGATGTCCATGCTGACCTGTATGTCATCCTTGCCGCTGTCGTAAATAGGGAGCGCGGCTTCCTCTTCCTCCCTGATCCTGTTCCTTGCCATCCTGCTTATTGACAGTATCACGCCGAATGCTATGCAGAACACAAGGAAGGCGAAGCTACCGTGACTGATCAGAGGCAGGGTCTGTCCTGTCATCGGGCCTATGTCCACATTGACGAACATGTGCATGAAGGCCTGGCCTGTAATGAGCACGCTCAATCCTCCGACTGCGATCTTGGCGTATTCGTTGCTGCAGAGTCTCGCTATGGTCGAACCTCTTGCAAGGAGACTCACGTACAGCAGGATCACTATGATTCCACCGAACAGGCCGTATTCCTCCACGAGGAAACTGAACATGTAGTCACCGTATATGTTCGATACTATGTACTTCTGCGTACTGTTTCCGCTGCCTTTTCCTGTCAGTCCGCCTTCGTGGACGGCTATCTTGGCACTGTACGGCTGCTTTATATCGTCGAGAAGATCGTAGAACTCCCTTGACCGGGGCTGTAGCGTCCTGAGCCTTTCCGCATCGTAGTCGGCTTTTAACCGGCTTGTCATAGTCGCCACGCGCTCGAATCTCTTGAACACCTTTCCATCGGTCGCGCTGTATACTCCCATGATGAGAAGAAGGGCCGCTATGCCGGCTGCACCGGCGAGGGCTATCTCCTTCAGCGGGGCTCCTCCTATCAGGAGGGTCGATATGAGTATCACGCCTATGAAGACTGCGCTGGATCCGCTGCCCATGAGCGTGAGGACGCAAACTATGAGTATAGGTGCATAAAGGTAGATCGTCCTTTTCCAGAATGGCTGCGCAAATACTCCTCCCAGCAGATTCGCAAGCCGCAGATGAGTGCTTTTCTTTCTTTTGCGGGCCGCCGCCTGGTCTTCCTTGTATGCATGCATCGCCCATGCGAGATACATGACCATAGCTACCTTCACGACCTCGAACACATGCATCTGGAGCCCTGCAATGCGGAGGGTCCTGTATGCTCCGTTTATTCTTTCGGCCTCGATGACACCAGGGAGCTGCACGTGGGTGTTCAACAGTACCAGCAGCAGGAAAGACACTCCGAATCCCAGCTGGGAGAATATTCTGAATATTCCGATCTTCCTTATGTTGTAGAGGCCGAAAATCAGCAGGAGACCGATTCCGACAATGACGAGATGGTCGGTTATGAAGTCCATCCTGTCCTTGCTGCCTTCCCTCAGAAGGGAGGTGGAAGAGAATATGGCAAGAATGGAGATCATGATCAGCAGGAATACTATTATCCATACGACCTTGTCTCCTTCAATGTTGTCTATGAAGTTCCAGAACCCGTTTTTCCGGGTTCCGGCTTCCTTTTCCCTTCTTGCGTCCATATTTCTAAAGGTTTCTGGCAGCCTCCTTGAACTGTCTGCCTCTGTCTTCGTAGTTCTTGAAAAGATCGAAGCTTGCGCAGCAAGGCGAAAGCAGGACTACATCTCCTGCACATGCAAGCTTATGCGCGAGGTTCACTGCATCCTGAGCCGATGTTACATCGTGGATCTCCGGAACGGTTCCTTCGAATGAAGCATGGAACTTGGCGTTGTCCAGGCCCATGCAGATCATTGCCTTCACCTTCTCTTTCGCGAGAGGGATGAGGCTTGAATAATCGTTGCCCTTGTCGGTTCCGCCCACGATCCATACTACCGGCCTGGTCTGACATTCAAGCGCATACCATGCCGCGTCCACGTTGGTGGCCTTGGAGTCGTTTATGTAAAGCACATCCTTGATGCTGAGCACCTTCTCAAGTCTGTGCTCCACCGCCTGGAAGGTGGCAAGACCGTTTCTTATAGCCTCGTTATCGATATCCATGACCTTCGCGGCAATTGCTGCTGCCATGGAGTTGTATACGTTATGCTTTCCTCCGAGGGCAAGTTCCTGAAGGTACATGTCGCACTCTTCCTCCTTGTAGCGGACGATCATCCTGTCCTCCTTCACGAAGGCTCCCTGAGGCACTTCCTCCTTCTGCGTGAAAGGAAGCTTCTGTGCCTTCATCACGATCTGGTCCAGATGTCTGATCGTGATTTCGTCGTCAGAGCAGAATATGAAGCAGTCCTCGCTCGACATGTTGCGTGTGATGCGGAACTTTGACTTCACGTAATTCTCCATCTTGTGGTCATACCTGTCAAGATGGTCTGGTGTGATGTTGGTTATGATGGCGATGTCAGCCTTGAAGTCGTATACGTTGTCCAGCTGGAAGCTGCTGAGCTCCAGTACATAGATGTCGTAGCTTTCGGTAGCCACCTGAAGCGCGTAGCTCTTACCGATGTTTCCTCCGAGTCCGACGTTGAGACCGGCCTGCTTGAGGAGATGGTATATTAGCGATGTCGTCGTCGTCTTACCGTTGCTTCCTGTGATGCATACCTTCTTAGCTGAGTCGTAGCGTCCCGCAAACTCGATTTCGGATATCACTCCGATTCCTTTTTCCGCAATCTTCCTTACCATCGGGGCAGTCGAAGGGATGCCGGGGCTTTTCACGACCTCGTCAGCATTGAGGATAAGATCCTCGGAGTGCCTGCCCTGCTCGTACGGGATCTCCCATTTCTCAAGCATGGCGACGTATTCGTCGGATATCTTTCCCATATCCGAAAGAAAGACGTCATAACCCTTTACCTTTGCGAGGACTGCGGAACCGACGCCGCTTTCTCCTCCACCTAAAACTACTAATCTGGACATTTCTTGTATCTGTTAGCTGACTATCTTATCTTTAACAATGCTATCGTGATGACGGCAAGGATCATCCCGATGATCCAGAACCTTGTCACAATCTTGGCCTCAGGAAGAGCCTTTGACGGGAACTTCACGAGAGCCGGAATACCTTCCTTCTGGAAGTGGTGATGCAGAGGAGCCATCTTGAAGATCCTTCTGCCTTCTCCATATTTCTTCTTGGTGTACTTGAAATAGAACCTCTGCATGAGGACTGAAAGGCTTTCGACGAAGAAGATTCCGCAGAGGATAGGGATGAGGAGCTCCTTCCTGATGAGTACTGCGCAGACTCCGATGATTCCGCCGAGCATGAGGCTTCCTGTGTCTCCCATGAACACCTGGGCAGGGAATGCGTTGTACCAGAGGAAACCGATGAGCGCTCCCACGAAGGCCGCCATGAACACTGCGACTTCACCGCTGCCCGGGATGTACATTATGTTCAGGTATTCCGCATTGACGATGTTTCCTGAAAGCCATGCGAAGATGCCGAGAACCACTCCCACTATCGCTGACGAACCTGTTGCGAGTCCGTCCATTCCGTCGGTGAGGTTCACTCCGTTCGAACATGCCGTGATCACGATGATTATCATCAGGACGTATATCGCCCATTTGCAGTACCAGCCGAATGTTCCCTTGAAAGGAGAGAGCCATTTGTAGTCGAATTCGTGGTCCTTCACGAACGGTATGGTTGTCTTGGTGCTCTTTATCACATCATGCTTTTCAGGTTCAGGCATTGCGGCTCCGGCACTTACCGATGTGCTGTCTTCTGTCGCCGACATGACCACGATGTCTTCGGGTCCGATCTTTTCCCTCACGACGATATCCTCGCTGAAGCATACTGCAAGTCCGATGGCAAGTCCGAGAAGGGCCTGTGCTGCGAGCTTGCATTTTTCGCTCATGCCCTCCTTGTTCTTTCTGAAGACCTTGATGTAGTCATCTGCAAAACCTACGATAAAGAACCATATGGTGCTGATTATCAGGAGAATGTTGTAGATGTTGGTCAGGTCTCCGAACAGAAGGACCGGTACGATGATGGAAAGGAATATGATGATTCCTCCCATGGTCGGAGTACCTTTCTTCTGCATCTGTCCTTCAAGACCGAGGTCGCGTATCTCCTCGCCGATCTGCTTCTTCTGTATCCACCTTATTATTCTCTTTCCCGCGAATACGGACAGAAGAAGGGCGGTGGTGAAAGATATTATTGCCCTGAACGACAGGTAACCGAAGAGTCCCTGTCCGGGAAGGTCTATGCCGATTTCCCTTAAATATTCGAATAAATGATATATCATGTCCTTTATTTTTCCATTGTCCTGAAGATCTCCTCAACGATCTCCTTCTCGTCAAAATGCTTCTTTTCTCCTCCTGTGATCTGGTAGGTTTCGTGGCCTTTTCCTGCAAGCAGGATAGTGGCTCCCGGTCCGGCTATCATCACCGCTGTCCTGATCGCTTCCTCCCTGTCTTCGATGAACAGCGATCTCGACCTTCCGTTGAGGTCCATGCCGGCCTTTATGTCCGCCATTATGTCGCTTGTCTTCTCTGTCCTGCTGTTGTCCGAGGTCACGATTATCCTGTCTGCAAGCTTCTGGGCTATAGCTCCCATTTCCGGACGCTTTGTCCTGTCTCTGTCCCCTCCGCATCCGAACAGGCAGATGAGCTCCCTGTCTCGCGCTATCTCCCTGAGGGTCTTGAGCACGTTCTCGAGGGCATCAGGCGTATGTGCGTAATCGATGACCACCGAAATGTCCTTCGGACCGCGGATGTTCTCCAGTCTTCCGGGAGCCGGCTTCAAAGCGCTCATGGCTACCAGGACTTCTTCAGGATCCGCTCCCAGCTCCACTGCCGTCGTATAGATGGCCAGCAGGTTGTAGGCGTTGTGGTTTCCGATCAGCGCACTCCACGCTTCAGTTCCGTCAATCCTGAGCAGCATGCCCTCGAAGCTCTGTTCAAGCACTCTGCATGTGTGGTCGGCGATGCTTCTGAGCGAATATGTGACTGCTCTTGCCTTTGTGTTCTGCAACATCACGAGTCCGTTGCGGTCGTCAATGTTGGTGATTGCTGCTGCGTCTGCCGGAAGCGTGTCGAAGAACATCTTCTTGCATCTGAGATATTCCGCGAACGTCTTGTGGTAGTCCAGGTGGTCGTGGGTCAGATTGGAGAAGATGCCGGCCTTGAACCTGAGTCCAGCTATCCTTTCCTGTTCCACACCGATCGAACTTACCTCCATGAAGCAGTATCCGCAACCGGCATCGACCATCTCGCTGAGCAGCGAATTTATAGTAAGAGGGTCTGAAGTCGTGTTTACCGCTTCCGTCCCTTTTGTGCCGACATAGTTGGCTATTGTGGACAGAAGGCCGCAGCTGTAGCCCATTGCCGTGAACAGTCTGTGGAGAAGGGTCACGGTTGTTGTCTTTCCGTTCGTTCCGGTTATTCCGACAAGGGTAAGCTTCTCCGAAGGATTGTCGTAGAAGTTTGCGGCCATGATAGCCAGGGCATGCCTCGACGACTCGGCCTTTATCATCGCCACCTCCTTTCCGGCAGCGGCGACCTGACGCTCCGCGCTTTCCTGATCTTCATACACGATAGCGCATGCTCCTTTGCCGATGGCTGTCGAGATGTACTCATGACCGTCGGAAGAATAGCCTTTCACGGCAATGAAGACCGAACCCGGGGTGACTTTCCTCGAGTCATTGCATATCGCGGTGATTTCCATCTTTCCGTCACCTTTGACCAATATGCTGCCGCTGTCTCTTATTATCCTGTCAAGTATCATTTCAGCACAAGCTTAACCGTTTCACCTTTCTTTCCTTCCGTTCCTGCAGCCGGAACCTGGCTCGCCACATGGCCGATGCCCTCATAAACACATCTGTAGCCGTT
Source organism: Bacteroidales bacterium (assembly GCA_017399905.1). GTDB lineage: Bacteria > Bacteroidota > Bacteroidia > Bacteroidales > UBA932 > Cryptobacteroides. Next base: position 16,801 of record JAFQAR010000020.1, read on the forward strand.
GTTCTCTATCGCATATATCGCGTCTGTAAGTCCCATGCCCATGACATCCGGTACAGGGACCGTGCTTCCGCTGCGCGTCGCTATGTATTGCGGCTTCATGGCAGGTACGTCGGCCTTTTCCTCCACCTTTTCTCCCCATCTGCTGTCCAGCGCCCACAGGTGGTCGACTATCTCCCTGAATGTCATTGCCGGAATCACACCTCCGTAGACGCTCTTTCTCGTCGGTTTTGTATATACCGTGACGATTGCGGTGTACTGCGGGTCGTCTGCGGGGAAGAAGCCTACGAATGTCGCCTGATATTTCCTGCGGCCCTCGCTGTCCTGATACGGATCCGGGCTTCCGCCTCTCTCGCTCTTGTCCAGAACCATTCGTGCCGTTCCTGTCTTTCCTGCAACAACACATTTCGCATTCTTGAGCCTCGTTGCTCCCGTACCTTCCAGGGTCACCATAGTAAGTGCCTTTGTGAGTGAATCGGCAGTCGCTTTTGAAAAAACCGAGCCGTTCAGGATCTCCGGTCCGAATCTCTTCACGACTCTTCCGTTCTGCTCATGGGATTCGATGAGGTAAGGCTTCATCATCTTTCCGTTGTTTGCCACTGCGTTGTAGAATGTCGCTATGTTCAGCGGTGTTTCCATTACCGAGTAACCGATCGCAGTGGAAGGCAGTGTGCTTCGGCTCCAGCCAGCTGACGACGGGTCCGGTACCCTTGACTTCGTGCCGCCGTTCTCTTCCAGGTCGAAGTCGTATGCATCGTTAAGCTTGTATTCGTAAAGCCTGTCGATGAACTTCTTCGGATTGTCCTTGTAGTGGTCCAGCACCAGCCTGCGGAAAACGTAGTTGGACGAAATCTTGAAACCGTCCTGAACGCTTATCGTTGATGTCTGATGCTTGCGCTCCCAGTCCGTGATATAATGGTCTGCCGAGATCTCCGGCATCTCCTCTATGCGTCCGTGCCTTGTCGGAATCTTTGTGGAAAGGTCCACCTTTCCGTCTTCGAGAAGAATCGACAATGTGACAGCCTTGAATATCGAACCGGGCTCTCCGGGCCTGCCTACGGCCATATTGAAGTATTCTCCGAGTTCGCCCTTGCTGTTCCTCATCAGGTTTACCATGGCGCGCACAGCTCCTGTCTTCACATCCAGCACCACCACGCATCCTCCTTCGATCTCCTGATCGTCTCCGATATTGGTCCTCAAGGCGCGGTCTGCGATGTCCTGGATGTCTATGTCGAGAGTCGTCCTGATATCGTATCCGTTCACGGCCTTCACTACGGAGCTGTCGGGGTCAGGGATGCTTCCCTTGTCGGTGCGTTTCATCCACTGGAGGCCTTCCTGTCCGTGAAGGATATAGTCGTACTTTCCTTCTATTCCGAGGAATCGGCTTTCTTCCGGATTCTCGCGGTTGATCCTTACGTCTCCGATCACTCTCGACGCAAGCTTTCCGTAAGGATACTGTCTGGTCTCGACCTCGGTCTTTATCATTCCGCTCTTGAACTGTCCTTCATTGAACAGGGGAAGCTCGCAGAGCCTGAGGTATGTCTCATGGTCGATGTTTTTCGTGATGGGCACATTCTTCCTGCCTCTGAGCGTGTCGGACTGCCTGTTGCGGAGGATCAGCTGGTAGTAGTACTGCTGGTTCCTGCCGTCCTTTGCAAGGACTGAAGGAAGCATGCGGCTCAGCTCATATGCCTTTCCGAGCCATACCCTTTCAAGTGAGTCGGTCTCTCTTGCCGTATGTCCGATCCTGAAATCCTCCTTCAGGATGGTGCAGTCCATGTTTATGTTGTACATCGGAGTCGAGATGGCAAGAAGCTTTCCGTTCATGTCCATGATGGAGCCTCTTTCCGGCTTTGTCCTGCTGCTGTATTTCTTAGGCTGGAAATACGATACGGTCTGACTGTCCGGTTCCCAGAAGAACTGGATCTGCACTATCCTGCAGATCAGCACCAGGGATGCGACGAGGAAGAAGCAATACAGAAACCACAGAATCCTGCTGATCCTGTGTCTGTCTTCCTGTATAGGTGTATTTTCTGTCCTCTTTGCCATCTTCCGTCTATTTCAGTCTGTCTGCGGGCTTTTCCGGTGCCTTCACTTCCGAACCTGCCTCTTCAAGCATCTTTTCCACTGTGGCTATCCTGTCGAGCGCCACGATCTCGTATGTTTTCTGGGCATTGTATATCTTGAGCGTCCTGAGAGTGCTGCTGTTCTTCTGAACCTTGAGCATGGTCTGCTCGGCGTGGTAGCTCATCCAGATACTTATGCATCCCAGCAGGAAGAGATACAGTATGTACGGAAAGAGCTTGTCGACCCTCATTCGTGTAAGGAGCTCGCCTCGTCCGAGAGCGATGAAGAACTCCTTCACTGCAGAGCCTACCTTCTTCCAGTCTATGTCGATCTTCCTTATCTTCATAATTTCTCAGCTATCCTGAGCTTGGCGCTCCTTGCCCTTGTGTTTGCCGCAATCTCCTCTTCCTGCGGAAGAATCGGCTTGCGGTTGACTGCCTTCAGCGGCGCAGTCGCATTTCCGTAAAAATCCTTCTCTACCTTGCCGTCTATGTTGCCGGCCTTGATGAAGTTCTTGACCATCCTGTCCTCCAGGGAGTGATATGTGATCACCACGAGCTTGCCGCCAGGCTTAAGCGAATCAGCTGCGCCGCTCAGGAACTTCTCGAGCGACCTCATTTCCTGGTTGACCTCTATCCTGAGGGCCTGATAGACCTTTGCGAGGAACTTGTGCTCAGCGAATTTCGGAAGGGCGCTCTCTATGGCCTTGCCGAGATCCCCTGTGGTCATTATTCCCGAAACCTCCCGAGCCTTGCAGATCAGCTGCGCAATCCTTCGGCTGTTGTCAACCTCTCCGTATATCCTGAGAATCTTCTCGAGGTCTTCGTAGGTGTATCCGTTCACGATGTCTGCAGCGGTGGTGGTGGCCTCCTGGTTCATCCTCATGTCCAGAGGAGCCTCATATCTGAACGAGAATCCGCGTTCTGCCGTGTCGAACTGGTGTGACGAAACCCCCAGGTCGGCAAGAACTCCGTCTATGCCCTCCCTGTATCCCTGATGCAGCACGTGGTTGTGTATCCATCGGAAATCACTGCGGATCAGCGTGAGTCTTGTGTCGTCCGGCCTGTTGGCTATCGCGTCACTGTCTCGGTCGAAAGCGAGCACACGCCCATTTGATGATAAGCGTGAAAGTATTTCGGATGTGTGCCCGCCTCCTCCGAATGTAGCGTCAGCGTAGACTCCATCAGTGGAGCCCACAAGTGCGGAAACGCTCTCGTCCAATAATACTGAAGTATGATATTCTGACATTTCCGGTCCTCCTTTGTCTAGATAGTTTCTGACAATGAACCGGCTATAGAAATGAAATCTTCGTTGGAAATGATGCTGGACTCATAACTTTCCTTGGCCCAGATCTCGATTTTGTAATCATTACCGGAGAAAACGACTTCCTTTGTCACGCCGATCATTTCAAGAAGTTTCTTAGGAATGGAGATACGTCCGAGCTTTGCATCAGGCTCGACGATGGCACAGTTGTGCATGTACGCTCTCCAGAATTTAGCGTGTTTCTCATTGAAAGCCGGATTGAGGCGCGCCAGAACCTTTTCGGACTGACGTTCCCACTCCGCATAGGTGTACATTTCAAGGCAGTCGCTGAAGTTTTCCTTCCTGATGACGAACCTCATGTCACCTTCGACGGGCATAATGCCTTTGAAGGCGGCAGGGAAGATGAGCCTTCCCTTGTCGTCAACCTTGACATTATATTCGCCGATGAATCTTACCATAATCTTTTTTCACGCTAATCGTCACAAAGGTATGCATTATTTTCCATTTTCTTCCACTTTCTTCCAAAATTTTCCACAATTTTTTCAACAAGTATTCTTATCTTTGCGCTATGAAGATTATGCGAATGAATTTCGGGAGCATGGTTCTCCCTCTTGCAACATTGTTCTGCCTTGCCTTCGTGTCATGCGGCAGGACCTCTTCCGAAAAGGAAGATGTCGTGGAATGTGCTGATACAGTGTCGGTTGCCTCGTCCATGGGTTTTTCTGCCGACTCCCTTGATGTGACGGAAGGAAAGGTGAAGAACGGACAGTTCTTCTCCACTTTGCTCGGAAGCCTCGGCATGTCTGCCAAGGATGCATATGACCTTACCCTTGCATGTGATTCCGTCTTTGATGTCAGGACTCTCAGGGTAGGTCAGCAGTACAGGGCCTACAGTAAGGACGGAAAGCTGCAATACCTTGTGTATGAGCGCGACAGGGCAAGCAACATCGTCTTCTCATGTCTGCCTCCATACGATGCATGGGTGTATGAGAAACCGGTGACCATCGAAAAGAAATATGCAGACGTCACTATCGAGAACTCGCTGTGGGCGGATATGTTGGAAGCAGGGGTGTCGCCGCTTCTGATCGTCAGCCTTTCGGATATATATGCGTGGACTATAGACTTCTTCGCCTTGCAGAAAGGCGACCGCTTCAGGGTGCTGTACGAGCAGAAGGTATGTGACGGAGAGGTCATAGCTGTGGACACCGTGCGATATGCCGTCTTCGGACATTACGGAGAGGATTTCCCGATGGTCATGTATGACCAGAAGGACGGAGGGAACATTTGGTGGAACGAAAAGGGTGAGAGCATGAGAAAGGCCTTCCTCAAGGCTCCTCTCAATTATACGCGCGTGAGCTCCGGTTTCTCATATGCCCGTCGCCATCCTGTTACCCGACGTGTCCAGCCGCATACCGGAGTCGACTATGCCGCTCCGAAAGGAACTCCGGTCATGACCATCGGTGACGGTGTGGTGACGAGTGTGAAATATGAAGGAGCCGGCGGAAATACCGTGAGGATCAGGCACAATTCGGTCTATTCGACCGCATATCTCCACCTTTCGAAGTATGCCAAGGGCCTGAAGGCAGGTCAGCGCGTACGTCAGGGAGAAGTGATCGGCTATGTGGGATCTACCGGACGTTCCACCGGACCGCATCTTGACTTCAGGGTATGGAAGAACGGAACTCCGATCAATCCGCTGAAGATGGAGTCGCCTCCTGCGGAGCCGATAAAGGAAGAAAGCCGTCCGGCATTTGAGGATGCACACCGCCGGTACAAGGCTCAGATTGACACGATACAGGCAAGGACCGTTGTTGCGGAACTGTTTGAACTCCTTTAGGAAAGCCTGTCGAATATTGAGGTGACGATGTCGTATACGGCATCGTCATCTGCTATGATATCCTGCAGGGCAGCGAGGCGGACTGCATTGTCGCTCCAAGGAATCCAGAGCTTAAGGTAGCCTCCGCGTCCGTATTTTTCACGAAGATGCGCTACGGCCCTTTCGATGTGTCCCTTGCGGTCAAGGTCCGGATAGTTGTTCAGACCGAACTGGACCGTGCGTCTGATTATGGTCTCAGCATCGATCACCCTGTCGGCTTCTGCTACGATCTTGCCATAGATGCTTCTGGGAGGCCTTTTCCCTGATGCCCTGTGGTCCTCTGCCGCTTGTGCGATGGTCTCTATCTGCTCTTCACTGAACCATTGCCTCAGATTCCTGTCTGCGCGGATCATTTTTCCGGAATCAAGATGGTGATTTTCCCTTCCGTTTACAAGTCCGATGTCATGGCATGCTGCAGCCATGATCAGGATGTTTCTGTCCACCGGCACTTTCCATTCTTCGTCAGCCTCCGGATGAGCCTCCAGCCATCCCGGCATCCTGTCGTGCAGCTCCAGGGCCTGGTTTATGACAATAAGCGCATGATCCTCCCGATGGGCGGAATCATGCGCTGAATAACGTGGTACGATTGTATCGTATATGTATCTTTCCAATTCTAGTATCTGTTGAGAGGCATTCCGTTTGTCTTCATGCGGACCTGCTTCCTTACAGCGGCAAGTGTCTCCTCATATGCTTCACGTCCTCCCTCTGTCTTGCCTGCGATGAGGTCGAGGTGTGCGGCTGCATTGGTGAGCACCTGGTCGATGAGGTTCACTATGAACTCCATGTCCTTCTCCACGAATCCACGTGAAGTGATTGCAGGTGTTCCGACGCGGATACCTGAAGTCTGGAATGGAGTGCGCGAATCGAACGGCACCATGTTCTTGTTTACGGTTATGTCAGCCTTTCCGAGCTCCTTCTCTGCAACCTTTCCTGTAAGTTCAGGGAACTTCGTGCGGAGGTCGATGAGCATGAGATGGTTGTCTGTACCGCCGGATACGATCTTGTATCCTCTGGTCGCGAATGACTCTGCCATCGCCTGGGCATTTGACACCACCTGCTTCTGGTACTCCTTGAATTCAGGCTGGAGAGCCTCGTAGAAAGATACGGCCTTGGCTGCGATGCAGTGCTCGAGCGGACCGCCCTGAACGCCTGGGAATACGCTTGAATTGAGGATCTGGGACATCTTCTTCACTACTCCCTTAGGAGTCTTGAGACCCCATGGGTTGTCGAAATCCTTTCCGAGGAGAATGATTCCTCCACGTGGTCCGCGGAGCGTCTTGTGAGTCGTAGATGTCACGATATGGGCATATTTCACAGGATTGCTGAGAAGTCCTGCTGCGATGAGTCCTGCTGTATGGGCCATGTCGATCCAGAGGATCGCTCCCACCTTGTCGGCGATCTCACGCATACGTGCATAGTCCCACTCTCTTGAATATGCCGATGCTCCTCCGATGATGAGCTTTGGCCTGAACTCGAGTGCGCGCTGCTCCATCTGCTCGTAGTCGATCATTCCTGTAGCTTCGCTGAGGCCGTATGCAACTGCGTTGTAAAGGATTCCCGACATGTTTACAGGTGAGCCGTGGGTAAGGTGTCCGCCGTGTGCGAGGTCAAGACCCATGAATGTCTCTCCCGGTCTGAGGCATGCCATCATGACAGCCATGTTTGCCTGTGCACCTGAATGAGGCTGCACATTCGCGTACTCGGCTTCGAAAAGTTCGCAGAGCCTGTCGATCGCCAGCTGTTCAATCTGGTCGACTACCTCGCATCCTCCGTAATATCTTGCTCCCGGATAGCCTTCTGCATACTTGTTTGTACAGATCGATCCCAAAGCCTCGAGGACCTGGTCGGTCACGTAGTTTTCAGAAGCTATGAGCTCTATTCCGGAAGTCTGTCTGTCTTCCTCCTTCTTGATCAGATTGAATATTTGGACGTCCTGTTTCATAGTGTTGTTTTTTAGAGACTGCAAAAGTAATCATTTTTTGTTTTTTCTTACCTTTGTGTTGATAACTTTTCCCGTTTTATGAAGAATAGAAAGCTTTTGAATATAGAGTTGGGGCGTGTATCTGCTGACGAATACAGGAAATTGCCTGATTCAGGTCTGGTTGTGGTACTTGACAATATACGCAGCGCACATAATGTGGGCTCGGCCTTCCGGACCTCGGATTCCTTCAAGATCGACAAGGTCTGGCTGTGCGGGATCTGTGCGGTCCCCCCTTCTGCGGAAATACATAAGTCCGCCCTCGGAGCGGAGGACAGTGTCGCGTGGGAGCATGTCGACGACACCATGGAAGCGGTGCGCCGTCTCAAGGAAGAAGGCTATGTTGTCGTAAGTGCCGAACAGACCGTGGGCTCAGTAATGCTCGATACCTTCACGCCTGAGCCGGGCCGTAAATATGCTGTCGTGTTTGGAAATGAGGTGGCCGGCGTGCGTCAGGACGTCGTCGATGCTTCAGACATATGCCTGGAGATACCTCAGTTCGGCACAAAACACTCTCTGAACGTTTCTGTGAGTGTCGGCGTCATCCTGTGGCATTTCCGGATGCATCTGTGATGCCTTCGGGATTCCTGAGCCGACTACAGCAATGCCAGGAGCTGTGACATCAGGAATCCGAGATAATTGCCGGCTGCGTAGCCGATGACTCCGATCGTCAGTCCGGGGATGAGCACGTCCTTGTTCTTCATCGCCGCCGCCATCATCGGCACGAAAGGTGGCGAATTGATGAATGTCACTGAAGATATCACCATCATGTCGGAGTCGATCCTGAATATCTTTGCGGATATGACCTGCAGCAGGAGCGAGCCGAATACGACTACGAGAAGATAGCCGAGAAGGCCCATTCCTCCGACAAGGTCGAGCTTGCTCAGATCCGCCATGGAGGCCACCACGATGCAGAATACGTAGATGAAGTACATTCCGATGTCGTAGCTGTACTTCGTTTCCCTGACCTTCCTGATGAACGAGAAGGCTATGCCGAGGGTCGTCAGCATGAGGATGAATATTGTCATGAACATGCTCTCCGGCAGAAGAAGCGCCGTTCCGGCGGAAATTCCGACGATAAGTATCGTAAGTCCCAGCATTTTTCCGGCCTGTGACATGCCGCTGCGGGTGAACAGGCCTTTGTATGGATTCTCGTTTTCCTTTTCGATCTCAGCCTGTATCTCATCTGCATCCTTCTTCGAGAATCCTGATGTTTCATTCGGCAGGAACTTCCTGAACAGCTTTATTCCGATGGCAAGAAGGAATGACAGGTAGAGGAAGCTGACGAGTATGTCGTAGGAATTGATGAGTATATAGGTCTCCTCGTCGACTCCCAGCATGGTCTTGAGTGCTGCCAGATTGATCGTTCCTCCGGTGTACACTCCTGTCAGCATGCCGCCTACCTTTGCTCCTTCCTGAATGTCGTTTCCGAAGATGAGATAGCCGGCCGTCACTGCAACTGTGACGGATATGAGACCTGTGACCATGGCAAGGATCTGCGAGCGGGCTCCGCTGAGCTTGAAGGTGCAGCCGAAAAGCATGAGCGGGATCGCGAGGGGTACCATGGCGTTTGACAGGATTTCCTGTACAGCAGGCATCTGTCCGGGCATCAGTCCGATGTTACCTATTATTATTCCCAGGGCATAGAGGATGAGAACTGGGCCGATCTTGCCCAGAAATCTGTATCGGCGGCAGAGCATGAGCACTCCGGCAGGAATGAGGCAGAATCCTGCCACAAGGATGATCCAGTTCAGAATTTCCATGATGTTCGGGTTTTAGTGCTGTCAAATATAGGAATTTTCTGTGACAAAATGTCAGTATTTTGTCAATGGCATTTCTTTTGTCCTGTTCCCTGCCGTCCTGGATACTTCTTATGCAGGATTTGACTTTGTAGATAATAACATAAAAAATAACAAGAATCATGATCAGACCATTGGCAGACAGAGTTGTGATCGAGCCGAAAGCGGCTGAGACACAGACAGCTTCAGGACTTTACATTCCTGACACGGCAAAGGAGAAACCACAGCAGGGTACCGTAGTTGCGGCAGGACCCGGAAAGAAGGACGAACCTATGGAAGTGAAGGTGGGAGACGTAGTCATCTACGGAAAGTACGCCGGCACGGAGGTTTCAGTAGACGGAAAGGACTACCTTATCATGAAGCAGTCTGACATATTGGCAATCCTTTAAATTCAATTCATTATGGCAAAAGATATAAAATTCAATATTGACGCACGCGCCAAGATGAAGGAAGGCGCTGACGCACTTGCAGATGCAGTAAAGGTTACCCTTGGTCCTAAAGGACGCAATGTGGTGATCGCCAAGAAGTTCGGTGCTCCTCAGGTGACCAAGGACGGCGTTACCGTGGCAAAGGAGATCCAGCTTGAGGACCAGTTCGCCGACATGGGCGCGCAGATGGTCAAGGAAGTGGCTTCCAAGACTAACGACCAGGCAGGTGACGGTACCACTACCGCTACCGTACTCGCTCAGGCCATCATCAACGTAGGTCTCAAGAATGTGACTGCCGGAGCTAACCCTATGGACCTCAAGAGAGGTATCGACAAGGCCGTTGCAGCTGTTGTGGAGAGCCTTCGCGAGCAGAGTCAGGAAGTGGGTGAGGACTATGCGAAGATCGAGCAGGTCGGCACCATTTCCGCAAACAACGACAACTACATCGGAAAGCTCATCGCTGACGCAATGTCGAAGGTGAAGAAGGACGGTGTCATCACTGTCGAGGAAGCAAAGGGTACCGAGACAGAGGTGAAGGTCGTCGAGGGAATGCAGTTCGACAGAGGATATATCTCACCATACTTCATGACAAACGGTGACAAGATGGAGGCTGTCCTTGATGCACCTTATATTCTTGTGACAGATAAGAAGGTTTCTACGATGAAGGATCTTCTCCCTGTTCTCGAGCCTATCGCACGTGAAGGAAAGTCACTTCTTATCATCGCTGAAGATGTTGATGGTGAGGCTCTTACCACTCTCGTGGTGAACAAGCTCCGCGGTACTCTCAAGATCGCTGCAGTGAAGGCTCCGGGCTTCGGTGACCGTCGCAAGGAGATGCTTCAGGACATCGCTGTCCTCACAGGCGGCATGGTGATTTCGGAGGAGAGGGGTTTCAGCCTCGAGAACACGACTCCAGACATGCTCGGTAAGGCTGAGAAGGTTGTCGTTACCAAGGATAACACTACTGTCGTGAACGGTGCAGGCTCTGCAGATGCCATCCAGGAGCGCGCAGACCTTATCCGCAAGCAGATCGAGACCACCACTTCCGACTATGACCGTGAGAAGCTCCAGGAGCGTCTCGGCAAGCTCGCCGGAGGAGTTGCAGTACTTTATGTAGGTGCAGCTACAGAGGTTGAGATGAAGGAGAAGAAGGACAGGGTCGAGGATGCACTCAGCGCTACACGTGCTGCAGTCGAGGAAGGAATCGTACCTGGCGGTGGAGTTGCATATATCCGTGCTTCGGAGGCCATCAGGGACCTCAAGGGTGCGAATGAGGATGAGACTACAGGTATTCATATCGTTGCCCGCGCCATCGAGGAGCCACTCCGTCAGATCGCTGCAAATGCAGGTGTGGAAGGCAGCGTGATCATCAACAAGATCCGCGAAGGAAAGGGTGACTTCGGCTACAACGCACGTACAGACGAGTATGTGAACATGTTCGAGGCCGGTGTGATCGACCCTACCAAGGTATCACGCGTGGCTCTTGAGAACGCCGCTTCTGTAGCCGGTATGTTCCTCACTACGGAGTGTGCCATCGCCGACATCCCTGAGCCGGCTGCTCCTGCAATGCCTGCCGGTGCCGGAATGGGCGGCATGATGTAATCCAGTATGGCCCTTAACTCCTTGATTTCAAGGAAGTTCATATATGCTGCGTGCTCCCCGCGGGGAGCACGCAGCTTGTGTTAATGTGCTGATACAGACAGCGTTGGTGACCATCATGCAGGCGGGATATGAACCCATGACGCATCCGTCAGTCGGTGACACCGTCGCGGAGGGTGCCGTTCTGGTCCTGGACTGGCTGGGTGCCGCCGGTATTGTCGATGATTCCCAGGTTGGTGTTCTTCTCGCTGGATGTGAACCTCATCAGCCACCATCCGTCGTCGGCCGTCATGTTGAAGCGGAAGGCCTCCGGGAAATTGCTTTCCTCTCCGGCGTGGAACCTTACCAGAGGCTTGCCCAGACGGCGTGTGTCATTGTTGGAAAATCCTTCGCCCCAGAGTTCGACCCTGCGCTGGAACCATATCTCGTCTTCAAGGCTTCTTCCTCCGGCATCGGCGGAATATGAAGGGTCTCGGTATGTCCTGACAAAGTCCTCCAGCATTGTCCTGGCGGCAGAAGGGGAGCCGCTTTTCGCCAGTCCCTCTATCTGTATGAGGATCATTTCCTCAACCCTCATGAAAGGCCAGTCATCATCGTTCAGGGTGCCTCCGACCGTGTTCATGCCGAACTTTACGTTGGTATAAGGAAGGAAAGGAAGCTTGACATTGTCGATTGCCATCGAGGCTACCTCGTTTCCGCTGACTCCGTTCCAGGTGACATGTTCCAGGAGAGGGGATTCCAGAGCGCTGTCGACCCACCATCCCTTTCTCACATCGGTAACCGGTATCTTGTCATACAGAAGATTGTTGATACATGCATATACCTGCGTGCCGGCGGAATATCCGTCTCCGGAAAATGACCTGATCCATGCGCTGGATGTCGCATAAGGGCTCTTCTGGGCAATGTCCGACGTCATGTCGTAACCCCAGATCCAGTTGTGTTCGCCGATATCGTAGAACGACGGCTCCGACACCTCGGCAATCGATGCCGGTACATATCCTTCAGCAGCAGCTTCAGCATCAGCCGCAGCCAGAGCCCATTCCTCCATGTTGAGATAGGCCCTCGCACGAAGTCCGTATGCCGTCTGGCGGTCTATCCTTGCCTTGTCGGTCCTGACATATCCTTCAAGATTGTCTATTGCATATGTGAGGTCGCTGATGATGAGGGCATAGACATCCTTGACGCTGGCCCGAGGGTTGTCTGTGAAGTCTGTAGTGGTTTCCGTCACGATAGGGACGCAGGGGAGGTCCTGTGCTCCGGCCGCATATCCGAACTGGAAGTATGGGACGAGGTTCAGATAGGCAAAAGCCCTTATGGCCCTGGCCTGCGCAAGCTTGTACCTTATGGAGGCATCTGCATTGTCTTCAGGGTAAGACCGTATGATCTCGTTCGCTGCAGCTATCGTGTTGTATGGGGCGGCATATCTGATGTACGGGTTCGCATAATCCGCATTTCTGGAAGAAAGAAGCCCGCATGCGGAGAACCAGTTGTATCCGCTGTTGGCAAGAACGATGTCGGCAGCTTCGATGTCGTTGGAGAAAGCCATCATGATGAAGCCGAAATCGTCAGGCCTTGTTCCGCCCAATACGCTTCCCGGTGCTCCCAGTTTTGTGAACATTCCGTTGAAGGAGGCGTCTGCCCTTGACGGAATGGCTGCGTTGGTATTCTGCAGCTGGTCGGCAAGCATGATCTCTCCCTGAGGCTGCAGCTCATCCATCTGGCTGCACGCTGCGGCTGCCATAAGGACCAATGGTAATGTGTATATTGTTTTCATGTCTTTAGAATGTAAGGGTTATACCTGCAGTTATGGTACGCATGGCCGAATATGATCCGCTGTTGAGGCCCGATCCGGATGTGAGGGAGCCCAGACCCATTGAGAATCTCGGATCCATTCCTTTTCTTGCTGAAATGACGGCAAGGTTGTCTCCGGATACATATACACGCAATCCGGATATCTTCAGTCTTTCCGTCACTTCCTCCGGCAAGGTGTATCCGAGGGTGATGTTGTTCACGCTCAGGTAGTCGGAACGGATCAGATAATTGCTTACAGCTGTCTGTCCGACGCTTGTGTCCCCGTCAAGCCGTGGTATTCTGCTTCCGGAATTTTCCGGAGTCCATGAGTCGAGAACGTCCTTGTGCCAGGCTGTTCCGATGCCGGAAGAGGTGTGCATAAGTGCCTGATATGTGCCGTCGTAGTATCTTCCGCCAAGCTGGAAGGAGAATTGCGCGGACAGGTCGAAGCCATAGGCCTTCAGGCTTGTACCGAATCCTCCGTATACCTTGGGAAGAACCGAGCCGAGGTCGTATTGTGAAGCATCGGAGAATGTTTCTGTGACTACGGACTCTCCTGTCCATTCGCCGTCCTTGTCAGTGACCTTGCTGTACCACATGGCCTTTCCGTTTTCCGGGTTAACGCCCGCGTATTTTCTCATGTATGCCTGGTAGAGGGAGCCGCCGACCCTGTATATGTAGTTGCCTCCTATTATTCCGTTTTCCGATACAGACGAGTCGAGTGAGACTATGCGGTTGCGGTAGTGGCTGAGGTTTGCGTTCCACGTCCATTGCACATAAGAGGTGTTCATGATGATGCCGTCCAGATTGAATTCGAATCCGTTGTTGACTATGGATCCTACGTTCACCGGATAGTATCCCGTCGGATTGCCGGCTGAAAGAGGGACATCCTTGCTGTACAGAAGGTCTGTGGTCCTGCGTGAGAAGAACTCCGCACTACCGTTCAGCCTATTCCCGAAAAGCTCGAAATCGATGCCTGTGTTGAATGAGTGTGAAGATTCCCACGTGAGCTCATTGTTGCCCTTGTAATCGAGTTCTGTCGAGTATTCTCCTGTTCCTTCATTGTAGGAGTGTGTGTAATTGTCAGAATACGGATAATATTTTCGTGCATAGTTGGCGTTTGGATACAGGTTGTCGTTTCCCTGTACTCCATAGCTCACCTTGAGCTTCAGCATCCCTATCCACGGTACTCCGCTCATGAATTCCTCAGAGCTGATGAGCCATGCAGCGCCGACGCTTCCGAAATCGCCCCATCTGTGTCCCGGAGCGAATCGTGACGACGCGTCGCGTCTGTATGAACCGCTTGCGAAGTAACGTCCGTCATATTCATACTGCACTCTTGTCAGGAATCCCTGTGTGAGATAGTCCGCCGTGTAGGATGAGGTCTGCTTCGCCGATGTTCCGTCAGCATTTCCGAGTTCCCCTATGTACGGGTTGAAGAGATGGTCGTTCTGACCTTCCAGGAACTGTTCCTTCAGCTTGTAGATCTCATATCCTGCCAGAACGTCGATGCTGTGGAGCGATCCGTTGAAGTCGCTCCTGTATTCCGCCAGGTACTGGCTGTTTACGGCAAATGTCCTGCTGTGGCTCGCATATGCCAGTCCGTCGGTGGAACTTTGGGATCCGAATCTGCTGTACAGTGCGTTGTATCTGGTGTTTTCATTGGTCAGACCTACGTTCGCCGTCAGCGAAAGGCCTTCCACAGGGGTCAGGATCACTCCCCATTTACCGCTTATGAAATCGCTGTAGCTCCTTTTCCTGTTCACCATGTTGTCGCGCACGGCATTTCCGACGAATGAAGGACGGATGAAATTGGTCTGGTTGGCGTCATAGACCTTCATACCGTTTTCCTTCATGATCCGTCCTTCCGCATCCCTGACATAGAGGGGATAGATCGGACCCATCATGTTCGTCACATAGAATACATTTGCAGATGAGCCGTATGTGTCCGTGTACGAAGCTGTTTCCGAGTCGGAATGGGCATAGCTCATTGTCGTGGCCACCTTTATCCACGGTTTTGCCTGATAGTCCGCATTTATGCGTGCCGTATATCTCTGATAGCCTGAATTTGCAACGATGCCTCCGTCATTGAGATAGCCGACGCTGCCGTAGTAATTGAGCTTGTCCTTGGCTCCGCTGACTGACAGGTTGTACTCCTGACGGAAGGAATTCCGGAAAGTCTGACTGTACCAGTCGTCGGGGATGTAGTAATATTCCCCGTCCGAATATCCGAGCTTTGCGTCAGGATTGAGCCTGAAGTCAGGTCCGATGAACTTTTCTCCATCAGGAACCGTGAATACCTGATATCCGAGGCCTCCGTTGTTCTGGTTGAACAGGTTCGCATCGGCATATGCATATGCTTCGTCTGCGCTTTTCCCGGCATAGATCTGCGAGTTGTACATCATCCTGTAATGGGTCTCATAATACAGGGCAGGGTCGTCAATCACGTCGTATTGCGGAATGAGCCTTGAGTTTGATCCCCATCTTGCGTCAAACCTTACGTTCGCTTCAGAGGATCCCTTGCCTCTTTTTGTCGTTATCAGTATAACTCCGTTGGCTCCTCTGGCTCCGTATATCGCGCTTGCCGCAGCATCCTTCAGTACGGACATCGACTCCACATCATTGGGATTGATGTCGGATATCGAACCGTCGTAAGGCATGCCGTCCACGATGTAGAGAGGGGAGTTGCTTGCGCTCATGGAGCCTATGCCCCTGATGCGTATGGTGCTGCCACCCGACCCGGGATCTCCGGATGATGATATCACCTGCACTCCCGGTGTCGTGCCAGCCAGAGCACTTGTCACGTTCGTGCTGACGCGGTTCTCTATCGTCTCGGCATCTATCATCGAAGCGGAACCGGTAAAGGACCGTTTTGTCGCGGTTCCATAGGCTATGACGATGGTTTCCTCCAGATATTCGCTGTCTGGTTCCAACGCAGCGTCAATCCGTTCTCTGGATTCTATTGCTATTTCCAGAGTTTTGTATCCGATAGAGGAAAAAACGAGGTATCCGTCCGTCGGAACCGTGATGGAATAGATTCCTTCACCATCTGTGCTGATGCCGATTGTAGTTCCTTCAAGATGTACCGAGGCATATGGGACGGGTTCATTTGTTGCCGCATCCGTTACCTTTCCCGTCACGGTTACGGAAAGGTCCTGTGCGGATGCCGCGGCAGTCGTAAGAACTGCCAGCATTGTTAAGATCTGCTTCATCTTGACTTTCATTAACAATTATACTTATGGTTATCCAAGCCGGATCTGCCCGTTGCTCGGAGCGGTAAGCCGATTGTCAATAAGAGTCAGACTCCTCAAGGCATTTATTGTGCCAAAAGAATAGCGGCCGGTTCCTTCACAGGGACCGGCCGCTAATCAATATTTATGTAAATAACCAGAAGGTGCTAGTTGTCGAACGGATAAGCAATCTGAGCAGCAAAGAGAGTGATTGTATTTCTCGTATTGCCTACTTCAGTCATTGTTATCTGACTAGGATTCTTGTTATCATCCGCTGTAAGGACGAATGTCCTAGGAGAGCTGTATCCGAATGGGAAGAGCGCGTACGCGAAGTTAGCATTGTTATGATACCATACACCGTCGCCCGCTCCTGCCATCGCGAACTGGAGAGTGATTGTGTCCTCGCCCTCGAGTGCATAATTGAAGTCAAGAGATCCGCCATAGCCGCTGCTTATGAACTGGAATCCGAAATGGCCTGGATAGAGCATACTTCCGATGAATGCGAACTGAAGCTCTTCTCCGATAGCATCTTCACCCTGTTTAACCATGTCGAAGTAAGGTTTTGCATAAGCTCCCAACGTACTGTACTTGATGAACCAGTTACCGAGGAGGAAGAGCTGGTTAAGCGGTGGAATGACCTGGTTGATCACGATCTTTCCGTCAGCGGTACCGAGCGTTCCTTCTTCAGCGTTGTATACGAGTCCAGTGTACTCTACACCGTTGATTTCTACCGGAGTGTAGAAATCGACTCCTTCTGGCGTATAGCAGAATGCAACGCTTCCGCTTACAGCTGTAGTGTCTTCTGTCGTATATACGTTGTAGGTGTACTCGAAGATGTTACCTGAAAGACTGCATGAAGTAGTGTCTTCTCCCATTACCATCTCATAAGCAGGGGCCGCCATTCCGGCCTGAATCTCATTCGACTTGTTGAAGTACTCTGCAGGGTTTCCTGTGAACTTCACGAGAGTGTAGTCGTTGTTGGTTCTCTTACCCTTCATGTAGATCTCGGTCTCGTCGCTGTTCTTTCCTACGATACGGAACTCATAGTCTCCATGCATTGCCTCATAGTCACTTACACTAGGAGTTGCAAAATAGTGGATGTATTCGTTATATGTATCGAAAGTGAGGACAGGGCCGTCGTCAGGTGTCATCTTGTAAAGGCTTGATACAGGTACCTCTGTGTCGGCAGCAAGCTGGAAGTATGCTGTTACAGAGTCCTTTGTGAACTGGAGCACGTAAGTGTATCCGCCGTATGACTGATTTTCCTCAGGGTAATACTGAAGAAGCCATCCGCCTTCAGAACTTGCGAGAAGAGTGCGGTATCCTTCAAGATAAGCCTCCATTCGCTCGGCAGGAGTCTGGTCAAAGAGCTCCTTCTCTTCCATGAGGCATGACGTCATGGTCAGGCCTATGGCAGCAAGCAGAATCAAATATATCTTTTTCATAATCTTTCTCCGTATTAGTTAAGGGTTTCCAAATCAAGTGTGTCGATCTCGCCCTGACGTCTCTGGATGATGTCTCTGAGCTCGTTGAGGTCGATGTTCCAAGAGTTGAGCATGTAGTTGTATACGATCTCGAACTTGGCGTTGATCTTCTCTGCACCTGCACCTGCGTTCTTGAGGACATTGTCCCAGTATTCAGGAGTGTTGGTCACGTAGATCGAAAGAAGCTCTACGAAATCCTCACCATGCTCAGATGATGCGTACTCGCTGATGAAGCCGTTCTGCTGTGCCTCTCTCTCGCTTGCCCATGCGTCGCTCCATGTGTCAGTCACATAGTCCGGACCTGAGATTGCGTTGAAGTCGGTAGAGTAAGGCTTGATCTGGTTCAGGATATGCGCGAACTCGTGGTGCATTGTCTTGAAGTAGTACTCGTTGAGATAAGCAGGGTCGATGACCATCTCGTTCACGAAGTACATGGTGATCTTGAGACCTCCCTCTGCTGTACCGAGAACGAATGTACCGTCGTTGCGGTATGCTCCCGATCCTACAAGGTGGATCATCTTAGGATAGTATGACTTGATGAACTCCTTGCTTCCTGTGAGCTCGTCGTAAGGCTCGAAGCAGAGGAACTTCATGAGCTTCGCCATCTTGATTGAATTCTCATATGTTGCAGGTACAAGCCAGTAGTTGAAGTCTGACTCGTTCTTCTCCATACGATACTTGAACATGATGTTGTACGGCTCGATGTAGTTGGTAACGAGCCACTTGTCGAATTCGTTCTGTTCAAGCTTCGAGTCGATGATCTGGCTGGTCGGGTCCAGAGGCTTCTCCTCGCAGGCGATGAATGACATTGCCACCAGCGCCATTGCTATATATTTCAAAAACTTTGTCATGTTTTTACGATTTTAAGGGTCCGTTATTACCTTGGGTTTGGAGTCAGGCCGGCTGTGATGACATCCTTAGGAAGCTGGATCGCACGTCTTTCGTCGTCCTTTGTAAGTCTGTCATAAGTCTCGAGAACCTCAAGTGTGGTTCCGAGCTTGCGGCGAGTGATCTCGATTCCGTAGCGCTTCACGTCAAACCATCTCATACCCATCATGTAGAACTCTACGCGGCGGATATAGAGGATAGCATGTACGTATGCTTCCATATCGCTGCCCTGCTCGAATGATGTGAGGATAGGGTTGAGTGCTTTCTTTGGAGTAGGAGCGTCATCGGTGTAGTATTCCATGCCGTTTACCCATTCCTTGATAGACTCGTCGGTAAGAGTGGTTCTTTCGCATCTTGCTGCGTTGAGGGTGTTGTTTGTCCAGAGGTTCATGTCAGCGAGAGCTTCTTCATACATCTCCTTCATGATGTAGGCCTCTGCTCTGTTGAGGAGAGCTTCCTCACCTGTGAACGCAGCATAGATGGTACGGTAGTAACCGATACCTGCAACAGGGTCTGTGTACTCGAAGAGGTAGTTAAGACGTGGCCAGATGGTCTTGTCGAAACCTGTAGCTACATATACATAAGGAGTAAGCTTATACATGTTTCCATATGTGTAGCTGCCTGTTGCCGGTGCGAATCCACCCCATGGAGCAAGGTTGAGCAGCTCTGTCTGCATGAGCATGTTGCCTCCTGTGATACGTGACTCATAGTAGTATGGTCCGAAGAGGAGTCCGAGTGCCGAGTATGCAGTCTGGATGAGGAAGTTGTTCTTCGCGTTTGTGCTGTTGTACTGAGGGCCTACGACGGCAAGATCCTTAGGAAGTGATTTGAGTGTCTCATAATCCCTGAGAACTTCCTTTGGAGCTGTTCCGAGAGCCTTTGACGCCCACTCGATACACTCGTCCCACTTACCGTAGTTGAGGTAGAAGCGTGATGCGAATGTGTAGGCAGCCTTCTGGTTGAAGTGGTACTTAGGTACGCTGTATCCTGCATCGTTTACAAGCGGAAGTCCTTCCTTGAGGTCCTTCTCGATCTTCTCGAATACTTCTGCTACTGTTCCGCGCTCATACTTAGGGTTGAGCTCAGTCTCAGGAGCGTCCATGTATGGAATACCGAGGTCAGTAGCGGCTGTCGCCGGGTTGTATGCCTTGCAGAAGATGCTTGCGAGCATGAAGTGGTGGTAAGCCCTGCAAAGGAGAGCCTCACCCTTTGATGCCTGAAGCTCAGGAGTGTCAGCGCCCATTTCCTCGATTGCAGCGAGTGCCTGGTTTGCATTGGTGATGGCTCCGTAAAGAGCGCTCCACACCTGCTTAGGGTCCTCGTTGTCGGTCTCTGTAACCTCGTCCCACTGATAGATCTGAGTATAGAGCCTGTTCACGTAAGGTGAATCTTCTCCGAAATCATCCACATTGTCGGATGAAACCTCAGCCATCATGATATATGCATTTTCAGGATATGCACTCACGAGGAGCTTCTCCACCTTCTCTGCGGTGTCAACCTCTGCACGGTTGTCCGGCATGACATCGAGCCATTCGTTGCATGATGTCAGCGCAAACGTCAGTGCGAGTGCTGAAAGCAATATATTTTTCATTTTCATAATTCTCTGATTTTAAAGATTTACAGACCAAGTCTCAAAGTAACTGTGAACTGCTTAGGAAGCGGAGTTGCCACACCACCTGTGTTGAAGAACTCAGGGTCCTGGCCGTTGAGCTTCTTGTCAGCATACAGAAGGGCGAGGTTGGTTCCCTGCACCTTGAGTGAGAGAGAGTTCATCTTCATAGCCTTGACCCACTTCTTAGGGAAGTCGTAGCTGAGTGAAACCTCCTTGAGGCGGATGAAGTCACCCTTTGCGATACGTGCTGAAGAGTAGTTGTAAGCATTGTAAGCGTATGCAAGGTTTCCGTCGTTGTAGTTCTGCATCCTTGATGAGATTACAGGAATGTCTGTCACCTTCTCGTCTCCAGGAACTACCCATCTGTTGATGAATTCCTTAGGCATTGCGTCGAGGTCGCTGTAGCTCTTTGAGAATACAGGATCCATACGTACTACGTTACCGAATGAGTAAGTGAAGAATACGTTGAGCTTGAAGCCCTTCCACTGGAATGTGTTTCCGAATGAACCGAAGTCTGTAGGGTCAGCTGTTCCCGAATACTCGAGGAAGTCGATGTTGTCACGCTCCTGGAAGTAGATGCCTGTTGTTGTCACGTTTCCGTTCTGGTCAAGGAATGTAGGGAGACCCTGCTCGTTAAGACCCTTGAATGGAATAGAGAATACCGAACGTACCGGATATCCTTCGAGTGCGAAACCTGTACCTGCAACGAGGTCGATCACTCTCTGCTGGTTTTCAAGGGATGTAACCTTGTTTGTAGCGTGTGAGTAGATGAAGTCGGTTGTCCACTTGAAGTTCTTGGTGTCGATGTTCCTTGTAGACAAGGTGAGCTCGATTCCTGATGAACTCATTGATGCTACGTTACCGAACTTTGTGACCTGACCGCCGATACCCTGGGTCGTAACAGGACCGATGAGGTCATAGTTGTTACGCTTGTACCAGTCAACTTCAACGTTGATCCTGTTGTCGAAGAATCCGATTGCACCACCGATGTTGAGCTCGTGCTTCTTCTCGTAAGTGAGGGCTGCGTTCTCAAGGTCAGAAACGTAGAGTGCAGATTCACCGTCACCGGCGTTAGGACGCCATGGGTTGGTTGCGTTGATCACAACTCGTGAGTTTGTCACGCTTGCAGGACCGCGGTCTGCTGTAAGTGAGTAAGATGCCTTGAGCGAGAGGAATGAGAGATAAGGCCATGCGCCCTTCATCCACTCTTCCTCGTGTACGTTCCACGCACCTGATACGTTCCATGTAGGGAGCCAGCGTGCTGAAGTTGTCTTACCGAGCTTGTTGGTACCTTCATAACGGATTGTTCCGTTGACTGTGTAGCGTCCTTTGTATGAATAAGTACCGTTTGCGAAGAATGCGACGCTTCTCATGAGTGAGTGGGCCATAGAGTAGTACTGTGTGTTCTCCTCAGCACCCTTCTTGAACACTTCGTATGCGTAGCGTGCGATCTCACCCATTGAGTACTGCATGCCCCAGCCGCGGAACCAAGTCTGCTCACGCTCAACCTGGTTGATTTCCATACCGCCGAAGAGGTTCATGATGTGACCGCCTGTGAACTCCTTGTTGTACTGTGCTGTAGCACGGAAGTCGTACGAGAGCATCTTGAAGTCTGTCCTTTCATAGATACCTCCGTCAGGAAGGACTGTGATAGGAACTGCATAAGGGTTGTCAGGGTCTGTGTAGAGGAACGGGTTGTTGTCACGGATAGTAGTGGTAGGCATTGCCCTGTATGCCATAGCCTGGTTAGAGTAGTCCGTGATCGAGTGCTGCTGTGCAGAAGATGAATACTTCACTGCACCGAGAGCCGAGATCTCAAGGCCTGTTACAGGCTTGAGCTTGAATTCACCCTGGAACTTGAGGTCGACAACGTCGAAGTCCATGTAGTTGTTGTCAAGTTCGTGGAGGATGTTGAAGTCTGCATAGTTTCTCTTGTAGAAAGCTGTAGGATCCAATACCCTTGATGTGTTGAGGGCATATGAATAAGGGTTGATGTCGAAGTCACGCTTAACCTCACCGCTCACAACGTCAACGTCTGATGAAAGTGTTCCCGGAGCTCTCTGCTTACGGTATGAAGCACTTGATATCATGTTGAAGGAGAGCTTCTTGAAGATATTGTAGTTTGCGTTGAAGTTTGCAGTGTAACGGTTCACGTTGCTCTGCTTTGCCCAACCCGGATCCACCATTGCACTGATTGAAGCATAGTACTGTGACTTGTCGTTACCTGACGACATGCTTATCGAGTGGTTGTGCTGGAGTGCATTGCTGAAGAGGAGGTCGAACCAGTCAGTGTTGCGGTACTCTGCCTGACGGAGGAATGCGTTGCGTGCAGCCTCAGTGTTTGCGAGTGTTCCTGCTGTGATCTGGTTGTACATCTCACCGTAGATACCGCTGTCGCTGTTGTTAGGAACAGCCGAATAGTTGAGCCATCCCTTCTGCTCGAGCTCCTTGTAGATGCTCATCTGCTCCTGTGAGTTCATGATGTTGAAGTTCCTGTATGAAGGAACGAGACGTGTGGTGAACTCGCCGGTGTAGCTGATACGGCTGCGGCCTGCTGAACCCTTCTTTGTAGTAACGACGATCACACCGGCCATCGCGCGAGCACCATAAATAGAGGTTGCAGATCCGTCCTTGAGGATCTGGAAGCTCTCGATGTCGTCTGCGTTGAGACCTGCAATCGCTGAACTGATGAGGGTTGTAGCGTCTCCTGATGAAAGCTGGTCTGCGTCAACCTCGACCACATCTTCCATGATTACGCCGTCCACGACCCAAAGCGGCTTCGAGCTACCGTAGATAGAAGTAGCACCGCGGACGCGGATCTTTGGAGCTGTACCGAATGAACCCGATACGTTCTGTACCGACACACCGGATGCTCTTCCTTCGAGGGCGCGGCTCACTTCGGCCACACCGTCCATTCTGGCTTTGTCACCTTCTACCTTGGCTGTCGATCCCGTAAAGAGACGTTTGTCCATTTTTTGCATACCTGTGACAACGACTCCTTCGAGCATCTCAGAGTCCGGCCTCATGGTCACCTCGAGGTATGGCCTTACGGCTACCTCCACGGTCTCCATACCGAGACATGAGAATACCAGGACCTTTGCGTCAGCGGGTATGTTCATTTCGAACTTACCGTCAAGGTCGGTAATTGTGCCTCCGTCTGTCACACTTTTGACTGTGACATACGCGCCGATAACCGGCTGACCGTCCACCTCAGAGGTCACAACACCGGATACACTTGTAGTCTGTGCGAGAAGCGAACCTGCGCACAGCAACAAAGAGGCAAAAAGCAGCATCATTCTTTTTTTCATAGATTCTGACTTTTTATTAGTTAAACATAAATACTGATTCAGCTATACACTACACTGGATAGACTGACCTTACAAAGGGGCGTTTTTTGTTGCGCCATTTCCTACAAAGTTGATTACTATTTTTTAAAAATCCAAACATCGCCAAATCAGTGAATTATAGCATTTGTTAACATTCTTGTAACAATTAGCATTTGATATGTAAGGCATTTATGGGGTATTGGCTTACGAATTGACAGTCGTTACCGCACCTCGCCTTAGAATCTATAATTTTATTAAAACTTCATATTTTCTTTCATTTTTTCAAATTCCACCAGATATCGCCTCAATGTATTGCGGTGAAACCCATATTTATGGGCTATCTGGCACATAGGTTTCCCCTCTTCCATCATGCGGTGTATGTTGGGATATTCCTTATAAAATGTAAGTTTCTGTCTGGAACTTCCCGGAGGTCTTCCGAGCTTTACACCTTCCATCTTCTTGACTGCCAGGGCTTCCTTTGTCCTTTGTGAAATGAGATTTCTTTCTATTTCGGCAGCAAGCGCGAACGCAAAGGCTATGATCTTAGAGTTTATGCTGTCTGAAAGCATGAAGTTATCCTTTATCGTCTGTATTGAAACCCCTTTCTTCGAGCAATGGTCCAGAACACCCATGATCATCAGCATGTTACGTCCGAGTCGTGACAGCTCCGTACAGACCAGAAGGTCACCTTTTTCCATATGCTCTATCGTCTTTCCCAATATTCTTTTCTCCACATCGATGGTTCCCGAAATTGACTCCGAGACCCATTCGTCAATTACAATCCGATGGCTCTTGCAATACCGCCGGATCTCATGTTCCTGGCTTGCATAGCACTGCATTTCAGTGCTGACCCTTATGTAAGCGTACGTTGACATAAAATAAAAGTTTTTGATAGTTAATAATTTAGGCGCACAAAAATACGCCCGATTATTAGTGCATTGAGTTTTTAGTGTAGTGTACACAAAAGTATCAATATTTATGTTTAACTTCTAAAAAACACAACTATGAGAAAAATTAAACTATTTCTCGCTACGTTAGCAGTGCTGATGAGTTCTGTGGTTTTTGCCCAGAATCTGACTGTGACCGGAGTTGTGACTGACTCCAACAATGGAGAACCAGTCCCATTTGCGGCGGTTCACGTTAAAGGCACTATGACAGGTACCAGTACTGATGCAGAAGGTAATTATTCTATTACTGCACCGCAGGACGGAATCCTCGTATTCTCTTGCGTTGGCTATCAGACAATGCAGGTAGCAGTCAATGGAAAGCTGTCGCACAATGTTGTTCTGATTTCAGAACAGCTTGACGAAGTTGTGATGGTTGCCTACGGAACTGCCAAGAAATCTTCTTTCACAGGTTCTGCAACTTCTGTGAAGAGTGAGTCTCTTGAAAAGAGAACTGTTTCCAATGTGACAAAGGCCCTTGATGGTCTCGTACCAGGTGTGACTACAAGCTCTGGTTCAGGACAGCCTGGTGAAGGTGCTAGCATCCAGATCCGCGGTTACGGTTCGATTAACGCTTCATCATCGCCTCTTTATGTAGTAGACGGCGTTCCTTATGACGGAAGCATTTCTGCAATCAACCCTAATGACATTGAGTCTCTCACAGTGCTCAAGGATGCGTCTGCTGCAGCTCTTTACGGTTCACGCGGTGCGAATGGTGTCGTTATGATTCAGACAAAGAGAGGACAGGCGGGCTTTGTGAACGTGAATCTCAAGGCTACTTGGGGTCTCTCGTCAAGAGCATACAAGCCATATGACACAGTTAATCAGAGAGAGTTCGTTGAACTTACATATGAGGCTCTTCGCAACGGTTATATGTTCAACAACGGATACACAATGGATCACGCGTCAGAGGCTGCTATGGCGGCTCTTGGTTCGTCACTCGGTGGTGAACAGTACAATCCGTTCAAGAATTATACATGGGATACCGTTATTGACCCTGCCACAGGCAAGGTACGTGCTGATGCAGTTGCATCATATGACGAAAGCTGGCTTGACGAGATGACAAATGCAAAGGCTCTCCGTCAGGAATATCAGTTTGGTGTGAATGGTGGTAATGACAGAACAAAGTACGCTTTGTCATTCGGTTATCTCGATGATAAGGGTATTCTGATAACTACCAACTTCAAGCGTTATACATTCCGTGCAAGCGTTGATCAGGAGATTACGAACTGGATGAAGGCAGGTGTAACTACTTCATATGGATATACCAAGTCTAACGCACAGACCATCGCTTCCGGAAGCTATACAAGCAATGCTTGGTATACAGCTCAGTTCATGGCTCCTATCTATCCGGTATATCTCAAGGATGAGAACGGTAAGACTGTTGTGGATGCTAACGGAAAGGCTCTTTATGACTACGGTGAAGCAGGACGTCCCAAAGCTGCCCGCTTCAACAATATTGCTGACCTTTATGATAATAAGTACGGTGTCTGGAGAGACAATACCAGTTCACGTGCAACTCTCGTTCTCGGTGGTGATGATCCTATCATGGGCGTTTTCAAGGGCCTTGAGTTCTCAATCAATGCGGGTCTTGACATCAACAATGCTTCTTCTTCAGAATACAATAACCCATATCATGGTGATGGTGCTCAGACAGGTGGCTCTGTAGCTAAGGCTAACGGACGTACAATGTCTTACACAATCAATGAGATCCTCAAGTATGACAGGACTTTTGCAGAGAAGCATCATGTTCTTGCTCAGGCGGGTCACGAGTACTATAACTACGAGTATCGCTATCTTGCAGCAGACAGAACAGGTGTTTATCCTGGAATTGACGAGCTCGACCCGACAACAAATGTTACAGGCAACAGTTCGTATAGGGAGGACTATCGTATCGAATCATACTTCGGACGTTTATCTTACGACTTTGCTGACAAGTATTATTTCGAAGGTACTTGGCGTACTGACGGATCGTCTCGTTTCCATAAGGATTATCGTTGGGGACAGTTCTGGTCACTCGGTGCATCTTGGAGACTCTCTGAGGAGCAGTTCATGAAGAGTGTTGATTGGGTGGATAATATGACACTCCGTCTTTCTTATGGACAGCTTGGTAATGATGCTCTTACTTCATATTATGCATGGCAGTCATTCTATGATCTTACTTGGCCGAATGCAAACAATCCAGGAGCAATCGTAAGCAAACTCGAGAATACTGAGGTTTCTTGGGAAAAGAAGAATACTTGGAATGCAGGTGTTGAGGCTACTCTCTTCAATCGTTTCCTCGCACTTTCTGCTGAGTATTATCACTCAACGACAACTGATATGCTTCTTTCTTACCCTCTTCCTATGTCTACCGGTTTCAATGGTTACAATGCTAATATTGGATCGATGCAGAATCAGGGATTTGAGGCTACCTTCCGTTTCAATTGGTCAAACAGACAGAATTTTGGAGCATCTTCAACTTTGATGCTTTACAGAAACTGGAACAAGGTGCTCGCTCTTACAAAGGATGATAAGATAACAAGTGGCTATCAGGTGATTGAGGTAGGAAAACCTATCTATTCATATCTCCTTCCTAGAAATGCGGGTGTTGACCCTGCAACAGGTGCTCAGCTCTATTGGGCATATGAAAAAGATGAGACTACTGGTGAGAAGATTGAAGGATCAGACTATGTTACATCCAACAAGACAAAGGCAAATGAGTCTCGTTACTACGAGGGAAGCCGCGAGCCTAAGCTTCAGGGTTCATTCGGTTCAGACTTCCGTTTCGGCCCGGTTGACTTTTCTTTCCTTACAACATTTGCATTGGGTGGCAAGACTTATGACAGTCTTTATGCCGGTCTGATGGAGGTCATGTATACTGGTGACACTTGGAGCAAGAATGTTCTCCGTCGTTGGCAGAAACCAGGTGATGTGACAGACGTTCCTGCCGTAATGGTGAACTCAGGACGTCTCGGTACAGACAAGAACCTCATTGACGCTTCATACTTTGCAATCAAGTCTATTCAGCTCGGATATACTCTCCCTACAAAATGGACAAAGGCTGCTAAGATCAAATCTCTCAGAATTTTCGTAAATGCTGATAACGTTGCTATGTTCAATCATCTTAATGGTCTCAACGTTCAGTATAACTTCTCAGGCGGTACAGGCTATACATATACTCCGACAAGAGTAGTGTCAGCTGGTATTGACATCAACTTTTAATCATAGGAGACAGAATAATGAAAAAGATATATATAGTACTTATGGCTGCTGTCCTTACAATGGCGACATCTTGTAAGGAAGGCACTCTCGACACCGCTCCTACAGATGCGGTTGCTGGATCGACTCTCCTTAACGATACCGAAGGTGGCTATATGGCTCTCAATGGTGCTATCAGGTGGTTTTGGCAGTGGGGAGTGACCGTAACAGGTAATGCTCACCAGTGCTTTGGCCCTCAGGGATATGCTCTCATGGGTGACCTTATGGGAGAAGATATGGTTATGGCTGGTTCTGGTTCAGGCTGGTTCTGGTATGACTATCTTTACGATGTAAAGGATGCATATACAAGTGGTGCATGGCGTTCGTACGACTGTTGGAACTATTATTATACTCTCATCTGTCAGGTGAACTACATCATTGCTGCAGCTGAGACTATGACTGGTGATCAGGCTGATATCGATTATATCATCGGTAACGCTTACGCATTCAGAGCATATGCATATCATTATCTTGCTATGACATTTGCACGAAGCTATATCGGTCATGAAGACAGGCTTTCTGTTCCTATTCTTCTTGAGCCTACTACGTCAAAGACAACCGGTCAGCCAAGATCAACCAACAGAGCTGTTTACGAGCAGGTTGTCAAGGATATTGACCAGGCAATCACTCTTCTCGAGGGAAAAGCTAAGAAGCATAGCTCTCATGTGGACTACTATGTCGCAAATGGTATCAAGGCACGTGTTGCCCTCTATATGGGTGACTGGCAGGCAGCATATGATGCTGCATCAAATGCAATCGGAGGAAGCAAGAAGCTGACAACTGATATCCTTAGCGGTTATAATGATTCTGATGCGGCTGATGTTCTTTGGGGCGCGGAAATCATTACTGACCAGGGTACTACCAACCCGCAGTTCCTTGCTCATATGGACATTGCTTTCGGAGGATACGGAAGCACAGCGAGAAAGTGTTGCAGCGAGTGGCTTTATAAGAGAATTCATGCAGGTGATGCACGTAAGAAATGGTGGAACTATGAGGATCTGGACAAGAACGGTATTGTGAAAGTGGGATACCAGCAGTATAAATTCTTGTTTGCTGACCCATCTAACACCTACACTGGAGCAGACCATATCTTCATGAGAGTTCCTGAAATGTATCTTACAATGGCCGAGGCGGCATGTCGTCTTAATAAAGATACTGAGGCACAGGGAATCCTCAATGAGTTCATGAGCTATCGCGTGAGTGGAGATATTCCTTATGATTGTTCAAACAAAACCGGAACAGCTCTCGGCGCTCTTACAACTGATGAGACCGGTTCACTTCTCGAGGAAATCATTCTCCAGCGTCGTATTGAGCTTTGGGGCGAATTCGGACGTATCTATGATATCAAGCGTCTCCGTCAGGGTTTTGTTCGTACCGAAGAGATGGGACATCCTGCAAATGCATTCCTTCCTACTCTCAAACTCAATGATCCTGAGTCATTTGACTGGGTTCTCACTATCCCGCAGGCTGAGATTGATGCAAATCCTTACATCCTTCAGAACCCTGTTGGCAGTGTTGAGGGAGACGGTCAGGGAGACGATCCAGCTCTTGCTCTTAAGGTTGAGGAGTAATACATTGTCCAACATTTAAAATTGATATTAATATGAACAAGATATTTAAGATATTTCTTGTAGCGGCAGCAGGTCTTCTTGCTGTAGCTTGTAATCTTGATCAGGTAAGCGATATCTACACCTGCAAGGGCAGCGAGCCATCTATGCTTCAGACAGTATTTACCGAGACTGAACTTGATGCGTCGCTTGAGACTGTGTCTATTCCTGTTGTAAGGTCCAATGCGGCAGATGCTCTCACTGTCAAGGTCGTAGCTACCCTTCCTGTAGGTATTACAGTATCAGGTACAGCTACACAAGGTGAGACTCTCGAAAACGGAAGTGTGGTTTATAATACCTCTGTATCATTTGCTGCAAACGAGTACGAGACAGCATGTGTCCTTAATGTATCAGAAATGGAGGTCGGTACTTCTTATAAGGGTACTGTTGCCATAGCTGCAGATGAGGAGGTAAATAAGGATAAGGTTATAATGTCAACAGCCTTTACTCTCGGAAAAGCTTATACATGGGTTTCTCTTGGTGAAGGTCAGTGGTTTGACAAGTTGGCACTTATGTCTGAAACAAGCTATGGTATCCAGCCTGTAGAAGTTTTAAAGGCTGATGGTTTCGATCGCTATCGTGTTATCGGACCGTATGCCAATACTGACCAGCTTGCAGCCGCATGGGGTGCTTCATCACTTGGTGGAAGCAAGAACTCTTCAGTAGAATTCTGGGTTCTTGAAGATGGTACTCATGTTGCATGGGATGGCTGGTGGTGTCCTGGTATCCTCTATGATGGTGATGGTACTGATATCAAGGCTTACTATCCTTCAAGTCTTAACGGTTCTCTTGCAGCAGATAATGCAAAGAGTATGTTTGTTGAGGAAAAGGTTGTTGCTTTCTACCCTTATTGGTATATTGACGGACTTGGTGGCTTTGGCACAAAGTACCTTGTGGCACTTTCATTGCCAGGAGGTCCTGACCTCGAGTCTTGGCTTTAATATTTGAATTACTTGGGGCGTATTGCGGGAAGTAGCCCGTAGTACGCCCTAACTATAAAAACACCTTTGAAGATGTATAGAAAAACATACATTATTGTAGCCTTACTCATCTGTCTTCTGGTTTCATGCGAGGAGAATGTGGGGAATAATATTACGGAAAATATTGTGTTGCACGATAAGGAAAATTGTTTTGTGGAAGGAACAGTCAATGTGCTTTTTTCGGAAAAGATGGCTAAAGAATTAGAACTATCCTTGTCTGAAAACCGACCTGATTCCATGTCTTCTGAGGTTGATTCCATTTTGAAGGTGAATGGTGTGACTTCTTATCGCAGACTATTTCCGGATACAGGCAGATTTGATGGAAGGAAACGTCGTGAAGGTCTGCATCGCTGGTATAAGATTACCTATGATAGGAATCAGACTGCAACACGGTCTTATTCGGATCTCCCTCATTTGCCAGGGGCTGAAATCATCTCTCCTGAAAGAAGGATTGTCCGCTGTTCAATCTTCAATGATCCTAAACTCAACAAGCAATGGCATTATTATAATGACGGTAGCTTGTCATCAGAATTTGTTGCAGGTGCTGATATCAACGTACTCCCTGTATGGGATAATTACACAACCGGCAACCGTTCTGTAATCGTTGCAGTGTTGGATGGTGGCGTGGATCCTGAACACGAAGATCTTGCAGGTAATTATGCTGGTGGCAAGAATTTCGGAACAGGTGGAAAAGTTACCCCTGATGATCATGGAACGCATGTGGCAGGTACGATTTCTGCCGTCAATAATAATGGTGTCGGAGTTGCCGGAATAGCTGGAGGTGATGCGGAATCCGGCATAGATGGTGTTGGTATTCTAAGCTGCCAGATTTTTGCTGGAAATAATCCTTTTGGAGCTCCAGAGGCTTTGATATGGGCAGCAGACAATGGTGCTGTAATTGCAAACAACAGTTGGGGATATGTATTCGGAAGCTCGGAGGAATCTCGTCAGGCAGTGATTTCATCTGAGCTCAAGGCAGCAATAGATTACTTTATCAAGTATGCTGGATGCGATGATAGTGGAGCTCAGCTTCCGGATAGTCCGATGAAAGGCGGAGTTGTCATATTTGCTGCAGGAAATGATTCGTGGGACAGTAATCCTATAGGTGCATACGAACCCGTTATTTCAGTAGGAGCCATAGGCCCTGATTATAGTAGAGCGTATTATTCAAATTATGGTGATTGGGTGGATATAGCTGCTCCAGGAGGTACTGCAAAGGTTTCATCTGGCCAGGTCTTGAGCACTTTGCCTGATAATAGTTATGGCGAGATGCAAGGTACCTCTATGGCATGCCCGCACGTAAGTGGGGTGGCCGCTTTGATCGTATCATATTATGGTGGGGCAGGATTTACAAATGAAATGCTCAAGGAAAGGCTGCTTGGGGGTGCCAGACGGGATATTCTGCCGATGTCAGCTAAAATAGGCCCTCTTGTTGATGCTTTGGGTTCAATGGCTTACGGGGGAACCATAGCTCCGGAGATGGTAACTGATTTTGATCTGAATGCAGTCGGAAATAAAGTGACTGTCAGCCTGGAGGTTACGGAAGACGAGGATGATAAGAAGCCGTATGAATATGTTGTGCTTATCACATCTGATCCATCACTTTTAAATGAAATTGACATTGATTCTCTACCGGAAGATGTTTCTGTGCATAAGTTCAGGACAGGCCTCATTCCAGTTGGAGAGATGATGAATATGGACATAAAGAATCTTGCTTATGAAAAAGATTATTATGTCTGCATTTCAGCTCGAGATTATGCAGATAATCATTCAACTTGGTCAGAAGTTAAGAAAATAACTACAGGGGCCAATAATCCTCCGGCCATAGAGCCGTTAATGGACATAGAAGAAATTGTTCTCAAATCCAGGGAGTCGTTCAGCATGTCATTCAATATCTATGATCCGGAGGGAGGTGAGCTGATGGTCAGCATAAGTAAGAATCTTTCAGGAGCATCGTTAAAGAAAGAAGGTGATGTCTGGAAACTTAACATTACTGCATCTATAGCGAAACCGGGCATCTATGAGGGTGAAATTTCTGCTGTTGATGTCGAAAATGCTGCTTCTTCCTATAAATTGAAGTATGAAATCTTGCCAAATTTCGCTCCTGAGATAATTAAGGATATTGATCATATCCTCTGTTGGAAAGCCGGTGAAAGTTTCCAGTTCTGCCTGGACGAATATTTCTATGATCAGGATGAAGAACCTCTCACCTATAAAGTGGTTGGAGGCAATAAAATGGTTGCCAAGACCTCACTTGATGGCAATATTCTGAATATCGATATCGCCGGATTTGGCTCTACGTCGTTTACGGTGTCTGCGGTCGATGCAAAGAATTCTTCAGTTTCCGTTGATGTTAAAGTTGCAGTAAAGAATCCGACTTCTCTTCTTGAGCTTTATCCTCATCCGGTTGAAACTGTCTTGAATATAAGGACTGGAGAGCCGCAGGCTACGGATATAGTAATATGGTCGCTCTCTGGTAATAAGATATATGAGGCAAGCAGCTTGACTGTAAGTGCGTTTGAACCGGCGGTTGTTGATATGACAGATTATGCACCAGGAAAATATAAGGTGAAGGTTTCGTTTGCCGGTAATGATTTTGAAAGGGTAATTACTAAGATATAAAGGTTATGCACATGTCGATGAGATTGTTCCTTGCAACTGCCGTTATGCTCACTATGTCTTATGTGACCGGCGCTCAATCCGGAAAGGTGGCAATGACATATGCGTCCCTTCCGACAAATCCTGTTGAACTCGCCATGGGTGGCGTACGATCCTTTAATGCATCAATGGATGACGTTATGGACATAGAAGCGGGATATATGATGTTTTCTCCTTCTTTTTCTCCGGTTTCCTATATGACTCTCAGGGCTGGTTACAACTTGCAATCCAAGATACGGTTTACTTTGGATGGAGCATATGGAATGTGTGAAGAATATGAGATGTTCAATTCGAGCGGTTTAGCCACAGGAACCTATAAACCTTCTCAGGTAAGGTTGGGAGTGGGTGCGCATTACCATTTTGCCGATATGTTTGGTGCAGGCATCAAGCTTAAATATTATCGAGAAGCTCTTGCACCGCAGGCTAGATATGGAGCATTTGCGTCTGATGTGATTTTTTTTGCTGATATACCGCTCTCTTCATCAATGTCTCTTTATGGCCATGCCGGTGTAATGGATTTAGGGACCAAGGTGAAGTCTGTTTCCGGAAAGAGCTTCAGTTTGCCAGCTTCCGCTCAATTAAGTGTCGGTTACAAAAGTATTATTGGTGAACGTAATGTCGTGAATGTGTCCGTGCAAGGTGATTGTTATTTCCATAATGATTTTGCTCTTTCTGCAGGCGCTTCATATATGTATAACGATATGATCAGTTTGAGAGCCGGATATCATCTTGGTGCAATGTCTGTGCTTCCTTCGTTCGCTTCTATAGGACTTGGCCTGCATTTATTTGGTTTAGATCTTGATCTGGCCTATCTTATAGCAGAAAAAGGCTCTGCTGCGGCCAATTCACTATGCGTCTCATTAGGATATTCATTCTAATCGAACCTTCTGGTTATTTACATAAATATTGACAAGCGGCGGGTCCCTGTGAAGGAACCTGCCGCTTTCCTGTGTAAGCCATTTTAAGGGCCATATCACAAAGAAAAAGTGGCAGTCCGAAGACCACCACTTTCCAGCTATAAGAAAACCCTTAAAAGGGACCTTTCCTTTATGAAAGTTTATTGATATAAACTGCGATACCGCTCTTGAGGTTTGCAGCCTTGTTCTTGTGGATGACACCGATCTTTGCAAGCTTGTCGATCATTGCATAAACCTTAGGTGCGTTAGCCTCGGCTGCTGCCTTGTCGGTTGTGTTACGAATCGCACGGATTGCGTTTCTTGTTGTCTTTGCATAATACTTATTATGCAATCTGCGCCTCTCGCTCTGGCGATAGCGCTTGTCTGCTGAAGCGTGGTTTGCCATTATTCTTATTTTTTATATTTCTTGTAGTCGGTAGGGGAATCGAACCCCTCTTGCAAGAATGAAAATCTTGAGTCCTAACCGATAGACGAACCGACCAAACTGACCATTTTTTACAAATGGGAGTGCAAAGGTAAGAAAAGTTTTTAAACTGACAAAATATTTTGCAATCTTTTATTCCTTATCTTCATTCTTTGCCCATTCGAATGAGTAAATCACCGACTCCACCTGTCTGAGATACTGTCTCTTGTCGTATTTCGGTGCATATACGAATGCCTGAAGCACGATCACGCTCTGTCCGTCCTGGCTGTAGAATGCGTGTGAAACGAATGGACCTCCCATGAAATCGTTGTAAACTTCCCAGAATCCTCTTACCTCGGCGAAATCAAGTCCTTTGTACCTCTTGTACTCTATGGATGGTCTCGCAAATGTGCTTGTGGTCATGTAAGTGTTCTCGAACATGCCTGGAACGTTGTTCTTGAGCATCTCGTTGCTGTTCTCGAGTATGCTGTCAAGGCTGAGCATCTGTTCTCCCTCCACAACCGGATACTTATATATAAGGATTCCCTGGGTCACGTACTGAATGTCGTATGTAATCCAGATGAAGTCGTCTGTCTTCTTCTTGAGCTGGTAGCCTGAAGGGAAATGAGGCGATCCTCCTACCATTGAAGTCACCACAGGGGCAAGCTTGAGTTCCTCGTATCTCTTTGCGTTCGAAATGATCCTGTCCCTCTCGGCCTGCTCGAGGGTCTCGACGATGTTGCGGCTGTTCTCCCTGATGATCTCCACTGCGGCTTCAGGGTTGGCGGCATTGATGCTGATGACGGTCTGCGGTGCGGCCCATACGTCCTTGCGGTATACCACTCCCGGCTCTGTCACGCTGCTGCTGATGTTCATGATTATGATGTTCCTGTGTATCTGGAACATGTTGTTGAATCCGCCAGGAGCGACATTCACAAGGTTGTAGAGCGGCTCTCTCTGCGGCAGGTACGGGCAGTCGCATGCCAGCGAATCCCTGAGGGCCGTTCCCACTGCGCCTTCCCAGTCTGTCTTGTCTATGACGACTATGACCTCGCCGGCTTTGCCGCTGATGTTAGGAAGGAGGGCCTTTCTCCTTTTCTCCTCGCTGCATGATGTGAGGACTGCTGCCGCAGCCAGTATCAATGCAACATACTTTAAGATCCTTTTCATATCTGATGAGTTTAATGTGTTATCTTAACAGTCTTGCGATGTCGTTGCCGAATGCAAGGAACATGAGTCCGAAGATCAGAATCATTCCTATTATCTGCATTATCGCAAGGAAGGTGTCGCTCGGCTTCCTTCCGGTCACCATCTCGTAGAGTGTGAAGGCTATATGACCGCCGTCCAGGGCCGGAATCGGTATAAGGTTCATCACTCCGAGTATGATGGAAAGCATCGCCACTATGTTCATGAAGCTGTACCAGTCCCATGTCGGAGGCATTATCTCTCCGATTGCGATGAAGCTGCCGACAGACTTGTAGGCTTCCGTTCTCGGCGTGAAGACAAGCTTCAGGTCCTTGATGTAGCCTCCGATGGAAGAGAATGTCTTGGCGAATCCGGCCGGAATGGCTGACAGAAGGCTGTATTCCTTGGTCACGATCTCCGGCTGGGTGAGATAGACGCCCATCATTCCGGTAGTGTCTATCTGAAGCCCCATGTTCAGGGTGTCGGCTCCTCTGAGCACCTGTGTGCTGACGTTCTGTCCTGCAAGTTCCGCCATCAGGGGCCATGCGTCCTGCACGAATTCGACATGATTGCCGTTTATGGCGATGATGCGGTCACCTTCGACGAGGTCCGCACCGATGTTTACCGAATTTTCCGCTATTCCATTTATTGTGAACGGACGTGCAAGGTCGAACATTCCCGGAGTGTTGAGCACGTCGCCGATACGGTTGTGGTCGATGTAGATGTCCAGCGTGTCGCCGTTCCTCAGTACGGTGGCCTTGCTGGCCGTGTTCCTTGCCATGTCTGCCTGGAGCATGAAGAAATTCTCCGGTATATAGTCGTCGAAGCTTATGATGTGGTCTCCGTTGCGGAATCCCATGTCATGGGCAAGTTCGTTGACGTATATGCTGCTGCCTTCGTTCCTTACGTAGCTTTCGCCCCATCCGGCCAGGAGGACAATATACATAAGGATGGCGAAGATGAAATTGAAAAGGACTCCGCCTGCCATCACCAGAAGCCTCTGCCATGCCGGCTTAGTCCTGAATTCCCAAGGTTTCGGCTCTGTCTTCAGATAGCCGGTGTCCATGGATTCGTCTATCATTCCGGATATCTTGCAGTATCCTCCGAGAGGAAGCCAGCCTATTCCGTATTCGGTCTCCCATTCCTTTGCCTTGGGGAAAAGCCTGGTGAACCATCCGCTTCTGGTGCTGAAAAGCCTGATGCCGCGCGCGTCGAAGAACAGGAAGAACTTCTCCACCCTGATTCCGAACATCTTCGAGAAGGTGAAGTGTCCGAGCTCATGGACAAATATGAGCAGCCCCATGGCTATCAGAAGCTGCAGGATTTTTATGATAACTGTCATTTCGTTCTTTTAGAATGATTTTCTTCCGGCAATCCTGTCGATCAGCCCGTTCGCCCTGATGAGGGATTCTTCGTTGGTCCGGAATATGGTCTCAAGGTCCGGATCCGCTACAAAATCCGCACCAGCCATGGTCTCATGCACCACATCCGTAATGTCGTAGAATCCTATCCTTTCCTGAAGGAAGGCTGCGACGGCCGCTTCGTTTGCCGCATTCATTATGCAGGCCATGTTTCCGCCCTTTTCCAAAGATTCGTAAGCGAGGCCGAGTGCGGGGAACTTTTCCTGGTCAGGGGCGAAGAAGGACATCTTTCCGAGTTTCGCAAAATTGAGCTTCCTGTTGTCAAGCGGAAGCCTGTGCGGATAGCTGAACGCAAACTGGATGGCCTCCCGCATGTCCGGATGTCCCATCTGGGCTATCACCGAGCCGTCTGCATATTCTATCATGGAATGGATTATCGATTCAGGATGGATGACGACCTGGATCCTGTCGCCCGGAGTCCCGAAAAGCCAGCGGGCCTCGATGATCTCAAGTCCCTTGTTCATCATTGTCGCTGAATCGATGGTGATCTTGCTTCCCATGCTCCAGTTCGGATGGTTCAGGGCCTGTTCGCGTGTCGCTGCGGCGATCTGCTCTTTCGTCCAGGTGCGGAACGGACCGCCTGAAGCGGTCAGATGTATCTTCTCGATGTCAGCTCCCGCAGAGCCCATGAGGCACTGGAATATCGCCGAGTGCTCCGAGTCGACGGGAAGGATGCGTGAGCCGTGTCTTGCTGCAAGGTCCATCACGATCTTGCCTGCCGCGACGAGGGTTTCCTTGTTGGCGAGCGCTATGGTCTTTCCTGCCTTTACCGCGGCGACGGTCGATGAAAGCCCGCTGAAGCCTACCATAGAAGTGAGTACTATGTCTATGTTGTCGCCTGTCACAAGGTCGCAGACAGACTGCATGCCGGCAAAAACCTTGATGAAATGCGGATCCAAGGCATCACGCACTTCGCCGTATCTGTCTTCGTTGCAGATGACAACCGCATTGGCGTCGAATTCGATCGCCTGCCGTATGAGCAGGTCCGTGCTGTTGTTCGCTGTGAGCAGCTCAACCTCGAACAGATCCCTGTGCTGCCTGATGACGTCAAGAGCCTGCCTTCCGATCGAACCTGTTGACCCGAGTATGGCTATTCTTCTTTTTTCCATTCTTTCAGACTTGCCTAAAAGTTAATGTATCGTGCGGGATCCACGGTCTCGCCCTTGTACCAGAGCTCGAAGTGGAGGTGGTCGCCGGTGGTAAGCTCTCCCGAGTTGCCTACAAGGGCTATCGGTGCGCCTGCCGTCACCTTGTCTCCTACCTTCTTCAGAAGCTTCTCGTTATGCTTGTATATCGAGACGATGTCACCGTCGTGCTGTATCTGGATCGTGTGGCCAGAATCGTCGCTCCATCCGGCGAAAATGACCGTACCGTCAAGCGTCGCCTTGATCACCGAGCCTGCAGGTGCGGTAATGTCTACATAAGGATGGACGGCCGGATCGTAGCCTTGGGAAACGACTCCCTTGAGAGGCGTGAAGAAATGCATTCCTTCGATAGGGAGGTCCCTGCGCACTCCGTCGGACACTCCGAACTGTTCCTCATCCTTCACGTGCTGGCGCAGCAGCGAATCCTGCCTCTGGAGCTCTGCGACATCCACATCGCCTTCCTCTGCTTTCCTGTTTGCGTTTATGATGCTGTCGATCTTTATCGGTTCCTCACCCTCGACCACTCTTCTGAGATTCTCGGAATAGAGCTCCCATCTGTAGATCACGCTCTCAAGCGAATCTATGGTGATCGCATTCTGGATCGCCGCTCTCTTCGACCTCGCGTCAGGGTATCCCGGAATGAATGTCCTGACCGGAGTGAAGGCTATTATCGAAAATATGGCGGCGGTCAGGACGACGATGAAACTGACGGTTGCAACGAAGAAGCTCGTTCTTGTGAAATGCAGTGTCAGCAGCTGTCTGTGGGTCTTGTCGTCCACTATCGCAAGCCTGAAGTTCTTGCTTCTCTTTTCTTTTGTCCTATTTGACATAAATCAGTTTTATTAGTAACTTTGCACCCAAATGGACAGAATTGTAGGCATAGATTACGGTAGGAAACGTGTGGGTGTCGCGGTAAGCGATCCGCTCGGAATCTTTGCGTCTGCACTTGATACGGTACATTCTGCAAAGATAATAGATTATCTTAAAAAATATGCTGAAAATGAGAATGTAGTACGGTTTGTGGTCGGGTATCCGATCAATATGAACGGTGCTCCGTCGGAGGCGGCCAAGGATATAGACATATTCCTGAAACATCTTGCGAAAGCCTTTCCGGACACGCCTGTGACCTTGGAGGATGAGCGCTTCACGTCTGTGCTGGCACATCGCGCCATGATCGACGGCGGCATGAAGAAGCAGGACAGGATGAAGAAGGAGTCTGTCGACAAGATAAGCGCGGCGATCATCCTTCAGAGCTATATGGACCGTATGAAGTGACCGTAATTCCGGCCGGCCGGAGTAAGTGGAGAAATAGAAGAATATGATACTACCTATATATTTATACGGATCGGAGGTTCTCCGCAGAGAGAATACCGACATGGACATCAACGACAAGGACGGCATAGCGAAGCTTGTCGCCGACATGCGTGACACACTTCAGGTCGCTGACGGATGCGGTCTTGCAGCCCCTCAGGTGGGCATCAACAAGCGCGTCGTCATCGTCGACGGAAGGGAACTCACGGATACATACGATTACCTCAAGGATTTCCATAGGGTGATGATCAATCCTGTAGTTCTTGAGGAAAGCGAGGAAACATGCGAATTCTCGGAAGGCTGTCTCAGCGTGCCGGGCATCTATGCGGAAGTGACACGTCCTTCAAGGATAAAGGTCGAGTACTACAACGAGAAGCTCGAGAAGGTGGTCGAGGAGTTCGACCGTTTCGCCTGCCGCATGGTCCAGCATGAGCTGTCCCATCTGGAAGGCAACCTTTTTGTAGATAATGTTTCGCCTATCAGAAGGAAGATGATAGCCCGCAAGCTGCAGGCCATATCGAAAGGAACGGTACAGACCCGTTACAAATCCAAGAGATAAGGCGGCATACGTACTTGTCGAAATAAAGAAACGTAATTATGGGAGCATTTCACGCATACGACATCAGAGGAATCTACAATGTGGATTTCGATAAGGACATAGCTTACAAGGTAGGCTATTTCATTCCTGAACTTCTTTCGGCGGACAAGGTCCTCGTGGGAAGGGACGCGCGCGTTTCTTCTCCGGAGATCCATGAATATCTGCTCAAGGGCCTCACCGATGCCGGCGCTGATGTGTACGATATAGGCCTCAGCACCACTCCGATGGTCTACTTCGGCACTGCGAACTACGGGTTCAAGGCGTCCGTGCAGATCACCGCTTCGCACAACCCGGCCGAGTACAACGGCATGAAGGTTTCCCGTGAGAATGCTCTTCCTGTCGGACTTGACACCGGCCTCGGACAGATTCAGGAATGGATCGTAAGCGGAAGGGAATGTGTACCCGCACCGGTAAAGGGAACGGTACACCCTATGGACATAAAGGCGGACTATCTTGCCTTCCTTCTGAAATACAAGGAGGACTGGTCCGGCCTGAAGGTGGCTATGGACGTGTCCAACGGAATGGCCTCCCTCTTTGTCCGTGACATATTCGGCGACGCTCCTGCATACATATATGAAGAGATGGACGGAAGCTTCCCTAACCATGAGCCTAATCCTCTCGTTCAGAAGAACGTCGAGGATCTCAAGAAGCTCGTCAGCAGAACGGGAGCGGACATCGGAGTCATCTTCGACGGTGATGCGGACCGCGTGATGTTCGTGGATGAGAACGCGCGCTTCATCTCTCCTGACCTGATGATCGCCGTCCTCGGCCATTATTTCCTTGAGGAAAGGGGAGAAAAGGGCTACATCCATCAGGACATCAGGAGCTCGAAGGCTGTGGGAGAATATCTTGCGCCGATGGGAGGTGTCATGAACACATGGTGCGTCGGTCGTGCATATGCTGCCCTGAAGCTCCGTGAGATCGACGGAGTCTATGGTGGAGAGCTTGCGGGACATTACTATTTCCGCGACTTCTTCTATTCGGACAGCGGACTTCTTGCAGCTATCCTCATTCTCAATGTGGTGGCCAGGATGAAGAAGGAGGGCGTGACCCTCAGCCAGCTCATCTCGAAGATCGAGAAATACCGCAACTCTGGAGAGATAAACTTCCGTCTCGAAGACAAGAAGGGCGCAATGGATGCCGTGCGTGACCATTTCATGAATTCGGAAAAGTCTACCGCATACATGGATTTCGACGGATATCGTGTGGAATTCCCCGAGTGGTGGTTCAACATCAGGCCGTCAAATACCGAACCTTATCTCCGCTTCCTGTGTGAGGCAACTTCACAGGAGCTTCTGGATGAGAAGGTAGCAACGGTAAGAAAGATTCTTACAGAACAGTTTGGAGCAAGATAATGGTAAGGAAAACAATAAGAAACATATTCACATACATGCTTGTCTGTACGTCTGCAGTGCTTTCGTCAGACAAGCTTTCTGCGGTAAATCCGGTAAGGATAGATACCGTCAGGACCCATCTTGTAATACCGCGTCCGGCGCTCGAGTCGCTCCCGTCGCTGATGACCTCACCTACCGACCCTATTGACACCCTTGATACCGTCAATGAACATATCAAGGTGATCCTCTTCGGTGACAATACGTGGAAATATTACAAGACTCCTGAATACCAGAAGGTTACAGGTGTCTTTGATGAACATTGGTCTCATGACGGCACCAATCCGTACGGCATAGCCCAGGCTGACCTTCCGGATGCCTGGTCGATATGGCTTGTGGACAGCCTCGACCAGTATCACTGCCCTTTTCAGGGAGAAGTTTATTACAGAGGCAAGTTCGGAGTCCGCAGGGGACGCCGTCATCAGGGAGTCGACCTTCCTTTGAAGACGGGAGACCCGGTATATGCCACGTTCACGGGAAAGGTCCGCATATCCAAGTATTGGGGAGCCTTCGGCAATCTCGTGGTCATCAGGCATGAAAACGGCCTTGAGACTTTCTACGCCCACCTTTCCAAGAGATTTGTGGAGGTCGGGGATTGGGTGAATGCAGGCGACGTGATAGGCCTCGGCGGTTCTACCGGCCGTTCTACCGGTCCGCATCTCCATTTCGAGACCAGGTACAAGGGCTTTGCCTTCGACCCTCAGTGGCTCATCGACTTCAAGACAGGCGAGTTGCGTCACCGCCTTTTCGTCCTCAAGAAGAAGTACTTCAACATCTACAGCAACTATGAGCAGGATTTTGAAGACGAGATGAAGAATGACGAGGAGGACAAGGCTGAAGATGCGGAAAAGGCTGCGATGAAGTATTATGTGATACGTTCAGGAGACACCTTGAGCAAGATCGCCCGCAATCACGGTACGACAATCAACGCGCTGTGCCGCCTTAACGGCATCAGTACGACAACGACATTGAAGATAGGACGCAGGATAAGGGTGAGATGACGCCCTTCTAATCAAGTCTCTGGCACAGAAGGGTCGCTGATGTCGCTGAAACGACCTTGACCATGCAGTAGTCGCCGGCCTTCTCGCCGCGGCTCGGGAATACGCACATCTTGTTGCTGCTTGCCCTTCCGCAGAGTTCGTCCGGGTTCTTCTTTGACGGACCTTCCACCAGGACCTTCAGGACTTTTCCGATCTCCTTTTCATTGCTCTTGAGGCTCATGCGGCCCTGGAGGGCGATGATTTCATTGAGCCTTTCCGTCTTGAGGGAGTACGGTATGTCGTCAGGATACTTTCTTGACGCCAGCGTTCCGGGACGTTCCGAATAAGCGAACATGAAGGCTGAATCGAACACGACCTGCTCCATGAGGGAAAGGGTGTCCTTGTGGTCCTGTTCGGTTTCCCCGCTGAAGCCCGCGATCACGTCAGTGGTGATGCCGCAGTCCGGGATCACGCTTCTGATCTTGGCAACTCTTTCAAGATACCATTCGCGGTTGTACTTCCTCCTCATCTTCTCAAGCATGATGCTGCTTCCCGACTGTACCGGAAGATGGATGTGCTTGCAGATGTTCTCGTACATCGCCATTGTGTAGATGACCTCGTTGCTGATGTCCTTCGGATGCGAGGTCGAGAATCTGACCCTGAGTTCAGGGCTGATCTTCGCCACCATCTCGAGGAGCTGGGCGAAATTCACGTTCCTGTCGGCATCTTCCTTGTCTTTCCAATAATAGGAATCCACGTTCTGTCCGAGCAGGGTGACTTCCTTATAGCCGTTTTCAAAGAGGATTTCCGCTTCACGTACGATCGTGTGCGGGTCGCGACTTCTTTCGGCTCCGCGTGTGTAAGGCACGACGCAGTATGAGCATACGTTGTTGCATCCTCGCATTATCGATATGAAGGCCGACACTCCGTTCCTGTCCAGCCTGACCGGAGATATGTCCGCATAGGTCTCTTCGTGTGACAGCAGGACGTTGATCTGAGGCGATGACGGCGTGACTGCCTGAAGCAGCTGCGGTAGGCTCCTGAAGGAGTCCGGTCCCGCCACAAGGTCCACGCTTTCGAGGAGCTTGTCCTTGAGGCGCTCGGCCATGCAGCCTACGATTCCGATGACCACATCGTCTCTCTTGCGCTTCTGAAGCTTGAACTGGTCGATCCTGCCCCATATCCTCTGCTCGGCGTTGTCACGGATCGAGCAGGTGTTGGCCAGGATGACGTTAGCCTCTTCGATGTCTTCGGTCAATGCATAACCTGCATCCTGAAGAATCGAAAGGATCACTTCGCTGTCGTTTACATTCATCTGGCAGCCGTATGTCTCTATATATACCTTCGGTCTTGAAGGGTCTGTAATTGGTCTGATGTCACGCATGCTTGATTCACGGTTTGTCTACAAGGATACAAAGATAGGATTTTTCGACGAATATCGTTATCTTTGCGAAGATGTAAAATGAATGAAAGTGAAGAATCGTACCCATAAACTGCTGATGGTCATACTTGTGATGATTTCCTTTGCCGTGAGCGGCTGCCGCAAGGTAAAGGACATAAGCGTCACTTCTGTAGAGCTGGAAGCCGTCTCTCCCCAGGGCTTCAAGGGCCTTAACGTCTATGTGGCCGTCGGCATTGACAATCCTGCCTTCCAGATAGGTCTGGAAGATATTCAGGGCACTTTGAAATATTCTGGCAAGATTATTGGTAGACTGGCCATGGACCCGTTCATCGTACAGGCCAGATCGGCTGAAATCTACCACCTCAGAGGTCTTGTGACCCTTGGAGAAGAGGCTACTCTTCGGGATCTGATGATGCTCATGGATGCGGCCAGGCTCAATGAATGTATGGTAGATGTCTCGCTCAAGGCAAGGCTCAAGAACGGGGTTGCTGCTCCTATAAATGTAAAGGATATACCTTTGAAGAAACTTTTGGATAGTACTGGAAATGAACAGAAATAATTTTATCACCCTCATCATGGTCTCTGTCGCTGCATGTCTTTCCTTGCAGCATGTCTCCGCTCAGGAGAGGATATTCGTGCCTGAAGGCTATGTCGCTGTTGATTCTGTTGTATACAGGCCCGCACATGCGGTGGATACGACCCTCGCCGGAAAGGATGTCTTCCATCTTCTGGATGCCAGGACGGTTCCGGGAAAGGCGAAGGTCAATGTGAACCAGACGGCTGCCGTGGCGGCATCGGTGCGCAGGCAGGTCGCTACCAACGGCGAAAGGACGATAGGCGGCTACCGCGTGAGGATATTCTTTGACAACAAGCAGACTGCGCGTGCGGAATCGGAAGAGACTCTCAAGAAGTTCGAACGTCTTTATCATGATGTGGTGGCTTACCGCACATATGCCAACCCTTATTTCAAGGTGACGGTAGGAGACTTCAGGACAAAGTCGGAGGCTGTCATGCTTCTTGAAAGGATCAGACACGAGTTCCCCGGAGCA
Organism: Bacteroidales bacterium; assembly: GCA_017399905.1. Classification (GTDB taxonomy): domain Bacteria; phylum Bacteroidota; class Bacteroidia; order Bacteroidales; family UBA932; genus Cryptobacteroides. The sequence goes on from JAFQAR010000020.1 coordinate 61,370, forward strand.
TTTGTTGTCAAGGAAAACATCTCTTTCCCTGTGGTGGACAAGAAGAATGCATATGTGGTCGACACCGTCAAGGTGCTCAGGCCCAAGGCTGTGACTTTATAGACGAAATCAGTAGTGTTATGTTGAAGCAAGGCTTAGAACTGAAGCAGACCCAGAAGCTGTCTCCTCTTCAGATCCAGACCATCAAGCTGATAGAGCTTCCGATACAGGAGCTCGAGCAGAGGATACGTAAGGAACTGGAGGAGAATCCTGTGCTGGATGAGGATCTTCCGAGCGAGAAGGAGGATGAGGGCGAGGCTCCGAGGGAGGTGTCGCTTTCCGACTACAAGGAGGACGACTCGATTCCGAGCTACCGCCTCAGGTCCGACAATTACAACTCCAAGGAAGAACGTCCTCAGTACAATACGTTCTCGGTGAAGGAAAGCTTTACCCAGAGCCTCCAGGAGCAGCTGGGCTACCGCAATCTGACCGAACATCAGTATGCTGTGGCATCCTTCATCATCGGAAGTCTTGATGACGACGGCTATCTGCGCAGAAGCATCGACAGCATTGTGGACGACCTTTCGTTCCGTGCCAATGTCGAGACAGACGAGCAGGAGGTGCTTGATATGCTGAAGATAGTCCAGGAGTTCGATCCTGCCGGTGTCGGAGCCCGCGACCTGCGTGAGTGTCTTCTTCTTCAGATCCGTTTCATGAAGAAGACCCCGGAAGTCGAAAACGCGACCAAGATACTCAAGAACTATTTCAACGAGTTCACGAACAAGCATTTCCAGAAGATAATGACCCGTATGGGACTGACGGAGGAGGAGCTCAAGGCGGCCATGTCCAAGATCCTCAAGCTCAATCCTTCACCGGGAGGTCAGCTGGACGATTCGTATACGGATCAGGCCCAGCAGATAGTTCCGGATTTTGTACTTGAATACAAGGACGGTCAGCTGCTTCTGTCCATGCCTCGTTTCTCTGTTCCTGAACTGAAGGTGAACAGGAAATATGCGGATATACTCATAGATGCCGCAAATTCGTCGGAAAGGGAAAAGAAGGAGGCGGCTGCTTTCGTGAAGAAGAAGCTCGATTCCGCAAAATGGTTTGTCGAGGCTATAAAGCAGAGACATAACACCCTCTCCAGCACCATGCAGGCAATAGTCGACTATCAGCATGACTATTTCGTGGACGGAGACGAGACCAATCTGAAGCCTATGGTGCTCAAGGATATCGCCGAGAAGACAGGATTTGACATTTCAACGATATCGAGAGTGGTCAACAGCAAATATATAGAGACCCATTTCGGAATCTACTCCCTCAAATATTTCTTCTCGGAAGGACTCGAGAACCAGGATGGAGAGGAAGTGTCTACCCGTGAGCTCAAGAAGGCTCTTCAGGAATGTGTGGACAATGAGAACAAGCGCAAGCCTCTTACAGATGACGAACTGGTAGAAAAGATGACTGAGAAGGGCTACAAGGTGGCCAGAAGGACCATAGCGAAGTACAGGGACCAGCTCGGAATACCGAAGGCAAGGCTAAGAAAAGAGCTGTAATCATAAGAAAAAGAAAAATCCGCCGTTGTTTTATGCTAAGACAACGGCGGATTCTTCTTTCGGACGTAGCTTTGCTGCATGAGGATGAAGGATTTATGTCTGGATGACAGACCGAGGGAGAGGATGCTGGAGAAGGGAGCCGGGACGCTCAGCAACGCTGAGCTGCTGGCGATTCTGCTGCGTACGGGGACCGGAACCATGAATGTGGTGGAGGTCGCACGGGCACTGCTTCGGAGTGCGGACGGGCGGCTGAACGGAGTGGCCGCCATGACGCCGGAGAAGCTGTGCGAAGTGAAGGGCATCGGCCTGAGCAAGGCCGTGACCGTGGCTGCCGCTTTCGAGCTTGGGAGAAGGGCGGCGCTCGAGCCTGTCGTCACGGACAGGACCCCGGTATCTTCCCCGAGGACGGTGTTCAGGATGATGCTTCCTCTTCTGCGTGGACTTGACCATGAGGAATGTTGGGCGATCTTCCTCAATCGTGCCAATTACCTGCTCGGAAAGGAGAGGATGAGTGTGGGAGGAATGGACTCGACCGTCATGGACTGCAAGGCCATATTGCGCAGGGCTCTGGACCGAAAGGCCAGCGGAGTGATCCTCGTGCATAACCATCCCTCAGGCTGCGCCATGCCTGGAAAGGCGGACATCGGCCAGACCGCAGTGCTGAGGAAAGCTCTTCAGTCGTGTGACATACAGCTTCTCGACCATGTCGTCATCGCTGAAGACAGCTGGTACAGCTTTGCGGATGAACAGCTTGTAAATGAAAAATTTTGACTTGGAGAAAAATAAGGATATATTTGCATAGATAAACCTTTTACACCATGAAAGTCATAAATCTCGGTCAGAAGAACTCGATTCTCAACAAGTTCGTGGCGCAGATGCGCGACAAGGATGTACAGAAAGACAGCATGCGTTTCCGCAGAAATCTTGAAAGATTAGGTGAAATCTTCGCATATGAGATAAGCCAGACGCTCAATCCTTCAGAGAAGTCCTATGTGACCCCTCTCGGAATTGCCAACATCCCGACGTATGATGACAAGATCGTTGTTGCGACAATCCTTCGTGCAGGTCTTCCGCTCCATCAGGGAATCCTCAATTATTTCGATGATGCACAGAATGCTTTCGTGGCGGCTTACCGCAAATATGACAAGGGAGAGGACTTTCATATCAATATTGAATATGCCAGCACTCCGGACCTTGAAGGCAAGGTCCTGATCCTTGCTGATACCATGCTTGCGACAGGAGCATCCCTCGAGATCGCCTACAGGAGGCTTTGCGAGGAGGGAGAGCCTGCACATACTCATCTTGTATGCCCTATATCAAGCGCATATGCAGTCGAGTATCTCCAGAAGCATATGCCGGCAGATAAAGTGACCCTCTGGGTTGCAGCCATTGACGAGGAGCTCACAAGCCACTCATACATCGTTCCCGGCCTGGGAGATGCCGGCGACCTCGCCTACGGTGAAAAGAAATAGTCATTGCATGATATGATTTATACAAAGAAGAAGGATGATCGGCCGATCATCCTTCTTCTTTGTATGTTATTCTGCAGGGTAGCCCTGAAGCTCATTACCGCCGATCTTCAAGTCGAAGTCTCCGTCCGAAGACTTGATGATGACCTGGGCCAGGCCGTTGAAGGTCCTGATGTCGAATGAACGTGCATGAGGATCTGTCGGACGCTCGATTTCCTGGAATGCCGAGTCTCCGTTTCCATAGCCGAGGATCTGAGCGTTGCCGTCAATCTCCACTGTCATAGGCAGACATGCATCCGGAACGAAACGTCCCTTCTTGTCGGCAACTGATACGTTTACGACATATATGTCGTCGTATTTCAACGACTCAGCGTTGATCTGCGCGGCTTCACCGACTGTGTCGATGCGCTTCTTCATGAATACCTTTCCGTTCCTGTAGCCGACAGCCTGCACATAGCCAGGCTTGTAGACTGCCTCCCATTCAAGATGTCCGTTTTCAGGCATAGCCTTCTTCTCCAGCTTCTTGCCGTTGACTATAAGCTGCACCTCGTCGCAGTTGGAGAATACCCTTATCTTCACGGTCTCTCCTTCATGGCCTTCAAGATTCCAGTGCGGGAAGATGTGAAGGACTGGTTCGTCATCCCACCATGATTTCAGATAATATGCTTCATCCTTTGCGAATCCGCAGTAGTCAAGCACACCGAAAAGGCTTCCTGTAGCCGGATATGCCATAGGAGTAGGCTCTCCGCGATAGTCGAATCCTGTCCAGTAGAAGACTCCGAGAAGCCAAGGACGCTCATCATAGAACTGCCATCCGCGTGCCATTGCAAAGCCGAGAGGTTTCTTTCCTGACTCGTTGAAGTTGAGTGACATCATGCGGCCCGGACCTGCATCAGGGAAGTATTCACCTCTTGTACCGCAGCCTGTGGTCTCTTCACTTCCCACGCCTATTCTCTCAGGATAGTTTGCACGATGCTCGTCGATAGGGTTCTGACGGATGTAGTTATAGCCGGCCACGTCTACTGTGCGGATGATATGCGGTCCGCTTGCAGAAGCTACTCCCATAGGACGGGTGCTGTCCGCGCGATGTGCATATTCCCTCATCGTAGATGCGATTTCGGTACTTCTGTCTTCCCATTCGAGTCCCCATTCTTCATTGCCTATTCCCCAGAGGAATATGCTGGGGTGATTCCTGTCTCTTCTGATCATGTTCTCCATCACCGAGAGCTGGAACGGGTTGATTCCGAGAAGACGGTTCTCTTCGAAAACAAGCATTCCGAGTTCGTCGCAGGCGTCCAGAAGCTCTGCCGTCATCGGATTGTGGCTGGCTCTGTAAGCGTTCGCACCCATCCACTTCAGACGCTCGATGCGGTAACGCTGGAGGCCGTCCGGAATGGCCGAGCCGACTCCTGCATGATCCTGGTGGCAGTTGAATCCCTTGAGCTTCAGATGCTTGCCGTTGATGAAGAAGCCCTTGTCCTTGTCCAGCACGATTTCACGGAAACCTGTACGGGTAGTGTATTCATCCACAACCTTTCCGTCCAGGATGACCTTGGTGACGACGTTGTAGAGGTTAGGGTTCTCAGTGTCCCAAAGGGCCGGATTGACCACGTCGCAGACAGCTGCGCTTGTATGCTTCTGTCTTGCAAGAAGGGCTTTGCCTGCAGCCTTCGCTTCAGCCACTACGTTTCCTGCTGCATCGATTATCTGATGTTCTACGCTGTAGGCAGGCAGAGCATGGTTGTAGTCGTTGCCCACCTCGGTCTCGATGGTGACATGAGCCTTCGTGTAATTGTCTGACAGCTTGCAGTGGACGAAGGTACCTCCTGTGGTGATGTGGAGTGGGGAAGTCTTCTCCAGCCATACATGGCGGTAGATTCCGGCGCCTTCATAGAACCATCCTTCCTCAAGAGATGCGTCGCAGCGTACGCAGATGAGGTTGGTCTGCTTCGGACCGTCGCCGAAAAGCAGATAATCCGTGATGTCGTAGTCCTGATGTATGTATCCGCTTGGCTCGACACCTACAAAAATACCATTGACCCAGATCTGAGCGTTGCGGAAGATTCCGTCAAACTGTATCCTGAAGTGCTTGCCTTTGTCTTCAGGGGAAAGGGTGAAGGTCTTTCTGTACCAGCCTACACTGGTCTCCGGGAACTCCCAGCCCACCTGCTTGTGACCATGGCTGTAGCTTGCGTCACTGCTGTATGGAAGATCAACGACCCAGTCATGAGGGAGGTCTACCTTCTTCCATTCGTTACCCGGCTTGAAGCGGATAGTGTAAGGGCCTTCATTATGGATGGAATTTGCCTTGGTGATGTAGTTGAAGTATTCTGTTCCGCATCCGAAATCCTTGGCCGGGTCCGCAGCATGTCCGTACGCGAACATCCAGCCTTCGTCGAAACAGATTCTTTCTCTCTGCGCCAGCATTACCTGTGACAGAAGAAGCATTGCCACAACGGCAATAAAGTGTCTTGATTTCATGTGGTTGACTTTAATTTTTTACTTGAATATCCTTGGGGCGAAGTCGCGCAGGTCGTAATGCCATACCCACCAGCAGTGACCTCCCGGAGTCTCGCTGTACTCGAATCCTACTCCAGCCTCCTCGAAGCATTTCAGTGTGGCCTGACAGCTGCTGTGGGCGAAGTCTTCCTTTCCTCCCATTGTGAAGCGCAGTATCCTTGCAGTCTTGTTCAAGGTTGAGGCAATGGTCTTGAGATGTTCTGTCTTGGCCTTGAGCATTTCCGCGCTGCTTCCGAACCATCCTGAGCTCATAATGTTTATGTATCCGAACTTGTCAGGATGTGATGTTATCACGTTGAGGGTTTCGAAACCTCCCATGGACAGTCCGGCAATCGCAGTGTTGGCTGCACCTTTCTTTACACGGTATTGTGATTCGATGCGCGGCATGATGTCGTTGACGAGTTCATTGACGAAAAGGTCCGTATTCATACCTCCGTGAGGCATCACGACTATCATAGGTTCGATCTTGCCTTCCGCATAGAGATTGTCCAGAATGTCTCCTGCACATCCCACAGTCGACCATGAAGCGTCATTGTCTCCTGCTCCGTGTATAAGGTAGAGGACAGGAAGCTTCTTTGTAGCAGCCTGACCCGCAGGGGTCCATACATGCATGCTACGGGTATGTCCTGTCGCCGATGAGAAATAGCTGATCTGTGATATGGGACCATGCTCCACGTCTTCCTTCTGCATCCAGAAATGGTCTTCCCCGTTTGTGATGTGGGCGATTGGTATCAGCTCATTGAAAGAGCGGTGACGAGGGTCTATGACCTTGATTCCGTCCACAACGAAATGATATCTGTATGCGTCAGCCCTCAGTCCGGGAACCTTAGCTGACCATATGCCGTTTTCTCCTTTTGTGAAAACCGCGTTGCAGCCGGACAGGTCACCGGCCAGAGATACCTTGTCAGCCTCTGGAGCATAGATCTGGAACAATATCGATCCGTCACTGTTTGAAATGATCGACCTGAGGGTGTCAGCCGGAGTGAGCTGCCTGCGTCTCTGCGCATCGGCAGGCATCAGTGCCAGTATGGCACAGAGTATAATCATTGATATTCTTTTCATGCTCTTGCTTTTTATTGTGCTTCAAGATAAAGGACGCGCGAAGACCAGTCGTCCTGCCTGTTGTAGTCTACGATATGCTTCATCGGCATTGCAAGACCGGTTTCCATAAGGAATCTTCCGGTGAAGGTCTTTCCTTCGCATGAGAGCGGTCTGCGGTCGATCCTGTTGAGCTCGCGTACCTTGTAGACCTTGTCCGGGTCAAGTCCCGCCATCTTTACCTTAGGGAAATGCTGGCCGTGGAAAGTTTCCGTCTTCCACCAGTAGAATACAGCCTTGTCCTTTTCAGGAGAGCAGTACATCATTGATGCGAATGGTTCTCCCTCGAATGGAGACTTAAGCCTGTAGATGTCTCCGAACTGGACTACAGGGCGGATCTCCTTGTACTCGGCGATGGCCTTGCGGCAGAGGTCCCTCTCTTCCTGAGTCATGTTCCTAGGCTGGATTTCCATTCCCAGACGTCCGCTCATCGCCACGTCGATGCGGTATTTCAGCGAAGTGGTGCGGAATACGGTATGGTTCGGCGTGGCGCTGATGTGGGAGGCCATGGTTATTGCCGGGAAGAAGTATGATGTTCCCCACTGCATGTGGATACGCTGGAGGGCATCGGTGTTGTCACTCACCCAGAATTCGTCGAACCAAGGGAGGACTCCCCAGTTTGCACGTCCGCCACCTGATGCACAGGCCTGGATGGTAAGGTCAGGGTATTTTGCCCTTATGCGTTCGCATACCTTTGCGAAACCACGATGGTATTCGATGTATAGGTGGCTCTGTTTGTCCATTGTAAGATAGTGCGAGCCGTGACTCTGGATGCCCATGTTCGCATCCCACTTGATGTAGTCGATCTTAGGGTTTTCCGTCATCAGGTCGTCCACTATGCTGAATACGAAGTCCTGGACTTCAGGGTTTCCCAGGTCAAGCACGAGCTGTGTGCCTCCTCGGCCGGTGGAAAGATGTCTTTCAGGATCGTTTACAACCCAGTCAGGATGCTTTTCGTAAAGTTCGCTGGTGGTGTTGGTCATTTCCGGCTCTATCCAGATTCCGAATCGGATTCCGTGCTTGTCAGCCTGCTCGACCAGCCAGCCGATGCCGTTAGGAAGCTTGTTCCTGTCGACTTTCCAGTCGCCGAGCGAGCTGTTGTCCGTCAGACGCGGATATTTTTCTCCGAACCATCCGTCATCCATGACGAAGAGTTCACCTCCCATGTAGGCTATGTCTTCCATCATCTTGTCCATTCCCGGTTCGTTGATGTTGAAGTACACGCCTTCCCAGCTGTTGAGGAGGATCTTTCTTTCCTTGTCGCCGTTGGCAAGCATGTATTTTCTTCCCCAGCGGTGGAAGTTGCGGCTTGCACCGCTGAGTCCCTCGTTGGAATAGGTGATGGCGAGAGCCGGTGTTATGAACGTCTCGCCCTTTTCAAGCTTGTAATATGAGTTGTCAGGGTTGATTCCTGCGAAGAAACGGTGCCATTCGCCTTCCGTATCGATGCGGATCTCATAATTTCCGCTGTAACATAGAGCTGCACCGATCACGCGTCCGGCATTTTCCTGCGGCTTGCCGTCAAGGGAAAGCATGACTTCCGCATGTGCTGAATGGGAATTCCTCGCTCCGTCCTTGTTCTTGATGACCTTCATTCCCTGTTCCAGAGGTTCCTGTGCCACACGGCCTTCGTTAGCCCAGTTACCGTAGAGATGGCTTACCCATGTGTTTCCGTAGCTTACAGGGAGGAATCCTGAATCGAAACGTGTCAATGTAACAGGCTTCTTTTCCTGATTCTCGATTTCGCTCCATGTCTCTATCATATCCACGTCATTGTAGACACGGTAGCATACGGTGACATAGAAAGGAAAGAGCTTTTCCTTCATCCTGATTCTGGTTACGGATGCATTTTCCTCCTGCACCGTCTCGACTGAAACTATGCCGAGGTCTGTGACGAGACTTCCATTGGCATGGGTTACTCCAAGAGCCGTTTCGCCTGCGCACCAGTTTCCATATGACGGATATGCGCTGTGTGAACGTACTCCCGAATGTCTCAGATTCTGGAAATCCACGTCGCTGAGACGGGCTCCGAAATAGGCGATCTGCAGGTCTCGTCCTTCCCATGCGTTGAGGACGAGTTCCGTTGACGGGGTCTGAAGCCTTATCGGCCCCTTGGTCTGCGCCATGCAGGCCAAGGATACCAAAAGGCAAAGTGTTATCAGTAGTATTCTTTTCATTATTGACTGTTATCAGTTTCTGAATGACGGAAGCTTATCTCTCGTTATGATGAAATCACATTTGAGAGCGTCTTCCCACCAATCGATGTTAGCGTTATTATGGTCGCGGCTTTGGAATGCCTCATTGTTCATGTCCTGAGTGCGGGCATTGTCCCACCATGGCATGAAGTAGCACCAGTGCATGCCTTCTTTCCATTGCTCGGAGATCTTAGGCATGTTTCCGAATTCAGATACAGCCAGAAGCTTCGTAGGGAACATCCTCTTCATCATGTCATATATCCTCTTCATTCCGTCCATGCTCTGGTTGTAGAAGTCATATGCAACGATGTCGACATATTCGTCACCGGGGAACCACTTCATCGAGTCTCCGGTATTATATACCCAGATGAGATTGTCGAGTCCATGGTATTCCACCATTCTCTTGTACATGACTCTCCATAGCTCGGCACATGCTTCCGGACCGTCGATTCCCCACCAGAACCAGGCCTTGTACCAGCTGGTGCCGCCGAACTGTTCGTTCCAGTTTCCCTGAGCTTCATGGAGCGGCCTCCATAGGATAGGGATGCGCAGTTCTGCGATAGGCTTCATCCATTCCGCAACCTCGTCTATGTCATGGATCATCTGCTTATAGCCTTCTGATTCAGGATAGAAGATGTCGGAAGGACTGAAGCTTGTCTCCCCGGGTGCCCCGCCAGGCGTGCATGTGAATGTCGAACCGTCGTTGGTCTTCATTCCCCAATGCCACATGGCTGCAACGACTCCATTGTTGTCGGCCCAGGACTTGGCCGGAGTTATGTTGTCATAGTCGATCCATCCTCCCGGGCTTGAATATACATGGTGGATGAAGTCGAAACCGTTGATTGCAGGATACTTTCCGGTGTGCTTCTGCACCCATAGGGCTTCGTTCTGGTTCCAGTTGATGCATGCGCTCACTCCGCTCAGCATCTTCACTCCGACGTTGTCCCTCATGTATTTCAGAAGCCTTTCAGCTTCCGGAGACCTCGTCGCCCTCGAAGCGGTCTGGATTTCCGTCGTATATGCGGTGACATTCTTCTCCTTTGAGGCATGGCATGCTATGGCTCCCTTGTCGACCTTCAAGGTGTAATTCCGCGAACCTTCGACATGTATGTCTGCCTTCAGGTATTTCAATACGACATAGACATTTTCTACAGGGGTACCGTCGAGGGTGATCTTCTGAGGATTAATGATATCTATCGGCTGATTGAATTCGAAAGTCACTTCAACCGCACCGGGAGAAACGGTTTCTCCTGATTCCGGTTGAACCGATACCAGTTTCAGTGGTCCGGAACCTGATGTCTCAGGTTCCTTCTCACATGAAACTGTCGAGATGGCAAGCAGCATGGCCGCTGCCTGCCATATTAGTCGACTCATCATTCTCATGACTTACCTTATTTTAATGACAGTCCGGTAAGGGTGTAGTTTGTACCGGTCATCACGAGTCCTCCACGGTTGACAAGCTCATCAAGGTCGGCCTCTGACAGGGTTATTCCGAATTCTGTGGTACCGGCTTCCATCGGGATGTTGTCTCCAAGCTCCATACCGGTCGGAATCGACGACCATCCGTCACCCTTTGCGAAGCGGATCTGCCAGTAATCGTGGTTCGGACTAAGTATCACATGTGCAGTCAGTACTGTTCCAGGAGCTACTGTGCTCCAGTCATAAGCACCCCATGAAAGGTCGGTCATGCCAGACCACTCTATATATACTTCTCCTTCCCAGATGAATGTCTCGTTGCTTACCCACTCAGGACATTCTCCGAATTGCGGTCCGCTTATCTTATGGATAACCCACTGGTACATTGTACCGTATTCAGAATATTTGTTAGAGTAAACCTCAGACCAGTCGCCTGTTGAGTCAAGACCGAGATCTACGCTTCCGAGAACGTGTATTTCATAGAAGTCTGTTCCGGCTATAGGAGATACCTGGAACTTAGCGTTTTCAGGCTTAGGAGCAGCTGAAGGATCTGCATACCATCCCATTCTCCACTCATATTCCTCACCGATGCTGAGGTATTCGCCGGTAGCATTGTTCTTCAGGTAATAGGTGTTCTTCTCTTCCTTGATAGGAACGAATGTGAATTCCTGATCCTTGTTTCCGGATTCAGCCTGAATGATAGGAGTGCTTGCGCCAGGATTCCTTGTAAGGAACATTTCAGCTGCCGCACTCTGTATCTTGCAGACGATGTACCAGTCTTCGTCGCTAGGACCGGAAGCGATGTTGATTTCAGGGCTCTCAAGAATCTTTCCTTCCAAGGTCTGTACCTTGATCTTCGCTGTTCCGTTATAGATTCCTTCAGGGACGGTCACCTTCACGTTGTCCGGAGATTTCCTGAGGAAGTCCATGGACTCTATGGTCACAACGTTTCCTTCTTTAGCACCTGGGAAGATGACCTTGGTCACATACTCCATGTCTTCACCCTTTATGGTCAGGACCTTTCCCGGCTTGATCTCGTCGCCTGGATCCAGAGACAGTACGGCAGGTCTCGCCAGTCTCATGGCTACCTTGCTCTCGACTTTCCTGTCAGCTGATACCAAGGTAAGCTTACCTCCTTCCTGAGCAATGCCGGACGGGATGACAAGTCTTATCTGCTCGTTTGTAATCAGTTCGAAGTCAGTTACTTCGACGTTGTCAGGAAATACAACGGAAACAACTTCGTCAAGATTGTTACCGGTAATGAGCATTTCGGCACCGGCCAATACGCTGGTCGGCATGTAGGACTTCAATGCGAGTCCTTCGACTTTCTCTTCAGCCATTTCCGGAGTACATGCAGCTGCGGTCAGAGCAAGTGCCAGAATGACTGCCTTATATATGTTTGATATCATTCTTTTCATATCTTTCAGCATTTAGATTTGCTTACCATCCTTCGTTCTGAGTAAGTTTGCTGTTCTTCTTGATCTCAGAATAAGGTACAGGGAAAAGGTTGTACTTCTCATCCCATGTCCTGTCAAGCCTGCTGCGTGTCAGCATCAGTCTGCCGTCAGTCTGCTTCACGATGTCGGCACCCTGAACCTTGGTGAAGTACTTGTTGCCCTTCTTCCAGCGGCGTACATCCCAGAAGCGGTGGTCTTCGAATGCGAACTCTACAAGTCTTTCACGCTCGTATCTTTCAAGGAAGTCGGCAGGATTGCCTGTGAAAAGAGGCATCTTCACGTCCTCGCGGTCGCGGATGACGTTGATGGCTTCATTGGCAGACATTCCGTATTCTCCCTGTGATTCTGCGTTTCCTGTTATGTTGTAGATACATTCTGCATAGTTGAGGTAGAATTCAGAAAGTCTCATCACGATCCATGCATGACGGAATGAGCTGTTTACATTAGGTGTAAGGTCACTGTTTCCGTCAACATATTTCTTGAGGTAATATCCTGTGCGGGTTGCATTGAACTTAGGAGAACCGCTGAAACCGCCATAATAGGTCTCGATGCTCATCTGCTGGTTGGCATTGAGAGGCCAAAGGTCACCGTTCTTCACTACGGTCATGCCGAAACGAGGGTCGAGACCCTGGTATGGGATGCCGTCTGTGACGTCGATCTTGTTCGCGGAGTAAACTTCTCCGAAGGTCTTTCCTGCATTTTCTCCTGACTGGAACTCATATTGGTCGACGAGGGTCTGTGTAGGACAGTTTCCGCTGTTTCCTCCTTCAAGTCCGATAGGGTAGTTCTGTTTTTCGAAAGTGTTGTCCTGAGTCTTTGCAATCGCAAAGATGAACTCTTCGTTCTCGAAACTCTTGTTTCCCCAGAGGTCAGCATACTTGCCGATCTTGAAGCCCCATTCGTTGCACTTGTCGATCACAGCCTTGTTCGCTGCAGCGGCCTTTTCCCATTTGCTCTTGTCGTTACCCGGGTTAAGGAGCGGGCTGGCTGCATAGAGCAGAGTACGTGCCTTGAGAGCGAGGACGAAAGGACGGCTGGTACGGCCGAGCTGCTGGCTGATTTCGTTCCTGTAGTTGATAGGAAGGAATTCCGCAATGGCGTCACATTCGTCAACGATATACTTCACGATCTGTTCAGCAGGAGTGCGCTCTACGTTGTTCGCCTGATCGATAGTGAGTGTGGTCAGAACGAGCGGAGCGTCACCATATGCTCTGAGAAGTTCGAAGTAATAATAAGCGCGGAGAGCTCTGACCTCATATGCAAAGAGGTTGAAGCGGGCTTTCAGCTGCTCATAGCTGACACCTTCTGTACTATATACATAGTCTTCGAGAGAGATCTTGTCGAGCTTTTCGAGGAAGTTGTTCGCCTCATGGATTGCAGTATAGCTGTTTCTCCAGTACTCAGGCAGAGAGTTGTTCACTGTCCATCCTCCGTTATAGAAGCTGTGGATTTCCGAGTTCTGCAGTGCATAATCGGATTCGTCAGTAGCACTTGCAAGGAGAGCTCCGTTGTAGTTGTTCTCAAATCCGTTCATCAGCTGGGCATATACGTCAAAGACCAGCTTTTCAACACCGTACAGAGGGCTTTCATATACCCAGTCCTCGTCATTGGTGGTAATCTCATTATAATTGAGATCGACGCATGCACCAAATGAAGACAAAGCGATCAGTCCGGCGATTATATGTCTTAATTTTTTCATACTCAGGTTTTTAGAAGTTTATATTGAGTCCGATGCTTGCGCCCTTCATGATAGGATAAGAAGTTCCAAGACATTCAGGGTCCATCACCTTCATTTCAGAGATGGTGAGCAGGTTTTCACCCTTGATGAAGATCTTGGCGTCGGAAACCTTGATCTTGTTCATCCACTTCTGAGGGAAGCGATAGTACACTTCTACGTTGCGGAGCTTCAGCCAGCTCAGGTTGGTGTACCATACAGAGTTTGAGCGGAAGTTGTTAGGGTTGTCCAATGTGGTGAGTCTAGGATAGGCGGCATTGCTGTTGTCGGCGCCTGGCTGCCACCTGTTTTCCCAATAATGAACCGAAAGGTTGTTGTTGTTCTTCACGCAGTCCCAAACGCCTACGGTTCCGAGATACTTGGTCATTCCTGCCATGCCCTGGAACAGTATGTTGAATCCGAATCCCTTGTACTCTGCTCCGAGAGAGAACGAGTAGTTGGTCTCAGGAACGTTCTGGCCGAATCCGAAGTAAACTTGGTCGTTGTCATTGATTGCACCGTCACCGTTCTGGTCCTTGTACTTGATGTCTCCAGGCTTCACCTGTCCGAACTGCTGTGACGGGCTGTTTGCTATATCCTGCTCGTCAGCGAAGAATCCGATGGCCTCAAGTCCGAAAGGCTGGTCCACCCTCTGTCCGACATGAGCCTGATATGGCTCGTTAGGAAGTTCGATATAGCTCTTGATCTCGTTTCTTCCCCAAGTCGCATATGCTGTCGCACGTACGGTGAGTCCGTTGGAGAAGGTATTGAGGTATCTGAGTCCGAGCTCGGCTCCGTAACTGTCAACTCTTCCCTCCGTTGCATATGAATCAGGTCGTCCTACAACCCATGAGTTGAGGTCGTTTGCATTCTGCATGATGTTTCTGCGGCTGTTGTAATATACGTCAGCTGTCATCTCGAGGCTCTTGAACAGACGGAGGTCGACTCCGAGGTTGTATTTGTATGCGGTCTCGAGAGGGAACCATGTCAACGGATAGTGGGTAAGGTAGCTTCCCCAGTTGTTGCCGTCGTAGCTTGGCTTCAGGACGATGTTTCCGTGTCCGCCTTCATAGTTCTCAAGCCAGATTCCCTGTACAGGAACATAGTCTGAATGTTGGATACCGAACGATCCTCTCACCTTGCCGAAGTTCAGCGGCCCTTCCTGACCGGCTGCGAATACGTATGCCAGTGAGGCTGTAGGAGAGAATGACCATTTATGAGGGTATGAACGGTTGGATCCGTTACCGGCGAGTACTACGTCAGCAATGAATTTCTTCTTCCAGTCATAATGGAGATATCCCATCACGTTGGCCCTGTAATATGAGTTGTGACGGTCCATGTACACTTCCGATTCAGTATTGTAAATTGCGGAAGCAGCAACAGAATGGGCGTCAAACTGTCTTTCGTAATCTACAGACACGTCGAAATGAGACGAACGGTACTGGTTGCCGAGCCATCTGTTGAAAGAAAGGCTATTGATCTTGTCACCGTAGATCACTGATTCCGAGCTTGAAGGGTCGCCGATCTTGTCAGTATAATATACATATCCATACTGGAATGTCTTTGAGTGCTCCTCGTTCAGACGTGAGAAGTTGTCGTATCCCATTCTGACTGATGCGCTGAGGCCCTTAGTGATGAAGTCGAACTTCTGTGTGAGCCTTGCATCGGCGTAGAGGGCTCTCTGGTGGGTCTTCTCGTAGCCTGTGCCCTGGATACGGGCGATAGGGTTCGCGTCAGTATAGTTCTGGTTACCTCCCCATATTCCGTCCGGAGTCTGTACAGGGAAAGCTGTGGCAGGAAGACGGTATATCTGGTAGAATATATCGTTGGCATTGCTTGCTGAAGGCTCGTTGGTTTCAATGAAGCTTGCCATCATGTTCACCTGCATTTTAGTGGTCGGTGTCACTTCGAAATCGATGTTGGCACGTATGTTCGCCTTTGAATACTTCAGCTGCGAGTTGTAGTCCTTCTGGTCAGTGCCGCTGAGCATGCCCCTGCTGCCTACGTAGTCGAGCATTGTGAAGTATTTCACCTTTGCTCCGCCTCCATGGATCGAAAGGTTTACCTGGTCTTCCGAGCCGAGGTCTTCCATCACTTCGTCAGCCCAATCGACATTCGGATAGTAGTACGGGTCCGTACCGGCTTTGAAGAGCTCAAGTTCCATGTCCTTGTAGGCCGGTGCAAGTCCGTCGTTCGAACGTGCTTCGTTCATGGCCTGCGCGTATGTGTATCCGTCCACGAAGTCTGCGATCTCCGGTGCGAAAGTGAACTTGTGGTTGTATGTTACGTCAACATTGACCTTTTCAGTATTACCTCTTTTGGTTTTTACGAGGATCGCACCGTTAACGCCCTTGTATCCGAGGAGTGCGACAGCTGCCGCGTCCTTCAGTACGGTCACCGACTCCACCTCATTGACGCTCAGGCGGTCGATCGGACGAGGCATTCCATCCACGAGGATAAGCATGCTGTTGTCACCGAGGGTCTGGTATCCGCGGATGTTGAATGATGCTCCGTAGTTGTCGTCACCGGAGAATCCGCCGTTCTTGAGGGCGGTAAGTCCGAGAAGACGTCCGTAGAGTGCGTCTGCCAGATTGATGGCGGATGTCTGCTGTAGTTCTTCAGCAGTTATTACGGAAACAGCTGCAGAAGTCACCGCCAGATTGTTCTCCACTCCGTATCCCAGATCGACGGCGGTATTTTCCTTTTCTGTCAGACTGTTCTGCGCAGAAGCTACTGTGGCGAACGCCATCAGTCCTGCAAGACATGTCTTAACTATCTGTTTGTTCATAATGAAATGCATTTATTGTTCTACCATCCAGGGTTCTGTGTAAGTCCATAGCCCTTGTTGATCTCTTCTCTGCTCAAAGGAGAGAGCAGCCACTTGTTGTCCCATCCTCCATCAGTCCACCATACTCTTGCATAGCTGGTGATGTCCTGGGTCTCGTAAATGAAGTCAGGCCATACGCCGTTCATTTTGCTGTAAGGAGTCTCGCTCTTTTCTCCTGTTGCAGGATCCTTTGCATAGATGTTCATGCGGTGGAGCTGCTTCTTGAAGATATCGCTTCTCTTGTAACGGATGAGGTCCATGGTGCGGCTGTTTTCCATTGCCAGCTCGCATGCGCGCTCACGAAGGATCTCTTCGATAAGGACATTCTTGTCGTTGAGATTGAGGTTTGTGTTCACTGCCAGTGACGGAAGGCCGACTCTTGCGCGGACCTTGTCGATTTCGACGATGGCATCCTCGCTGCGTCCCTTCTGGGCAAGAGCCTCGGCATAAAGGAGATGCATCTCAGCCATACGTATATAAGGCCATGAATAACGCTCGTTGGCCATGTCATGATAGTCAAGCACCCATTTGTATTCGCCGAATCCATGAGCCATGTAACCGCCGGTGAACCACCAGTTGTTTATGATGTCTCCTCCGATCCAGATGTCGATGGTCTTGTCCTGATATGTGTTGTAGTGGGTGTCCAGATTCTTCTGAGGAACAAGCATGCTCTCGTAAAGACGTGGGTCACGGCCTTCGAAGATGTCGAGGTTCTCAGGGTTGTCGGTGTTGTAAACTCTCTGACCGTCGAAGTTCTTTCCGTCAGCCCATGGGAACATGTTGAACCATTCCACTGTAGGGGCGTGGCCACCTGAATGTGAAATGTTGCCTGGGATGTTGGCTCCCCACTCGCGGAGATACTCTCCGTCGCTCATGTTATTGCCCTCTCCTCTGACCTCGATGATCTTTTCCTTTGTCTCACGATAGTAGTATGCTGCACGATAAGCCTCACGATAGTCGTTTTCAGTGTTTCCGGCCGGCTGAACCATTTCGAAAGGACTTCCTGCCGCCTTGTTTGCATTGAAGAATGCCTCACATGCTTCGAGGGCTTTTGTCCAATATTCCGGCTTGTATCCGCCGAGCCATACACGAAGGAGCGGATCTACATCCTCGCCGTATCCTGCAGGAATTGTCGGTGTCGCGTCGTACTGACGGTAAGGTACATCGTCATTGAAAAGCGGGCTGGCTGCATATACCCAGAGTTTGGCGCGAAGAGCGTAGGCTCCACCCTTGGTGAGTCGTCCTCCTTCGTTGAGGTAGTCTGTGATCGCAAACGGAAGGTTAGGCTCGTCGATCACCTGCTGTATGAGATTGTCGACAAACATGATGGTCTGTTCCACAGTCGCTCTTCCTTTGACAAATTCGCCTTCTCCTACTGTACCGCTTACATATCCTCCTGTAAAGTTGTCTGTAGGGACAAATGAATGGTCAATGAGAGGCAGACCTCCGAAATGGAACAGTGCATCATAGTAACGCGAAGCGATGATAAGTTTTGCTTCTGCCTTCAGACGGGCCTTTTCTGCATCTGTCATGCCTTCGACCCTGTCAATGTTCTCGATGAACTGCCAGCATTTGCGGACAGTGCTCCAGATACCTTTACGCTCGCTTGTGTCCATGAATGCGAACTTGTCTCTGCACCAGCCTCCGTTGCCGGCCTCGGAGTGTGTTCCGCTGTAGTAGGCGTCAACCATGCTGCTCCAGCCGACCACGCAGTGACACAGGTCGCTGAGCGCCTCGGTCATGTTGGCCCATCCCATGGTGTGCCAGATGGAATGACCATGGTACAGACCTTTGTACGCATCCCACAAATACATTCGGGCATATTCGCTGTTGCTGAAGATAGTGTCCAGAGTGACATCTACTCCGGGCTGTTTCTCCAGGAACGCATCTCCGACCGCAAATTTGTCCACGCAGCTTGAAAAGCTGATGCCGGACAGAATAAGGATCGAGCTTAAGATCATGTTCTTTATATTTTTCATATATGGTATTCTTTAGAAGTTGAGGTTCAATCCGATATTCATGATGCGTGTCAACGGATAGTTGATAGAGCTTGTGGCACTTTCAGGGTCGTTGGCGCTGAATTTAGAGAATGTCAGAAGATTGTATCCTGAGAAATAGAGTCTGAGGCCCTTGACCTGAGGAATGAACTTGATGTTCTGGAATGTATATCCTATCTCGAGACTCTTGAGTCGGATGTATGATGCATCAGCGAAATATACGCTTGACCTTGCGGTGTTGTTTGTCTTTGCTGTGAATGAAAGACGAGGCAGGATTGCAGTGTCCGCGGTTTCAGGAGTCCAGCTGTTGTCTGCCACCCACTCCATCATCGCTGACCTGTTCATCTGACCGAACTGGTTTCTGTATGGTCCTGCAAGGTCACGTGTCACGTTCGTAGCACCGATCCAAAGCATCGAGAAGTCGAATCCCTTGTATGACAGGTTGAAGTTTGTAGTGAAGTTGAGTTCAGGAACATCGCTGTAGAACATCGCGTGGATGTCATTCTCGTCGATAGCTCCGTCGCCTGTAAGGTCAACATAGATACAGTCTCCGGCCTTAGGATTCACCATCTGCTTAGGCATCTCCTTGCCATATTTTTCCAGATATCTTGCCTCTGTATTGCCCGGGTCGTAGAATTCGAAGAACTCGTAGCCTGTACGCTGTCCTACCGGATATCCCTTGCCTGAAAGGTGTGGGAAAAGCGGCGGTACCTCACCGTTTTCGATCACTGTATTCCTTGCGTAGGTCATGCTAGGACTGATGCTGTATCTGAAGTCCTTGCCGACCTTGTCGCTCCATGTGAGGACGATCTCGTATCCCTTGTTCTTTACTCGTCCTGTATTTACAGAAGAAGGTTTCTGGGCAGTGATGCCTGGGAGAGTCGCGCTGTTGCTCAGGAGGATACCTGTTCTGTCTTCGAAGAAGAAGTCAACGTATGCGGTAAGTCTGTCATCAAAGAACTTGATGTCGATACCGTAGTTCTGTTTTGTGGCTGTTTCCCATGTAACGAGAGGGTTTCCGTTGCTGACCTCCGATGCTCCAGGGAGCCATGTGCTGAGTCCGAAGTTGTATCCGCCTCCGCCGATCTGGTATGTACCCGGCAGATAAAGGAAACGCTGTCCGTTCATGTTGTCGTTACCCACCTGTCCGATCGATGCTCGGATCTTGAGATATGAGATGACCTTCTTTACAGGCTTCCAGAATTTCTCCTCTGAAGCTACCCATCCGGCAGAGAATGAAGGGAACAGACCGTATCGGTGTCCTGGCGCGAAGTTTTCCGAACCGTTGTATCCGACGTTAAGGTCAGCCATGTACTTGAGCTTGTAGTTATAGGTAACACGTCCTACGAGACCTACATATCCGTGAGGAATGTCTGAGTATGAACCAGGGTAATATGTCTTGCTCTGGTTGTAAAGGAGGAGTCCGCTGATATCATGGTTGCCTAACTTCCTTGCATAATTGAAGCTGGCCTCCGTGTACCAGTCGCGTCCGAACCAGTAGCTCTCTTCATATCCAAGATTCCATGCGTCTCCCTTCTTTCTGAGGGCTACGGAACCGTCGTCAGTGACTACAGGCTCATAAGTCACGCCCTCGTAGAGAGTCCTTCTCTTCTGCTGGGTGTATGATGAGTTGTATGAACCTTTGATTCTGAAATCGAGACCAGGAGTGATGAACTCGAGGTTGAGCTTGTAGATGAGGTCAAGGTTCAGGATGTTTCCTACCTGACGGTTGAATCCTCGTCCGTAGAAAGGGAAGAGACCGTCGTTGTCGTAGTCGCCTACGAGACCCTTGTTCGCTACGATGCGTCTGCCCTGCTCATCGATTCCGTATCCTGAGAAAGGAACGGCGTTCACGAGGTTGGAGAATACATTGCGCTCTCCTTCCGCAAGCTCGTGACGGTCTTCCACACGACCTCCGAGATTGATCGAAAGTTCGTTGTATTTGCCGAGAGTCAGGTCGACGTTTGCGCGGTAGTTGTACCTGTTGTACTTGAAGTTTGTGTTAGGGTCTTTTGAGAAAGTCCTGAAGAGACCGTCCTGAGTAAGGGCACCTACCGAAACGAAGTACCTTGCGATCTTGTTACCGCCTGATACTGAGACGTTATGCTGCGACTGTGAGGCCATCGGCTTCATCACATAGTCAAGCCAGTTGACGTCAGGATAGAGCATAGGCTGGTCGCCGTCCTTGAAATGCTGAAGCGCTTCAGGGCTGAACCTCAGCTGGTCTTCGGCCATTCCGTCGCTGCGCTGTGCTTCATTGTAGAGGGTCGCATATCTGTAGGAATCGATCATCTTGATGAAGCTTGAGACCTGCTGCACTCCGTATGATGTGGAGAAGTTGATCTTCGCTTTTCCTTCCTGACCTCTCTTGGTGGTCACGAGGATGACACCGTTGGCACCCCTCACTCCGAATACGGCTGTTGCGGATGCATCCTTCAGGATGGTGATGTCCTCGACTTCGTTAGGGTCGATCTGGTTGAAGCTTCTTTCCACACCGTCAACGAGGACGAGAGGAGAAGATCCGTTGAGCGAACCGATACCGCGGACGTAGATGACAGGGTCGTCACCTCCCGGACGTCCTGAATACTGGACAGATGAAACTCCCGGAAGCTTTCCGGAAAGAGCGTTACCCAGGGAAGCTGCTGGAGTCTTGAGGAGTTCGTCTCCTCCTACATTGCTGACAGCTCCTGTAATGGTCACTTTCCTCTGTGCTCCATAAGCGACGAAAACGACTTCATCAAGCATTTCTGCATCAGGAGCCATGACGATGTCAATCATGTTTCTGCCGGCTACAGAGACTTCCTGTGATTGGAAACCGATGCTTGAAATCAGCAAGGTAGAGGTTTTAGGTACGGTGATGGAATATCGTCCCTGATCATCCGTGATGGTGCCGTCGTTGCTATCCTTCAACTGCACAGCAACTCCGATCAGTGTCTCTCCCTTGTCGTCGGTAACGGTTCCGGAAACCGTTATTTGGGACTGGGCGGAAACGATCTGAGGTATTGACATGCTGATCAGCAGCAATACCCAAAGAAAAAAATTACCGTGTTTTTTCATAAATGTGTTATTAAAAATGTAAGTTTTCGTAAAGTTGGTCTTATTTATATAAGAGTGGATTCCGAAATGAGTTATAGTTCTGCTTGCAGATGGTGCCGGAACGGATGAGGGAGAATTTTGATACAAATGGGCGGGTAATACAATACATAAATACATTTCGGCTGTCCGCGGAAAAAGCTATCTTTGTTTTGTAATAACCTTATGCCTGATGAAAAGATTTCTTCTGTCTGTTTCGCTGATATTCATTGCCTTCACCATGCGTTCGGCGGATACATATAACTTCACTTCGCTGGATGTAAAGGATGGGGTTCCGGACAACTTCATACATGAGATTCTTCGTGACGAATATGGATTCATGTGGTTCATAAGCGGCCAGGTCCTGACACGCTATGACGGATATGACTTCAAGCATTATGAACTGCCTGTGCCCGGATGGCATGCCTATTATCTTCTCAAGGAGGACAAGTATCACAACATATGGGTCCGCACAAATGAATGTTATTTCTTCTATGACAAGGTGGCGGACAGGCTTGAGGATGATCTGGGAGAACTGATCGACTATCCGGGAGTGGGTTCCGGATTTGTCTTCTTCGATGTGGATTACGACGGGAATCTGTGGTTTTCCATAACAGAGGGAGAGCTTGTGTACTACAGGGACAAAGATGACTATCAGGTGTTCATTTATCCCGCGGAACGCGATCTGGAAGCCATAGAATCCAGAGACGGACATGCATTGCTCCTTTTCTCTGATGGTCAGGTCTACACGGCTGAAAGCGGAACGGCACAGCTTGTCCCATTTGTGACTCTTCCGTTTTCAGATGACTATTATATGGAAATGTATCTGGATAAGGATGATAGGGCCTGGTTCTTCGTGCCACATTCGTTTCATGGCAATCTGATTTCCTACGACATGAAGACGAAGTCATTCAATGAGATCCGTGACAATGACGGAAGAGTGATAAACTTCGTTACAGATGTCATTGATGACGATAAAGGCAATCTATGGATAAGTACGGACAATTCCGGAATCATCGTATACGACAAATTGGACGGTACGAGCTACAAGATGGTGAAGGATGAGAACGAGGAGTATTCCATCCCTTCCAGCCATGTGGAGTGCCTGTATCTTGATTATCAGGATATAATGTGGGTGGGAACAAGCAAGAGGGGCATAGCCTATACATGTCTGAACGATGTTCTTTTCAAGAAGAAGAATTATCCGGGAGTCAATGAGGTCAGCTGTGTTGTGGAGGACAGGGATGGGAACATATGGTACGGAACAGACGGAAACGGTGTGGTGTGCGATATCAAGGGATCCGGAAAGCTGGTCAGATACACCAGTTCGAATTCAGACGTTCCGAGCAACCTCATAGTCTGTGCTTTCCTTGATTCGAAAGGAAGGGTATGGTTCGGAACGTACGGCAGCGGTGTCTTCTATTATGAGAACGGCAGATTTGTCAGCCTGAAGACAAATGACGTCCAGATTGATGGACATCCGATGAGGGATATACGCAGCATCGAGGAAGATGCATATGGAAACATATGGATAGGAACGATCGCTTTCGGCTTGTTCTGTTATGAGGCTGACGGATCCGTATCATGCTATTCGTCGGACAATACGGATATATATACCAACGGAATCACGGATCTTTACTGTCAGCAGGAAAGGATGCTGTATGTCGCTACGGCCAGCGGCCTCTTCGTCATAGATACATATACGCGCAAGGTGACCGATATCACATCGACCGCCATGGGTATCACGAATCATGCGGAAGCCGTATTGAACTGTGTCTGCCGGGACAGCAGGGGCCTCCTCTGGTGCGGAACCACAGACGGTATGCGCGTGTATAACGGAGCCAATGGGGAAATCTGTCTTCTGGACCTGGGAAGCGGACTTTCCCATGATTATATAAAGGGCATATGCGAGGACAGGAACGGCAACATATGGCTTACCACCGATGTGGGTGTGACAAATGTCATTGTCGTCTATGATCCTGTGGCTCCGATGCCGAAATTCCGATGCCTAAGATACTATGACAATGACGGATTGTATGAAATAATGTTCTATACCCAATCCATCACCTGTCTTGAGAACGGAAAGGTGATCATGGGTGGAATCGGAGGACTTGTCGAGACATCGCCGCTGCAGAATCCGGTCATGGCCTCATGGTCGAACATTCAGTTCACGGACCTGCATATATCGAATCAGAGAGTGAATGTGGGCGAAGAAGTGGACGGCAAGGTCATTCTCGAATCAAATATCCAGACAAGTGACTGCATCGAGCTGGATTATTCCAACAACAGTTTCGCCATCAGTGTGTCATCGTTGAACTTTCCGGCACTGCACAAGACGCATCTGATGTATCGTCTGGAGGGCCATACGGACTGGATAAACCTGAAAGGTAATGTGATTTCATTCAATAAGCTTCAGCCTGGTACGTATGACCTTCAGGTCAAGGTGGCGGACCCCGAGTCTGCAGACAGCAAGACGGCATCCCTGAAGATCAGGATCAAGCCGCCAGTGTGGCAGTCGACTGCGGCCTATATCTTATATGTGCTGATACTCTGCACATCTGTGACCTTTCTGATCATCCGTATAAGGCAGAAGACAAAGCTCAAGTACAAGGTGCGTATCCTGGATATGAACATTTCCCATCAGAAGGAGATGGAAGAGGCGCACATGCGTTTCTTTACCAATGTCAGTCACGACCTCCGTACCCCTCTTTCTCTGATAATCACGCCTCTTGAGAGGATTCTGGGACGGCAGGGGATAGACAGCCGGATGAAGACAGACCTCAAGCATATCCATCATAACGCAGAACTTCTGATGGATGCGATAAACCAGCTCCTCGATTTCAGGAAGCTGGATGACGGCATGAGCAGGCTCAATCTCTCGCATGGCAACCTTACCGGGCTGGTCAAGGAAGTATGCAAGTCCTTCAGGCCATACTCGATAAAGAAGAAGATACGTCTGAACCTGAATCTGACGACGGAAGATATCAAATTGAACTTCGATAAGGACAAGATGCGCAGGATCATCGTCAACCTGCTGTCGAATGCCTACAAGTTCAATTCGGAGAACGGAACCATAGATGTCACCTTGGATATAGCCACTCATGAAGGCATGGAAATGGTCCGTCTGGCTGTGGCCGATACCGGAATAGGCATATCCGATGAAGGCAAGACAAGAGTGTTCGAACGGTTCTATCAGGAATCCGGTCTTGACGAAAATACGGGAAGCGGCATAGGCCTGAACATCGTCAAGGAATATGTCAGGATGCATGGCGGTTCTATATCTGTCACAGACAACCACCCTAAAGGAACGGTCTTTACGGTGATGTTTCCTTATGAGAATATGGCTGAGCGGAACGAATCTCAGGTAGATGACGACGTGCTGAGATCTCATTGCGGAGAGGAATGTAAGCAGCAGATACTGATAGTGGAGGATAATGACAGCTTCCGCCATTTCCTCGCCGAGTGTCTGAAGGAACGTTTTGCCGTTGTGGAGGCTTCAAACGGCAAGGAAGCGATGTCCATGTTGGAGAAGATGCCGGTCAGGATGGTCATAAGTGATGTGATGATGCCGAAGATGAACGGTCTTGAATTGTGCCGCGCAATAAAGAACGATATCCGTTTCTCTCATATTCCGGTTATATTGCTGACGGCGAAGACAGCTGACGACAATATCCTCCAAGGCCTGAAGGAGGGAAGTGATGACTACATCACGAAACCGTTCAATCTGGATATCCTTATGCTCAGGATAGATAAGCTTCTGGAGTGGAGCCAGAACAATCATGTGAAATTCAAGACTATAGATGTCTCTCCAAGTGAGATTACCATAACTTCTCTTGACGAACAGCTGATCAGCAAGGCTGTAAGGCTGGTGGAGGAAAATATCAGCAATATGGAATTCTCCGTCGATGACCTGAGTTCAGCCATAGGCATGACCAGAGGACATCTGTACAAGAAGCTGATGGCCATAACCGGCAAGGCTCCTCTGGACTTCATCAGGACAATCAGGATAAAGAGGGGACGGCAGATTCTGGAAAAGAGCCAGCTGGGAGTCGCGGACGTAGCCTATCGTGTGGGACTTTCCCCTAAGCAGTTCTCGAAATATTTCAAGGATGCCTATGGCGAACTGCCTTCTGAATTCAGGAAGAGGGCCGCGTGCGGCAATGTGAGTGTGGAAATACCTTAGCGGAATGTATCACCCTTATAAATTAATCATAATCATAAAGGACATGAAAAATGTAATGATCATGTGTCTGGCTGCATGTGCCGGTCTGCTTGTTTCTTCATGCTGCAGGCATGCTGAAACTGAGGAAGTATGGATTGAAAATGGAGACAGGAACATTTATGGCGTCCTGAGCCGTCCTGCAACAAAGATGGAAAGGCAGCCTCTGCTCATTGTCTCGCACGGCTTCAACGGAAGCCATCAGTTCGGAAAGAATTATTTTGAGCTTCTCAATGAGCTCGGTTATCAATGCTATGTGTTCGATTTCGGATGTGGCTCACTTGGGAGCAGGACGGACAACAACACTATGGAAATGTCTGTCATCGATGAGTGCGGCGACCTGAAGGCAGTGATAGAGCATTTCAGGAACAGGCCTGATGTGGATCCGGACCGTATCGTGCTTCTTGGTGAAAGTCAGGGAGGTCTCATTACCGCTATGGTCGCGAACGAGATGCCGGATGCGATAAGCAGTCTTATTTTGGTCTATCCGGCTTTCTGCATCCCGGAAAACTGGACCAGGAGCTATCCGGATATCAATGAAATACCTGATACTACGTGGCTCTGGGATGTTCCTCTCGGACGCCGTTTCTTTACGGAATTACGTGGCATGAGCGTTTATGATGACATGGAAAAGTTTGACGGTCCGGTTCTGATCATCCAGGGTGACAAGGACCCGGTCGTATCTATGGAAGATTCCAGAAGGGCACTCGGATTATACAAAAATGCACGTCTGCATGTCATCCCGGGAGCTGGTCATGGTTTCAAACCTGAAGAGTTCGCGGAACAGCTTGAGCAGATGCGCAAGTTTCTGAAATAGTCGTTACGTAATGTGATTTATACAGTTCCGGTTCTCACGTGAGAACCGGAACTTCTTCGTATCAATTATTGTAATTTACAGTTCTGTCCATGTTGAAGACAGCTTCGAGCTGTTCCAGCGAGTTGTATCTGTCGCTTGAGAATCCGGTCCATAGCATGAACCATGCGAACTTGTTCATCTTGTCCAGCGTCTCCGGGGTAGGGAGATTTCCTGTCTCTCCCAAAGCGATGAGCTTTCCTTCGCCCAGTTCCACCAGCTGGTCGTGGTGCTCCTGTTTCCAGTCGTTGTGGTATACGTCCGTAGCAAGTACGTCGACATAATCATTTCCCGGATAATAAAGGTGATATGCCATCGCTGAATCATTCGGAATGGCTCTCGGTGCATTGGCGTTCCAGACCCATATGAGGTTGTCGAGATGATGGTGGTTCACCATTCTGTCATATAGCATCCTCCATAGCTTTGCAAAACCGTTCTCGCCCTTTCTGTCTCCCCACCAGAACCATTCTCCGTTCATTTCATGGTATGGCCTCCAGAGCACCGGAATGTTCTTGTCCCTCAATACCTTAAGATAATTCGAGATCGAATCCACCTGCTCCAGCCACATGCTGTGCATCTTTGAACCTTCTGTCATAAGTTCGTTCCATTGCTCATCGCTGAACTTTCCTTGAGTCTGTCTTCTGAAATCCACTCTCGGAGTTCTGTCGAACGGACGGTTGACATGCCACATTATGGTGACGATTCTGCCTCTGGCATGTTCTCTGGCAGCTATTCCTACAACCTGCCATGCGTCCCATGCGAGGTCTCCGCCCCATATCATAGGTACTTTTCCCGATGCCTCCTCGATCCTGTCGAGGTCGTGCATATAATTCGGCATCATCAGCTGGTTGTGGTGAAGACCTGAAATGATTTTCCCTTCTTCCACGCTTTTGTAAAGTCTGGCGAGAAGAGCCTTCGCCTCAGGTGTGGCGTTCGGATTGACCGGCTCTCGTGATACCTGTGCAAAGGAACTGGAGCCGATGATGATAGTGGTGATAATGATAAGAAGTCTTTTCATAATGATTCTGTTTCTGCAAATTTCGGATTATTGTAACAGAAATCATAGCTCATTTGTATCCAGTAACAACCGTATTAATGAAAAAATGGTATCAAATGGTGACGATAAGCGGGAATGGAGAAGGTTCTCACCCCACCGGACACAAAAAAAAGAAGCCTTTCGGCTTCTTCTTGGGTGCCCAGTGGGATTCTTTCGCTATCGCTCAAGCGACTTCGTCGATTACGAACCCGGGGTTCTCACCCCACCGGACACAAAAAAAGTCCCGAACTGACGTTCGAGACTTTCAGGGTGCCCAGTGGGATTCGAACCCACGACATTCAGAACCACAATCTGACGCTCTAACCAACTGAACTATGGGCACCATGTTGGTTTAAGGACTGCAAATATACGGATAATTTTTAAATCTGCAACTTTTTGGACTCATATTTCACCACACTATTCGTTTTTCTCCTCATTCCGGACAATGAGGACGTGATGTCTTGTCCTCCCTTTTCGGGATTTTACGTCATTATCCGTCATTTCCCTACATTATCCGCTCATCCGGTATGCCTTAAATCATCTTTTTCCCTATATTTGCAAGGATAGAATCATAAAGATAAGTTTATGGGACGAGAAATAAAGTTTTCCCTTGTATACAGGGATATGTGGCAGTCTTCGGGTAAATATGTCCCTACTGTCGCTCAGTTGAAGGAAGTTGCTCCTGCAATCATTGACATGGGCTGCTTTGACCGTGTCGAGACCAATGGAGGCGCTTTCGAACAGGTGAACCTTCTTTTTGGCGAGAATCCTAACAAGGCGGTCCGTGAATGGACTGCCCCATTCCATAAGGCCGGCATCCAGACCCATATGCTCGAAAGAGGACTCAATGCCCTCCGTATGAATCCGGTTCCGGCTGATGTCCGCGAACTCATGTATAAGGTGAAGAAGGCTCAGGGTACGGACATTTCCCGTTCGTTCTGCGGTCTCAACGACCACAGGAACCTGCGTCTGAGCGTTGAATATGCGAAAAAGGCAGGCATGATATCTCAGGTTGCCCTTTCGATAACCAATTCTCCTGTACATACCGTGGATTATTATATGGGTGTCGTAGACCATGTGGTCGGATACGGCTGTGATGAGATCTGTCTCAAGGATATGGCAGGTATCGGACGCCCGACATTCCTTGCTGAGCTGACAGCCAGGATAAAGAAGAAATATCCTCATATCAAGGTGCAGTACCATGGCCATAGCGGTCCGGGATTCTCTCCTGCTTCGATGCTGGAGGTGGCGCGTGCCGGTGCGGATTACCTCGACGTCGCAGTGGAGCCGCTGTCGTGGGGCAAGGTCCATCCGGATGTCATCACGATACGTGAAATGCTGAAGGCGGACGGATTTCAGGTGAAGGACCTGAACATGAACGCCTATATGGAAGTTCGCGCCCTGACCCAGAAGTTCATTGACGACTTCCTCGGATACTGGATCGATCCGAACAACTCGCACATGAGTTCGCTTCTTGTCGGATGCGGTCTTCCTGGCGGAATGATGGGCTCGATGATGGCCGACCTCAAAGGCTTTCATGGTGCCATCAACGCATCCCTCCGCGCGCAGGGCAAGGCTGAACTGACTCTCGACCAGCTCATGGTCATGCTTTTCCAGGAAGTGGAATATGTATGGCCGCGCCTCGGTTATCCTCCGCTCGTGACGCCGTTCAGCCAGTATGTCAAGAACACGGCTCTCATGAACCTCATGAACATCCTCAAGGGCCAGCCTCGCTGGACTACCATCGACAAGGATACATGGAACATGATACTCGGCAAGATGGGTAAGCTTCCGGGTGAGCTTGCTCCAGAAATCGTCGCACTTGCGAAGGAAAAGGGACTGGAATTCTACACCGGAACCCCTCAGGAGGCCTTCCCTGATGAACTTGACAGATTCCGTCAGATCATGAAGGAAGAGGGCTGGGACTGCGGTCAGGACGATGAGGAACTCTTCGAGCTTGCAATGCACGAAAGACAGTACAGGGACTATAAAAGCGGAGTCGCCAAGGAACGCTTCAACAAGGACCTGGAGGCTGCGAGAGCCAAGGCGGGTGCTCCTGTCATCGTGACAAGGCCGGTAGTGGAAATGCCGAAGTATGATGTGGAGACGCTGGCGCAGAAGTATCCGGATGCTGTTCCGGTTCAGGCTCCTGTCAAGGGTCAGCTTCTGTGGCAGTATGACGTCGACGACGCTTCCACTGCACCGGTAGCCGGCACCGAAGTGGAGGCCGGAAAGCCGCTCAGCTATGTGCAGACATATTATGGCATGGAGGAAATCATCCCGGCGGTAAGCGGACGTATCGTAGCTGTCTGCGCTAAGCAGGGTGATATGGTTGCAAAAGGCGAAATCGTCGCATTCGTCAGATAACGACGTCGTCAAATATATGACGCGAGGCCTGACATGTGTCGGGCCTCGCTCTTTTTATCTCAGTGCAGCTGCAATCTCTTCTTCGCTGACCTCAAGTATGGAACCGATCTGTTCAGAGGTGAACCCTGCTGCGCTCATCTTTCGGATACCCTCGGCCCTGCCTTCAGCCCTACCTTCAGCCCGGCCTTCAGCTCTACCTTCAGCTCTACCTTCAGCTCTACCCTCAGACCGGCCAATAGCCAGACCCTCCGCTATGGCTTCTGCCTTAGCGTATTCAATACAATTCCAATAATCATTATCCCGTATCATTTCGTCTAAGTATAAGTTAATGTCCGACTCCGTAAAATTAGCTATTTTAGACAGATTAAACAATACATCAAATTCTTTTTCGCTGAATTCCTGAGGCCTTTCCGTAAATTCATGCATGTGCTTGAAGGCATACATCCATTTGTCGGTGAGGTTTTCCAGTTCATCCAGGGTTTTGTTGAATCGTCCGAGTTCAAGAAAAATGAATCTCAATTTGTCGTTCATAAGTTCGCCGGAATTAACTTCTCTGAGCATGTATGATGAGTAATATTTGTCCTCAGGCCAGTCCTCGCAATGATCCATGCTGAAATTCAGGATGCCTATAAGAATGATAGGCTTCAGGTTGAAATCCCATCTGAAACCGCTCTGTATGCTTTTATTCCCCTCGCTTTTCCTGCTGTGAAGTTCTGTGAATTCCTCAAGAGCCCGATGCCCTTGCTGAACCAAAGGGTATGCTGCATAATAAAGTGCTCTATCCCTGAAAAAAGTCTGTCGGGCACATTGCATCTCTACAATAAAGTCCGTTCCGTTCTTATCCCTGCAATAAATGTCGAAAACGACTTTGCGGTCAGAGTGTATCAGGCCGAGCCGCTCGTTGGGTAGGAGCCTGACTTCCTTTATTTCCACATCTCCGATCATTCTGTTCAGGAATGAGATCAATGCCTCGTTGTCCGTTCCGTTCCCGAAGACTCTCTTGAATGAAAAGTCAAGTGTCAGCTTTGCGAAGCCTCTCATGGATTCCTTCGCCTCTTTCTTCATCATATCGTATCCTGTTTTTGTTCTGCAAAGTTCGGAAGCATTATCCGTGTAACGAAAAAGTATACGGCTATTTGTGAAAATCCTTTCTGGAGTCTGTTCTGCGGGCGTAAATGAGTAAAAATTTTGTTTGATTTTTTATAAAAATCAGATAAAATATTTCGGGTTCTTCTTGTGAATGATTGAGGAAATTGATAATTTTGCGAATTACCCGTTCTGTCGGGTGATGGCAACCGAAATTTATTTATAACTAATACTAATAAAAAACGATGAACAAAAAGAATTTCAACACAGTAGAGTCATATGAGGCTCCTGCTGTCAACGTCATCGACATTCAGGTCGAGGGCGTCCTCTGCGCAAGTGGAGATTTCGACATCAACGATTGGGAAGAAGATGAAGGTGGTCTGGATTTCTAACATTTAATCTGAAGAAAATCATGAAAAGAAGTTTTTACGCTTTGGGTTTGATGTTGGCAGCCACATTCACCCTTACAAACTGTGCTAAAGAGATTGATTCTCCTGTACAGGAGCCTGAATCTGCAGGTATCCCTTTTGAAATCATGGCATCTGCAGTTGACACAAAGACAACTAATAATGGCCCTTCAACCGTATGGGCAGAGGGCGATGCTATGAATGTTTTCCATGCTGAAGCTGGAGCAGCAACTTATGTTGATAACGGTCAGTTCACTTATGGTGCTACTGAGAATGGAAACTTTGCAGGAACTCTCGCTGCAGAACTTACAGCTGAAGCATATGACTGGTATGCTTTCTATCCATACAGCAAATATATCAAGACTCCTGCAAATACTTC
Organism: Bacteroidales bacterium; assembly: GCA_017399905.1. Classification (GTDB taxonomy): domain Bacteria; phylum Bacteroidota; class Bacteroidia; order Bacteroidales; family UBA932; genus Cryptobacteroides. The sequence continues at coordinate 93,017 of JAFQAR010000020.1, forward strand.
ATCAGGATATATGCCGGTAGGTTCTAAGTCAAATGCCGTACAGACTCAGACAGGAAACGACAGCATGGCTCATATCGCTGGAGAAAACTATCCTATGTGGGGTATTGCTGAGAATGTAGCTGTCGGTGAGACTCCTACCATCACAATGACTCACCTTACTTCACTGATTGCTGTGGAAGTTATCAATGAGATCCCTACAGGTGATGACCTTACTGTAGAATCAGTTTCTTTCACTGCTCCTGAAGGTGTTGATATCGTCGGTACATATTATATTGACTTCTCTACTTCTACTCCAGGTTTCACTGGTTCCGGAGACAACTATGTTTCTTCAACAGCTAAGCTTTCTGTGGTAGACGGAACTCCTATTGCTGTAGACGAGTCTGCGAAGTTCTATATCGCAGTGAAACCGTTTACTGCTGAAGCCGGCGCTACTTTGGAGCTCAATGTCAACGGTTATTCAAAGACACTGACTCTTCAGAATGATGCTGTTTTTGCTCCTGGTAAGATCAAGAATGTTTCTTTTGCTTATGATCAGGCTCCTGTTGAAGTAGAGGCTCTGTCGCTTCCTTGGTATGAGGATTTTAGTTCTGAATCATTGGATAATTATATTACATCTAATGGTGGAGGCGAAACCAAGTTGTATACTGACGGTGATGCATATGCAGGAGGAACGCTCCCTGAACTTATGATAGCAAAATCTCAAGGCACTTTTTCTGCAACGATTGCAACTGGAGGCGTTTCTGGAGATCTTACTTTGGTGTACCTCACAAATAATGATAGTCGTATAAGTGTGTCATCAGCAACGTATGGCGTGACTGTTTCAAAATCAGTTGATAAGGAGTATGTGATTAATGTGGCAGAAGGCGTTGAAACTTTTGAGCTGACCTTCACAAATACCTCAAGTAGTAATGTCAGGGTGGATAACATTTATCTGTATGCTGGTCTACGTGAAAATCAAACTTTGAGCTTTGAGGAATCTGCATATACTTTTGAAGTAGGTTCTGATGCAGCAGCTTCGTTTACCGGACAGACAGTGAATGGAGCAGAGACAGAGGTTACATATACTTCAAGCAATACAAATGTTGCAACTGTGAATTCAGAAACAGGTGAAGTTACTTTGGGAACATCAGCAGGAACTACAACTATTACAGCTTCTGCAGTTGCTTCAGATTCTTATAGAGAAGCGTCTGCAACATATACTATTACTCTTTCGCAACCTGTTTCAGGAGATATTACAGCAGGTTCACCTTATAGTTATTCATTTGATGCCAAAACCTTTACGTCAAATTCCTCAGTGGCTTTAGGTGATTTGACCTGGACTCTGGCAGGTGATGGTGGATATTGGGGCTATGATACCAACAATGGTAAGGGTCAGCAGTTTGGAAGTAGCGGAAAGCCTTATAAGAGTATGACATTGTCAACATCAGATTATTCTGGCGGTGTAGAAAAAATCGTTCTTAAAACATCAGGTGCATTAAGTATTGCAGCAAAACTTAAAGTTACTGTTAATGGTGTTCAATATGGAAGTGAAGTTTCTTTGACTTCAACTGCAACAGAATATACTTTTGAAGCTCCAGATTCTGGTATGCAGGCGGGAGAGATTATCTTTACATATACTCAGACTTCATCTAAGGCGCTTTATATCAATTCAATAGCTATTAACTGACCATCATCCGGTGGAGAGACCGGAGGTGATGAACCTACAGAGGATGACGACGTAGAGGCAGCGACCGGCATGGGATGGCTGGAGCTGCCTGCCTCTACGGCGGATTCCAACCAGTTTCTGGATACGTTCAAGGCGGGAAGTCAGCGAAACTACACCTACCTCTACGACAAGTCGATGTACACCATGCTCTGGGCGGCCTATCCTGTCTATAAGGGAGCGATAGGAAGTCTCAGCAGGCCTGACTGGTTGCCGAATCCTGAGCTCGAAGAGTCTGAGCAGATAAACATCTGGGACGGCAGCTATGGCGTCGACTACGGAAGTACGATCTACGCCCGCGGACATATGATCCCTAACGGATCGCGCAACGGCAATTCGACGATGCAGCAGCAGACTTTCTATGCTACCAACTCGGTGCCGCAGATCCAGGATAACTTCAACGGAGGCATATGGAGCGAGCTGGAGAATTCCCTCAGAGGAGAGCTTTCAAGTACAAGCGACACACTTTATGTGGTGACCGGAGCTGTCTTCAATAAGGTTGGAGGTTCGGAGACGATAACTTACATCCAGCCTCAGCATGACTCCAAGAAATGCCCTGTAGCTAATTATTTCTACAAGGTTGTCCTGAAGGTCAAGTGGTCGGGAACGACGGTATCTTCTGCAAGCGCAGTGGGATTCTGGTTCGAGCACAAGCAGTACAGCGGAAATGATTTCAGCGCGTATGCGGTGTCTGTAGACCAGATCGAAGCATGGACCGGTATGGATTTCTTCGTGAATCTTCCGGATACGATAGAGAATTCAGCCGAACAGAATTCGTCCTGGACGTCATTCTAGAATCATGGATAAAGAAAACAGCCTGATGAACACATCGTTCGTCAGGCTGTTCTGAATATATTAAGGTTAGAATAGCGTTTACTCTGCTTTTGAAGGAACCTTGAAGCTGAGGCTCATGTTCTGAGGCACCTGCTCGAAGCCTTCCCTCTTCCAATCGTACTCGAATGATTTGTCTTCAATCTCTGTAGTCCATCCGTAGCCGGCTGCCTTGTACCATTTCCACTTGAATACGAGCTTTGCGCTGTCTTTGCCGATCAGGCGTGCAATCGGGAAACTTACATAGCCTCCTGCGAGGAACATTGTGCTTTCAGTCTCTTCACGTACTTCTCCGAAGGCGTTGTGCCTGAGCTCGAAGCTGTATCCTCCGTCTTCATTTTTGCTGTAGACGAGATTTACGAGGTGCTTTGTCTGGTTCTTGATGTCTACGGGATACTTTACCAGCATGTTTATGTATCCGCCTGAGTACCAGAGCTGCTCGATGTAGATAGGGTCGGTTACGCTGATTTCTTCTGAAACCGCTTCCTCCGACTTCACTGCGTTCTTTGTGAGGACCGGAGCATAGTCGCGGAGCCTTACATCATATTCCTTTTCCATACCGGAGGTTACGTTGAGCACGTCGCAGAGGGTTATCACCCTGTCCATCGTGTCGAGCTTGCCTTCGCAGGTCTGGTCGACGATGTTGAATGTATTTCCCTGGTCGCTGACGAATCTTCCGTCAACTATGTTTCCCATAGTCAGATTGTTGTAGTAGAGTGTGTCATCCTTCTGACACGATGCGGCAGCGAGGGCCATTGCGGCTGCTGCGATAGTCAATATTGTCGTCCTGAAAATTCTCATGCTGTATAAGATGCAATCTTGTCCCTAATCGTTGCATTTGCCGTGCAAACTTGGTAAATTTGGTCCCGCTAACCGAAAATAAGACAAGTCATGATAACCTTCTTTGCGTGTATACTGCTTCTTGTGGCAGGCTATTTCCTGTATGGAAAATTCGTTGAACGCTATTTCGGAGCTGATCCGTCCCGTGCTGTTCCTGCATATTCAAGTGAAGACGGCATAGATTACAAGCCGATGGCGACATGGAAGGTCTTCGTGATACAGTTCCTGAACATAGCGGGTCTGGGCCCGATATTCGGAGCGATTCTTGGCGCCGCGTACGGTCCTGCAGCCTATATATGGATCGTTGTCGGATGCATCTTCATGGGTGCCGTCCATGATTTCTTCTCGGGAATGATGTCGATAAGGAGAAACGGTTCCAACATGCCGGACATCATCGGGGATAATCTCGGCCGGACAATGAAGACAGTGATGAATGTGGTCGTGTGCTTCCTCCTGCTGGCCGTCGGAGTCTCTTTCGTTACAGGCCCTTCGGACCTTCTGGCTTCGCTTACCGGCATGGACAAGGAGATATGGCTCTACATCATATTCGCTTATTACCTCCTTGCGACCATGCTCCCGATAGACAAGATAATCGGAAATGTGTACCCTCTGATGGGTGCCGCCCTGCTTTTCATGGCCTTGGGTATTGCAGTGATGCTGGTGGTGGGTGATATCCGGGGCGTCCATGAAATGATGGAGCTCACTCCTGATGCCTTGAAGAACTGGCACTCCGATCCTCAGGACAACATAATGATACCGATGCTCTTTGTAGTAGTGTCCTGTGGCGCTATATCCGGTTTCCATTCCACTCAGTCACCGCTTATGGCGCGCTGCCTGAAGAATGAGAAATATGCGCGTCCTGTTTTCTATGGTTCAATGGTGGCTGAAGGCATAGTGGCCATAATCTGGGCTACTGCAGCAATGGCGTATTTCGGAGGCCCCGAGGGCCTTAACGCTGCCGCTACGGAAGGCATCATGGTCAACGGAGTCCTGACCAAGGTCACGCCGGCGATAGCCGTGGACATCATCTGCAGAAGCTGGCTCGGCAAGGTCGGTGCCGTCATCGCCGTGATAGGCGTGATCGTCTGTCCGATCACATCAGGAGACACAGCTTTCAGAAGCCTGAGACTCACTGTGGCCGATTTCCTCAAGTCTGACCAGAAGCCCGTTCTGAAAAGGTTCGCGATCTGTATCCCGATCTTCGCGCTTGCATTTTTCTGCTGCAAGATGGATTTCTCCACAGTATGGAAATATGTGGGCATCGGCAACCAGACACTTGCGGCGATCGTGATGTGGACGGCGAGCGCCTACCTTATAAAACAAGGAAAGAAGCACTGGATGTGCTCCCTTCCTGCATCTTTCCTGACCTTTGTGTGCGTCAGCTATTTCATGATGGCTCCTCATGTGAACGGAGGCCTTCATCTCTCTCCGCTTGCCGGTTACATTGTGGGAACCGTTGCCGCTCTCGTTATCCTTACGGTCTTCGTTCTGAAAGGCCGCAGGGCCGGACGGCAGCTCTGATGGCCTCAGACCGTGTATTTCTTACGGGTCGGCCTGCCTAAAAGCTGAATATCGACCCCTTCCACCTTGTAGCCCTTGAATCTCTTTCGTCCGAGGTGGGACTCGATGAGCTTGATGAGGTCGTCGTCAATCACATCCCTGAACATGTGGTTCTCCTGATCGTAGAGGTGGATGTGCTTGAATGTGTTTACGTCGAAGTACATCTTGTTGTTTGCACTGAGACGGTAGTTGTACACTCCGAGCATGGCCATATGAGTGAGGATGTTGTATACGGACGCAACTGTGACTTTCGCCGTCGCCTTCTCCTTTATGGCTTCCGTCACCATGTCGGCACATGCGTGTCCTAAGGTCATCATGGCTTCATGGACTGCCAGTCTTTGTGGTGTCGCTTTCAGTGAATGTTTCTTGAGGATGGCCTTGAATTCATCCATATTAGGGCATCTGTGTGTTGTCATGAATGTAATCTTATTTGGCGCAAAGGTATGAAAACGAAGTCTCTTTTGCAAGTAAATTTGAAATTTTCCAAATTGATCACCTGAATTTATCTGTGAAATCATACGTTGTTTCCATAAAAAATGGTAATTTTGCGGCCGTTTTCAGGAATTGCACGATATGAAGAAAAGATTCAATGACTTCAGGACATACGCCCTTGTGACCGGCGCCGCTTCCGGTATGGGACGTGTTTACGCGGAGCGTCTGGCCGCTATGGGATATAATCTCGTTCTTGTGGACATCAATGCGTCAGGACTCGAGGAGACCGCACGTATAGTAGGGGAGCAGGTCGCTGCGTCGGATGATGTTCCCGCAGAGCGGAAGAGCCATCTGAAGATATTCCAGGTGGTGCAGGACCTTTCTCTGAAGGAGGCTGCTGCCGGGGTTTATGAAAAGACCGAGGCCGAGGGCTGCGAGGTCGAGGTGCTTGTGAACAATGCTGGCCTCATGTATTGCCAGGGAATCGCCGAGACCAGCGAAAAGATGCTCGACCGTATAATGATGGTCCATATGTATACGCCGCTGATGCTTTGCCGCAAGTATGTCGGCGCCATGAAGGAGCGCGGATGCGGATATATACTCAATATCTCATCGCTCGCTGCGTGGATGATATGGCCGGGAATCGGCATGTACGGCATAACCAAGAGGTTCGTGCGCAACTATTCGCGCGAGTTGAGGATCGAATGTCAGAAGACGGGGGTGAGCGTGACGAATGCCTACTTCGGCGCCGTGGATACTCCGCTCGTTCCTCTTAAGGACAGCCTGCGCAGGCTGGCACGCGGACTGACGGTGATGATCCGTCCTGAAAAGGCTGTGGACAGGGCTCTGAAGGCAACGTTCAAAAGGCGCAGAGGCACTATGCCAGGCCTTCTGAACAAGATATTCATGCCGATCTGCGTCATCATGCCTGACTGCCTTCTCGGATGGATATACAGAAAGGCGAAGCCTTACCTGATGAAAGTCTGAGCCGATGGCATGTATTATGACCGGAAATTCTTATATTTGCAGATTGTACAAAAGTTTATGATATGGAAACAGTAAAATGTCTTATAGTCGGAGGTGGCCCTGCGGGCTATACCGCCGCTGTCTATGCTTCAAGAGCTGACCTCGCCCCGGTCGTTTATGAGGGTGTGCAGCCTGGAGGACAGCTTACAACGACAACTGATATAGAGAATTATCCTGGCTTCGAGAACGGAATCGGTGGCCCTGAACTCATGGCTACGATGAGGGCGCAGGCTGTCCGTCTCGGTGCTGACGTACGTACAGGCTCGGTGACATCTGCAGATCTTTCGCAGAGGCCTTTCAAGGTGGTGATCGACGGCGGTCATGAGATTTCGGCAGAGACCCTCATCATCGCTACAGGAGCTACGGCAAAGTATCTCGGCCTTCCGTCAGAGGTGAAGTACCGTGGCCTTGGCGTATCTGCATGCGCTACTTGCGACGGATTCTTCTACAGGAAGAAGACCGTTGCTGTCGTAGGCGGCGGCGACACGGCATGCGAAGAGGCGACATATCTTGCAGGTCTTTGCAAGAAGGTATATATGATCGTCCGCAGGGATGTCCTCAGGGCTTCACAGGCGATGCAGGAAAAGGTGATGTCGACCGAAAACATCGAGGTGCTCTGGAACTGCAACACGCAGGAGGTACTCGGTGACGGTTATGGCGTGACCGGAGCCCGTCTGCTCCGCAAGGATGGCGAGGTTTTTGATATAGCTGTCGACGGCTTTTTCCTTGCCATAGGACATCATCCTAATTCGGAGCTTTTCAGCCAGTGGGTGAATGTCGACAAGGAAGGATATATAATTACTGACGGCAAGACTTCGAAGACGAATGTAGAGGGAGTCTTTGCTGCAGGTGACGTGCAGGACCCTCTGTACCGTCAGTGCATCACTGCGGCCGCATCCGGATGCCGTGCCGCCTTGGATGCCGAGAAATTCCTTAAAATGAAATAAAGAACGGAATAAATGAATCTTAAACATCTTCTTCTTACGTTCCTGGCTGTTGCAGCCATGTCTTCATGCAAGTCTCAGTACGAGACCTTGCTCAACAGCAACGACGCCGATGCAAAGTATGATGCGGCTTTCGAATATTTCACACAGGGTAAATATTCCAAGTCTGCGGCTCTTTTCGAGTCGTTGTCCGTGCTCACCAACGGTACAGAACGTGACGACACCGTCAATTACTACTGGGGACTCAGCAACTACAGGTTCAAGGACTACTATACCGCAGAAGCCAATTTCGACAAGTTCATCGAGAGCTATCCGCGCAGTCCTTTCACTTCCGAGGCAAGATATCTCCGTCTGGACTGTCTCTACAGGTCTACATTGAGGTATGAGCTCGACCAGACATCGACCTACAAGGCAATAAATGCGATTTCCGAGTATATCCTCGAGTATCCGTCTTCGACCCATATGAAGGAATGTCGCGACATGCTTGTGGAGCTTAACGAGCGTCTTGACAAGAAGGCATACGAGAGTGCGAGGCTTTACTACAAGATGGAGGATTATCTGGCTTCAAGAGTCGCATTCAGAAATGTCCTCAAGGATGATGCGGAGAATGTGTACAGGGAGGATATCCTCTATTATATCGCGATGTCGTCATATAACTATGCCCATCTGAGCGTGCCTTCAAAGCAGAGGGAGAGATATCTGACCTTCGTCGACGACTATTACAACTTCATCGGTGAGCTTCCTGAGTCACATTACAGAAAGGAGCTTGATACCGTCTACCGCAAGGCTCAGAAGGCTCTTGGACGCGAGGTTGCGGAGACCGGAGACGAAGAGATGACGGAGAAGGATTTCGCCAAGGAGAGAAGAAAAGTCCTTCGTGAAGAAAAAAAGTCGCAAAAAAATTGAAACCCGCTCTGATTACGCTGGTATAATTAAATGGAGGGACTTCGTTCCTCTCCGTGAAAATCAGAGAATCTTTAATATACAGAATTGAAATGGCAAACAAGAAAACACCGGTAAACACTCTTACAAGAGACCTCAGCGACCTCGCTGCTCCTACAGGAAATATTTATGAGACAGTGGTTATCCTTTCGAAGAGGGCAAACCAGATCGCTATTGCGGAGAAGAAGGAGCTTACAAGAAAGCTTGAGGATTTCAAGAATGACCGCGATACAATGGAGGAAGTGTTCGAGAACCGCGAGCAGATCGAGATCTCGAAGTATTATGAAAGACAGCCTAAGCCAAGCCTTGTAGCTATCGAAGAGTTCAACGAAGGCGAGGTATTCTATAGGATGGCAAAGCAGGACGAGGAGTAATCTATGCTTAGCCGGCTTCAGGTAAGGAATTACGTTCTGATAGACTCTCTGGATATTGATTTTCCAGAGGGTCTGATCATTATTACGGGCCAGACCGGAGCCGGAAAATCAATCCTGCTCGGTGCCCTGGGGCTTGTCATGGGTGCCAAGGCAGATGCATCCATGCTTTCGGAGGGTGCAGACAATTGTGTTGTGGAGGCTGAATTCGATATCAGTCCCGAGGATGATGTGAGACAGGTGCTTGAAGAGAATGAAGTCGAGTGGGATGAGGGACATCTGATAGTCAGAAGAGTGGTTAACCGCACCGGACGGTCACGAGCTTTCGTCAATGATTCTCCTGTTTCCGTACAGGTCCTTCAGGACATTTCATCGCGTCTTGTCGACATCCACTCCCAGCATCAGACGCTTCTTCTGTCCGACAGGAACTTCCAGCTCGGACTGCTTGATTTCTTTGCCGGTACGGTGACTCTCAAGGATGAGTGTGCCGGAAGATGGAGGAAGCTTCAGGCTTTGAAGAACGAACTTGCCGATCTTGAGGCAAGGATTGCAAGGCTCGCAGGTGAGAGGGATTACAATGAGGCCCAGTTCAGGCAGCTGGAGGCAGCTTCCCTTCGTGAGGGAGAGCTTGCGGAACTGGAAGAGGAGCAGAGGCAGCTTGCCAATGCGGAAGAGATAAAGACAGGACTCGGACTTGTCGAGGAACTTTTCACTTCCGAGTCATCCGGTGGGGAGCATATGTCCCTGGATGCGGCCTTGAAGGAGTCTGTGAGGGCACTTATGAAGGTCGGACGCTTTGTCCCGGCATCCCAGCAGCTTGCGGAGCGAGTGGATTCCTGCCGTCTTGAACTTGACGACATACTCTCTGAGATATCTTCTCTGAATTCGAGGACTGACCTTTCCGAATCCCGTCTGGAGGAGGTGGAGGCAAGGATGTCCCTGATCTATGGACTCATGCACAGGCATGGCTGTTCAGATGAAGCCGGACTCATTGCCCTGCGCGACAGCCTGTCGGATCTGCTTTTCGATTCCACTCAGCTCGAGGAGAGAAGAAGTGACCTTATGGACGAGATAAGGAAGGCTTCATCCGAACTTGAGGATACTGCGGAGAGACTCCATGAAAGGAGGTCGGACGCTGCCGTTCCTTTTGCTGACAGCATCACTGATTCCATCCGCGGCATGGAGCTGCCATATGCTGTCTTTGAAGTCGAACTGCTCCCTGTGCCGGTATGTGCGACAGGAAAGGATTCCGTGCAGTTCCGCTTCTCATCGACAGGACGTAACGCCGTCGATGTCGCAAAATGCGCCTCAGGCGGTGAGATGTCCAGAATAATGCTGGCACTGAAGGCCATGAGGGCCCGTTTCGCGAATATGCCTACGATGATCTTTGATGAGATCGATACCGGAGTGTCGGGAAGCGTGGCGGACAGGATGGGCTCGGTCATCTGCGATATGGGGTCGTATATGCAGGTCTTCGCCATCACCCATCTTCCGCAGGTCGCTGCCAAAGGTGATGCCCACTACATGGTATCAAAGGATGTGGACCCCGCTACGGGCAAGGCGGTGTCTACAATAAAGAAACTCTCTGAAGATCAGAGAGTTCTTGAAGTTGCCCGTATGTTGAGCGGTTCCGTACTTACCGATGCGGCAATAGCCAATGCGAAGTCTCTTCTTGAGAACCGCCTTATCTGATCTTGTTCACAGACCAGTCTTTTCCGTAGACTATACGTCTTACACCGTAATTGATGTATCCGCCGTCTTCCACCTCATCGAATCTGAAGGTGCTCTGAAGCATGCTTTTTTCAGTCTTGTCCAGCTTTGCAGCCCATCTCTCGCCATATCGGCTGCACAAGTCTATGAAGTATGATGCCATGTCATAGCCCTGGAACGCGAACTGCGTAGGCTCGGTATTGTACAATGCGCGATATTTCAGCAGGAAACTCTTGACGCGCGGGTCGTCATAGTCGATATAGTAGCCGAGGCTCACGTGCAGAGATGTGTTGTGCAGGTTTTCCACCTCGATGGTCTCGAATCCCCTGATTTTCGATGGTGCATACAGCACAACGTTCATCTTTCCGTGTATCAGTATGTTGAGGTTTCGTACGACATCGTTGACGAAGGCCTCGCTTTCAGATGCGATCATGACCCTGTTTGTACCGGTTTCGGTCATCAGCCCCCTGAGCGGCTTGATGACATCCCTTCCTTCAAGAATGCTGTATGAGAAAGGAATGAACTGTACTGAGGATGAGTCGATCACTTCCTTCATCTGCAGTGTCGCCTCTGTCTGCCTTGCACCCTTTTCTGAAATCACCAGCACCTTGTCTCCCTCCTGTGCGTCTTCTTCTATCCAGCTGACGAGGTCTTCATACTGAGCCTTGTGCGGAGTCGGAGCCTGGATGAAGTTGCTGTTTGTCCATACCAGACTTTCTGCCCTCGGGTCGAGAGGAGATACTATCATTGTCTCTCCGGTGCTTGCAAGCATTCTTCCGAGATCTCCTGGAGAAACCGGACCTAATATGATGTCGCTGCCGTTTACATCTTCATTTGTTACAGGGTGTGACTTGTCCGACAGGTCATATACATTGAGTTCCGTGCTTATGCCGCTTTCTGCCAGATCGTTCACTGCGAGGAGAACTCCGCTGTAGAAATCCAGATTGTTCCTGCTCGGATTTCCTGCTTTTGTCTGCATCGGCAGAATCAGGGTCATCTCTACCTTTTCCTTCGGACGGAAGATCCATTCCGGCTCATCATCAAGCTCAAGGCTGTCAGCAGGCTGCTCAATGGCTGCAACGCTGTCAGCAGGCTGAACCTCGGTCTCGGTGACGGTCTCGTCAGATGCCGGTCCGTCAATGAATCCGCTTGGTTCGGGGATTATGAGCTTCTGCCTGTTTGCAAGCTTCTTTCCTTTAAGGTTGTTTGCCTTCATTATGGCCTCGACGCTCACACCGTATTTCTCGGCGATGACATCAAGGTCTTCATACCATTTCCTTATATGTGTCTTCTGCTTCTTCTGTCCGGCCGGCTTTTCCGCAACTTCCGTTTCAGACGGCTGCTGGCTGCGGACTGTCTCCGCAGAAGGTATGAGGATGATCGAGTTCTTCTTCAATCCTGTCTCCCTGAGTGTCGGGTTGAGGGCGTATATCTCATCCACGCTGACATTATAGGCCTTGGCTATTGAGTACAGGGTCTGCTTCTCGAGCACAATGTGCGAATAGCAGACCTTTCCGTTTATCTTGACCTTTTCCTTGGATATGCTGACAGGGGTGCTGACGTATTCCTGAGCCTGGGCCGGAAGTACGGCACAGGCAGCTACAGCGAGTATCGCTGCAGTCCTCAATACTGTCCTTATGATGTTCATGCTGTTCATTAGGGATGTCGTTTAAAGCTTATCGATGAACTCTTCAAGCTTTCCTGCAAAAGTCTTCCAGGACAGCCTGTCTTTTTCAATGCGGATGTTTTCAATGCATCTTTCCGCAATGCCGGGATCGCTGAAATATCTGATGATTTCCTCGCGGATACATTCCGGAGTGGCTTCTTCTGCTGCAATTCCGGTGCCTCGGTCACCTATGGTCTCCTTGAGACCGCCTACCGAGGTGACGATCATCGGCACTTCAAAGTGGTATGACACGGAGCTGATACCGCTTTGCGTGGCGCTTCTGTACGGAAGCACGGCCAGGTCTGCTGCCGAGAAGTAGTCTGTCACTTCGGAATCCTTTATATATTTAAGGACTGTGTGTACCCTGTCCTTGGACGGAATCCTGTCGATGATCTCCTGATACTTGTCGAATGACCCGTACGGCTCACCTGCCACGATGAGCTGGTAGTCTTCCGGAAGTCCTCCGAACGCTTCAAGAAGAATGTCCAGTCCCTTGTATTCACGGATCAGTCCGAAGAAAAGAAGATTCTTCTTTCCGCTTTCAAGGCCGAGTTTCCTTTCCGCTTCCTCTCTCGATATCTTCTTTCCGAAGTGAGAGTAAAGCGGATGCTGTATTACGGTGTAGCCGGCATCCGGCTTCAGGGCAAGAAGGTCTTTCGACACGGCTTCGCACAATGTCACGCTTCCGTCGCTTCCTTTCAGGAAGTATCTGGTCAGGGGCGCATCGAAGAAATGCTGTTCGTGCGGAACCACATTGTCGAGGATGGATACCACCTTGCAATGCTTCTTCATCTTTCTTGTGATGTAGCCGAGGGAGGGTGCAAAGTATGTCATCCAGTACCTTACGATGAGCACGTCCGGCTTCCAGTCCCTGATCGCGCGGTATGTGCTGATGTATGAAAAAGGATTGGCCGTATCCAGCAGAGATTCACTCTCCACCGGTACGGCCTCATCGTCTGCTGTCACGTATTGTGTCTTTCCCGGAAAGAGAAACTCCGGATATTGTCTCTTGAAATTGAACGCCTTGACAATATGTCTTTTGCTCAGTTCACCGTAAAGGCATGCGTTAAACTGAGAGATTCCTCCTCTGTAGGGATAGAAACAGGACAGTATAGCTATCTTCAATGATTACTCCTTGCTTTTATCGTTCTTTGTCTTGATGTACTCCTCGTTAAGACCGGCGAGAACGTCGTCAGTGATGTCGAGGGCAGCATCGCCTGTGATTACAGGTGCTCCACCTGAATTTGTGAGGATCATCGCGTACTGCTTCTCCTCATTGTACTTGTCGAGGAAAGTCTTGATCGCGTCACCGAGCTGGTTCATCATCACTACCTGCTCCTCCTGGATCTCCTGCTGCTTCTGAGCCGCATAGTTGTTGAACTCAAGCTCCTGCTGCTGAAGCTTCTGTCCCTGAACCTCTGCATTTGTACGTGTGAGGAGGCCCTTGTCGATCTTGTTCTGGAACTCGAGCACGTCGTTCTCGAGCTTCTTGCCTCTTCTGTTTACTTCTGCCTGGATGTTCTGTACCTTTGTCTCCACTACAGACCTGAGGTCGTTTGCCATGTCGAACTCTGTAAGGATCCTGTCAAGGTCAACATAAACGATTGCACCTTTGCTTGCAGTTGCCTCTACAGCCTCGCCTTCGGCAGCGGCCTCTGTACCCTTGCCGTTCTTTGTGAGGGAGAGCACTCCGAATACTACTACAGCGATCAATGAGATGACGCTGAGGATAAGTGATGTGTTTTTCATTTCGTTATTGATTTATTGTTCATTTACTTCTGTCTGTTGCGCAAAACGCATTATCCGGCAAATATAGTTAAAAAATCTTAACTTTTGAGAGATATGCCTTTATTGTTTGTTCCAAGCCCATGTACAGCGCGTCGGATATGATGGCGTGGCCGATCGAAACTTCGTCTGTCCACGGTATGCTGCGGATGAAGAATCCGAGGTTGTCGAGGTTCAGGTCATGGCCCGCATTGAGGCCCAGGCCGCATTGTCTTGCCGCTTCCGCTGTCCGTATGAACGGTGCTATCGCGGCATCCTTGTCCGCCGGATACATGGCTGCGTATGATTCGGTATACATCTCTATCCTGTCGCATCCGCAGAACGCCGCTCCTTCGACCATTGCAGGGTCAGGATCCACGAAGATGGATGTCCTTATCCCTTTCCTGCGGAACTCCGAACATACCTCTGTGAGGAAATCCCTGTTCTTCAATGTGTCCCAGCCGGCATTGGATGTTATGGCGTCAAGGGCGTCAGGGACGAGGGTCACCTGGTCCGGAACTACTTCCAGAACCAGATCCATGAACGACGGGATAGGATTTCCTTCGATGTTGAACTCGGTGGTTATGAGTGGCCTTATCTCCCTTACGTCAGAATATCTTATGTGCCTTTCGTCCGGTCTCGGATGGACCGTGATGCCTTCTGCGCCGAAGCGTTCGCAGTCAACTGCGGCTTTTGTCACGTCAGGCAGGTTGCCTCCACGTGCGTTTCGTATCGTCGCTATCTTGTTGATGTTGACGCTCAATCTTGTCATGTCGAAAATGTCATTTGATGTTAACAGAACACAAAATTAGTCAATAAAGTTCAATTTTTGTAAATTATGTGCTAATTTTGGCGCCTGTTATTATGAAAGCCGCTATATATATAGGTAAGCCTGAGCTTGAGAAGGATCTCAGGCTCGCCGCTCTCATCGACGCCTTGCGCCGTGGGGGCTGTGATCTGTATTCCGTATATGGTGCTGAGGATGTTGCGGAAGATACCGATATGCTTCTGAGCGTAGGTGGCGACGGCACCTTCCTTTCATGTGCAGCGATTGCAGGAAGGCTGGGCCTTCCGCTTATGGGTGTCAATCTGGGACGTCTCGGTTTCCTGTCGGAGAACCGTCCGGAAGATGTCGCGTCCGCGATTCTCTCCGGAGATTATGTCATCGAGGACCGCACGATGCTCCGTGCCGATGTGAGGACCGGAAACGCGCCTATGGATGCATGGCCTTATGCACTCAATGAAATGACGGTCCGCAGGAGCGGGGCTGCCATGCTCGGCGTAGACGTCGTTCTTGACGGTGTACAGCTTCCTACATATTGGGCGGACGGACTTGTGATCTCCACCAGTTCGGGGTCTACAGCTTATTCATTGAGCGTAGGGGGCCCGATCGTCCTCCCTCAATCGCGGGTGCTCATAATATCTCCTATCGCACCTCACAATCTCAACATCCGTCCGCTTGTGGTTCCGGATTCCTCGGAAATCCTGCTCAGGATGCATTCCAGGGATGGAAAATACGAGTTTTCCGTCGACAACAGGAGCGTGGATCTTGATGAGGATGTGGAGGTGAAGATATCCGTGGCACAGTTTTCGCTTAAACGTGTCCGGCTGAACAGTTCCGATTTTATTAATGCCCTGACTGAAAAACTTTTCTGGGGCGAAGACGTCAGAAACATCAAGTGAATAACATGTCAACCGATAAAGTGACCAATGTGCCTGTGCATGTATCTATGATCATGGACGGCAACGGCCGTTGGGCCAAGGAAAGAGGAAAGGAAAGGGTCTTTGGCCATTTTGAAGGAGTGGAAAGTGTCCGTGCCTGTGTCGAGGCTGCGGTGGAAAACGGGGTGAAATACCTCTCTCTGTATGCTTTCTCGGAGGAGAACTGGAACCGCCCTCAGGCCGAGGTAGAGACCCTTATGGGGCTGATGGTCAAGGCTATGGCTGACGAGATGGACAAGCTCGACAGCAACGGGGTGAGGTTCATGGTGATAGGAAACCGTGCGCGTCTCGGTGACAGCCTCAACCGCACGATCGACGAGTGCATGGAGCGCACCGCGTCGAATACGACCCTTACGCTTGTCATTTTCCTCAGTTACAGCGGAAAGTGGGACATATTCCAGGCTGCATCGAAGATGGCGGAGGAGATTGCCTTGCATCCGGAAAGGAAGGACGAGATACTTTCGGCGGGAGTCGACGGATTCGACAGATATCTTTCGACCGCTGGAATCCCTGACCCTGACCTTATAGTCAGGACTTCAGGTGAAAGCCGCATGAGCAACTACCTGCTGTGGCAGGGGGCCTATTCGGAACTGCTCTTTGTGGATACCTTGTGGCCGGATTTTAGGAAGGAACATTTCCGTGCGGCGCTTGAAACATTCGCAAAACGCGACAGGCGTTATGGAAAAGTAAAATAATTGCGTATATTTGCAGTTTTGATTTAAGATTGTACAGATGAAGATTCGCCAAATAGTCTCCTTGACGCTTTTCCTGATGCTGTCCTTGACAATGAGGGCCCAGCAGTCGGGAAATGATATTGTGGTTGACTACAACAAGCCTCAGAAATATATTGTAGGTGGAGTCCGTGTGGAAGGAAACAGCTATTTTTCTCCTGATCAGATCATCCAGATCACAGGACTTCAGGAGGGTATGGAAGTGACTGTCCCAAGTGAGGAACTGACTTCCATCGTGAACAGGTTGTGGCTCCAGAGATATTTTGAAGACGTGGCCATAGCTGTGGATTCACTTGCTCCGACCCGTGATACCGCCTTCTTCAAGATCGCCATCATGGAGCGTCCGAGGGTTTCACGCTGGACATTCAGCGGCGTCAAGAGCGGTGAGCAGAAGGAACTTCTGGAACGTCTGAACCTCAGGAGAGGAGGCGAGTTCTCGGAATATGTGGCGAAGACATCTACCGATATCATAAAGAGATATTATAAGGAGAAGGGTTTCCTCAATGTCAAGGTGGATGTGAACACAAAGCGTGATTCCGTCATCCGCAGTGCGATCAGAGTCCAGTTTGCAGTCGACAGAGGCGAGAAGGTCAAGATCAAGACCATCACCTTCAACGGCGTCGAAAATGTGAAGGAAAGCAAGCTGGTGCGTTCGATGAAGAAGACCAAGGACTCGCGACTGATGAACTTCTTCAGTTCGAAGAAATTCAACGAGGCCGAGTATGAGAACGACAAGAGGGCTCTCATAAGCGCCTTCAACGAAGCCGGTTACAGGGATGCACGTATCGTGAAGGACACGATGTATTATCTCGAACCGGGAAGGGTGCAGATCGATTTCGATATTGACGAAGGCCGTCAGTACTATTTCAGGGATATAACATGGACAGGTAACTCTGTCTATTCTACCGAGACCCTCAACGAAATCCTCAAGATCGAAAAAGGTGACATCTATGACGTCGTGACCATGGAGAAACGTCTCTTCGGCGGTGGAAAGCAGACAGAATATGATGTGTCGAAGCTCTATAAGGACAACGGTTACCTCTTCTTCAACCTGCAGCCGGTGGAGCTGAACATCGATGGCGACTCTGTGGATGTGGAGATGAGGGTTGTGGAAGGCAAGCCTGCGACGCTGAACAATATCATCATCAACGGTAATGACCTTACCAACGAAAGGGTTGTCCGCCGTCAGATATTCACCCGTCCGGGATACCTTTTCAGCCAGACGGAGTTTGAACGTTCCATCCGTGAGATCGCGTCCATGGGCCAGTTCGACCCTGAGGCGATCATGGAGTACGGCAAGGGCTATTCGATCATCCCTAACCAGCTCAACAATACGGTTGACCTTGTATATAATGTGACCGAGAAGCCTTCCAGCCAGCTTGAACTTTCAGGTGGATGGGGCGGAAACACATTCGTGGCGACAGTCGGAGTAAGCTTCAACAACTTCTCGACCCGAAGGATTCTGGACAAGACCGCATGGCGTCCGGTACCGCTCGGAGACGCACAGAACCTGTCAATCCGTTTCCAGACAAACGGTACATACTATACAAGCCTGTCGGCAAGCTTTTCGGAGCCTTGGCTTTTCGGAAAGAAACCTACATCGCTTAACCTTTCTGTCTATTATACTCGTCAGACGATGTCGAACCCATATTTCAACATCCTCAATAACGACCAGTATATGGAGGTATACGGATTTGCAGCCGGACTCGGTAACCGTCTGAAATGGCCTGACAACTACTTCGTTCTGTACAACCAGCTCAGCTGGCAGACATATAAGCTTCGTGACTGGCCTTACAACTTCCTCTTCGATACGGGTATCTCGCATAACCTGAGCTATACGCTCAGCCTGTCAAGAAATTCGACTGACCAGCAGATTTATCCGCGTGTGGGATCTGACTTCAGCTTCTCGCTGCAGCTCACTCCACCTTACTCCCTCCTGAGAAAGACGGACAGGGGATTGCTTGATGAGGACGGTAATCCTACGAAGGTGAAGAGCTGGAGAGACATCAATTACGACTTCCAGTCATCCCAGGACCGCTACCGTTGGATCGAGTATCACAAATGGACGTTCAAGGGTGCCGTGTATACCAAGCTTGTAGGAGACCTCGTGCTGATGGCAAGGGCGCAGTTCGGATATCTCGGATATTACAACAGGAAGTGGGGATATTCTCCGTTTGAGGGATTCCGCGTCGGTGGTGACGGTATGTCAGGCTACGACACATACGGTTCGGAGATCATTTCTCTCCGCGGTTATGAGAACTATGCCCTGACTCCGACTGCGACTTCAGGCTACAATACTTCCGGAAACTATTATGCCGGTAACGTGTATGACAAGTTCACAGTCGAGCTCCGCTACCCTGTGATCCTCCAGCCTCAGTCCACCATCTATGCGCTCCTCTTCCTCGAAGGAGGTAACTGCTGGGCGGACATCAGGAAATTCAATCCGTTCGAGATCAGAAGGTCGGCAGGTGTCGGTGTGAGGGTGTTCCTCCCTATGATCGGTCTTCTCGGAGTTGACTGGGGATACGGATTCGACAACCATGACGGAAACGGCGGCAGCCAGTTCCACTTCGTCATAGGACAGCAGTTCTAAATGAAAATACAGGAAGATAATAATAACAGAAATAAGAATTATGAAAAAGTTGTTTTTGATCGCAGCGATGGCTGTAATGTCAGTGGCTGCAAGTGCACAGACTCTTAAGTGGGCATATGTTGACTTCAACGAGATCATCATGCTTATGCCGGAGATGGACTCGGCAAGAGCTACCCTTGAGGAGAATCAGAAGACAAATGAAGAGATTCTGATGGCAATGTATGAAGAGTATCAGACCAAGGCTCAGCAGTATCAGCAGAAAGCAGAGTCATGGACTCCTGCAATCCGTGAGAGCAAGGAGAAGGAGATAATGGAGATCCAGGCAAGGCTCGAGCAGACTCAGCAGAGTCTTCAGCAGGAGATGCAGCAGCTCCAGAACAACCTTCAGGCTCCTATCTATGAGAAGGCTCAGAATACGGTGAACGAGCTTGCAAAGGCAAAGGGTGTGGCTTTCGTGTTCGAGAAGAGCTCTCTTCTCTATGTCGATCCGGCTCAGGGTATCGACCTTACAGCTGAGGCACGCAAGGCTCTCAACATTCCTGCAGACAGGACACTCGAGTCTCTCCAGGCTGAACTTCAGGCTAAGGCACAGGCAGCTCAGGCGGCTCAGATGCAGTAATATCAACTACAGATTGATACGGCGGACCATGTTTTCATGGCCCGCCGTTTTCTTTATGCAAAAAAGTGGGGAATTGTATCTCGTTTTTAGGAAATTTATATACATTTGTATCAAAATCCAATGATTTTATTTTAAATTATAACTAAACTATGCAACACAAGGTTATTGATACTAAAGATGTTGTAATCAGATTTGCTGGAGATTCGGGAGATGGCATGCAGCTCACCGGGTCTCTTTTTGCAGATATGTCGGCAATCTTCGGTAACGAACTTTCAACATTTCCGGACTATCCGGCTGAAATCAGGGCTCCTCATGGCACTGTTTCAGGAGTTTCTGGTTTCCAGGTACATATCGGAAGCGAGCATATCACCACCCCGGGTGATTTCTGCGACCTGCTTGTAGCTATGAATCCGGCTGCGCTCAAGGCTAACGCAAAATGGCTCAAGAGAACAGCCATGGTCCTTATCGACTCTGATACCTTCGATGAAGACGGCTTGAAGAGAGCCGGACTCAAGAGCGATCCTATCGCTGAACTCTACATAGAGGACAGGACCATCATAATCGCCCCGATCACGACTCTTACTGAAGAGAGCCTCAAGGACAGCGGACTTGACAAGAAGACCATCGACAAGTGCAAGAACATGTTCACCCTCGGAATGGCATGTTACATCTACAACCGTCCGATGGAGTATATCTTCCAGTATCTTGAACGTAAGTTCGGCAAGAAGAAGCCGGAACTTATAGAACCGAACAAGAAGGTCCTCAAGGACGGATACAACTACGCTGCAAACATTCAGGCTATCCCGAATACATATAATATCGAACCGGCTCATCAGCCAGCAGGACTTTACAGGAACATAACAGGAAACCAGGCTACGGCATGGGGTCTCCTCGCAGCTGCGGAGAAGGCCAATCTTCCGCTTTTCTGCGGATCTTATCCTATCACTCCTGCTACGGGAATCCTTGAGGAGCTTGCGGTTCACAAGAGCCTCGGAGCAAAGACCCTTCAGGCAGAGGATGAGATCGCGGGCATATGTACGGCTATCGGTGCCGCATTTGCCGGCAACCTCGCCGTGACCACTACTTCCGGTCCGGGCCTCTCCCTCAAGTCTGAGGCGCTCGGCCTTGCCGTCATGACGGAACTTCCGCTCGTGGTTGTGGATGTGCAGCGTGCAGGCCCGTCGACAGGTATTCCTACAAAGACAGAACAGACTGACCTGAATCAGGCACTTTACGGACGTAACGGAGAATGTCCTATGGTCGTGATGGCCGCTCATTCTCCTGCCGGATGCTTTGATGCAGCCTTCAACGCAGCGAAGATAGCTCTTGAGCATATGACTCCAGTCCTTCTCCTTACAGAAGGATTCCTCGGCAACGGATCCGAGCCATGGCTCATCCCTTCAATGAAGGACTATCCGAAGATTGTCCCTCCGTTTGCTCAGCCTAATACCGAATACAAGCCTTTCAGAAGAGATCCGGAGACATTGGTCCGCAGATGGGCGGTTCCTGGAATGGCAGGCTGCGAGCATCGTGTAGGAGGTCTCGAGAAGAATCACGACGGTGTCCTTTCTTCCGATCCGGTAAATCACGCGGTGATGGTGAAGGAACGTGCGATGAAGGTGCAGAAGGTCGCAGATTACATACCTGGACTGGAAGTCAACGGCCCTGAGAGCGGTAAGCTTCTTGTCGTAGGCTGGGGCGGTACATACGGTCATCTTCTTTCTGCGGTCCAGGAAGTCCGTTCGGCCGGCATTGACGTGAGCTTCGCCCACTTCGACTATATCATGCCTCTTCCTAAGAACACTCAGGAAGTGTTCTCGAAATTTGACAGGATTCTGGTATGTGAGCTTAACAGCGGCCATTTCGTCAATTATCTCAGGGGCATCATGCCTCAGTTCGCTTATAAGCAGTTCAATAAGGTCCAGGGCCAGCCTTTCCTTGTTCAGGAGATTGTCGCTGCGATAAAGGAAAATCTATAGTCGGGAAATCTTTATAAGAAAACAGTTATGCCAAGATATACATTCAAGGAATTCAAGAGTGATCAGGAAGTCAGATGGTGCCCCGGATGTGGTGACCATGGTGTCCTTGCTGCTTTGCAGAGGGCTCTCCCTGATGTAACGGAAGCTTTGGGATACAGCAAGGAAAGATATGTGGTCGTATCAGGTATCGGATGCTCTTCCCGCCTTCCATATTATATGAACACATATGGCTTTCACAGTATCCATGGACGTGCGACAGCCATATCGACCGGCATCAAGGTTGCGAATCCGGACCTTACCGTATGGCAGGCCTGCGGTGACGGTGATGCCCTTGCCATCGGAGGAAACCATTTCATCCATGCCATCAGAAGGAATGTCGATATCAACATCATTCTTTTCAACAATCAGATCTATGGTCTGACAAAGGGCCAGTATTCTCCGACTTCACGTTTCGGAGCCATTTCGAAGACCTCACCTTACGGAACGGTAGAGCATCCTTTCAATCCCGGAAGCCTCGTTCTTGGAGCAAAGGGAACTTTCTTCGCCCGCTCGCTCGATTCTGAGCTGAAGCTCACATCGGAGATCATGCTTTCCGCTGCCAAGCATGACGGATGCTCCGTGATGGAGATGCTTACCAACTGCGTGATCTTCAACGACGGTGCACACAAGCTCATTGCCGACAGGGAAGTCCGTGCGGACAGGACTATCATCCTCCGACATGGGGAGAAGATGATATTCGGAAAGAACCGCGACAAGGGACTCGTGCTCGACGGCATGGGTCTGAGGGTGGTGACCATAGGTGAGAATGGTGTGACGGAAGATGACATTCTTGTACATGACGCACATTCCGACAATGTGGGTATCCATATGATGCTTGCGGACATGAAGTATCCGGATTATCCTGTGGCTCTCGGCGTCATCCGCGACGTGAAGGATGTCACTTATGATGACGGCGTTCGCGATCAGGTGGCTGAGGTGAAGGCTAAGTCGAAGATACAGTGTGTCGATGATCTGCTCCGCAGCGGATCGACATGGGAAGTCAGATAACGGATCTCATAGAATACAAAACCATTAAATATACCACACAGATGAACACAACAGAACTGATGGCCAAACTCCAGGCCAAGTATCCTTACGAGAAGGAATATCTCCAGGCGGTACATGAAGTATTGGAGTCTATTGAGGAGGTTTACAACCAGCATCCTGAATTCGAGGACGCAAAGATCGTCGAGCGTATCGTCGAGCCGGAGCGTATCCTTACCTTCAAGGTGACCTGGATTGACGACAATGGCGAAGTTCAGACAAATACCGGCTACAGAGTGCAGTTCAACTCTGCAATCGGACCTTACAAGGGCGGTCTTCGTTTCCATCCGTCGGTGAACCTTTCGATCCTCAAGTTCCTCGGATTTGAACAGACATTCAAGAATGCCCTCACAACTCTCCCTATGGGTGGTGGAAAGGGTGGATCTGACTTCAACCCAAGAGGAAAGTCTGATGCAGAGATCATGCGTTTCTGCCAGGCATTCATGCTTGAGCTCTGGAAGGTGATCGGTCCTGATCAGGACGTTCCTGCAGGTGACATCGGAGTAGGCGGACGCGAAATCGGTTTCATGTACGGTATGTACAAGAAGCTCGCCCAGCAGTACAATACAGGTGTGCTTACCGGTAAGGGCCTTACTTGGGGCGGTTCTATCCTCCGTCCTGAAGCTACAGGTTTCGGTGCAGTATATTTCGTACAGCATATGCTTCAGATGGCCGGAAAGGACATCAAGGGAAAGACCATCGCTCTCTCCGGCTTCGGTAACGTGGCATGGGGTGCTGCAACAAAGGCTACAGAGCTTGGCGCCAAGGTAGTCGCTATCTCAGGTCCTGACGGAGCAATCTACGATCCGGAAGGAATGAATGCAGAGAAGATCGCATACATGCTCGAGCTCCGCGCATCGAACAACGACGTTGTGGCTCCTTTTGCCGAGAAGTTCCCTTCTGCGACATTCTATCCTGGCAAGAAGGCCTGGAGCATCAAGTGCGACATCGCGATGCCTTGTGCCTTCCAGAATGAGATGACTGGTGCAGATGCCGAGGAACTCCTTGCAAACGGTACCTGGCTTGCTGCCGAGGTCTCTAACATGGGCTGTACACCTGAGGCAATCGCAACATTCCAGAAGGCAGGCATCATGTTCGCTCCTGGTAAGGCTGTAAACGCAGGTGGCGTGGCTACATCAGGTCTTGAAATGACTCAGAATGCCATGCATATCAGCTGGGGTCCTGCAGAAGTTGACGAGAAGCTCCACAGCATCATGGCTAACATCCACGAAGCATGTGTGAAGTATGGTACACAGCCGGACGGTTACATCAACTATGTGAAGGGTGCAAACATCGCAGGATTCATGAAGGTGGCGCAGGCAATGCTCGAACAGGGTATAATTTAATTGCCATTTGATTGCTTTATTGTAAATAAAGAGTAACTTTGCGCCCGTTTTTAACGGGCGTAAAGTCTTTAACAATTAAATATAATGGGTACTAAGAAATTTTCAGTAAAGTATTGTGTGCTGCTCCCGCTGGTGCTGCTGATCACAATCTTCCTTCTTGCTGTCCCTTCTTCATTCTTTGGTATTGAGGGACTTACAGTTCTCCAGCAGCGTACCATCGCTCTTTTCGTGTTCGCTGCTCTCATGTGGATCTTCGAGATCATTCCAAGCTGGACTACATCCGTACTGGTTATCGTAATGGCTCTTCTGATGCTTTCCAACAAGGGACTCGGCTTCCTTATGGTCGATGAGTCAGGAGCGAAACTCGAAGGTATCATGAATTACACCAAGATCATGTCGGCTTTTGCGGATCCTGTTGTAATGCTTTTCCTTGGCGGATTCTCACTTGCCATCATGGCACAGAAATATGGTCTTGACGTCACTTTGGCGAGAGTCCTTCTTAAGCCGTTCGGTACAAACCCTAAGATGGTGCTTCTTGGTTTCCTGGTGGTAATCGCGTTCTTCTCAATGTTCATGAGCAACACTGCAACAGCAGCTATGATGCTTGCATTCCTTGCTCCTATACTTGCAACATTCCCTGAGGGAGACAAAGGTAAGATCGCACTTGCGCTTTCAATCCCGGTATCTGCAAACATCGGCGGTATCGGTACCACTATCGGTACTCCTCCTAACGGTACAGCAGTTTCCAACCTTGAAACTTATTTCGGTACCAGCATCTCATTCGGTGAGTGGGCTATCCATATGGTTCCGTTCGTACTCATCATGATTCTTGTAGCATGGGTCGTACTTCAGGTCATGTTCCCGTTCTCTACCAAGAAACTTGAGGTCAATATCCCGAAGAATGACAAGCCTACCACTTGGAGAACATATCTCGTATGGGCTACATTTGCTGTGACTATCCTTCTTTGGGCTACAGAGAGCCTGACAGGCATCAGCTCAAATATTGTCGCCCTCATTCCTCTTGCAGTATTTGTCTGCACAGGTACATTCGACAAGGAAGACATCAAGCAGATCGACTGGAGCGTGCTCTGGCTCGTTGCCGGAGGTTTTGCCCTCGGTTATGCGATGCTTGACATCTCGAAGGGAGGAACAGGACTTGGTGCTACTCTCGTGAATGCAATCCCATTCGGTGAGATGTCCATCATTCTTGTGTTTGTTGTTGCGGGTCTTGTATGCTACCTGCTCTCGAACTTCATCAGCAATTCAGCAACAGCCGCTCTCCTTATCCCTATCCTTTGCGCAGTATCGTCAGGACTCGCTGCAAATCCGGCCTTTGCAGGCTTCGGTGGAGAAAAGGCTATGATCTGCTTCGTGGCAACCTGTGCTTCTCTTGCGATGCTGATGCCTATCTCTACACCGCCGAATGCAATCGCATTCTCTACCGGTCTTATCAAGACCAAGGATATGCTCAAGGCAGGTGCCGTGATCGGTGCCATCGGTCTTGTATTCGCCTTCTTCTGGCTTACCAAGATCTTCCCATTTGCGGCATAGTCTGCTCATGGCATCGTTTTGAGGCCTTATAGGTATCGGTATAAGATTATCGAAAAATATACTATATTTGCGGGTCGCTTTACGGCGACCCTAATTTTTGTTTGATATGAAACGTGTTTACCTAACTTTGGCTGTAGCTCTCCTTTCAGCAGGAGCTATGACCATATCGGCAGCTGAGAAGGCTGCAGATCAGAAATCTGAAGTCAAGGAACATCTCCAGAACCATTTCAAGATGTATGGCTTCATCAGAAATTATTTTGCATTCGATTCGCGCGAAAGCGTTTCAGGCACCGGCGATCTCTTCTATTACCTTCCCAAGGATGTGAAGATGAGCGAGGGTGTCGATCTCAATGCTACGCCTTCCTTCCGTTTCCTCGCACTTACATCGCGTGTCGGTGTGGATGTATCGGGCTATTATATCGGCAACCTTCACTTCGGTGCAAAGGTCGAAGGTGACTTCTATGCTGGTCTTTCAGCCGCATCGGGCTCTTCCGCATCTTCGTATTTCCCAAGCAATTCCAAGATCGGCGGCACTGCGCAGGCAAGACTCCGTCAGGCATATGCGACCCTTACATGGAAGGACCTTCCTATGGGTGTGAACGGAAAGGCGTCGGTAGGTCTTAAGATCGGTCAGGCATGGCATCCTATGGCAGCTGATCATCCTCATCTTTTCAGCCTTGAGGTAGGAGCTCCTTTCGGACCGTTCTCGAGAACTCCTCTCGTGCAGATGGATGCGAATCTCGGCGATCATTGGGTGGTTTCAGGAGCTGCAATCTGGCAGATGCAGTATCAGTCGGCAGGTCCAGCAGGAGCTTCACCTATATATATGAAATATGGAATGACTCCTGAGATGTATGCGGCTGTGGCATATAAGTCAAACGGTTTCCTTTTGAGAGGTGGTGTTGATGTAGTAAGCATCAAGCCAAGAGTCCTTGGAGAGAAGGATGGAAACACAGTCAAGGTTTCAGACCGCAAGACATCGGTTCTCGGATATGTATATACCCAGTATTCATATAAGAAGTTTGCGGTAAAGGCAAAGACAACCTTCGGAGAAGGCGGTGAGCATATGAACCTCATGAGCGGATACGCCAAGGTGGGTGCCGATAATGCTGACGGAAGCTGGAACTACGCTTCACTGCGCAATTCTTCATCATGGCTTTCGATGAGCTATGGAAAGAAGTGGCAGGGAGTCCTCTTCCTGGGCTATGTCAAGAACCTCGGTCTTGCGGAAGGAGCATCTGACTCTCCGATTTCAAAGGATCAGGTATATTTCTGCGGCAATGGTTTCCCGAACATCAACCAGATGTACAGGATCAACCCTCAGATCATATATAATATAGGAAAGCTTAATGTCGGACTCGAGTATCAGTGGACTTCCGTACAGTATGGAGAGTATGACAACAACATGCTCAACAAGTATGCGCTTGCAGACAAGAACCTTCATTGGGTAGGAAATCACCGTGTGAATATGATGGTGAAATTTAATTTCTGATTTTAACAAAATTGTAACGATACGGAATCGTCGTGGATGTCAATCAGTTGCACATCTGCGACGATTTTTCTTTCCAAAAATGCCTTACGAAAAGCAAATAAAAATTTGGAAGTTTGATTTTAATCCGTACCTTTGCACTCCCATTTGAAAAACGGGCAGCTAAAAAGGCTGAGAGTTCTACGAAAGACTGACGCAAAAAATAAATTTCGAAAAATTTTGCAAAAAGATTTGGAAGTTTAAAAATAATGCGTACCTTTGCAGCCCCGTTCGAAAAACGGGTATCGACAAGTTCATTGAAAAGACTGATTTACTGTACAAGAAGCAAGTACCGAGAAAAACAATTTATCGAGAAGCGTTAATTCTTTTGTTGGAATTATAAGTGTCAGGAACAAGCTGAGAAATATAAATTAATATACAATGAAGAGTTTGATCCTGGCTCAGGA
>JAFQAR010000021.1 GCA_017399905.1 Bacteroidales bacterium
AGTTCTAAGAACGGTCGTGAGTCACATAGCAAACGACTCGGTATCAAGAAATTCGGTGATCAGGCAGTAAAGGCTGGCAACATCCTCGTTCGTCAGAGAGGTACAGTTCACAACCCAGGTCTGAATGTAGGAATGGGTAAGGACCACACTCTTTACGCACTGATAGACGGTAAGGTAAGCTTCCGCAAGAAAGCTGATAACAAATCTTACGTCTCGGTACTCCCTTTTGAGAACTAAGACTCGGGGATTTATGACAAAAAGATAGAGGACTGTATACCCGAGCGGGTTTCAGTCCTCTTTTTTCAGTTGATTGTTCAATGTAGCCCCGCGCTTGTCGGGGGATATAAACAGAATTAAGATGTTAACATTAAAACTGCTTCGTGAAAATCCTGAATTCGTGATATCGAAGCTTGCAGTAAAGAATTTCGATGCAAGAGAGATCGTTGAGAAGATCATCGGTCTCGATCAGAACAGAAGAGCACTTCAGACAGAGCTTGATGCATGTCTTGCCGAGCAGAAGAAGAAGGCTTCACAGATCGGAGGCCTTATGAAGGAGGGCAGAAGAGAGGAGGCTGAGACCGTCAAGGCTGAGGTTGCCGCTCTCAAGGCACGCTCTGCTGAAATAGAGAAGACATCGCAGGAGAACAACGCGGAACTCGAGTCGCTTGTCGTTCTTCTTCCCAACATACCTTGTGACCAGGTTCCTGAAGGAAAGTGTGCAGAGGATAACGTTGTCGTCAAGACAGGCAATGAAGTTCCGGAACTTGGTGAGAACAATCTTCCTCACTGGGAACTTGCAAAAAAGTATGACATCATAGATTTCGATCTCGGCGTAAAGCTTACAGGTGCCGGTTTCCCTGTCTATAAGGGAAAGGGTGCAAGGCTTCAGCGCGCGCTCATCAACTTCTTCCTCGATGTGAACACAAAGGCCGGATATCTTGAAGTCGAGCCTCCTGTAATGGTCAACGAGGCATCAGGCTTCGGAACAGGCCAGCTTCCGGACAAGGAAGGCCAGATGTACCACGCTACAGCCGATAACTTCTATCTCGTACCTACAGCTGAGGTTCCGGTTACGAACATCTACAGGGATGTGATTCTCGGCAACAATGATTTTCCGGTTAAGATGACTGCATATACTCCATGCTTCCGTAGGGAGGCAGGTTCTTATGGCAAGGATGTCCGCGGACTCAACCGCCTCCACCAGTTCGACAAGGTGGAGATCGTACGTATCGAGAAGCCTGAAGATTCTTATGCGGCTCTTGATGAGATGGTTGCCCATGTGGAGAACATCGTGAATTCGCTCGGACTTCCATACAGGATCCTCCGCCTCTGCGGCGGTGACATGAGCTTCACTTCTGCGATTACATATGACTTTGAGGTGTATTCGGCGGCTCAGGGCAGATGGCTCGAGATATCGTCAGTTTCCAATTTCGAGTCATATCAGGCTAACCGTCTGAAGCTCAGATATAAGGATGCTGACGGAAAGACCCAGCTGGCTCATACCCTCAATGGAAGTTCGCTCGCTCTTCCACGTGTTGTTGCGGCGCTTCTTGAGAATAATCAGAAGGGTGACAGGATCGAGATTCCTGAGGTTCTTCGTCCATACACAGGCTTTGACTATATTGACTAAAGAAAAGACCATATTAGGTATTGATCCCGGAACCAATATTCTTGGTTACGGGATCATTCGTGTGGATTCAAAAGGTCCGCATTATTTAGATATGGGCGTCTTTGATCTGCGTAAGATCAAAGATCCTTTTGAAAAGCTGGCCAACATTTTCTCAGGAGTAGGAGAACTCCTTGATGAACACCAGCCTGACGAACTTGCAGTCGAGTCCCCGTTTTATGGTAAGAATGCCCAGGTGATCCTCAAGCTTGGACGTGCTCAGGGCGCAGCGATAACAGCGGCCATAATGAGAGGTATTCCAGTTGCGGAATATGCTCCGAGAAAGGCAAAGATAGCGATCTGTGGCAATGGAGCGGCATCAAAGGAACAGGTATCCATGATGATCCAGAAGACTCTCAAAGTGGAACTGGATCCTAAATATCTTGATGCAACGGATGCTCTTGCCATTGCACTTTGCCATCATTACCAGATGTCCAATCCACTTGCCGGAGTTACAGGAAAGTCGGACTGGAAAAAATTTCTTGCTGATAATCCGGACAGGATAAAAAAGTAAAGTCCGATCTGAACCTTTCGCTTTTTCATTTGTCAGATGCAGATGTTCTGTACACATGTTGAAGCTCTTATACATAACAATTTAATAATGAAACACTACCATATATCTTTCAGATTGCTTTCCTCTTTTGTGATGCTTTTATGCAGCACGCTCTCTTTTGCCCAAGGCTCATATACCGTACGTCTGAAGCTCGTTGATGCGAAGACTTCGGAACCGGTATCGTATGCGACGACCTCACTTACGGTAAAGGGTCAGACTACGGCCGAAAAATATGTCCTTACCGATGCGGACGGAGCCGCTTCGCTGACAAAAGTCAGGAAGGGCACTTATGTCCTGAAAGCCGAGCTGATGGGCTACAAGACGTATGAAAAGGAGATTGCGGTGGAGAAGAATCTGGACCTCGGAGAAATAAGGATGGCGGAAGATGTGAGAGTGCTGGATGCCGCCAGTGTTTCCGCTGTCGGTAATCCGATCGTCGTAAAGAAGGATACAATAGAATATACTGCATCTTCATTCAAGACTTCCGACAATGATATGCTCGAAGAGCTTCTCAAGAAGCTGCCGGGTGTCGAGGTCGGCACTGACGGTTCCATAACTGCCAACGGAGAGACTATAACGAAGATCATGATCGACGGAAAGTCATTCTTCCTTGATGATCCCCAGCTTGCTTCGAAGAATATCCCGGCAAAGATAATAGATAAGGTAAAGGTTGTCGAGAAGAAGTCTGACCAGGCTATCTTTACCGGAATCGATGACGGAAACGAGGAGATGGTGATCGACCTTTCCGTAAAGAAAGGAATGATGGACGGATGGTTCGGAAACATCATGGGTGGTGGCGGTCACGACATTCCGGGAGCGCGCTCTGATATGAGCGATCCGCGTTTCCAGGCCGCTGCAATGGTGGGAAGATTCTCGGAAAAGAGCCAGATCAGTGTCATCCTGAACGGAAACAATACCAATAACCGTGGTTTCAACGATCTCGCCGGCAGCATGATGCAGGGTATGAGAAGCGGTGGAATGGGCCGTGGAATGGGTGGCTGGGGCCGTGGAAACGGTATCGCGACATCGTGGATGGGCGGTTTGAACGGAGCCTTCGATCTATTGGACGGTGATATGGAACTTGCCGGTAACTATCTCTACAACGGTTCCGACCGCTTTGTCGAAGAGTCTACCGCAAAGACAACATATATGGAAGATGGCAGCCATCTTCTCAACAACACCTCAGGAACGAATTCCACATTCTCTCAGGGACATCGCTTCGGCATAAGGCTTGACCATAAGTTCTCGGAGAACACTTCAATACTTTTCGAGCCGCAGTTCAATTTCGGCCAGGGACGCTTCAGCGAGCGTTCGGATTTCAATACCGACCGTGCTTTTGATGGAGATACGACAAAGACAAATGCCGGTTTCTCCAATATCGACGGTGATAACAGGAACTGGTCGACCAGCGGTTTCCTCCTTCTTCGCCAGAAGCTTGGAAAGCCTGGCAGGACCTTGTCTGCAAACATCCGATACAGCTTCAGCAACAATGTCATGGATGGTTTCAACCAGTCCCTTACGCGCTCTGATGTGGATATGGACGGTGTTTGGGACGTGAATCCTGAAATCGTGAACCAGTGGCAGGAAAGGAATTCCAGGAGCTCGTCACTCAGCGGAAGGGTAGTATATACGGAACCATTGGGACATGACTTCTATCTTGAAGCGAATTATCAGTACAGCTGGAGCCGCAACATCTCCAGGAAAGCTGCTTATAACAGCGGAAATCTGGGCGATCCGCTCGGTGACGATGTACATTCGCTCATCTATCAGCCTGAGGGAGCCGTGCTTGATGAAACATATTCGAACAATATACTCAACAGGTCAATAGCGCAGAGAGGAGGACTTAATCTGAGCTATCAGAAAGAGAAATTCCGTGCGCAGCTCGGAGCTTCGGTCAATCCGACGGATACATATAACGAGACCAACGGGAAAGAATATAAGAACAAGGTTGTGAACTGGTCGCCGCAGGCGATGCTGAACTATGAGTTCAACGACAATTCGCATGTGAGGATGTTCTATTTCGGACGTTCTTCACAGCCGTCCACATCGCAGCTGATGCCGGTGCCGGACAATTCCGATCCTCTCAACATCTCGCTCGGTAACCCTTATCTCAAGCCGTATTTCAACCATAATGTACGTGCGATGTTCGGTTATACGAACAAGAAGACATTCACCTCCGTTCATGCGCGTTTCGGAGGAAGCATCGTTGAAAATGCAATCACGAACGCCCAGTGGTATGATGCTGCAGGAACACAGTATTCGATTCCTGTAAACGGTCCGGGAACAGGTTCCGTCGATGGCCGCATAATGGTGAATTCGCCGTTCGGAAAGTCGGATTTCTCTATCTTCTCAATGACTTTCGCAAGATATAATGAGTCCACCTCATATATCGGCAAAGGTACACTGGAGTCAGACAAGTACTACAATGCGGAAGATGCGGACTTCAACTACGACCTCTTCCATGAGGATTTCCCTGATATCAATGAGGCTTCGGACAAATTCTCGAAGAACAGGACCCAGACCATGAGCTTCACACAGAGGCTCCGTCTTACATACAGGAATGATTTCGTGGAACTCAATGTCGGAGGACGTACAAGGATGTCAAAGTCGTGGTATACCATTGCCAAATCGGAAATCGCAGCTACATGGAACAACCAGATAGATGCTTCCATGAACTGGACGATTCCGGGTGGCTTCAACCTTATTGCCGACGTCGACTATAACTGGTACAACGGCTATACCACCCCACAGGAAGATGAAGTGATCCTCAATGCTGAGATCACCAAGCTGCTCTTCAAGGATAAGTTCACTCTTGCCCTCAAGGCATATGATATCCTCGGACAGTCAAAGAACCTGTCGGTTTCTGATTCGTCCAACTATCATGTCGAGACAAGGAACAATACTCTCGGAAGGTATATCATCCTGTCTCTTACCTACAGGTTCGGAAATTTCGGCGGAATGTCCGGACGAATGGGACATAGAGGTCCTGGAGGTCCGCCAAGACGATAATTGAGTAAATTATTGTCTTTCTCTTTTAAACTTTGGAACGTATGACGTGTCTATAGTTAGCGTGGTGCAGAAAGGTGCTGTGCCACGCTGCTTTTTTATAGATCATTATGATGGGACAAACATTCAATTCCGCTTTCAGGCAGATTCTGACGGTACTGCTCTTTTTATGCACTGCCCTTGCTTCCGCCCAGAACTCGTTTACAGTAAAGATGAACCTTGTTGATGCTCGTACGGAAGAGCCGGTAGGATTCGCGACGGCGTCACTTACTGTCAAAGGAGACAAGTCTCCGCTCAAGTATGTCCTTGCGGACAGTGAGGGAAAGGCCTCTCTTCAGAAGGTCCGGAAAGGAACATATGTGCTGAAGGCTGAACTGCTCGGATATGTTACATATGAGCAGGAAATCAAGGTTGAAGGCAATCTGGACCTTGGAACCCTCAGAATGAAGGAGGACGTCAAGATCCTTGATGCCGCCAGCGTTTCGGCTGTCGGTAATCCTATAATCGTCAAGAAGGATACGATAGAGTATAATGCTTCCTCCTTCAAGACTTCCGACAATGACATGCTTGAGGATCTCCTCAAGAAGCTTCCTGGTGTCGAAGTCAATTCAGACGGATCGATAACAGCCAATGGCGAGACCATCAAGAAGATCACCATTGACGGAAAGACCTTCTTCCTGGACGATCCTCAGCTGGCAACCAAGAATATTCCGGCCAAGATAATCGAGAAGGTGAAGGTGGTTGAGAAGAAGTCCGATCAGGCGATGTTCACAGGCATAGACGACGGGCAGGAGGAAACGATAATCGACCTTTCCGTCATGAAAGGAATGATGAACGGATGGTTCGGTAATGTGATGGCCGGTGGAGGACATGATGTTCCGGATAAGGGTTACTACAACGATGAGCACAGGTTCGTGGATGAAGGATGGAGATATCAGGGTGCTGCGATAGTGGGTAACTTCAAGGAGGATAGTCAGATAAGTGTCATCCTGAATGCCAATAACACCAACAACAGAGGCTTCAATGACCTTGCGGGCAGCATGATGATGGGAATGCGTGGCGGTGGCGGCGGAATAGGCCGCGGAATGGGCGGCTTCGGTGGAGGCAACGGTATCACCAGCTCATGGATGGGTGG
Organism: Bacteroidales bacterium; assembly: GCA_017399905.1. GTDB lineage: Bacteria > Bacteroidota > Bacteroidia > Bacteroidales > UBA932 > Cryptobacteroides. The sequence goes on from JAFQAR010000021.1 coordinate 6,361, forward strand.
TGTCAATGGGGCATGGGACCTTTTTGACGGTGACATGGAACTTTCCGGAAACTATCTTTATAACGGGTCTGATCGTTTTGTCGAGGAGGAAAGCTCCAAGATTACTTTCATGGAAGACGGAAGCCGTCTGCTCAACACCAATTCCGGAACAAGCATGACCGGTTCGCAGGGACACAGGTTCGGCATCAGGCTTGACCACGAATTCACGAAGAATACATCCATCCTCTTCGAACCGCAGTTCAACTTCGGAGGCGGCAGCTATGCGGAACGCTCTGACTTCTCCACCAGGACAGCGATGGGGGCCGATACAACATTCACCAACAGGGGTTTCAACGACAATACCGGTGACAACCGCAACTGGTCGGCGAGCGGTCGTCTCCTTTTCAGGCAACGTCTCGGAAAGGCCGGAAGAACGGTTTCCGCACAGGTGAACTATAATTTCAGCAATAACGACATGTTCGGCTTCAACCAGTCTCTCACCCAGACTGACTTCAATTCCGACGGTGTTTTCGAGAATGACATAGTGAACCAGAGATTCGATCAGAATTCGAAAGGTTCATCGCTCAGCGGACGTCTTGTCTATACGGAGCCTTTGACTTCGAGCCTCTTCCTGGAAGCCAATTACCAGTATTCCTGGAATATGAACAAGAGCGGCAAGAATACCTACAACAGCGGAACCGATGTCTTCGATGCTTCGAACCTCGTGTACGACAGAAACGGAGAGTCTTATGATCCTACATATTCGAGCTCGATCCTCAACCGCTACATAAACCAGACTGCAGGACTGACATTCAGCTGGCAGAAGGAAAAGATCAATGCCCAGGTCGGAGCTCAGGTGAATCCTACAAACACTCACAATGAGACAAACGGAAAGTCCTATGACAGCAAGGTGCTGAACTGGTCACCGTCTGCCAGAGTCCGTTATCAGATCAATGACAATACCAACCTGATGGTGTTCTACAACGGACGCTCCGCCCAGCCTTCGACATCTCAGCTGATGCCGGTTCCGGACAACACGGATCCTCTGAACATATCGCTCGGTAATCCGTACCTCAAGCCATACTTCAATCATAACCTCAGGGCAAACTTCCGTTTTACAGACATGAAGTCCTTCACTTCCGTCAATGCCAACATAAACGGCGGCATGGTCCAGAACGCGATTGCCAACGCCCAGTGGTATGACCAGGCCGGCACGCAGTATTCGATACCTGTCAACGGACCAGGCACCGGTTCCGTGAACGGAATGTTGATGGTGAATTCTCCTCTCGGAAAATCGGATTTCTCAATAATGTCGATGACAAACGCCCGCTACAACCAGTCCACATCATATATAGGAACAGGGTCTCTTGATGCCGGTAAGTATTATGATGCAGAGACCGCAACCTTTAACTATGAACTTTTCCATACCGACTTCCCTGACCTTGGAAAGACCGATGCCTTCGCTGCGAACCGTATCCAGACCATGGGATTCATGCAGATGCTCAGATTCACGTACAGGAATGATTTCGTGGAGCTCGTTGCAGGTGGACGCACCAATATGTCGAAGTCGTGGTATACGATGAATGTGGCAGGTCAGAAGGCCACATGGAACAACAATGTCTCTTTTGAGATGAACTGGACTCTTCCGTTCGGCATGAATCTCATCAGTGACCTCAATTACAACTGGTACAACGGATACGCTACTCAGCAGAAGCCTGAGTTCATCCTCAATGCCGAAATCACACAGCTTCTGTTCAAGAAGACATGTACGATTGCACTCAGGGCCTATGATATCCTGAATCAGGCCAAGAATCTGTCGGTGACCGATGCTTCGAACTACCATCAGGAAGTGCGCAACAACACTCTGGGCAGGTACATCGTCCTGTCTTTCACCTACCGTTTCGGTACGTTCAACGGCGGCCGTAGGGGCCCTGGAGGTATGCGTGGCGGTCCCGGAGGAATGAGAGGTGGCCCGATGGGCCCTCCTCCAGGAAGGTAGATCACAGTAAATAAAGTGGCAGGAAAATCCTTGTCACTTTATTTTTTATGTATATATTTGCATATATAAGTGCGAAAGCATTTAGTAAATACTGAGAAATAAGCATTAGCTTTTATTCTGGACTTCGTGGAATTTGGCGATTTTGAAAAGTTTACAGGAATAAAGGTGATGCCCCGCATTGAGCGTGGGTATTCATTTTCTGTAGACTTGGGTTCGCCAAAACCTCACGGAGAGAGAATGATACTCACGCTCTCTCTTATTATTTTATAGTCTGAGCTATAGTGGTATCCTATCAGGAAATGTGATTTACTTTTATATTACTAATCAAATAATTAATGACATTATGAAGTTCAGACATCTGTTTCTTATGCTGATATCGGCAATTCTGCTGGTAAACGGCTGTAGTGAAATGACTATGCCTACCGATGTCACAGACCGCCTTGACGATCTGGAGAATCGCGTTACGGCTCTCGAAACTTTATGCAGGGAAATGAATACGAATGTTTCGTCCCTGCAGACTATTGTAACTGCAATGCAGAAAGGTGATTACATTACAGATGTGTCCCCTCTTTATGAGGACGGAGTTGCTGTGGGATACACTATTTCTTTTGCGAAAAGCGGTTCGATTACTATTTACCATGGAGAAGATGGTGAAGATGGTCAGGATGGTGCACAGGGCCCTCAGGGTCCACAAGGACCTCAAGGTCCGCAGGGAGAAGGGGGATCTGGTTCCATGCCTGAAATCGGTATCCGTCAGGATACGGATGGAGTATGGTATTGGACTCTTGACGGAGAGTGGCTTCTTGATGACAACGGCAACAGAGTCAAGGCTGTCGGTGTAGATGGTGCTGATGGCGCTTCGGGAAAGGATGGCGCAACACCTCAACTTAAGATAGAGAATGGCTATTGGATGGTGTCATATGACAGCGGCGTAACCTGGACCCAGCTTTGCAAGGCAGTTGGCGAAAATGGTGCTGATGGTGCTCCTGGAGCTGATGGAGCTGATGGAGCCGATGGAGCTCCTGGTGCTGATGGTGTTACTCCTCAGCTTAAGATTGAGGCTGGAAAGTGGTACGTTTCATATGATCAGGGTGCTACCTGGACAGAGCTAGGCCAGGCTACAGGTGCAGATGGAGCACAGGGAGAATCCGGTAAAGATGGCATTACTCCTCAGCTCAAGATCGAAAATGATTACTGGTACATCTCGTATGACAATGGTTCGACCTGGACGATGCTTGGAAAGGCTAAGGGTGAAGATGGTGATTCATCTTCTGCTTCAGGAGACTCAATGTTCAAGTCAGTAACCCAGGATGAGAACAACGTGTACTTTACCTTGAACGATGGTACAGTCATTACGGTGCAGAAAAAACCGGGTGAGGGTCTGAGTATAAGCTTTTCTGTTGAGCAAGGAACAGCTATAGTGCCTAATTCAACACTAAAGATTAGGTACAAGATTTCTGGTGGAGATGATCAGACACTTGTTCGTTTGGCGAAGGTGGAGGATTGGGGCCTTTATGCCTATGTGAAGCCTCAGTCCCCTTCAGAGGGTTTGATATATGTTTATTGTGAAGGAGGATTCGATGAGGATGAAGACGAATATCGTGATGAAATCTATTGGGAAGATGCCTTTGGAGACATTACAGAAGAGGATGCGTGGCTGTCTAATTTTACAATTCTTGTCAGCGTGTCTGATGGAAGCGGTAATTCAATTATGAAAGCGTTGAATTTTGTTGAAGGAGTCATAGATTCTGTAAATGATGCGTATCTTGTAGATGCTACTGCGGGAACAATCACGGTAAGTGTTACAACAAACGTAGTCGAGGGCTCCTATGATATTGAGATTGCCGAGAAGGCTCAGTCATGGATTTCATATGTTCCTGCTACAAAGGCAATAATGAGGACAGATGAACATACATTCAGTTATCAGGAAAATACATCAGATAAGTTCAGGACAGCAGTAATAGACCTGAAGAACGAGATGAATCAGATTCTTGAATCATTCCTGATAGTTCAGAGATCTACCATTGCAGATGAGGTTATGACTTTTGCAGATCCAAAGGTTAAATACGTTTGTGTCGGACGATATGACAAGAATTTGGATGGAGAACTTACTTATGAGGAAGTTGCTACTGTAACTGATCTCGAGGATCTTTTCCTCCTTGAAAAGAATATCACTTCATTTGAAGAGTTGGAATATTTCACAGCGGTTACCGATATCCCGGCTGGACTGTTTGAGAATTGTAAGAAACTCGTATCTGTCAAACTTCCAGAAGGAATAAGGAGACTTGGAAATAATGCTTTTGCGAATTGTGAGTCTTTGAAAGAAATTGTGATTCCTGAGGGCTATGTTGGACATCATGACTATGATGGATTGTATGAATATCAGGTATTTTCAGGATGTTCATCTTTGGAAACAGTTGTTCTTCCGTCAACACTTAAATTCTTGCCAGGCTTTCAGAATTGTGTTTCATTGAAGAATATAACGTTGCCTTCTGCTATAGAGTCCATTCCTACTGAATGCTTTTATGGATGTATTTAGAAGCCCCAAACAACCAAAACTAACCAGAAATAACCAAACATAAACCTTTAATTATCAACACATTCTAATATTTAACACTTTCAGACTGCTTTTTGATGGTTCCCAAATTTCCACATATTTTTGATACATATTTCTGACGTGGAGAATTTGCGGAGCTTATTTTTTGTCATTTTGTGTAGATAGTTGACAAGGGTTTACATCCGTTTACAACGAGCGACAAATTCCGCCCCGATATGTGATGATAGTCACATCGTGTAGAAAGGCGACAACGGTTTACTACTGTTTACCTCCGTTCACCACTTCAGATACATGAGAATGAAGAAGTGAAATTAGTAAACGATAAGCAGTATGAAAGTAACCAAGAAATGTGCTTTTTGCGGTCAATCCTTTGAGACCCGAAGCGGAATGCAACGCTATTGCAGTGAGGCTTGTCAGGCAGAATCCAAGCGAGCCAGAGCAAT
>JAFQAR010000022.1 GCA_017399905.1 Bacteroidales bacterium
AATCTCCCTTCGATATCGGATGTAGTTGTTCCATAGAAGTGAATACTCCTGTTCCTATTGTAATGCTGCATCCTTGGCCTGTCAAACTTGCAGGATACATGGTGCATGATATAATAAGAACGAAAGGGTGGTGATCCATTATGATAGTGAAATTGGTACATGGCACAGCGCAACTGATAAAGCTAAAAGGCAGCGGATGGTATCTGTACAGTATCATCGTTGATAAGAATTACAGAAACCGGGGGATTGGGACACGGATCATGGAGAAGATCATTCGTACATGTGATCCCCCTATATACTTGCTGGCAACTAGTGAACTTGGCGGCGATGGCATACGCTTAGTACAGTTCTATGAGCACTTCGGGTTTACGAAGGTAAAACAGCGTCTTCAAAACAGTATCGGCTACAATTACAATATGGTTCGCTGCTGAGTGAAGATTACGACTATACCAACGGTACACGCCCATCCTCGTTCCAACAGAATGTTCAATTTGACTTCTGACCGACTTGGTCAGAGGTTTTTTATTCCTATAAAGGAGGAATGTCCATGTCCGAAGTCCCCGTCAAAGAATCCCCCAGGGATCGTCTCAAAGAGATCACAGACAGTATCGAGCGAGGTATCCAGGAGCTCTTTGACAGCGACAGGTATAAGCAGTATCTGCAAACCATGTCGCGTTTCCATAACTATTCCCTTAACAACGTGATGCTGATCAGTATGCAGCGTCCGGATGCTACCCATGTTGCCGGTTACGGCAAGTGGCAGACCGCGTTCTCCCGCCATGTGAAAAAAGGTGAAAAGGGAATCAAGATCATTGCCCCGACGCCCTACAAGAAAAAGGTCGAGGAGATGCTGATCGACCCTGATACCAAGCAGCCCCTGCGCGGGCCTGATGGCGAGCTTCTGAAGCAGGAGGTTGAAGTTGTTATCCCTCACTTCCGGGCGGTGACTGTCTTTGATGTCAGCCAGACCGATGGTAAGCCGCTGCCCACCCTCGCACAGAACTTGACGGCATCTGTCCAGAACTACGAGGTCATGCTGGAAGCTCTGAAACGCACCTCTCCTGTGCCGATCTCCATCGAACCTATCCACGACGGGAGCGATGGCTTCTACTCTCACGCATCCCGGAGCATCACTGTCAAGGAAGGCATGAGCGAATCTCAGACAGTATCCACGACCATCCATGAGATCGCCCACGCAAAACTGCATAGTCGCCCGGATGTGCAGCTGGATCACACTGCACCCCGATACCAGCTGGCAGAGATCATGGGACAGGAGGTGCTATTCTCCAACGGTCACTTCGACCGTGAAAGCCTGCCTGATGGGCTGTATTGCTATGATCTCCGTGAAGGTGACAGCGGCTATGCAGCAATCATTGAACCCAGCGTCGCAGTCAATCACTTTGGTTCCATTATCACGACCCAGCCCATTGAGTTCCCGGAGACGGGTTATATTGAGCTGAACGAAGAAAACGGTTTGAGCTTTGGCGATGGCGAAGAAATGTCCATCTATGAGTTTGTCCAGCATAGTGCCAAGGACCGGCGCACAAAAGAGGTTGAAGCTGAGAGTGTTGCCTATGCGGTATGCCAGTATTACGGCATCGAAACGGCGGATAACTCCTTCGGCTATATTGCCAGCTGGAGTAAAGGCCGCGAGCTTGCCGAGCTCCGTTCTTCTCTGGAAACGATCAACAAGACCTCCGCTGCACTCATTGATACCATTGACCGGCATTTCGCTGAGATCTGTGCAGAACGCGGAATCACGGTCAATACCGAACAGCGCACGGAAGATCTCTACCTCGTTGACAATTCGTACTATGTCCATCTGCAGGCCAATGATGTCGGTTGGGACTATACCATCTATGATCGTCATTCCCTGCGACAGATGGATGGCGGCGTACTGGATAGCCCCGTTGTTGGTGATCAGGTCATGGCACGCGGCATCACGGAAGCCCGTGACGAGGTTCTGAACCTTCAAGGTATCCCCGGCGATGTCATCGAATCCGTTGACCTTGATATGGTCAGCACACTGCAGGACGCACAGAGCGAAAAGCCCCAGGAGGCTACACTGGCAGCGATGGAGCAGAGTTTCCTGGATCTGCGTACAGATTCGTATGCCATCTACCAGCTCCGCGACGATGGTTCGTGCGACGATCTGCATTGGATGGCGATGGCTGATCTTCAGAAGGCCGGTCATTCTGTTGAAAGGCAGCATTATGCCCTGGTCTACGCAGATGAACTCAATCAATATCCCGGCAAGAGTGTCCATGAGGTTCTGAACGACCTCTACTACCGCTTCAACCATGAGCATCCTCCCGATTTCCACGGTCATAGTCTCTCTGTTTCCGACATGGTCGCTCTGCGTCATGAGGGAAAGCTGCAATGCTTCTATGTAGACCGCTGGGGCTTTGCTGAAGT
>JAFQAR010000023.1 GCA_017399905.1 Bacteroidales bacterium
CAGGAGGAAGTTTCCCTCTTCGGTATAAGCATAAGTTTCAATAGTGGAACGACCGTAACCGTCAAGCAAGGTACACCCGGGGGCGTCCTGGAACTGATACGTTCCTACGAAAGGAAGGAGGGTGAAGCATGTACTCTCTGAACAACTGCAACAAGTATTATCTTTATCAGGGCTATGCAAGGATGAGTCTCGGCATCGATGGCCTGTATCGGCTTGTCCGCTCCGAAATGAAGGGACTTTCCCCCATATCCGGTGATGCATTCATTTTCTTCGGCAAGGCGCGGAAGAGCGTGAAGATACTCAAGTGGGATGGGGACGGCTTCCTGCTGTTCTACAAACGTCTTGAAAGAGGGAGTTTCGAACTTCCGGTATTCAATCCCCATACCGGCAACTATGAAATCAGCCGGAGGACATTGTCGTTCATTCTGGACGGTGTCTCGCTGAAGTCCGTCAGGATGCGGAAACGGTTCAGACTCTAAGTGCAATTTCCTGAAAATCAGTATCCTGAGCACGAAAAACCAACGGATTTATTTGGTTATTCCGTTGGTTTTTCGTATCTTAGCACTATGAATAAGGATGAAATCATAGAGCTTTTGAAGGAGCAGAACAGTCATTACAAGGCACTTGTGGACTCGCTTCTGGCGCAGGTCAAGGAACTGACGGAAGAAGTATCCTCTCTTAAGGAGGCGCTTCTGCGGAAGAATGAATCTCTTGGCAAGCAACAACGCATTGCCAAGGGACTCGCAAAGCTTGTAAGCAACAAGTCCGAACGGCAGGACGTACACTCCGATGTCCCGGCGGATGAGGAGGAACGGAAACGGCTGGAGGAAGAAAGGGCAATACAGAGAAAGGCCCGGAAAAACAACGGGGCCAAGCGGGATCCCCACCATGAACTGGAGATAATGGAACATGACGTGTATCCTGACGATCCTGACTTCGACATGGACAAGGCCCGCCTGCTGACAGAAAACATGCGTACCTGTGTCAGGTATGAATACCTGCCCATGCGCTTCATCAAGCATGTCTACCACATACGCACCTATGTGCAGGAAGGGAGGATGTTCGAGGGGAAAACGCCGAAGGCCGCTTTCTTCAACTCGAACTATGACGCCTCCTTCATAGCGGGGCTGATGGAACTCCGCTATATACATTCCATGCCCGTGGAACGGATCGTGAACTACTTCGAGAGCCACGGGTTCAACCTGAAGAAGCCGACGGCACACAAGCTGCTCGAAAAGGCTTCGGGACTGTTCGGGAACCTCTACAAGTGTATCCGCAAGTCAGTGAAGCAGGACGGCTACATCTCTGCCGATGAAACCTATTACAGGATATTGCTCGGCCAGGGAAAGGGAAGCAAGAAAGGGTATCTGTGGGTAGTTGCAGGTATGGAAAGCGGACTGGTGTACGTGTTGTACGAGGACGGTTCCAGGGCGGAGGCTGTCATCCTTGACGAGCTGAAGGACTATACCGGTATCTTGCAGAGCGATGCATACTCGGCATACCGGAAACTCCAGTCCGACGCCTATCCGGGCATTGTCAGGATAGCCTGCCTGCAGCATGTCAAACGGAAGTTCATTGATTGCGGCAAGGAACCGGAAGCGGAAGAGATGGTCAGCCTTATCAACGAACTATACAGGAAGGAACATGAGCACCGTATCGGAATGGACGGTTGGACGGAAGAGAAAAATGAAGGATACAGAAGGAAATATGCACCGAAAATCCTGGAAAAGATAGACAGGCTACTGAAGAAGATAGAATCACTCCCCGGACTATTGCCCAAAAGCAATCTATATGAAGCCGCGACCTATATGAGGAACGAATGGGAGGCCATCAAGGATATCTTCAGTTACGGGAACACGAATCTGGACAACAATACGGTGGAACGGCTCAACCGATATTTTTCCATCTCAAGAAGAAACTCATTGTTCTTCGGCAGCCATAAGGGTGCCGAACGGGCAGCCATACTTTATACGTTGGCTTTGTCATGTAGAATGAATAAAGTAGACTTGTTTGAATATCTGACAGATATTATTGACAG
>JAFQAR010000024.1 GCA_017399905.1 Bacteroidales bacterium
CATAGGCGCGGGCCCCTCCCCCTGCGGCCAGGGGGGTAGCACGGTTTCCACATTCCCCTCTGCCGCCGTCAGGTCCGAAATCGGTAATGATTCCGTCTTCAATCACAAGGTATGCATCATCGATACATTCCACATGATTCATCTGCGGACCCTCGAGCCTTCTCACGTCAGCCGGCAGTATTCCTGCCAACGTACCGATATTATGGATAATCGTCTTCATTGTCATCTCAGGAACTCCACAGACTTTTCGATCAGCGGATGCATGTAGCGGTCGTCGTCGATGAACGGAACCACCTTGCGGTATTTCGCGAAGATCTTCTCGATCTCCCACGACGACTTGAGCGGACGACGGAACTCAAGTGCCTGGGCTGCATTGAAAAGTTCTATTGCAAGAACACGCTCTGTGTTTTCCACAACGCGGACAAGCTTTGTGGCAGCGTTTGCACCCATGCTCACATGGTCCTCCTGACCCTGTGACGAAGGGATGGAATCCGCTGAAGCAGGCATGCACAGACCCTTGCTCTGGCTTACGATCGAAGCCGCTGTGTACTGCGGAATCATGAAGCCGCTGTTGAGGCCAGGTTTTGCGACAAGGAAATTAGGAAGTCCTCTCTGTCCCGAAATGAGCTTGTAGATACGTCTTTCAGAGATGTTGGAAAGCTCCGAAAGTGCCAATGTCAACATGTCCATAGGGATGGCGATAGGCTGGCCGTGGAAGTTTCCTGCTGAAATGATCAGGTCCTCGTCAGGAAAGACGGTAGGGTTGTCGGTCGCGCTGTTGATCTCTGTCTCTATGACGGACTTCACATATCTGATGGTGTCTTTCGACGCTCCATGTACCTGTGGCATGCAGCGGAAAGAATAAGGATCCTGGACATGGACCTTCTTCTGCTTTATGATCTCGCTGCCGCTGAGGAGCTCGCGGATACGTGCTGCCGTCTCGATCTGACCCTTATGCGGACGGACTTCGTGGACCTGCGGATAGAAAGGCTCTATACGTCCGTCATAGGCATCAAGGGACATCGCTCCGATTTTGTCCGCCCAGTCGGAAAGTCTTTCTGCCTGTATAAGTGACCATACTGCATGAGCGCTCATGAACTGCGTACCGTTGAGAAGTGCCAGTCCTTCCTTCGACTGAAGACGGATGAGCTCCCATCCGAGCTCCTTCCACACTTCGCCTGACTGACGCACTTCTCCCTTGTATATGACTTCACCCAAGCCTATGAGGGGCAGGCACATGTGGGCGAGGGGAGCGAGGTCTCCTGAAGCTCCGAGCGATCCCTGCTGATAGACTACCGGCAGTACATCGTTGTTGAACATGTCGATCAGTCGCTGAACGGTCACGAGCTGTACTCCTGAATAACCGTATGAAAGCGACTGGATCTTGAGGAGAAGCATGAGCTTGACGATTTCAGGACGGACCGTCTCACCGGTTCCGCATGCGTGCGACATCACGAGGTTGTGCTGAAGCTGGGAAAGGTCCTCTGCAGGGATGGTGATGTTGCAGAGCGAACCGAAGCCGGTAGTCACTCCATAGACCGGACGTCCTATATCCCCCATCTTGCTGTCGAGGAACCTGCGGCATTTTACAATGGCAACTTCTGATTCCTTGCTGAGCTCGAGCTTCTTGCCTTTGATTATGATTTCATTGACCTTGTCGATGGTCAGATGTTTATTTGAAATTGTATGTGTCATATTGTTGTTGAAGGATCCTTCGCTGACGCTCAGGATGACAATGGTAACTGTCATTCTGAACGAAGTGAAGAATCTTTATTCTAAAATGTTTCTGATAAGTTCTTCATCTGCAATGTTCGGAAGGGTCACCTTCAGGCCCGGAGTACGCTCCATTTCACGCCTTATGGCGTTCATCGCACCTTCGTTGCGGGCCCAGCTGCGGCGTGCTATTCCGTTGTTCACATCCCAAAGGAGCATCTCCTGGATATGTCTGTCAGAATCTTCGGAACCGTCTATCACCATTCCGAATCCTCCGTTCATCACCTCTCCCCAGCCTACTCCGCCGCCGTTGTGGATTGATACCCATGTGGCACCGCGGAATCCGTCTCCTATGACATTGTGAACCGCCATATCCGCGCAGAACTGTGATCCGTCGTAGATGTTCGAAGTCTCACGGAAAGGCGAGTCTGTTCCTGAAACATCGTGATGATCGCGTCCGAGAACGATAGGAGCGGTGATTTCGCCATTGCGTATAGCCTCATTGAACGCAAGGGCGATCTTCGTACGTCCTTCGCAGTCGGCATAAAGTATACGTGCCTGCGAACCGACAACGAGGTTGTTGCGTCCGGCCTCTTCTATCCACCTGATGTTGTCCATCATCTGGCCCCTTATCTCTTCCGGTGCATCTGCCATTATTTCGCGGAGTACGCGTGCTGCAATGGCGTCGGATTTTGCAAGATCTTCCGGCTTCTCTGACATGCAGACCCAACGGAAAGGTCCGAAGCCATAGTCAAAGAAGAGAGGTCCCATGATGTCCTGGACATAAGAAGGGTAGCGGAAACGTCCGTCTTCGCGAAGAACGTCAGCACCTGCGCGTGACGCCTCGAGGAGGAAGGCATTGCCGTAATCAAAGAAGTACATTCCCTTGTCGGCAAGTCTGTTGACTGCTGCTGCATGTCTTCTGAGCGACTCCTGGACACATTCCTTGAATTTTTCAGGCTCTTCTGCCATCATTCTGTTAGATTCTTCATATGAATATCCTGCAGGATAGTATCCGCCAGCCCAAGGGTTGTGGAGTGATGTCTGGTCTGAACCGAGATCAACGTGGATGTCTTCGTCGGCAAGTCTTTCCCAGAGGTCCACTACATTGCCCTGGTATGCTATCGACACCACTTCCTTGTCTGCGACAGCCTTGCGGATGCGAGGTATGAGTTCGTCAAGATCTGTGTGGATTTCGTCCACCCATCCCTGGTCATGGCGTTTGTGGGCTGCGTGAGGGTTGACCTCTGCGCATACGCTTACGACGCCGGAAATGACTCCGGCCTTAGGCTGTGCGCCTGACATGCCGCCAAGTCCTGCTGTAACGAAAAGCATACCCTTCATGTTCTCCTCGCTTCCTTCCATGCCTCTGGCCTTGAGCTGCTTGCGTGCGGCGTTCATTACTGTGATGGTTGTGCCGTGAACTATACCCTGAGGGCCTATGTACATATACGAACCTGCAGTCATCTGGCCGTACTGGGACACTCCAAGCGCGTTGAACTTCTCCCAGTGGTCCGGCTTCGAATAGTTAGGGATGACCATACCGTTGGTGACGATCACGCGTGGAGCGTCCTTGTGGCTAGGGAAAAGTCCGAGAGGATGGCCCGAATACATCACGAGCGTCTGCTCGTCGGTCATTGTGGCAAGATACTGCATCACGAGGCGGTACTGTGCCCAGTTCTGGAACACGGCTCCGTTTCCACCATAGGTGATCAGTTCATGAGGGTGCTGTGCCACCCGGTAGTCCAGATTGTTCTGGATCATGGCCATGATCGCCGCAGCCTGCCTTGACTTTGCCGGATACTCGTCGATCGGACGTGCATACATAGGGTAGTCAGGACGGAAACGGTACATGTATATGCGTCCGTAATCCTTGAGCTCCTGCGCGAATTCCGCTGCCAGGACTGCATGATGCTCCTGTGGGAAATATCTGAGAGCGTTCTTTATTGCCAGCACCTTCTCTTCTTCACTGAGGATTTCCTTGCGTTTGGGAGCATGGTTGATGGTCGTGTCGTATGGTTTGGGCTGCGGCAGTTCAGCCGGGATACCTGCCAGTATATCTTCGTGGAATGTCATGATCATATCTTGCTGTTGACGATTTCAAGTATTTCAAACTCTTCTGCGATGGCTTTCGCGGCGATTTCTGCCGCTTCGGCGCAGAGGCGCTCCGCCGCAGCGCGGTCGGTGAGGCCGGCTGCGTTGATGCGCACGTTAAGCTGCGCGCCGAGGACGGCGCTTCGGGCTGCCAGTGCGCCTACGCCTGCATCCGAAACAGAAGCAGGATTGCCCTCAGAGGCCATTGCACGTACGATAGGGAATACCTCCAGGGCAGTCTTCATTGTCTTCAATGGAACCTCGGTAGCATAAAGGGTCGCTGCCTCGAGGGCTTCCGCACGGGCCTTCTTCTCCTCTTCCGAACCTTTCGGCATGCCGATGGCCGCCATGATCCTGTCGAAGGCAGCTGTATCTTCATCTACAAGGGCGAGGAGCCTGCGCATAACATCTTGACCCTTGTCAGCCCAGTCGGAGAACTCCTTCCAGCGCGCATCCCAGCCTGCCTTATGCGATGACAGATTGGCTACCATTGTGCCGAGAGCAGCTCCGAGAGCTCCCATGTATGCAGATATCGATCCGCCGCCAGGAGCAGGGGATTCCGATGCGGTCTCATATGCAAAGCCCTTGCAGGTCATGCGTACGAGCCTTTCGCGTGCAGCGGCTTCCTTTTCGTCCTCGATCAGGAACTCCACCACCTTCTCCTTCGGATTGAAAGGTTTCAGGTCGTCAAGTCCCATCGACTTCACGGCAATCTTCATGATCTCCTCCTCCGAGATGCCTGTCGAACGCTGCTGCTTCTCGAGGAAGTAGCGTCCTGCCTCTATGAGCGTACGCTTCGGAACGAGACCTACAATTTCTGTTCCCGTGACGCGGAGTCCGCGGGCCTGTGCAGCCCTGCATACCTCATCGAAAGCCACGTGGAGAGGAGTGGTGTTTATGTCGGTTATGTTCATCGATACCTGTGCGATTCCATATTCGTCGATGAACCATCCTATGGCCTTGCAGCCTTTCAGCGTTCCCGGAATCATTACGGTCTTTCCGTTTTCATCCTTCACGACCTTTCCGGTGATAGGGTTGCCTTCCCTCTTCGGACGTCCCTTTTCACGTACATCGAATGCGATTGCATTCGCCCTGCGGGTAGAGGTCGTGTTGAGGTTATAGTTCACCGCGATGAGGAAGTCACGCGCTCCGACGTTGGTCGCTCCTGCCTGCGCTGCACGATCCGTATAGCAGCCCGGACCGAAGTCCGGCTGACGCTCCGGATCGGCCATCTTCTCCGGCAGGGCCTCATATTCGCCTGCGCGGCATACCGCCAGGTTCTTGCGCTCAGGCATCTGCGCAGCCGCCTCATAGCAATAGCACGGAATCTCAAGTTCGCTAAAAATGCGCTCAGCCAGCTTTCTTGCCAGTTCAGCGCATTCTTGGAGTGTAATACCGGAAATAGGGATGAGCGGGAGCACATCTGTCGCTCCGGAACGTGGATGGGCACCGTGATGATGTCGCATGTCAATGAGTTCTCCGGCGCACTTCACACCCTGGAAAGCAGCCTCTACGACAGCCTCGGGGCTGCCGACGAATGTAACTACCGTACGGTTTGTGGCTTCGCCCGGATCGACATCCAGGACCTTCACCCCTCCTGATTTCTCGATTGATGCTACTATCGCATTGATTACTTCCATGTTGCGGCCTTCGCTGAAATTAGGCACGCACTCGATGATTCTTTCCATATATGGTCGTTTTCTTTAGAATTTCTGTAAAATCGAATAAAGATAACGTTTTTCCATCAATAAACAAAAAACGGTTTCATGCAGACCGCATGAAGCGATATCGCATGAAACCGTTGTCCTGGCGTGGCAGACTGCGTCAGTCGAACCTGTACGGAATCTTCATGGTTCTCGGGCTGTCTGTCTTGTCATGGTTCCGGTATGCACCGTAAGCCACTCTGTAGACCGCTTTCTCCACCACGTCGATCTCAAGTGCGGAGAAGGCGATGCCGGTAATGGTACCCCTTTCCATATGCTTCTTGTTCAGAGCGGTTCCCGGTATTCCCAAGGCTGATTCTCCAAGCATCAGAATGTCGTATTTCTTTCCGTCCGCACGCTGGCACCGATAGTTGTTCCTGCTGTGTATGTGGCCGAAAAGATGTGCGACGAATTCAAGGTCAGGTGCATCTGTGAAATCACGGTCGATCCTCACATTGCTGATGCCCTTGATGTCATCATATTCCCTTCTGAGGCATGTTTTCTTCTGGATAGCATCTATGATGTCGGGAATCATGAAAGGATCCTGGCAGAAGGTTGCGTCCGGATTGGCGGTCTCCTCGTTGAATACAGTGCTGTCGCCGAAAGAGTAGTGCATCATCGTGATGACGTTGAGACCTTTGGATGCAGCATCCAGAAGAACGTCGATAAGCCAGTCTGTCTGTTTCTGGCTGAACACGGCGGATATGAACTTATATGTGCCGCCGAACAATCCGTCGTCATAGTCGAAAGGGTCGAGCATGATGATGCGGAAATCCCCTTCGTAGGGACCGTCCGTGAAGTCAATGTAGCCGTAGGTCCTGTATCCTTCCCTGTCACCCCAGACAACGGAAGGGGAGAATCTCCCGACCGTTGTACATACAAGGTCGAAATATTCCTTCTTCGTCAGACCTGTGACGTCGTGGTTGCCGGGAACCTGCAGATAAGGGAGTGAGCCGTAAGCGGCGACGGTTCCGGTGGAGGCGGAAAGCTCCCTTTTCACCGTTTCCGCATCTGTGGCGTGTACTCCGTTTGCGTCGTCGCCTGTGTTAAGGACGGCATGAACCCTGCCTGCAGCCACTTCGATTGCCTCCTGAAGGTTTTCGTTGCGCTGGTGCACGTCGCTGATATGGAGAATCCCGAATCTGTGGAACCATGCTTTCCCGACACCGTTCTCATCGGTCTTTCTTCCATATCTGTATGCTTCATGTTCCGGGGCGAACAGGATGTTCTCGTTTATCTGCCTGTTGGTCAGATGCTGTTCCTGTGCTGCTGCCGGCAGGATGCATATAAGCATGAATACCAGAGCGAATATCTTGTTTTTCATGATTTATTCTTTCGGTATGAATGATATTGCCTGTCCTCCGTGGGCATTCATGAGAATGTTGAGAGTGTCCTTTGAAGTCACTTCACGATGCATGATGCGGTAAGCCTGCTTGTCCTGTGCGACGGTGCCGTCTGGCTGACGGATAGCCCATGTATGAGGGTCGTCGGCATAGATGGCGGCATTGTACTTGACGCCCGGCTTAAGGAAGTCAAGCGGAACGTCAACAGTACGTGCATCCTGGTTGGTTCCGGCGCCGAGGAAGAAATTCTCGCCGGCACGGCGTGCGATGACGATGAAATCTCCGATCTCTCCTGCTAGAGCCTTCGACCAGTCGCAGTCCGGATCGAAGTCACGGAAGAACTGGAAGGCAGGATGACCCTGATAATTCTCGATAAGGTCACATGCCATCTGAAGTGGAGAATATATGAGCACCCAGTTCGCGATCTGGCGGGCGAGGGTAGTCTTGATATAGCACTTGGAGTTGTCTCCGTTCCATGGAACCATTCCCATTCCGCGTCCTGCCTCATAATAGATGTCGAAGATGCCCGGAGTATAGTCCATCGGACCGCCGAGAAGTCTTACGAAAGGAAGGATGCACTGGTATTCGGCAGAGTTTCCTTCGCTCCATGCATTCCATTCCATGCCCCTTGCGCCTTCGCGGGTCATCATGTTAGGCCAAGTGCGGCGGATACCGGTCTCCTTTATAGGCTCATGGGCGTCGATAGCGATCTGATACTTCGCAGCAGTCTCCACAACCTTCTGATAGTGCTGCACTGCCCTCTGCGAGTGGTGTCTTATTCCGTCAGGCATACCTCCGGCATATCCGGTCTTGAGATAGTTCACGCCGAGGCTCTGATATTTTTCGAAAGCCTTCTCCATCACATTCTCGTATTCGAAGATGCTTCCGCCGGTCTCGTTATGCATCCAGAGGGATACTCCCTTTTCCTTTGCATAAGCCACAATGTATTCAAGGTCGAAGTCCTCGTAAGGCTCGCAGTAGTCGAAATGCTGGCTTCCGCCCCAGTTCTCCCAGCCCTTGTTCCATCCTTCGAAGAGCACTCCGCCGATGTTGTTGGCTGCAGCGAAATCGATATGCCTGATGGCGTTTTCTGTGGTTGCACCATGACGTGGGCCCATTGTCCATACCTGTGTGCCAAGGTGCATTCCCCACCATACTCCAACGTATTTCTGAGGCTTGATCCACGAAACGTCTTCAATGGCGCATGGATCGTTGAGGTTGAGGATAAGTGACGAATTTATGAGGCCGACAGCTTCCGTTGCTATCTGGAATGTCCTCCAAGGTGTGACGAAGCTTCCTCCGACCCTTGCAAGAGTCCCGTCCGGACGCGGTGCAAGCTCGCTCTTGAAGTCCAGGCTGTCCTGACGGTACAGATTCATTTCAGGGAAGTCGTACAGGGCTGCCTCATGGATGCTGCCGTAAAGCGGGCCCATCTGGAAAGTGAATGGTGTGTTTGCGTTTTCTGTGGCGCTTATGGCCTGTTCCCTGTATGGGAGCTCATAGCCTGAGAAGTAGCTTCCTATGGTCCAGCTTGTTCCGTCTTCCGCAAAGTTGAAGTACGTATTGTCTCCGACAATAGTAAGAGAATCCACAGGCGCTGAATATTCATAGCGGAAACCCATTCCGTCGTCGAAGGCCTTGAATCTTGCGGTCAGCTCGACACCTTCCACATTGCGCATGAGCACGGCCATCTCATTGTGGTGGTCGCGCATCTGCTTGTTCTCTCCCCATGGCTGGGTCCACTCTTCGTCCGCCTTGTCACGGATAACCCTGACAACTTCAAATCCGTCCTTGAGGTTGGCTTCCAGAGCCTCCAGGCCCATTGCGGACGTCCCTATGACATCCTGACCGTAAGCCTTCAGGCTGTAATGCGGCACGCCGTTGCCCTCAATCGAGAATGTCGCCTCTATGTTTCCGTCAGGCGAGCAGACAGTAGTGTTGTCTGTACATGCAACCAAAGCGATAAATGCGAAGATTGCGACAAGGATTCTGTGATTCATCATCATTTGTTTTTGCATTATGCAAATATAATCAAAAAGGGGAGGAGTTTCATCTCCTCCCCGAATAAAGGCCAATTATATGATAAGCACTGCTTAGAAGTTAAGAACAGTCTTTCCATCTACGACAGTCCAAGGACCATCTGCACGTCCTGCATTGAGGGCCTCTGCAAGAGTTCCGTCAGCATATGATTCTGCGCTTGCTTCCGAGCCCTGAGCCGATCCGAGTATATGAGTATACCAGCAGTTTTCGAAAGTGACAGTCTTTGCACTCGAGTGCTTTGATACAAAGACATAACTTGAGCCTGTGTTTGAAAGGTCAATCAACGATGGTGCGAAGAGACAGTTCTCAAGTATTGTGGTACTGTTCTTATAAGCATATCCGACTATTCCGGCCCAGCCCTTTGCTCCTGTGGTGGCGGTGAACTGACCGTCGAAGACGCAGTCTCTCAATGTTACATGATAGTCACCCTGTGCATTTGCAGCGACGATTCCGCCTGCGCGAACATTCGAACCGTTCATAGCTATCTGTGTAATCCTGGTGCTGCACCAGCAGTTTTCAAGAAGGGTATTACCCTTTGAGTATGCAACGATACCGCCAGGTCTTTCACCGTTAGTAAGAATGGTTCCGGTAACATGGAGATTCTTGATCGTACAGCTTCCCACACTGAAGAAAGGTGCGATATGCTGCTTTGCAGTTCCGACCTGACTTGTATAATTGTAATTCAGTGTATGGCCCTGTCCGTCGAATGTGCCGCACCAGCTCTTGCTTGTGCTGAATGCATCATCCCAGCATACCTTGGCCTGGCTGTCTCCAAGATCCACATCATTTGCCAATACGGCAGATGCATAACGGTTATTGAGGGTAAGCTCGCAGAACTGCTCCCAGTGCTCGACATTCTTGATGACATAGTTGCCGTTCTCATCTTGCTTGAGGACGGAGTCATAGTATGACACCGGAATAGGATTCATGACATTCATGATGTTGTACTCATAAATACCTGTTGCCGGATTGTTGACATCCTTCATCTTGATGCCGCTGTACTGAGATGTAAGGTTATCAATATTGGCACTGCAGAACTCGAAGTAGAATGTGGTGTTCTCGAAATAGTCGATTACAGTCTGAAGTTCAGTGCCAGCCTTCTCCATCATTACATTGATCGCGTCAGACTTGCTTGCCGGACCGGCATATTCGAATGTATGATAGCCGTTTACGTCATCAGATTCCCATGTGAATACGACTGATCCCTTAGGCTTTGCGGACGAATCGCTTGATCCTGTATAGATCGAGAACTTCATTACCATTTCACCGTTGACATCCTCTGTAAAGAGAAGGTAAGTGTATCTGAAGGTCTCGTTCCATGCTGTTGTACATGCCGAGATAAGCGCATTGGTGATTGTCTCCTGTGAGGTACCTGCATTCGCGTTCATCTTACCCATGGATCCCCAGATGAACGGTCCTAACTCTGAGAGAGCATTGAACTTGTTGATTCTGTAAGCATTGTCTGAACCAGCAGATGCCCACCATCCTGCAAACGGATCCTTCTTTGTGGTGAATGTGTATTCCTCACCATATACGAGGGTGCCGTTGTTCTTTATGATATATGGCCTGAGCGTATAGGTTGTTTCTGGCTTCAGTACAGCACCGTCGTTGCATGAATTGAGATCAATGTCAAGGCTTGTCACGTTAGTCTTGCATACGTGTGCGTCGTTGACTGTAGGAGCACCTGTCTCGTTCCAGCAGATACCGAGCTCTGCGCATGGCATAGGAACACTCATCGTGGTCTTGAACTCTCTTGAATAGAGGCTTGGAGAAGTGTATGTCAGTTCAAGTGCCTGAGCTGTACCTGACAATGTTGTCTCGTTGTAGAGTCTTACTCCGTCCGCATTCTCAAGCCAGAACCAGATGGTGTAGTTTGTACCTGTAGTAAGGTTGCTGATCGTTACATCCTTGTGTCCCTTTACAGGCTTGCCCTCGAGTACGAGGTCGGTACCTTCCTCAGGAAGTTCTGTCTCAGAATAGCTTAAACCCCACTTCTCGAAGATGTCGAGGTCGTCAGCTGTTACGTTCATTGAAACTGTGAGAGAAGTCTCGTCATAGTCAGAAAGTGCCAGCTCTATGCTTGTGTCGATCTTTGAACCGATCTGCTTGATGACAAGCTTTTCTGTAAACTTTTCAGTGTTGATCTCATATACGGCGGCTCTGATCTTGCCGGTTGTATTGAGTGCAAGGGTGAATTTTACCTTGTCACCGGATTTTCCGCTACGTGCAGAAGGAGTAACCCAGTCGTACTCTCCTGTGAGGGTCCAGCTGTCTCCTGATTCTATGGTAACGGTAACTTCCTGAGCCGCAAGGTCTACCTGCATTACCTTCTCTGGTGAGAAGCTGATGCCGACTTCTTCCATCTCCAGCTCCTGGCAGGATGCCATAAGCACAAGAAGAGATGCAGAAATCATATAAAGTATTTTTTTCATAATTGATTTCATTTAAAGGAAATTATTACCATGTACATTCCGGTCTGTAACCTGTGTCCACAAGAACATCATCATAGAGGTACTGTGCAATGTTCTGAAGCGACTCGAGCTCCTTGGACCAAACTGTCTGGTTTGCAGTAAGACAGTAGACCATGAAAGCGCCATAGCCTTCATCACGCACTCTCTGAAGATTTTCCGGAGTAGCGGTCCATCTTGCGTATGCTTCTGCGAAGTTTGCACTTCCCGGAGCGATCTGAGATCTTTCCATGCCGAGATAATAAGTCTCGTCATACCATCTGCCATAGTCGTTGATGCCGTAGTCGACAAAGTCACCGGGCTCTACGCCTTCGATGGCATCATAGAAGCCATATGTGTTGGTATACATGTAGCATGTCACGAGTTTGTCAGGCATTGCCATCTTGGTCTCGTAGCAGAGTCTTGCGGCGCGCTCGCGGCTTGGAGAAGTAAGGCCGGGATAATCCCAGTAGCTTGTGTACTCGTCATCGAAGAATACTCCGTCAAGCTCATGAGCCTCGCAGTAGTTCGCAAGTTCCTGTGCATAGGTCTTGCAGGCCTCGTCTGTAAGGTGAGCGACTCCTGCGTAAGTGCTGCCGAGAATTGATACGAGCACCTTCATTCCCATGTCATGAAGCTCCTGTACGATTCCGCTTCTCAATGTTCCGTCGACTCCGGTAGGGTTTGCCACGACAAGCTTGCACTGGTCTGTGTCATACTCGATCTTTGCAGAGAAGAGGATCACATAGTCGAACAGAGGAAGGCGGCTGTTCTGAAGCAGGAAGGATTTGTGGAAAAGAGGGCTGGTCTGGCCGACTTCCATACAGCTGATGAGCTTGATTCCTGAAGGTTTCTCCGATGAAGCGAACTTCTGTCCTCTGTAGTCCTTTACGAGTACATAGTGCATCTTGCCGCTGTTTGCTGACTTTGATGTCACTTCGAGCGGAATCATGTAGGTGAAGTCCTGGTTCAGCGAAGCGTCAGCCGTGATTTGCATCTCGACGGCCTGAGACTTCTTCTGGCCCTGTGTGATGGAAGCCTGTCCGCTCTGGATGCTTGCTCCGGCAGCAGGATATGCGATGTAGCTGGTACCGTATTTTGCATTGTACTCATCTACATATGACTCGTCAGCGATTGTAACGACTGCGTCGATTGCAGATGCTGCGGGCTTGCTTGACTCAACGTAGAAATTAACGGTTGTGTTGTCTCCGATAATCTCCACATTGGTAAAGAGAGCCTTGCCGTCTTCGTTTCTGATACCGACAACCTGCTGTGTCGCAGCAAGGTATCCATCTTCGTCAACTTCGTTTCCTACATTGAATTTCTCAGCGCAGGAAGAGAATATCGAGCCGCAGATGAGGATGCCGGTGAATAATCTGAAATATTTGTTCATATTCAAATCGTTTTAGTGTTATTATTCCTCTGGGAGAGTCATCTCTACCCATTTGATAGGATACTTGGCGATGGCGTTGTTTCCGTTACCTGTTCTGTCGACGATGGTGCTTCCGCTGCCCTCGTTGAACTTCCAGTAAGCTACGAGACCTTCTGACTTAGGATCCACATAGTATGGACGGATCTTCTGCTCGGCAAGCTCTTCTGCTGAAAGCACGCGGTTCCAGATACGGCACTCGGCAAGGTATCCGCAGAGGTTACGTGTGTTGTTGTATGCTGTTCCGATATGGAAAAGAGGATAGTTGCAGACAGATTCGTCGATATCGAAGCTGATGCCTCCCTTCGCTTTCCAGTTGCTTGTAGTGACGGTCGTTGACTGTGGCTGACGTACACCATTGACATAGATGATGGCCTCACCTGTAGCAAGACTTACAGTAAGGGCAATATGTGTCCACTTATTGTAGTCGATGAGCGGTCCGTTGCTGATACCGTTAGGGTATCCGCAGAACTGGAACTCGTTCTTCTCATGTCCGACGTCGCCCACACGCATGAGGAAGTATCCCTCGATACCCATGATCGTACACATCTTGTCACCGCACTCCATTGACCAGTTTGCGTTTACAAGAGCCTCCATGGTAACCTCCTGAAGGTTTGTTACGACCTTAGGGTTCTGCCAGTCGATGTCGCAGTAGTTGTCGTGCATGTCTGCCACGATGTTCACGAGGTTCGCACCCTGGAAGATGTAGTACTTGGTCGAACGGGTTTCAAGGATCTTCATGTTTGACTCCTTGATTGTCACAGGAAGTACATAGCGTACGTTCTTGTCGAGATCAAGGACATCCTTGAATTCCACTGTGATGGATCCCGAATTCACGTCACCTTTGTTGATCTTGTCTCTGTATGAAGACAGATAGTAGTTCTCGTGAGGCAGTATTACAGCATTGTCGTGATATACTTCATTGTAAACTGCAACGAGATCCTCATCCACATCGTAAAGGATGTTCACGTCCTCTTCAGCCGGCTTTGCGATGGATGCATTGATGACCTCGGTATAGCTGTACTCTGTAGATACATACAGAAGCTTTGTCCTTTCGGATGAAGTCATATAGAGATGGTTCTCATATACATCCAGTCCGAGGTCTTCCTGGCAGGAAGCGAGGGAGAGAGCGGCTGCGAGAGTGAGAAATATCTTATTGAACTTTTTCATGTCGATTATTCATTAGGGTTCATAGTCTTGATTGCCTTGCGTACATTCGGATAGATCTTTCCGCTTGTGTTGAAGTAATCGCGCTGAACGTTCCAGATTGCAAGACCTGACTTCTCGTAAGAAGCGTCCTTGGCGATCCAGTCAGCAGCAAGAGGAATCTGCTCTCCGAGCACGAACTGTCCTACGAGGTACTCCTCTTCGATGAACGAAGGAGTCTCTACTGCGTAAAGAAGCTTTGCATTTTCAGGGAGCTTGCCGCTGGTGAATGCATTGAGTCCGAACAGTCCGAGCTCACCTGTAGAACGGCATGCGCGTGTCTGAAGGATATAGAATGATGCTGAATTGAGGACGTCGCTGTCAAGCACATACTGTGGATTTCCTTCAAGGAAGAATACCTTTGAACCGTTTGACAAGAGCCATGCCTTTACAGGCGCAAGAGCCGCGTCATGTTCAGCTGTGTATGCTGTCTTCTGCTCCTCGGTCATACCGTCGACATTCTTTCCGCTGAATGCGAAAGTGAATCCGTCAAGATCGTATTCTGTAACCTTTGCAACGGTCTTCTGGAACTCTGCAGCATAGAAGTCAGCGAAAGGAACTGCTTCCAGTGCTTCAGCACCCTCTTCAACCGAAGCCTGAAGGTTCTCTACATAAGCGTCATAAGCCGCCATGCAGTCTTCAACAGAGAAGCGTACCACGAATCTTGTTCCGAACTTCTCCTTTACCTGCTTCATTTCGTTCAGGTGAGTCTCGCTTACTTCGAGATTCATAAGCTGTACGAAGTCGATGCTGTCAGGGAGCATGGTGATTTTCTCGGAACCGTTTGCTGCTGTCTCCGATGTGTTGTCATATGTGGTATACACGACCTTGTGGTCGGTTGCCTTGTATTCCCTCAATGCGGCGCAGTATTTTGCATAGAGCTCTGGATTAGTGGCCTCTATCGAGTTCTTCTCGATCTCGATGGATTCCGGAGCTGTCCATTCGCTGCATCCTGCAAGGATTGCGATGCCGGCAAGAAGGATGTTTATCTTAAATATGCTTTTCATAAGTGTCATCATTATTTGGTTCTTGGATTGCAGTCCCACCATACTCTGGTAGCCATGTTGTCAGGGCCTCCCAAAAGGTTTGAAACAGCCTCGCGGTAATTTGCAGAGTTGTTTGTGAGCTCGTTGATAGGATATGGAAGTCTGCGGGCAAAACCATCTTCTGCAATGACGCCACTGCTGAGGTTCGCTCCTGTTGTGAAGAGTGCTGGGTATCCTGTACGGCGGAACTCGAACCAACCCTCGATACCGGTACCTCTCCAGTTAGCGATCCACTTCTGGGTGATGATCCTTTCGAGGTTCTTCTCGAATTCAGCACCGTTCTCCCATGCGATGGTTACCTTGCTTCTGAAGCTTGCGCTGTATCCCTTGCCTGAAAGGTCTGTGTAGTCCTCAGGTGTTGCGCTTGAGTTTGCGATGTATGCGTCAACGCCGCTTACGCCCCACTGCTCGAATGAAAGTCTGATGGCATCCTCATAGAGACTCTGCGCATCAGCACCCATATTCCATCCGCGAAGTGCACCTTCAGCCCTGAGGAATGTAGCCTCGGCAGCATTGATCCACTGCATCTTGTCACCCATTGTCACGTTTACGTTTGAGCAGAGGTTACCTCCGTTTGAGTCAGACATTCTTGTACCTCTTCTCCATCCTGCATATGGCTTGTCAGCATAGCCTGATGTGCTGAAGTATGAAGATCTGCGCGGGTCATTGTAACCGTTCATGTAGCATACGATGTCGGCAGCCGCACGGTAGTCACCCCACTGAACGCAGCAGAGGTAGTAGTTGTTCTGGCTCGGATGAACGTATCCTGCATTCTCCGAGTTTGATGTAATGACGCCGAATGTATGGTTCACTGCCTCTTCTGCCATAGCCTTGGCCTTTGCAGCGTCAGCATAAACGATACGCATGGCCATACGGAGCTTGATGGTGTTGGCGAACTTCACCCACTTCTTGAGGTCACCGCCGTAGATGATGTCGGCGTTGGCGTTGAGTGTGGATCCGCTTCTTTCAGTGAGGGCGTTGATAGCTGCAGTGAGCTTCTCAAAGCCGAGGTCATAGATTTCCTGCTGTGAGTCGTATTCTGCAACGAGCGAACCGTCCATACCGATCTTTGAATAAGGGATAGGGCCGTAGATGTCGCTGAGCTCAACGAATGTAGCTACGTTTACGATTTCAGCTACCGATCTTGCGATAGGGTCTTCAGTAGAGCTTACAAGCTGAGTGTAGGCACCGAATACGCCTGGGATCACATTCTCGAAAGTGAATGCCGCCCACTCGTCGTTAGGGTTATAGGTAGAGGTCTTGAGGTCCCAACCTTTCTGTTCTGCGAGATAACCGCCGAGAGTACTTCCGCAGAGGATGTTCATGAACTGGAACTGGTGCTCCTGTGAAGGAACATAGTAACCCAGCATGGTCTTGAGTGCACCCTGGATGAGGTAGTCGTCAGCAACGACATGCTCATCAGTTGCCTCATATGGGTTTGTGTTGATCTTCTCGTAATTTGCGATACAGCCGGTAGCGAAGGCACTCACGAGCAAGACACTTATGATATATTGAATTCTTTTCATATCTGTCCTCCTTTTAGAATTTCAGACGAAGGCTGAAGCCTACGTTGCGAGTTGACGGCATCATGAACTGGTCGATTCCCTGGTAGTAGTTGCCTGCTGTTGCGATGCTTTCAGGATCGAAAGGAGCCTTGCAGTAGATCATCCAGAGGTTACGTCCTACGAGTGAAAGAGTGATGTCCATGATTCCTCCGAGTTTCTTGCGAGGGATGGTGTAACCGATGTGAGCCTCCTGGAGACGTACGTTGGTTGCATCGTATGTGTAGTACTGAGGGATACCGCCG
Organism: Bacteroidales bacterium; assembly: GCA_017399905.1. Taxonomy (GTDB): domain Bacteria; phylum Bacteroidota; class Bacteroidia; order Bacteroidales; family UBA932; genus Cryptobacteroides. The sequence goes on from JAFQAR010000024.1 coordinate 16,829, forward strand.
TTGGCACCTACTGTAGAGAACCACTTGTCTGCTGCGATAGTGTAGCCATCGACGTTTACGCCGCCGTTGTCACGTGCAAGAGCAGAAGCCTCAGATACACCGAAGTTGTCGAGGTATGCCTGTGTCGCAGAGTATGCGATACCGCCGAGACGTGCAGAAATCATGAAACCGAAGTTTACACCTGCGATGTCGAACTCGTTGCTCCATGCCATGTTTGCCTTTGAGAATACAGAGCCGATCTTCTTGTAGCCGATTTCAGTGTTACGGCTGATGTTTCCTTCTCTGTCGATATATACGTTACCCATGTCGTCACGGTTGAGGTCAACGGTTGTGTAGAGGTCGCCGAGTGTACCGCCCTTTGTGAGGAGGAACGCAGCATTGCCAAGTCTTCCCACTTCGAGATGAGGGAGAGAGATCACCTTGCCTGTCTCAGGATGGGTGTAGTTCTCCATGAGCTCGAGCACCTCGTTCTTGTTGGTGCTGAATGTGTAGTTTGTGCTCCAATTGAAGATACCCCACTGGTGCTCATAACCGAGAGCGAGCTCGATACCACGGTTGCGTACGTTACCTGTCTGAACGTAGAGGTTTGTATAACCTGATGATACGGAGAGCTGTGAGTCGAATGTCTGGTTGAATGTCTTGGTGTCATAGTAGCTGACGTCGAGGCTGAATCCGTCGAATGCCTTGAATGTCAGACCGACTTCCCAAGAGTTTGTCTTCTCAGGCTTGAGGTCGTAGATAGGGTAGCTCTTTGCTGTCTCCCATGCGCCTGTGCTGTTATTCCAAGCATATGTAGGGTTAGCGATGAAACGGGCGAAAGGCATACCTACCGAAGCCCATGATCCGCGGATCTTGAGGAAATCAACGCTGCTGCCCATGTTGATGAGCTCTGAAAGTACGATTGAACCTCCGACCGAAGGATAGAAGAATGAAGACTTCACGGAGTGAGGACCTGCGAGCTGAGAAGGCCAGTCGTTACGTCCTGTCACTGTAAGGTAATATGTACCCTTGTATCCTACTTCCACTGATCCGAGTACAGACTGGGTCTGCTCTCTCCAGCCTGACTGTGAACGCTTTGTAGTGTTGTTGTCGAGCTGGAATACGTTGAAGAGATTTGGAAGTCCGTCTTCACGGATACCGCCTCTGTTAGAGAATACGTCTCTCCTGATGTCTGAAATCGATGCAGTGAGGTTGGCATTGAGTGTCCAGTCATCACCGAAGCGCTTGTTGATAAGGAGCATGACGTCTGCATAGGTCTGACGCTCCTGAGCCCTTTCCATCATGTAGTAACCGTTTGACGATCCTTCTGTGAGGGTAGGGTTTGTTGTAGCGGATACCTTTTCGGTATAATCGCTGTCAGTATTGTCGATACGTACACGTCCGCTGAGCTTGAGCCAGTCGAGGATGTCATAGGTGAGACCTCCTGAGAGCATGTAGCGTGACTTGTCGTTTTCGCGAAGATTTCTGTATGCTGTCCAGTAAGGGTTGTCCCACTCGATACCTCCCTTGCCCATCCACTCCCAGTTCTGGGACATGATCTTGCGGGTTGCATCGTACTGCTCATAGATCTTCGCATATTCCCAGTCTTCGCCTCTAGGATAGAGGTAAACAGGAACGATAGGGTTTGAGTAGATACCCTGGTTCACCATGTTCCTGTCAGTCTGCTTCACGTACTGTGCGCTGACGTCGAGCTTGAGCTTGTCCTCAAGGAGGGAAGTGGTGTTGCGGAATGTGAAGTTGTAACGGTGGTATCCGTTGTTAGGAACGATACCCTTTGAGTCAACTGCACTTGCAGACGCATATGTCTGGTTGTATTTGTTACCTGCTGATACAGTTACGGTCTCAGTACCTACTACACCTGTCTGGAAGAAGTCCTGTGCAGGGTTGTAGCCCATGTAAGTGTGGTCTGTGAGCTTCTCGCCCCAGCTGGTCACTACGCCGGCAGCGTTTCCGTATCTGTTCTGGAAGTCAGGAAGCATGAACGGAGTCATGACCTCTGTGTTGCTTGAGAGGGTCACCTCGATCTTGCCTTCCTTACCCTTCTTTGTTGTAACTACGATCGCACCGTTTGAAGCGTGGCTACCATAAAGAGCGGCAGCGGCAGCACCGGTAAGAACTGAAATCGACTCGATGTCCTCAGGGTTGATGTCGGCGATGCCTTCTGTGCGGCCTCGTGAACCGTAACCTGTCGAACCGTTGTCGTTCATGTTGTACATAGGAACACCGTCGATGACGTAGAGTGCGTTCGAAGACTGGCTGATACCCTTTGTACCACGCATCACTACCTTACTCTCACCACCGACTCCTGATGAAGAAGCGTTGATGGTTACACCGGCAACCTTACCGTTGAGCGAGTTCACGAAGTTCGCGTCCTTGATTGTCGTAAGGGCTGAGTTGTCAATCTGCTGAACGTTGTAGTTGAGGGCTTTCTCGGAACGTCTGATACCGAGGGCGGTAACCACTGTTCCTTCGAGCGAGAGGGCAGCCTCTTCCATAGCAACGTCGATTGTCGTGCGTTTTCCTACAGCTACCTCTATAGGCTCGAATCCGAGATACTCGATCTTGAGAACGGTCTCTCCGCTCTCCGGAACCTCGATTGAATAGCTGCCGTCTATGTCTGTGATGACACCGGTAGCGGTTCCCGCGATCTGGACAGTCGCTCCGATGATAGGCTCTCCCTGAGCATCGGTGATACGTCCTTTAACTGTTTTTACTGTTGTCTCTGTTTCTGCTGGATACAGGCTGATGTTTGAGCCGCTGATCTTATAGCTGACCGGCAGTCCTGCACATATCTTGTCCAGTGCATCCTTTACAGATGCATTCTTGATGTCCACAGACACAGTCTGCTGCAGGTCTACGTTTTCGTGATAGACGAGAAGATAGTTTGTCTGTTTCTCGATATCCTTCATGACCTGCTCAAGTGAGGCTCCCTTTACGGACAGGCTCACGTTTGCATTCTGAGCGTAACCTTTGAATGTCAATAATGACAGGCAGACGCTGAACAGAATGGTAAGCAGCATTTTTCCATGCTGAATACATTTGATTCTCATAATGTGTAATTCTGTTGTTAGTTTTAGTCGTTGCTCTACTGCCGGGTAATCCGGCGGTGTGTCATTCTGTTTCGATTTTCTCTTGTTTTGTTACATAGGCAATCGTTGTTTGTGGAATGAGTTAATATTTAGTGTTCTTAGTGAATATATATTTCGTTTGAACTGTGATTTATTTCATATTCGAAGTCGGTACCCATCCTGAGGATCTCCATCGCGTGTTCGATACCGTCGGATACGCGTATCTTACCTTTGCAATGTACAACAGGGTCATTCGGCAGCTTGACGACAAAACGCACGTCGTATGCTTTTTCAAGTCTCTTCAGGAGTTCCGAGAATGAATCGCACTGCAGGCTGATGATGCCGTCTGTCCAAAGATATTCGTCAGGGTTTGTGATACGGCTGCGTCTGAGCCTGCCCTGAATGAGCTCTGCCTTCTCGCCTGGCTTGAGGATCATAGGGGAACCGGTAGAGTTTTCCGTAAGTCTTACGCTGCCTTCGAGAAGAGCTGTGCTGAATTCCGAATCCACAGCATTGGCCTCTATGTTGAACTTAGTGCCGAGAACTTCGACATTGCATGCGAATGTTTCGATCAGGAAAGGTCTTTCCTTGTCAGTCGTTACGTCAAAGAAGGCTTCGCCGGAAAGCTTCACCGTACGGCAGTCCTCGCGGAAGATGTTCGGATATTCCATTGTCGAACCGGCGTTGAGCCATACCCTTGATCCGTCCTGCAGGGTCATGCATATCCTCTGACCGGCCGGAACGGAAATGGATGTCATCAGACTTTCCATCTCTGACCTGGTCTTCTTTACCTGATACATACCGTTGCCGACAGCGATTACGGCGGCTATTACGGCCGCGGCGCTATAGGCTATGAGTCTGTGCAGGAAGCTCTTCTTCTTGGCCGGTTCAGCCTTTGTTTCAGAATGTAGTATTGCCGCATTGAACTGGAAATCAATGCTGTTGAGGGTCTTGATGTTCTCAGGGTCGGCATCCAGCCAATCCAATATGGCAACCTCCTCATCTTGGGTTGTCTCACATTTCAGAAATCTGATGAGTATGTCTTCTGTTATCTTCATTATAGATATAACAAATAACAGGAGAACCCTTACAGATTTTTTTGAAAATTTTACAGAAGATTGTTAAGGTAGAATGACAGCATGATGGCCGGCATGTAATCTTTCAGTGCCCTCCTCAGAATAGCAAGCGCCTTCTGGATCTCCGAAGTCACCTGGCGGGTGCTGATTCCACATTCCTTGGCGATTTCTGCGTAGGTCTTTCCTTCGTTCCTGCTTTTCTCGAACACTATTCTTGTCAGTTCCGGCATTCTGGAAGTCGCTTCTTTCACGATCTCCCGGACTTCAGAGGCAAAGAGACGTTCCGGGTCGCACGATTCGAGGGAGCGTATGTTTGCATCGACAAGCCTTGACTGGGCTGTCTGGATGTTGTTTTCTATCCTCATGTGAATCTGCTGCGCATGAAGCCAGTTCAGACACTTGTTCTTCACTATAGTAAGAATGTAAGCCGGAAGATTGCTGTCGGAAGGGATGCTGTTCCTGTTGTTCCAGAAGGAAACGAAGCTGTCAGCGACTATGTCTTCAGCGATCATGCGGTCTCTGACATATCTTCTGGCTATGATTACGAAGCGCTGTCTGTACTGGTTGTACAGATGTCCGAATTCGTTCTTTATGTTGCTGTCACCGATCATTTACGCTGCAAAGTTATATGTTTTTTTTATTAGGCATTTTGATTTCCCTGTTAAATTTTGGATTACTTGTACTGAGATTTCCTGATGCAGTGGCATGAATGTGTTTTTTATATTCCATTTTTCACAGTTGAGGCAGGACTTCACGTTTGTGATGTATGCTGATGACCAGACGTTGTACAGATATATCCCGGCCCTCGTCAGCACGAACTTTGCCCCAGTATGATTCTGCGTCCTATTTCAATTAGCTGTGTCACTTATCTGCCTGATGCTCAATCTCTTACGTCCTCATCGTTGCGCAAAAATGCGCAACGATGAGGACGTAAGGCGATGATATTCATGCTGTTGGCTGCTGTCGTGTGATCCTGGTGTCCTGTTCAATATGCATAATCATAAATGCAGATTTTTCTGTTTTTATATGATTTTTTCTTTTTTTTTATCATAACTTTTTCTTTTTCTTATCATTCTTCCGCTTTCTTTCTTGTAGCTTTGTGATAAGTGGCATATGACAGATGGTATCACTATGGATGATAGTTGTAAGTAGATCCGGTGGCATCGTATAATCCTTTGATACTCTGCAGTTTCCACTGTTTTCGTTGCGGGCATATGCGCAACGATGATGCTGTAAATGATTGATGTGCAAATAATTGACTGCTACTTATGAAGGTTGGAAAAAGAAGATTGAGGCGATTTGTAGCTGGCGAACTGAATCACGTTTATCAGAGAACCTTGAAAGGTTTCAATATCTTTTATGACAGATATGACTATCTTCTATATTATACTGTCTTTTCTGTCTTATCACGTTGCTACGGGTTGACTGTTCTGGGATTATGTCTTATGGAAAATCATATACATTCATTGATTCAGACAGAGAATAAAGATTCTTTGAGCCGTTTTATGGATCATTGTTCTTCTGTATTTGTCAGGGAATATAATTTCTCGATAGGAAGGAAGGGGGCACTTCTGCAGAAGCGATTCGGAAGTGCTCCTAAAATCGGTTCCAAAAAGATGAGGACTGCAATAGCATATCTGTTTAATAATCCTGTCGAGAAGCTTCTGACGGACACTGCAGAGTGTTACAGATGGAATTTCCTTGCATATGCACAGTCATCCCATCCGTTTTCTAAAGATATTCCGAACAGAAAAATGTCCAGAGCTCTTAAACGAGCCGTGCAGGAGGTGGATGCCGCAAGAGCGGTTAACAATCATTTGAAATATAATCAGCTGAAGCGTTTCTTTTCACGTCTGTCAGAAGATGAAGTAGAGTGTCTTACGGATTACATCATTGTAAAATACTCACCATTTGATTATGAGCATCTGATATCTCACTATGGGTCTTATCAGAATCTCCTTATTGCCGTCAACTCTAATACAGGAAGTGAATATGATATAAAGGAAGAATTCAATCCGTTTTCAGATATTGCTTATGATAAGATGAAAAGGATATTAACTGAAATGGGATTCTCTCCTGTGAGAAGTGTCATCATGCTTTCTTCTGAGGAAAAATTTCACGTCATGAAATATCTGCATGCAAAGACAGATGCATCATCTCGTCAGATAGCGAAATTCCTGCATCTGAATCTGAATGCTTAATGATGCTGCATCACTTTAACGCTTGAATATCAATGGTTTAACATATCTTCGTTGCGCGAATCTGCACAACGAAGATGATGTAACGTGCTGAGCTGCAGGGGAATAGGTGCTGCGGGATTGCAGATGTGTGTTAGGGATGCAGGAGTGTCAGGGAAGCAGAAGAGTCAGGGGTGCCTGTAAGGAAATAGGCGCTGCGGGGGAATGAAAAAGGCCTTCATATCATGGCGATATGAAGGCCTCTCTCTTATTGTTTACCGTTGATTAGAACATCTCAGGCTCGTTGTTCTGCTCGTTGTTTTCAGCCGGACGCTCACGGCGTGGTCCTCTTGGGCCTCTGTCATCACGGCGAGGACCTCTGTTGTCGTCGCGACGTGGTCCGCGGTTGTCGCGGCGGTCGTTCTCACGACGTGGTCCGCGCTCCGGACGTGGACGACGCTCAGGCTCCACATAACCCTCAGGCTTCTCAAGAAGAGCCTTGCGTGAAAGTCTCATCTTGCCTGTCTTCTCGTCGATCTCGAGGAGCTTCACGTCAACCTCGTCACCAACCTTGAGCACATCCTCCACCTTCTCTGTCTTCTTCCAGTCGATCTCAGACACGTGGAGAAGTCCTTCCTTACCAGGGAGAATCTCTACGAACGCACCGAACTCGAGGATTGATACGACCTTTCCGTGGTATACTGTGCCTGCTTCCGGAACAGCTGTGATGCCGTTGATCCAGTTGAGTGCCTTGTCCATTGCGTCCTTGTCCTGACCGAAGATGTCCACAACACCCTCTGATACACCGTTGGTGTTCTCCTCAGTGATAGTGATCGTAGTGCCGGTCTCACGCTGGATGCGCTGGATGGTCTCGCCGCCCTTTCCGATGATTGCACCGATGAATTCACCTGCAACACGGATCTGGATCATGCGAGGAACGAATTCCTTGTAGTCCTCACGTGGCTCGCTGATGGTCTTCATCATCTCGCCCATGATGTGGAGGCGGCCCTGGCGTGCCTGCTCGAGAGCTCTCTCGAGAACGTCATATGAAAGTCCGTCCACCTTGATGTCCATCTGGGTAGCGGTGATACCGTCCTTTGTACCTGTCACCTTGAAGTCCATGTCTCCGAGGTGGTCCTCGTCACCGAGGATGTCGGTAAGGATTGCATAACGCTCGTTAGGATTTTCCTTGTCTGTGATAAGACCCATCGCCACACCTGCAACCGGCTTCTTGATCTTCACACCTGCATCCATGAGCGCGAGGCAGCCTGCGCAGACTGTAGCCATTGATGATGAACCGTTTGACTCGAGGATGTCCGAAACCACGCGGACTGCATAAGGATTCTCAGGAGCCATTGGAATCATAGGCTTGAGTGCCCTGTATGCAAGGTTTCCGTGTCCGATCTCACGGCGGCCTACACCGCGCTGAGGACGGGCCTCACCTGTTGAGAACGGAGGGAAGTTATAGTGAAGCACGAACTGGTCTGTATCCTGGATAAGAACCTCGTCACGCTCCTTCATGTCAAGCTTTGTACCGAGTGTCACAGTCGAAAGTGACTGGGTCTCACCACGGGTGAATATCGCTGAACCATGTGCGCATGGGAGATAGTCAGTCTCGCACCAGATAGGGCGGACAGTAGTGGTGTCGCGGCCGTCGAGACGCACGCCCTCGTCGAGGATCATGTTTCTCATGGCAGCCTTCTCTACCGCATGGTAATATCTCTCTACCATCATGTGCTTCTCTTCGCGCTCCTCCTCAGGAAGTGTCTCGTAGAACTCCTCCTTGAGAGCCTCGAACGCATCAGATCTCTCGTGCTTTGCCGAGCCTGACTTCGCGATTGCGTAGCATCTGTCATAGCAGAACTCCTCGACAGCCTTGCGGAGGTCCTCGTCGTTCTCCTCATGGCAGTATGTCCTCTTCTCTGTCTTGCCTACAGCCTCCATGAGCTCCATCTGCACCTTGCAGTGCTTCTTGATCTCCTCGTGAGCGAACTTGATGGCCTCGAGCATGTCGTGCTCGCTTACCTCGTTCATCTCACCCTCGACCATCATGATGTTGTCATATGTAGCGGCAACGATGAGGTCGATGTCCGCATCAGCCATCTCGCTGAAGTTAGGGTTGATCTTGAGCTCGCCGCCGATTCTTGCAACTCTCACCTCCGAGATAGGTCCCTCGAAAGGAATGTCGCTGACTGCAAGAGCCGATGATGCTGCAAGTCCTGCGAGTGCATCAGGCTGGATGTCCTTCTCAGCTGAAATGAGGTTTACGTTTACGAATACTTCTGCGTGGAAGTCCTCTGGGAAAAGTGGTCTGAGTGCACGGTCTACAAGACGTGCGATGAGGATCTCATAATCCGAAGCCTTGCCCTCACGCTTCATGAATCCGCCTGGGAAACGTCCTGCAGATGCATATTTCTCTTTGTAGTCTACCTGGAGCGGCATGAAGTCCACATCCTCCTTTGCGTCTTTTGCGCATGTTACAGTAGCGAGGAGCATAGTGCCTCCCATCTTGACTACTACTGATCCGTCAGCCTGCTTTGCGAGCTTGCCGGTCTCGATTTCAATTATCCTTCCGTCGGATAATTCGATTGTCTTTTTTACGATATTCATTACTTCTTCTTTTCAACCTGCCTCCCCCTGTGGGAGTTATTGATAATTCATCTTTTCCGCCTATACGGAGCTGATAACCAGGCTCCTACATACAGTTACGTATTATATGTTGTTCTGCTCCTTCGACGCCGCAGGTCGATTTTTTAGCGTCAGGAAGCGTCTTTGCGTGAAAAAAGGGGGAGCCCCATTGCGGGCGTTCCCCCTTCGTCGGTTCCTACTATGACGTAGCTTATCGACGGAGGCCAAGCTCCTTTACGATAGCTCTGTATCTCTCGATGTCAATTGACTTGAGATAATCAAGTACACGACGACGCTTACCTACAAGCTTAAGAAGCGAGCGACGTGTAGCATAGTCATGCTTGTTACTCTTAAGATGCTCGGTAAGGTGAGCGATACGGTAGGAAAATAATGCCACCTGGCTCTCTGGAGAACCAGTGTCAGTATTAGACTTTCCGTACTTCGCGAAAAGCTCCTGTTTCTTTTCAGGCATAAGGTATTCTGCCATAGCTTTAAAAGATTAAGGGTTAATAAATCAAAACTTTACGGGTCACTGGCAAGTAAACCCAAAGCGGGCGCAAAGTTAATCATAAAAACCAAGAAAACAAATGCATATGATAAATTTTATATATTTATCTTTGCATTGCCGAACAGCTGTGTAATAATGTCTTGAAAGTAACGGGAAATCAGTGATGGCTCGTCAGGAAGGTAAGATCATTGTCGACCCCGAAATAGGGGAGGTGATGTTCCGGAAAAGTCTCCGGAGCAGGAGAATCTCCATACGTGTCCACCCGGTGAAGGGTGTCAGTGTGTCTGTGCCATATATCGTCCCCTATGCAGCTGCAAGGCTGTTTTTCGAAGCGCGCAGGCAGTGGGTCATCGATACGATGGCCCGTCAGCGGGAGAAATATCGCGACATCCCTCCGGCGAAGCCGGAGGAGGTCGAGGCTTTGAGACTCCAGGCCCGGAAGGAACTGCCCGAAAGGCTTGCCGTGCTGGCGGAAAGATATGGTTTCAGCTACAATCGTGTGGCCATAAAGCATAATGCCACGAACTGGGGAAGCTGTTCTTCAAAAGGAAACATCAATCTCAATCTGAGCATATTGCGTCTCCCGGGTATACTCCGGGATTATGTGCTTCTTCATGAACTTTGTCATCTCCGTCATCAGGACCACGGACATTCCTTCCACCTGCTTCTGGAACATGTCCTGACCGACCATATACTGAGGGAGGCGGACAAGGGGGACGCCCTGTCAAAGGAACTGGCCCGCAAGGCAGCGGTGTCCAAGGCCCGTTTTCCCCTCGACCATACCATGACCAGGGCCATCAGGGAATACCGCGTCCTGTAGGATCAGGAACGCCCGCAGTCTCGAGGTGACCGTCAGATGCGCCGGTTCTTCCATCGTCCGCTGCGCATGTACCACCAGCTGCACAGAAGCAGCATGCCCGCATAGACGTGTTCTGCAGTCCAGCATACGGCGACATCGAGTTTCATGATTCCGATGATGACGGTACAGTATATCATGTACACTGCAAGCGCTATCATCTCCAGCTTGAAGGCCGTCTTTGTGCTTCCTGTTCCCGAAACGGCCTGGAAGAAGACCTGCCCTCCCACGTTGAGGAAATACGATGTGCACATAACGATGACTGCCGGTACAGAGGCGCTGATAAGGTCAGGCATGTCGGTGTATATGCGTGCGATGAATTGCGGGAACATGCAGAAGATCAGTACCATGATGCTGACAATTCCGTATGACAGCTTCATTATGCGCTTTACAAGTGACATCACCTTTTCCTGATGTCCTTCTCCTATTATGTTGCTGACCAGCGTGCTGCATGTTGCGGAAAATGCCTGAAGAACCACCCATATGAGTCCTGAGACGCTTCTGGTTATGTTCGATACGGCAAGAGCCCGTTCTCCCAGATGTTCGATGTACAGGAAAAAGATGAACCAGGTCGAGATGGATATCGTGTTCTGGATCATTGTCCATGTACATACAGGCATCATTCCTTTCAGCTCTCCGCTGTCGAAGACTGCAGCTTTGTCAAGTCCGTATTTCTGCCTGTCGCACCGTATGCGTGTATATACGATGAAGAATATCAGCGACACCAGCTCCGCAAGGCTCGATCCTATTGCTGCTCCCGTGATTCCCAATGCCGGACAGCCGAGCTTTCCGAAAATCAGGATGTAGTTGAATAAGATGTTCGACAGGACCATGACTATCGAGTTCAGGGTCAGTGTCCTGGTCTGTGTCGTTCCCACATAGAATGCGCGGAACATGGCCGTGATGAAGGCGAACACCATGCCCGGCAATCTCCATCGTACATAGCTGAGCGCTGCTGCATAGATGGCTGAGGAGGATACCATCAGCTTCATGAGGTATGGTGAAAACAGTTCCGACAGCAGGATTATGACTGCAGAAAGACCCAGGACGAAATAGAGACCGTTCCAGAAGACCTTTCCTGTTTCCCGGAATCTGCCTTCCCCGTTTCTTCTTCCTATAATGATCTGGGCTCCGAGGCTGAATCCGAAACCTATCATGAACAGGACCATATAGTATACTATGGCGATGGCTGAGGCTCCGAGCTCGACCTCTCCCACCCTTCCGAGGAAGGCGGTGTCGGTCAGTCCGATCATCTGCTCCATCACCAGGCTTATCAGGATAGGGTAGGCTACCCTCCAGATGTTCCTGTATGAATATGTTCCGGTTACAGCCATTCTCCTTTGACGCTTAAGTGCTTGATTATGAGTGTTTTCCTTGAACCTCCTGCTCCCCTTTGGCGGCAGGAGGTTTTTGTATGTGTCTGTAGGTTAATGATTTAAGTGCCACCGTGGTGCTCCGTCAGTTGGAGAGGAAGGCTACCGCCTGCTCTACGGTCAATGCTTTTTCAACCCGGAATATTCCGCTGCGGCTGCGCTGGAGGGAGTCCAGATGGGCACCGGAGCCAAGGGCCTCTCCGAGGTCGCGGGCGAAAGCGCGTACGTAGGTTCCTTTCGAACATGCCATTCTGACAACTGCACGGGGCAGTCCAAGGGCCGAGTTGTCCGTCACGTTTATTCGGCTTGACGCCGCCGTTGCAGCACAAGTGGGAACAACCCCTCCCAAGCAAGCTTGGGCCCCTCCCCCTGCGGC
>JAFQAR010000025.1 GCA_017399905.1 Bacteroidales bacterium
ACTGACAGACAGATCGCAAATCTTGTTTCACTCGGTATCCACAGACTCCATCAGACAGTTGAGGTAGAGCTTACTCCAGTTACCAAGGGTATGATCGAGAAGGTTCGTCACCTCGTAATCGTAGAGGAAATTTAAATAGGAGGACAGACAGATGAAATTAAATAATCTTACACCTGCTGCAGGCTCAAAAGGCAGAGAGAAGAGGATCGGACGTGGTGAGGGCTCAGGTCACGGCGGTACATCTACACGTGGTCACAAGGGTGCTCAGGCTCGTTCAGGATACTCTCGCAAGATCGGCTTCGAAGGAGGTCAGATGCCTATCCAGAGAAGACTTCCTAAGTTCGGTTTCACTAATCCTACAAGGGTGGAGTACAAGGGTATCAATGTAGCTACTCTCCAGACTCTCGCTGAGGCTAACAACCTTACAGTGATCAATATCGAGACCCTTCGTGAGGCAGGTTTCATCAATAAGAACCAGCTTGTGAAGATTCTTGGAAACGGTGAGCTTACCGTTAAGTTGGAAGTATCTGCAAATGCTTTCTCAAAGTCTGCGATCGCTAAGATCGAGGCTGTAGGCGGCACTGCAACAACACTCTGATAAAGATGAAGAAACTTATCCAGACAATCAAGAACATCTTTAAGATTGAAGAGCTCCGTACGAGGATCCTTTATACCCTCGGACTGCTCGTGATCTATCGCCTTGGAAGCTTTATCGTGCTTCCGGGCATAGATTCAGCGCAGCTTGCCAATCTGCAGAGCAGCTCTTCAGAGGGACTTGTTGGTCTCCTGAACATGTTCTCAGGTGGTGCTTTCGGAAACGCTTCTATCTTTGCGCTGGGTGTGATGCCATACATCTCGGCATCGATCGTAGTCCAGCTTCTTGGTGTTTTCGTCCCTTACTTCCGCAAGATGCAGATGGAGGGCGAAAGCGGACGTCGCAAGATGAACCAGATCACAAGGTATCTTACCATTGCGATCATCTGCATCCAGGGTCCTGCCTACATGGCTAACCTCCACATGCAGATTCCGGCAACAGCCTTCACTGCTGTAAATCAGCTTGGCTGGAGCAACTTCTGGTTCAACATCGTCTCGACACTGATCCTTCTCGGAGGAACAATGTTCGTGATGTGGCTCGGAGAGCGTATTACTGACCGCGGTATCGGAAACGGTATCTCACTCATCATCATGGTCGGTATCATCGCACGTCTCCCTTATGCTCTTACAGCTGAGTTCGGTGAGAAGCTTTCAGCAAACGCTGGTGGCGGACTTCTCATCCTCATCGTCGAGCTCGTTATCCTCTTCTTCGTATTCGTAGCGGCTATCGCTATCGTACAGGCTGTCCGCAAGGTTCCTGTACAGTATGCAAAGAGGGTTATCGGAAACAAGCAGTACGGCGGTGTACGTCAGTACATCCCTATGAAGATCAATGCAGCCGGCGTCATGCCTATCATCTTCGCCCAGGCTCTCATGCTCTTCCCGATGATCTTCTCAAAGTTCGATGCAACAAGAGGTTTCGCTGCAGTAATGAGCAACTATACCGGTTTCTGGTATAACTTCACATTTGCAATCCTCGTAGTACTCTTCACATATTTCTATACTGCAGTCACTGTAAATCCTACAATGATGGCAGACGATATGAGAAAGAACGGCGGTTTCATCCCAGGAGTGAAGCCAGGCAAGAAGACTGCTGAGTACCTTGACACAATCATGTCAAGAGTGACTCTCCCAGGTTCGATCTTCCTCGCTCTCATCGCTATCCTTCCAGCTTTCGCAATGAAGCTCGGAATCAACAACCAGTTCGCAAGCTTCTACGGAGGTACATCCCTCCTCATCCTTGTGGGTGTTGTTCTCGATACTCTCCAGCAGATTGAAAGCCACCTTCTTATGCGTCACTATGACGGACTGATGAAGACCGGTCGCCTGAAAGGTCGTTCCGGCATGTAATCTTGATAAAGTTCTTTGAAAATGGTCAGGCCTAAGACAGAGGAAGAAATAGCGCTGATGCGTGAGAACGGATTGCTCGTTTCCAGGACATTGGCTGAGGTCGGTAAGATAGTTGCCCCTGGTGTGTCGACTCTCGAGTTGAATAGGGTAGCTGAGACCTTCATCCGCGACAATGGAGCTATACCAAGCTTTCTCGGGTATGATGGCTTTCCCTATGCGCTCTGCATCTCTGTAAACGATGTCGTCGTCCATGGTTTTCCATCGGGCTACATCCTCCAGGAGGGAGATATCGTATCTGTAGACTGCGGCACATTATATAAAGGATACAACGGCGATTCAGCATACACCTTCCCTGTAGGGGAGGTGGACGCTGAGACGCAGAAGCTCCTTGATGTGACGAAAGAGTCTCTTTACAGAGGAATCGCGGCAGCTGTTGCGGGAAACAGGACTGGTGATATTGGACACGCGGTGCAAACGTATGCAGAGTCATTCGGGTTCTCTGTAGTCCGTGAACTTATCGGACACGGAATCGGAAGAAACATGCATGAAGGTCCGGACGTTCCGAATTACGGACGCAAGGGTCAGGGTGCAAGACTTACCGATGGAATGACGATCTGTATCGAACCGATGATCAATGCAGGTCTAAGAAATGTGTATTTAGCTAAAGATGGTTGGGCAGTACGCACTTCGGACGGCAGGAAATCAGCGCACTTCGAGCTTACGGTTGTTGTCAGAAAGAATCAGCCTGAACTATTGTCCACTTTCGACTTTATAGAGAAAAATGTTGAATTTTAAAGTGATTATTGATGCCAAAACACTCAGCAATCGAGCAGGAGGGCGTTATAGTTGAGACGCTTCCAAATGCAATGTTCAAAGTAGAACTTGAGA
>JAFQAR010000026.1 GCA_017399905.1 Bacteroidales bacterium
ATGATCTGATAATTCATGAAGGTGGACTCAATTGTGCCTCATGGACAGTAGAAGTCCCTTTTATTCATAATATTTTGCCATAAAAGAAAACAATACACTTTTTACCTTTTTGTAATTCTAAGTTTTAGGTTAGAATTGCGGAGCTTCTTCGGTGGGAATCG
Source organism: Bacteroidales bacterium (assembly GCA_017399905.1). Lineage (GTDB taxonomy): Bacteria > Bacteroidota > Bacteroidia > Bacteroidales > UBA932 > Cryptobacteroides. The sequence goes on from JAFQAR010000026.1 coordinate 162, forward strand.
AGGAAGCTCTATCTTTTTGATTATATTTGCAGGAAATTTAAACAGATTATGAAAAAACATACTTTTGGAGAATGGATGATTGCGGTGAGACCTTGGTCTTTCCCTGCATCGGCGATGCCTGTGATAGTTACCACTGCCTTTCTTTTCTGGAGAGGATATGAAATCAGCTGGGGATTCGCCGTATGGGCGCTTGTTAACATCATCATATTCCATGCTGCCGGAAACACATGGAGCGACTATTTTGATTTCAAGAAGAAAGTCGATGCTGACGATACATTCGGCGCGAAGACGCTTACCACGGGCATGTTCGAGCCTAAGGAGATAAAGAATCTTGCCCTAGTCCTGACAGCAGTTGCGACTGCGGGCGGTCTTGCCTTGATGGCCCTTACCGGACTGCCTCTGCTCTGGATCGGTATCGGAGGCGTTCTCTGTACTCTGCTCTATCCATACCTTAAGTTCAATGCCCTCGGCGACCTGGTCATCCTGCTTGCATATGCATTCTTGCCAACTCTTGGAACTTCGTTTGTAGTGGCAGGTGGTGTGCTCCCAAGCGTTCTTATCATTGCCCTTCCTCTGGGACTTATCACCGACGGCATCCTTCATTCAAACAATACCCGCGACATGGCGACCGATGCCAGAGCCGGCATCAAGACCATGGCGATGGGCCTGGGAACCAAGTCTTCAGCCGTCCTGTACGGCTTTGAGATGCTGTTCCCATTTGTCTGGGTAGGCATCTGTTCAATCGCCGGCTTCATGCCGATAGCGACCGTCATCGTGTTCATGACCCTTCCTGTAGCGATTGCATGTGCTCAGACCATGAAGAACTCTGTTGAAGGAGGCGTCCATATGATTGCAGACCTTGATGTAAGGACGGCAAACCTTCAGCTCATGTTCTCCTTCCTGCTGACCGTGGCGTTTGTCGTTGCGCGTTTCCTCTAAGGATATGAAGAACAAACCTTTATTCGGCATCTGCCTTGCCGCTGTCCTGTGGACGATAATGTTCTCGCCATGGACGGCGCCGCATGTGAACTTCTGGGTGATGATGACCTGCTCGGGCCTCGCCCTGACCCTCTATTCCACCTGGGCTGCACCAGGATGGTGGAAGGACATACGCGTCGGACTGTCAGATGTCCTTCTGGGCGTTGCCTTGGCCGCCGCCCTCTGGGGAGTCTTCTGGATAGGAGACAGACTTTCGTCGATGATGTTCGGTTTTGCACGTCCGCAGGTCGACATGATCTACGGCATGAGGGAAGGGGAGAATCCTCTGGTCCTGACCCTTCTCATGCTGTTCATAATAGGTCCGGCCGAAGAAATCTTCTGGCGGGGATATATCCAGAAGAACCTCTCTCAGCGCCGGAACCCGAACTGGGGCTTTATCGTGACCACGCTTGTCTACAGTCTGGTCCATCTGTCGAAATTCAATTTCATGCTCATCATGGCGGCAGCCGTTGCCGGCTTCATCTGGGGCCTGGCCTACCGCTTTTTCCCTGAAAGGCTCGGAGCCATCATCATCTCCCACGCCCTTTGGGACTGCGCTGTCTTCATCTGGTTCCCGATAGGATAATCTTGTGAGATGTAACTATTTGTGTGCCAGTATTTTACGAAATGTGCGTGCCGCCAAAGGGGAGCACGCATATTATGTAATGTGTTGGTAGATAGGATGTTTCGTTTTGCGTAAAAATCTTTGTAGCAAATGGAGGAACTGTGCGTCTAATGTGTAAACTGAAAAGAAACTGAAAGGAAATGGAAACATTGGAAATCGATTTTGCGCGGATCGTCCGTGAACATAAGGGGACCATATATACGGTCTGCTACATGTTCTCGAAGGATGAGGAAGAAGTTGCAGACCTCTTCCAGGATATACTAGTCAACCTATGGAAAGGATTTGCGAAGTTCAGGGGCGAAAGCAGTGCCAGGACATGGATATACCGTGTCAGCCTGAACACCTGCATCTCAGCGGAGCGCAAGAAGAAGCGCAAAGGGGAGAGCGTTCCCCTCGACATGGACATCAACCTCTTCGATGATTCTGCCGAAGAAATGAAGCAGGTCCGCATGCTCCAGGACCGCATCAGCCGACTCGGCCCTTTCGACAGGGCCATCGTCCTGCTGTGGCTCGAGAACATGAGCTACGACGAGATAGGGGCTATAGTCGGCATCTCGGCCAAGAATGTTTCCGTACGCCTTTTCAGAATCAAGGAACAGTTGAAGAAAATGTCAGACCAGTAAAAAAGCATCAAGATGGAAAATACATTCATATCGCACGAACTCGAAGAAATGCGCTCACAGATAAGCATCCTCAAGCAGCAGCTCGAAAAACAGACAATCATCAACGAAGAGCATATCCGTCGCTCGATGAAGTCAAAGATGTCATCCCTCAATAAGACTGTAGGTGCCACGATTGTTGCCGGATTGTTCGCAACGATATTCTGTCCTATGTTCTTCTATTATCAGGGGTGTTCAATTTGGTTCGTATCTGCGACAGCTCTTATGCTTGCAGTATGTCTGGGACTTACCATCGTACAGAAGATGAATCTCGGAAGAATCGATGTCTCTCAAGGAAACCTCGTGGAAACTGCCGAGAAGCTGAGCAAGGTCAAGACCCATTACAAGAAATGGTACAGAGTCGCTATACCGATGATCATCATATGGCTGAGCTGGACTATATATGAGATGGTAGGTATCTTAGGAGTAGATAATCCGTATGCAATAGGGTTCTATTGTGGAGCAGGAGTAGGCTGTATCGTCGGCGGCATAATCGGAGCCCGCATCAACCGTAAGGTGGTACGTCATGCGTCTGAAATCCTCGCCCAGATAGAGGAACTTCAGAAAGACTGAACTGTAATAAAATAAAAATTCTGGATGTGGACGAGCGAAGCATATACCTATGCTTCTGCGAAGCGAGCCACATCCGGAAATTTTATTAAGTAACGAGTATTATCTTACAACGATTTCGTCAACAAAGAGGAATCCGGCTCCGCCGGCTCCCGGATGCCATGCCGGAACCGATGTAATGGTTTCGGCCCATACCTTGAGGTATTTTGCCGAAGTTTCAGGGAATGTCAGAGTGTATTCCTTAAGGTCATTGGGATCGTTTTCCCCTTCGGGTCCGTAAACGGCCTTAGCGACTTCAGTGAATGTCTTTCCGTCTTCGGAAACGCTTATCACGATGCTCTGCGGGTTGAATATCCAGTCATACTTCACGACCACTGTTCCGAGTGTCACACTGCTGTAGGTCTCGCCGTCCATGTCGATGGTGACTTCGAAAGGAGTTGCGCTCCAGCCTGCCCAGTCTCCGCTTCTGAAGTTGAAAGGTCCGCGTACTCCGTTGACAAGAAGATCAGGAGCGTCGTATGTGTAATGAGGGGCAGGTGCAGTACCGAGAACGGCCGTCTTGCCCATGGCCTTATGTGCCTTGAACTCCTTGCTGAATGTCTTGTCCTGGATGTTGTCCCTGAAGGCCTTGCCCTTGATGACGCAATTGCCCTTGACCTCTATAGGCCCCTCATACAGAGGCGATTCCTCTGTAGGCTCGCTTCCGTCTACGGTATATCTGATCGGAGCGTTTCCCTGGGTCTCGAAGTTCATCATCACGGCTCCTTTTTTCTTGTCGAGGCTTACGAAACCTGATGTGCGGAAGATATGGGTCGCATAGTTGAATCCGAGCTCTTCGTAGATGGAGGCAAGGTGGTCGGCGCTCTCGCGGAATCGCTTCCAGTCCTTGTTGTCGGAGTCGCACCACTGTACCTCGCTTATCGCAGACATTCGAGGCAGGAGCATGTATTCGAAGTGCTCAGCTGTCGGGATGTACTCTGTCCAGAGGTTGGTCTGCACTCCGATGATGTGCTTCTTCTGCTCTTCGGTCATTTCGTCGATGAAAGGTTCATATGAATATACCTTCTCGACCGGCAGGTATCCACCCTGGCCGAGCGGCTCTTCATCGGTATCGAGGGACTGGTAGAAGTCGATGTAGCAGTATGTGTTCGGGGTCATGATGGCGTCGTGGCCCAGCTGTGCGGCCTGGATGCCGCCCTGTGTGCCCCTCCATGACATCACTATGGCGTTGTCGGCGATGTCTCCTTCGAGGATCTCATCCCATCCGATGACCTTCTTGCCACGAGCTCCGAGGAAGTCCGACATCCTTCTCATCACGTAGCTCTGGAGGTAGTGCTCCGCCTTGAATCTGTCGTCGTCCTTCAGGCCGAGCTCCTTGATCTTCGCCTGGCAGTGCGGACATTCCTCCCACCTCACCTTAGGGCATTCGTCGCCTCCGATATGGATGTATTCAGAAGGGAAAAGGTCGGCGATCTCTCCAAGCACATTCTCGAGGAAGACCATGACTTCCTCCTTTCCTGCGCAGAGCACGTCGTCCGCCACGCCCCACATTCCCCATACATCATATGGTCCGCCGGTACATCCGAGCTCCGGATAAGCGGTCAATGCGGCGAGCATATGGCCCGGAAGATCGACTTCCGGGATGACTGCGATGCCTTTTCTTGCAGCATAGTCTATCACTTCCCTGATCTGATCCTGGGTGTACCACTTGCCTTCACCGTAAGGCTTTCCGTCGAAGGTGCGGCTCCAGTTGATGTGACCTACGAGGGTCTCCTTTCTGATCGAACCGACTTCCGTGAGTCTTGGATATTTCTTGATTTCCACCCTCCATCCCTGGTCGTCGGTAAGATGCCAGTGGAGCTTGTTCATCTTGTGGATCTCCATCATGTCGAGGATCTTCTTGATCTCGTCGATACCATAGAAATGGCGTGCCTCGTCAACATGCTGTCCTCTGTATGGGAAACGTGGAGCATCCTCGATCTCGCAGCATGGAAGAGTCCAGTCCTCTTCATCTGCTGGGGTGTCCCCGTAGATTTCTACAGGAAGCATCTGCTTGAGGGTCTGGATGGCATATATGAATCCGTTGAGGTCTGCGGCTTCTACGGCTGCCTTCTTGCCGGTTATGCGCAGACGGTATCCTTCCTGCTGGATGTCAGGATTTACCTTGAACGTGAATCCCTGGCCTGCGCCGGCTTCGGTGACCTCGCCAGCCTGTCCGCTTGCGAGGGCCAGGTCTGCAGCAAAGTTCCTCACCGCATCCTTTGCATAGTCCTCCATCGCAGGGTCCATGTGGAAGTCGGCTCCTGCGGCCATGAAGGTGCCTGCCTTCATCTCGATGCTGTTCGGATAAGGGACGATTTCTATCGGCTGCTCCTTGGGAGCGCATGCGGTTGCAAGTGCCGTCAGAACGGCAAGGAATAGAGTTTTCTTCATATAGTATGTGATTAGCTTAATAACAGGATTATTATCTGTGCGGATATTACCCTGAGGAAGATTCCGGCAGGGTACACGGTTGCGTAAGCTACGGCAGGATCTTCACCGTCTTCTCCCAGGCTGGCATATTCGAGGGCGAAAGGATTGGCCATGCTTCCGCATATCATTCCCATGTTGTCTACATAGTCCACCTTGAATATCTTGTGAGCGATAAATGCTGTGATCAGTACAGGGATCACGGCAAGTGAAATGCCTGTCAGAACCCACACGAGGCCTTCCGTGGTGAATACCGTTGCGAAGAAGCCCGCACCGGCGCTCAATCCCAGACCGGCCAGATAGATGGTAAGTCCCATCTGCCGGAGCATCATGTTGGCGCTTCGGGTGGTATATGTGCTTATATGGAACCTCGGTCCGAAGGCTCCCATCAGGATACCGACGATGATCGGACCTCCGGCGATGCCGAGCTTTATTGGAGTGCTGATGCCCGGGATCATGATAGGAATGCTTCCGAGTATCAGTCCCAGGATGATTCCTACGAAGATAGATACAAGGTTAGGATTGGTCAGACGCTTTGACTCGTTGCCGAGGATGGCGCTGACGTTTTCTATGGCTCTGGCTTCGCCTACCACCGTGAGCTTGTCGCCCAGCTGGAGCCTGAGGTTTCTTGAAGGGAGGAGGTCGATGCCGGCCCTGTTGACTCTGGTGATGTTGATTCCGTACGAGTTCCTGAGCCTCATGTCGCCCAGCTTGACTCCGTTATGCTCCGGTTTGGTCACGAGAATCTTGCTGGATACGAGCTGGCTGTCGATCGCATTCCAGTCGATGTCCTTCTTGTTCCAGTCTATATTCTCCTGCTGTCCGAACAGGAACCTGATCTTCTCCACATCCTGCTTGCCGGAAATCACGAGAACATGCTCGTTTTCCTCAAGCACGGTCTCTGATGTAGGGATGATAAGCTTTTCGTTCTTCCAGACTCTGGATATGACGAACTGGCAGTCTGCGCATTTGCGGATTTCCTGTATTGTCTTGCCGAAGATGGCAGGGTTGCTGATCTGGTACTCCGCGATGAATGTGTTGTCGGATGACGGGTCGTGGGCCTTGGATGCATTCTTCGGCGCCATCGTCTTTCTCAATACGATGATCGTGACGATTAGTCCTACAAGTCCGAACGGATAGGCTACGGCGCATGCCATCGCCATTCTGTTCACTCCTTCGATGTTGGCCGGGTCGGCCTGCAGGAGCGCCTGCTGACCAGCTCCGAGCATAGGAGTGTTCGTCACGGCTCCCGAAAGAAGTCCCACTATATCAGGCACATTCATCCCTGTCGTCCAGAATATTCCCATAGCCATGAGTGTTCCGATGATCAGAAGCATGAAGGATAGCAGATTGAGCCTTATGCCGCCATGCTTGAACGATGAGAAGAATCCCGGTCCGACCTGGACTCCGAGGGAGTAGATGTATATGATAAGTCCGAAGTTCTGGGCGAGGGTGAGCATTTCCGGATTGATGCTGATCCCGAAGTGTCCGGCTATGATTCCGGAGAAGAATACGAAAGTGACTCCGAGAGACACTCCGAAGAACTTGATCTTTCCGAGGGCAAGTCCGGTTGCGCTTATCAGCGAGAGGATGAGGACTGCCTGTATGAATGTGGGTTCTATGAATAATTCCTTAAGCCATTCCATGATTTGTCGTCAATAAATTATCAGTCCCGCCAGGGCTCCCAGCCCGATGGCGGAAAAAGGTCCGATCTTCTTGAAATACAGCCCGGCGAATGCCGCGATGCATAGCACGAAGCTTTTCCAGTCGATTAAGTTTTCAGGCGTTGCGAGACCGAGGGCCGCTGTTCCTATGAGTCCCAGCGTCGCCGGTCTGAGCCCTGTCATGATCCCTTTGAACATGTAATGGTCCTTGAGCTTCTCGTATGTCTTGCAGATGGCCAGGACTATTATGAAGGATGGGAGCACGACTGCGAATGTCGCCGTGAACGAACCTAGTATGCACATGAATTCCGTGGCTCCGGTGTTTGCCAGCACATTATATCCCAGATATGTCGCGCTGTTGATGCCGATCGGACCCGGAGTCATCTGTGATATCGCCACTATGTCGGTAAAGGAGGCTTCGTCGATCCATCCGTGTACGTTGACCACCTGGTTCTGTATCAGGGAAAGCATGGCATATCCGCCTCCGATGGTGAACATGCCTATGACGAAGAATGTGGTGAACAGTTCGAAATAGATCATACCTTCCTGTTGTTATGCCATGATACCGCAGCGGCGATGACGATGATACATATTAATATATATATAGGCGATACGTTCATGAAGCACACAAGCACCATCGAAGATACCACTATCACCCATGACCACCATCTCATCTTCGTCGCCTTGATCATGTCGATCATAGGCACTCCGATAAGGGCTACGACTACAGGACGGATGCCTTTGAATGCGCTTATCACATACTCATTGTCCTTGATTGACGTGAAGAACATCGCGACCAGCAGTATTATCATAAAAGGCGGGAGGCAGCTGGCGATGGTAGCGACGACGCTTCCCTTTGTGCCCCTGAGCTTGTGTCCTGTAAGTATGGAGATATTTACGGCGAAAAGTCCCGGCGCTGTCTGTGCCAGCGTTATGATGTCTATGAAGTCTTCCTCCTTGAGCCAGCCTTTCTCTGTCAGCTCGCTCTTGATGGCCGCAATCATCGGGATGCCTCCACCTATGGTAAAAGCTCCGATTTTGGCGAAAACTATGAATATTTTCCAAAGAGAAACCATTTCCCGTTTTTCTCCATTTAAACTGCTTCAAAGAACAAAAGTAGGCATTTTTTAAATCGTTACAAACAATCATGATAAAATGTCAGCCCGCGATACAAACGTATCGCGGGCTGATCGGAAACGTGTCATGTCTGAATACATCAGAATGAATATCCGAATTTAAAACATCCGGTGCTTCTGTCTTCCTCGGCTTTCGGGTATCTTGCATTTTGTCCAGTCAGGACGGGTCCTAAGCCAAATGATATGATTGAATCGTTCTTTAACTTGAAATCAATACCAACGACGGCATCGAAAAAAGTTAACCCTTCTGTTCCATCTTTCTGGTAGGTATCAGATTTTTCACCATAAGAAACCATGTTCTGAAACAAAAGGCCTCCGGATGCTGAAAGGAATGGGGATATCCTGCCTTTAAAGAAGCGGAACTTGACCTGGGCATAAACCGGTACCGCTATTTGTGATGGATTATAGTAGGAATTCTTAAGCTCTTCTTTCATGTCTTCGCTTAATATCCCCATGTCTAATATACCGTCCTCATCCCAAGGTAACACATTAGGATAATACTGAACTCCTGTACCGAAACCGAAATAAAAGAAATTACCAAAGCGCCATCCTCCGGTATAGGATAACTGGTGGTGATCACGTCCTGTAGTCGCGACGTCGATGTTGTTCTGCCATCTGATCTTGATAGGCTCCTTGGGCTTCTTGATCTTTGTTCTTGTAACTATCATTGAAGAGGCGGTGACAGTACCTCCTCGATTCTGGGCATGAGCCACAAATACATCGGAAAGGAAGATATTTGCGGCAATAGTAACAATGAGCATTATAACAGTTCTTTTCATAAAGCAGTGTATTAGAATGAATATACAAGTTTGTAACCGCCACCGCTGTATCCGTTCTCTTCAAGGATAGTCTCCTGTCCGTTCCAGATAGGGCCGAGGCCAAGTGCTATGCTTGATTTCTCTTTCAACTTAAAATCAACGCCCACAAAGCAGTCAGCATAATACACTCCCGTCACATCTTCCGAACCGGACGACCCTATCAGGATACCTCCTGAGGCTGACAAATACGGAGAAATCTTTTTCTTCAAAAAACGAAACTTCACATGTGCATAGACAGGTAATGCGATTCGTGAGGGACTATAGTATTTGCTTTTGTCCAGTTTTTGAAGTTCTTCCAGTTCAGAATTGAAGAGACTGTCATCGGTATCCCAGTGCAGGAGGTTGGGAAAGACCTGAAGACCGGTGCCGAAACCAAAGAACAGAGCGTTGCTGAAACGCCATCCTCCAATGTAAGACAGACTGTAGAAGTCGGAAACAGTGGCTTCAATACTATTCTGCCAACGGATGTTGCTCGGCAGTTTTGTTCTTGTCACTACCATTGAAGATGCTGTGACAGTACCTCCTCGATTCTGAGCAAGAGTCGCAAAAGAACCGGACAGTATGCAGAGGAGTGAGATTACAATTATTCGTTTCATGGATACTTCAGGTTATAAGAGCTGTAACACTTTCTCTTTGACGACGGTGGTTCTGTTTTCAGGGACATCCATGACAGATTCTTCCTCTGTTCTAAGTGTAGAAGCAGATCTGACCAGATCGATATCCTCTTTTGTCGCATTTCTGAACTTGATGTATTTTGCAGGATAACCGCTTATTGTTATTGCTAATCTTCCTCCCTTTTCCGATTCCAGAGTCTCAACCTTGACAAGAGCGCCCAATATGAGATCTGCATTATACTTGTTTGCTACTTCTGCAAGAGCAATTTTCTTATAAGTAGGTATAGCCAGATTTATATCGCTTGTTACATTAATGTTTTTAAAGGGTTCGGTCACTGTTTCTTCAATTCTTGGCAATATATCCAGATCTGCAATTACAGGAGTAGTCATGACGTCTACTGCAGACGAAGTTTCTCTTGATGAAGCTTCCATGTAATTTACACTTTCCAGATACTTCTGGGCATTCGAGATGTTTGTGATGCAGAGAATGAAAATCACTGTCAGAAATAACTTTTTCATAATCCTAGATTTTAAGTTCGGGGCTCCCGATACGAACGGATAATAAAAAAAGACGTGGGAGTCATACTCTGCTTATCCCGAACTCAGGCCTTGGCTGCCATCACAGAAGGATAAGCAACGTAGCTAGCCCACGCCAGGGATGATATGTGAGTTCTACACGTAATGATACACGTGTAGCGACTGAAATGTCATCTCCGAAATGGACGTTTCCGTTGCCGTATCTTCTTCTGTGAATTCTAACCGCCAAGTTTGAGTTCAGAAGACAAACGTCAAGTAACGTCTTCGTATTTTATGCCCGCCCACCCCATAAAGGGCTAGCTAAGCGATTACAAATATAGTTTTTTTTCTTACAGAATGGACTGTTTATTGATAATTTGAAGATTTTTTTCAAAAAAAACTCGAAAAAATTTGGAGGTTAAGAAAAAGTGCGTATCTTTGCAGCCCGTTTGAGATAAAACGGTCCAAAAAGTTCATTGAAAAGATTGAAGGAAAGTACAAGAAGCAAGTACCGAGAAAAATACAATTTATCGAGAAGCGTTGATTCTTTTGAAAGAATTGAGAAGTGTCAGTGACAAGCTAAGAATTATATAATTATACAATGAAGAGTTTGATCCCGGCTCAGGATGAACGCTAGCGGCAGGCTTAACACATGCAAGTCGAGGGGCAGCATGAGACTGAGATTCGTCGAAGTCTTGATGGCGACCGGCGCAAGGGTGCGTAACGCGTGAGCAACTTGCCCGTTTCAGGGGGATAACCGGTGGAAACGCCGACTAATACCCCATGGTGATATTTTAAGGCATCTTATGATATCTAAAGAATTTCGGAAACGGATAGGCTCGCGTGACATTAGCTAGACGGCGGGGTAACGGCCCACCGTGGCGACGATGTCTAGGGGTTCTGAGAGGAAGGTCCCCCACACTGGAACTGAGACACGGTCCATACTCCTACGGGAGGCAGCAGTGAGGAATATTGGTCAATGGTCGAAGGACTGAACCAGCCATGCCGCGTGAAGGTCACGGCCCTACGGGTCTTAAACTTCTTTTGTAAGGGAGCAATAAGGTTCACGTGTGGACTGATGAGAGTACCTTACGAATAAGCATCGGCTAACTCCGTGCCAGCAGCCGAGGTAATACGGGGGATGCGAGCGTTATCCGGATTTATTGTGTTTAAAGGGTGCGTAGGCGGCCTGTTAAGTCAGCGGTGAAATTCAGGGGCTCAACCTCTGCCGTGCCGTTGATACTGGCAAGCTTGAATGCGGATGCCGTGGGAGGAATGTGTGGTGTAGCGGTGAAATGCATAGATATCACACAGAACACCGATTGCGAAGGCATCTCACGAATCCGCGATTGACGCTGA
>JAFQAR010000027.1 GCA_017399905.1 Bacteroidales bacterium
GAGAACGACCTTTGACGCTCCGCCGACTCCCGATGAAGAGGCATTGATGGTCACTCCGGCCACCTTTCCTGAAAGGGAGTTGATGAAGTTGGCATCCTTGACTCCGGTCACTAAATCTGAACTGACCTCCTGGACATTGTAACTGAGAGCCTTCTGGTCACGGCGAATACCTAGGGCGGTAACCACCGTACCTTCAAGCTCCAGGGAAGACTCCGTCAGCGTCACATTAAAGACACTGCGTTGTCCGATAGGTAATACAACAACGCTGTAGCCGAGGCTGTTGAACTCGAGCTGGGCTCCGAGGTTCTCACCCGGAATCTCAAGAGAAAACTTTCCGTCAAGGTCTGTCACTGTTCCGATCTTGGTATTCCTGATCAGAACAGAAACTCCCGGGACCGGGAGACCTGCGGGGTCAAGGGTCTGACCTGTAATTGTCCTGGCCTTTGCCACAACCTTCTTGGACAATAGGATATTCCTGTCCTTCAAGGTCCAGACAACATCAGAGCCCTTTACCATCTGCTCCAGAGCTGCACTCAGCGGTGCGTTGTTCACATTCACTGTCACCTTGACATCAATATCGACGTCATCTTCAACGGTGAACAGATAACGGGTCTGTTCCTCGATGGCAACCATCACTGTCTCCATCCTCACGTCCTTGACATTAAGTGTCACACGTGCATCCTGTGCAGTTGCTTCACTTGAGAAAGACACGAAGAAGACCGAAGCCGCCAACAGGCACATCAACACCCGTGGAAGTGATCTGAACTTCATAATGATTATAGTTAGTAGTTATTAATTCTTTTGTGGTCAGTCTTTACCTTACAAGGTATGTATTTGTCTTCTGGTCGTATGAGTAGTCGAAATCCACGACGTTCTGCAGAAGTTCCAGGGCGGCCGCCGGACCGTCGCTGACATATACCTTCATATACCTTATCTTTTTGTCCGGTATATTTGTTTTCTCTATCCTTATATCCACACCGAAGGTCTTCTCAAACTTGGTCAGAACATCCGTAAAGGAGAGGCCTCCGCAGTTTACGATACCCTCTGTCCATCTGTATTGAGAAGCGAGATTCTCAGACTGGACCTTGTGAAGCCTTCCATCAACAAGAGTGGCGATCTGGTCTGGCCTGAGTTCGGCAACAGCTGTTTCTGTTTTGTCTAAGATTGATACCCTACCTTCCAGAAGTGCTGTCGAGAAATCACCCGTCTGTTCCTCAGCTATGATATTGAACTTGGTTCCAAGGACCTTTACGTCGTAGGCGAATGTCTCGACAAAAAAAGGCTTGCGGGAATCGGAAGCAACTTCGAACATAGCTTCACCATCGATCCTGACACGTCTTTCTTTTCCGGAAAAGACTGCCGGATACTCGAGAATCGTACCGGAATTAAGTTCAACGGAGGTTCCGTCAGGAAGAGTGACAGATGCCCTCTGTCCAGCCTCGGTCATGAATGACATCATCTGAGAAGACTCTTCCGCAAGCGGTTTTACAACGAGACTCCACATAATGAAAGCACCGGCAAAAAGTGCCGCTGCTATGCTGGTTGTCAGCGAGATGCGTTGACGCACCCTTATAGGCTTCGGTACACTTTGTCCTTCTGCAGGAACAGAAGATGCCTCGAGAAGCATCAAGTGATACTTTAGCTCGCTATTGAACATTTCTTGATTGGCCGGATCGCTCTCTATCCAGTCAGCAATTGCATTATTGTCCTCTGATGTGGTCCTACCTTCAAAAAAACGGACCAGAATTTCTGATGTAATATCTGACATTTCCATTGCTTTATATATTTATAGTCGAACAAGTATGAAGTATGGAAGAAATTTTCCACACTTTTTTCAAAGTTATCATTATTGGAATTTATTTTTATATATTTGCCCCGATTATGGATACTCAGGGAAAGGCAATATATGAGCGCATCGAGCATATCTACAAGACAAGCAAGGATGTGCTCTTACGGACAGCATATATGTTCGTCCGCGATGAGGAAGCCGCACGCGATATCGTCGCCGAAGCATTCATGACCCTCATAGAGAATCGCCAGGAAGTCAATCCTGAGAAATTCTATCCATATCTATACTCCATAGTTCAGCACAAGGCGATCGACCACAGAAGGGCCGATATCAGACACAGCAGGATTGCACAGAAGATTCGCACAAAGGAGGAGAGAATGATGGAATATTATACTCTCGCCATAGAATCTGCCAGTGTTTCCGAAGTTCATTCCAGCGAAATAATGGAAATCTACCGCAAACGTCTGAATTCATTTCCAGAACTGACCCGTAGAATATTTCTGCTGTCAAGAAGAGACGGCAAGACCCGCTCGGAAATAGCATCAGAACTCGGAATATCTGAAAACAAGGTCAAATATGAGATTCAGAAAGTGCTGGAAACATTGAAAGGAGCATTGAAGGATTATGGAGAATACTCCATCCTCATCATAATGATTCTCGGCAGCCTCAATATATTTTAATGATTTCGCCACAATGACGGCCTTAGCCTATCATATTCTGCCGTCAATTCAATCAATTTCACCACACGGAGAAACGATGTGGCGTAAAAAAACTATCTGTGGTATGATTATGCTTGACCAGCAGGAAAAAATACTATCTTTGTCGGAATGAAGATTAAATTCATGTTCATATGAGTATTCAAAAGGAAAAGATCAAAGAGCTGGTGGACCGCAGGGCCGCAGCCCGCGTGGGCGGAGGTCAGAAGCGCATAGATGCCCAGCATGCCAAAGGCAAACTCACGGCAAGGGAAAGATTATCCCTGCTCCTTGATGAGGGAAGCTTTGAGGAATTCGATATGTTCGTACAGCACAGGTGCACGAACTTCGGTATGGAAAAGACAAAGTTTGATGGAGACGGAGTCGTAACCGGAATGGGAACTATCGACGGACGTCTTGTATACGTGTTCGCCCAGGATTTTACCGTCAACGGAGGATCGATGTCTGAAACCATGGCACAGAAAATCTGCAAGGTAATGGACATGGCGGTACGTAACGGAGCACCTTTCATCGGAATCAACGATTCAGGTGGAGCCAGAATCCAGGAAGGCATCTGCTCTCTCGCCGGATTCGGTGAAATATTCGAAAGGAACATACTTGCATCCGGAGTCGTCCCTCAGATATCAGGAATCTTCGGTCCATGCGCAGGAGGAGCGGTATATTCACCGGCTCTGACTGACTTCACCGTAATGATAAAGGACACATCATATATGTTCCTTACAGGTCCGGGAGTCGTAAAGACCGTGACCGGAGAGTCTGTAACACAGGAAGAACTCGGAGGCGCAAGCGTGCATGGCAGCAAGAGCGGAGTAGCACATTTCACAGCTGAAAACGAGCAGGAAGGCATCGCTAAGATCAAGGCGCTCCTGAGTTTCCTTCCTTCAAACAACCGCGAGGAAGCTCCATTCGTTGAAACAGCGGACCCGGCAGGAAGAGTTGACGACGCTCTCAACGACATCATCCCTGACAATCCGAACAAGGCATACGACATGTATCAGGTCATCGGAAGCATCGTCGATGACGGTAAATTCCTTGAAGTACATCAGAGCTGGGCAAAGAACATAATAGTAGGCTTCGCCCATATGAACGGCCGTTCTGTGGGTATTGTAGCCAACCAGCCGAAGATTCTCGCAGGTGTACTTGACATCAATGCATCACGCAAGGCTGCAAGGTTCGTCAGATTCTGCGACGCATTCAACATCCCTCTCGTGACACTTGTCGATGTTCCGGGCTTCCTTTGCGGAACCCAGCAGGAATACGGCGGCATCATCACTCATGGAGCCAAACTTCTCTATGCATACGGAGAAGCCACGGTACCGAAGGTTACCGTCACTTTGAGAAAATCTTACGGCGGAGCCCATATTACCATGAGCTGCAAGCAGTTGCGAGGAGACATCAACTACGCATGGCCATCAGCTAACATAGCAGTGATGGGTGCGGAAGGTGCTGTCGAGATCCTTTACTCGAAAGAGATCAGGGCAATGGAAGATCCTGTAGGACAGGCCAAGCTGGCCGAGCAGAAGAAACTGGAATACAACGATCTCTTCTGCAATCCTTACAATGCCGCAAGCTACGGTTACATCGACGACATAATCGAACCGCGCAATACTCGTTTCCGCGTGATCAGAGCCCTCGAACAACTTGCTGGAAAGAAGCAGGAGAATCCTTGGAAGAAGCACGACAATCTACCACTCTAAAGTTTAAGGCATGAATTCATTCATATTATTGCAGGTCTCGGAAAACGTCGTGCGTAAGAGCGCTGAGATGGCAGTGAAGGATCCCCACGGAGCGATAATAACACTGGTATCCGTCTCAGTCGTATTCGTAGCATTGATCGTCCTGTACTTCGCATACAGTTTCATCGGAAAGTTATCTTCAGGCAAAATCAGCATGAAACTTCCGGAGAAGAAGAAGGAAACAGTCGCCACAGGGGTTCCGACCGGTGAAGAGGCTGCTGCCATCGCAATGGCCCTTGACCAGGAAATGAACGGAGAGGTATATGCCGCCATATCGATGGCCCTGCACCAGTATCTGAACGACACAGTTCACGACAATGAAAGTTATATAATCACAATAAAAAGAAAGAAATAGCCATGAAGACATATAAGTTCAAGATCAACGGCAACGAGTACAATGTTGCCATCAATTCCATCGAAGGCGGAAACGCTTCAGTTACAGTGAACGGCACATCTTATCAGGTTGAACTCGAAGATGCTCCGGCTGCACCGGTTCAGGCTGCTCCTGCAGCACCAGTGCAGACATCAGCTCCGGCTCAGCCTGTACAGGCTCCTGCCGCTAAACCTGCAGCAGCTGGCGCAGGAAAGGCTGTGACAAGCCCGCTTCCGGGAGTGATCATCGCTGTAAAGGTGAATGTAGGTGACAGCGTGAAGGCCGGACAGGAAGTTGCCGTACTCGAGGCCATGAAGATGGAGAACTCGATCGAGGCCGAGCATGACGGAACCGTCACTGCGATCCATGTCGCAAAGGGAGACTCCGTTCTTGAAGGTGCGGCCGTAGTTACAATCGCATAAGCATCAGGATATGAACACCATTTTTGAAAGCCTGCAGCAGTTCCTGCAATATACAGGCTTCGCAAACATGACATTGCAGCATATTGTGATGATAATCATAGGCATCGCCTTCATCACAGTAGCAATCAAGAAAGACTGGGAGCCTCTTCTTCTGGTCCCTATCGGATTCGGAATGATAATCGGAAACATTCCTTTCACCGAAGGTCTCCAGATAGGAATCTATGAGCAGGGATCGGTCATGAACATCCTCTATCAGGGTGTGCAGAAAGGCTGGTATCCTCCTCTCATCTTCCTCGGAATCGGAGCTATGACCGACTTCTCGTCACTGATTTCTCAGCCCCGGCTGCTCCTGATCGGTGCGGCGGCACAGATCGGAATCTTCGGAGCATACGTTGTGGCGATGCATATGGGCTTCACTCCTGCCGAGTCGGGCGCCATCGGAATCATCGGAGGTGCAGACGGTCCTACGGCCATCTTCCTTTCTTCGAAACTGGCTCCTCACCTCATGGGTGCGATCGCAGTGTCGGCATACTCATACATGGCCCTGGTTCCTGTGATCCAGCGACCTATAATGCTGCTCCTCACCACAAAGAAAGAGCGTCTGATCCGCATGAAGACTCCGAGGGCCGTGAGCCAGAAGGAAAAGATAATCTTCCCTATCGTAGGATTCATCCTCACCGCTCTCATCGTGCCTTCCGGCATGCCTCTTCTCGGAATGCTCTTCTTCGGTAACCTTCTGAAAGAGAGCGGAGTGACAAAGCGTCTTGCAGAGACAGCAAGAGGTCCGCTGATCGACGTAGTGACCATCCTCATCGGAGTGACAGTCGGATGTTCCACCCAGGCTGACGTATTTCTTACTGCAACCTCGATCAAGATATTCTTCCTCGGTCTCATGTCATTCGTGATAGCGACAACATGCGGAGTGCTTTTCGCCAAATTCATGAACCTGTTCTGCAAGGAAGGCAACAAGATCAACCCGCTCATCGGAAACGCCGGAGTGTCAGCTGTTCCTGACGCGGCACGTGTCTCCCAGAACGTGGGTCGCGAATTCGACAAGAACAACCACCTCCTGATGCATGCCATGGCTCCGAACGTAGCCGGCGTCATCGGATCGGCTGTAGCGGCAGGTATCCTGCTCAGCTTCCTCGGATAGCCTGGCACAAAAACCTTTGATCATCAACATCTTACATAAAGATGCGTGCTCCCTTATGGCGGCACGCATCTTTTCATAACACGCTATATTTCAAACACTTGCATGCCAGACAAAAATACATTTTCTATATTTGGCGGAAATACAGTATCTTTGAAGTTTGAATTATCGGGAAAAGAATGATCGACATACCAAAAGACAGGATATTGATATTGGATGGGGCCATGGGCACCATGATTCAGAAATTCGGGCTTACCGAGGCCGATTTCCGGGGAGAGATATTCTCCGGATGCAGATGCGCGCTCATGGGAAACAACGAATGTCTGAACCTTACCCGTCCCGACATCATAAAGAAGATACACAAGGAATACATAGCGGCCGGCGCAGATATAATCGAGACAAACACCTTCAGTGCAAATGCCGTTTCACAAGCCGAATACGGATGTAGCGGACATGCAGAGAGAATGGCCTTTGAAGGAGCAAGAATAGCAAGAGAAGCGGCAGATGAAGCAGCGGAAACAGCCGCATCCATAGGTATGAGCCGCAAGGTCCTCGTTGCCGGAAGCATAGGCCCCACTTCCAAATCGCTGTCACTTTCCCCGGATGCAGGTAATCCGGCATACAGGTCACACTCATTTGACGAAATGAAGGATGTCTTCAAGAAACAGGCTGCAGCCCTGATCAATGGTGGAGCGGACCTGCTTCTCATAGAAACCTGTTTTGACGCATTGAACACTAAAGCAGCCTTGGCTGCCATACAGGAGCTTGGAGAGATTCCTGTGATGATTTCCGTTTCCGTCGGAGACCGCAGCGGACGCACTCTGACCGGACAGACAATAGAAGCATTCTACACTTCTGTAAGTCACTACCCTATCCTTTCCTTCGGCCTCAACTGTTCTCTCGGAGCATCCGAACTGATGCCACTGATGGAAGATATCGGCAAATGGTGCAGTTGTGCGGTCAGCTGTTATCCGAATGCCGGACTTCCGAATGAAATGGGAGGATACGACCAGAGTCCGGAAGAGATGGCAGCCCAGCTCAAGGTCATGGCGGAAAAGGGACTGGTGAACATCGTCGGAGGCTGCTGCGGCACGACTCCGGCCCACATCAAGGCAATCGCCGAAGCGGTCAAAGGGATTAAGCCACGTGATTTTTCCGGCAAGCGTCAGCATGTACTGAAAATCAGCGGACTTGAAGCGGTCACAGTGGATATAAAGCAGAGCAACTTCACAAACGTAGGAGAGAGGACGAATGTAGCCGGTTCACGCAAATTCGCCAGACTCATAGCTGCCGGCGACTACGAATCCGCCCTTCAGATAGCTGCCCGCCAGATTGAAGATGGAGCTGTTGTCATAGACATCAACATGGATGACGCGATGCTCGACAGCACTTTGGAAATGGAGCGCTTCGTAAGGCATATATCCAACGACCCTGCTGTGGCAAAGGCTGCCCTGATGATAGACTCATCACATTGGGAGACAATACTGGCCGGTCTCAAGAATTCTCAGGGAAAATGCATAGTCAATTCGATAAGCCTTAAGGAGGGCGAAGATGCCTTCCTGGAAAAGGCTGCGGTCATAAAGTCTTTGGGAGCGGCAGTCGTAGTGATGGCCTTCGACGAAGAAGGGCAGGCCACTACCTATGAAAGGAAGATAGAGATCTGCGCAAGAGCATACAGGCTGTTGACCGAAAAGGCAGGGATCAGACCTGAAGACATAATCTTTGACGTAAACATATTGTCCATTGGAACGGGCATCGAGGAACACGCAAGATATGCTGTCGACTACATAGAAGCTGTAAGATGGATAAAGAGCAACCTTCCGGGAGCATTGACATCAGGAGGCGTATCCAATCTGTCGTTCGCTTTCCGCGGCAACAATGCAGTACGCGAAGCCATGCACTCGGCATTTCTTTACAATGCAGTCAAGGCCGGCCTCGATATGGCAATCATGAATCCGTCAATGCTTCAGGTCTATGACGAGATCGAACCTGGACTGCTCAAATGCGTCGAGGATGTAATCTTTGATACCGACTCCAAGGCGACGGAGAGGCTTATTGAAAAGGCTACTGAAATGCTTGCAGCAAAGGCGGAGGAAGCACATCCGCAGCACTGCGGATGTTGCCCTGTCACCTCGGCATCACTCGAGCAGAGACTTGAAACAGCACTTGTGAAAGGTCTGGCAAATAATCTTGAAAATGACCTTGAAGAGGCCATGCAGACCTATGGAAGTGCCCTGAAGGTCATAGAGGGACCGCTGATGAGGGGAATGGAAACGGTCGGCAGGCAGTTCGGAGAAGGAAAGATGTTTCTGCCTCAGGTTGTCAAATCCGCAAAGATAATGAGGGATGCCGTCAACATCCTTGAACCCTTCATGAATGTTGACGACAAAGGTACAGCCAAGCCGAAAATCGTGATCGCCACGGTAAAGGGTGATGTCCACGACATCGGAAAGAACATAACGGCCATAGTGCTGAGCTGCAACGGTTTCGAAGTAATCGATCTCGGTGTGATGGTGGACAAGGAGACAATACTCGATACGACAGAAAGGACAGGAGCTTCGATAGTGGCCGTGAGCGGTCTCATTACTCCGTCGTTGTACCAGATGGAGGAGATATGCCGGGAAATGACTTCCAGAGGAATGGATATTCCGCTGTTTGTCGGAGGAGCCACCACATCAGCGACGCATACTGCCGTAAAGCTTGCCGGATTGTACAGCCATGTATTCCACGGAGCTGATGCCTCTGCTGCAGCAGTGATGGCAAAGAAATGCATCATGGACCGCAAATCTTTCGAAAAGGAGCAGCATGCCGGACAGGAAAAGCTCAGGAAGTTGTACTGCTGCAAGGAGGAAAGTCCGTCAAGCGGCACAACCGTAGAGGACTACCCCACAACTAAGCGTCCGGAAGACATTCCTGCAAGGGAATTGTCCGCCGATGAAGTTATGCCATTTTTCGACTGGAAGATGTTCTATGCGATATGGGGCGTGAAATACGGAAGTTCCTCACCGGAAGCCATGGAGCTGATGCAGCTGCGTCAGGACGCGGAAGACGAGCTCGCGCTCGGCAATTACAGGATCATGATATCCGCAAGATTCATGGATGCATCGACGGACGGCAAGGACATCGTTACAAAGGAAGCCAGATTCCCGATGATGCGTCAGGAAAGCGGAGACAGGATGTCCCTGTGTGACTTCATCGGAAAATCGGGATCCCCGATGGGCATGTTCACAGTATGCGTCAGGGCCAGGAACAATGCCCATGAGGAAGGTTGCTGCTGCCCTGCCTGCAGCAACAAATATGAAGACCTGATAGCCAAGACCGTGAGGATGACCCTGGCGGAAGCGGCATCAAGATGGCTGGATGAACAGCTCTATCAGTTCTTACGTAATGATGCGGACAGCGAAACGATCAAGATAATCAAGCCTGCAGCAGGTTATTCAAGCTGTCCTGACCACACACTTAAGCGTGACATAACCGGACTTCTTTCAGGAAGATTCAGTCTCGGAATAAGGATGACGGAGAGCTACGCAATGATACCGGATGCGAGCATATGCGGATTCATATTCATGCATCCACAGGCGAGATATCCGGAGATACGCAGGATATCCAAGGAACAGTATGACGATTATGCAGTAAGAAGAGGCATGGATGAGCAGACGGCCCGCCGTTTCCTCGGACACCTGTTGAAATAGAAGAAGATATGAAGATTTCAGAGATATTGTCAAACAGCACGAAGGCTTACCCTTCGCTGGAAATCGTTCCACCGTTGCGTGGAATGACCAAGAACGAACTTCTTGAAAGCATCGCTCCCTTCATGGAGTTCAGCCCGAAATACATAAACGTCACAAGTCACAGAGACGAGTACGAATTCCGTGAGGAAGCTGACGGAAGCTTTACCAGACATCTTGTGCGGAACCGCATAAGCGAAACCACTGTCTGTGCGGCCATAATGTCCAGATACGACATCGAGACGGTCCCTCATATAATATGTGCCGGGACGACATCGGAAGAAATAGAGAGCAAGCTTGACAATCTGGAGTTTCTAGGCATCGAAAACATCGTCGCCCTCAGAGGAGACAGCATGACGGGTGAGAAAAGGTTCCAGGCCACCCCGGGAGGTTACAGGTATGCCAGCGAGCTGGTTGAAGGCATACGCAGCTATCAGGGCAGCGCGAGCTACAGAAGGAAGAGGATGGAAGTCGCCGACAGTTCTGACAGATATTTCTGCATCGGCGTGGGAGGCTATCCGGAAAAGCATTTCGAAGCCGCAAATATAGAGACGGACATAGCCAACCTAAGGAAAAAGGTCGACGCAGGAGCGGATTACATCATCACACAGATGTTCTTTGACAACAGGTTCTATTACGACTTTGTCCGCAGATGCCGCGAGGCCGGAATAAATGTCCCGATCATCCCGGGCCTGAAGCCACTTTCGACTGCGAGGCAGGTGAACATGCTTCCGGAATCCTTCTCCCTCGACATCCCGCTGGAGCTGACAGAAGAGATAGCCAAGGCTGGAAACGACAAGGAAGCAGTATACAGGATAGGAACGGAATGGTGCATGATGCAGTGTCAGGACCTTATAGCCCACGGTGTTCCTGCCGTCCATTTCTACACCATGGGAAAGAGCGGGAATATAATGGAAATCCTGAAGAAATGTTTCTGATGTACATGAAGAACACGAAGTCCTTTCGAAGATTTATTCCGAAAGGACTTTTTTGTTAACAAGATGCAGAATATGAATTGTTTTCTCGATGATTT
The DNA here is from genome assembly GCA_017399905.1 of Bacteroidales bacterium. GTDB lineage: Bacteria > Bacteroidota > Bacteroidia > Bacteroidales > UBA932 > Cryptobacteroides. The sequence continues at coordinate 10,948 of JAFQAR010000027.1, forward strand.
ATTAGTATTTTTGCAAGATTGAATTGAAAATTTAATTAAAACACATAATATCACATTAATATGCAGAACAAATTGCAGGAACTGACAGACAAACTCTACAACGAGGGACTGTCAAAAGGCAGACAGGAAGGTGAAGAACTTCTTGCAAAAGCCAAGGTGCAGGCTGATGAAATGATCGCTAAGGCCCAGGCTGAGGCTGAACAGATCGTAGCGGCAGCAAGGAAGCAGGCTGAAGAGATCAGGACCAAGACCGATTCTGACATCAGGATGGCTGCTAACCAGAGTCTCGCTGCAACAAAGAAGGACATCGAGACTCTCGTTGTCAGCAAAATGACAGACGAGGCAGTGAAGACAGCGCTCAAGTCCGCTGACTTCATCAAGGATCTCATCAAGTCCGTTGCCGAGAAATTCACCACTGAAGGCCCGGTAGACCTCAACCTCATTCTTCCTGAGTCTCTTAGAAAAGACCTCGAGCCTTTCGCTCAGAAGGAGCTTTCTAAGATTCTCGGTACCGGTGTGGAGGCATCATTCTCAAAGAAAGTCAGCGGCGGTTTCCAGATCGGCCCTAAGGACGGAGGTTATTTCGTAAGCTTTACTGAAGACACATTCAGACAGCTCATATCAGAGTATCTCAGACCTACTACCAAGAAGCTCCTGTTTGGATAATGAACAATTACGTATACATAATCGCAGGTCTTCCTGACTTCACTCCGGACTGGAGACAGGGTGCAGACAGTCTTGACGGATATCTCGCACAGATGAGGGAGCTGCTGTCCGACAAGGACAACCAGACTCTCGATTTCATCGTGAAGGGATTCGACAAGGACCAGATCGGCCTTGACCTCTACAAGGAGGCATTGTCGCACAGGACAGGTTTCATAAGGGAATTCTTCCAGTTTGACCTCAACGTGCGCAATCAGAAAGTCAGATATCTCAACCAAGAATTGGGAAGGGACCCTGAAAAGGACGTCATCACTTTAAGAGACCCAGAGGCGGAGGAAACCGGCCTTGAGCCGGAAGAGCCGGAATTCAAGGAAGCTGCCAGACTGCAGAATATCCTCGAAGGACACGATATCCTCGCAAGAGAAAGGGGCATCGACGACCTCTATTGGGACAAGATCGACGAGCTTACACTCTTTGACTATCTCAATTTCGACAAGATACTCGGAATGACCGTAAAGATGATGATCATACGCAGATGGCTGATGCTTGATGAAGAGACCGGCCGTGCTATGTTCAAGAAGCTTGTGGACGAAGTCCGCGGTACATTCAAGGGAGTTGAATACAATGAATCAAAATAAATAACAGAACAACAATATGAAAACAACTGGTAAAGTTACGGGTATCGTTTCAAACCTTGTGACTGTCGAGGCTGACGGACCGGTGTCGCAGAATGAGATCTGCTACATTACCGTTGGTGACACCAAGCTCATGGCCGAGGTCATCAAGGTAAACGGAAAGAATGCCGCAGTTCAGGTATTCGAGAGCACCCGTGGACTCAAGAACGGTGACGTAGTGGAGTTTGAGGACAGGATGCTCGAGGCGACTCTCGGCCCAGGCCTTCTCTCAAGCAGCTATGACGGTCTTCAGAACGACCTCACCACAATGACAGGAGTCTTCCTCAAGAAGGGAGAGTACACAAGCCCTCTCAACCACGAAAAGATCTGGGACTTCACACCGCTTGCCAAGCCGGGCGACAAGGTAGTCGCCGCTGACTGGCTCGGAGAGGTCAAGGAAGGCTGGCTTCCTCACAAGATAATGGTTCCGTTCAGCTTCAAAGGAGAATATACGGTAAAGTCCGTAGCCGAAGCCGGACAGTACAATATCGACAAGGTGATAGCAGTCCTCACAGATGCAGAAGGTGAGGATGTTGAAGTGACCATGTGGCAGAAATGGCCTGTAAAGGTTGCAATCAAGGGTTACAAGGACAAGCCGAGACCATCCAAGATCATGGAGACAGGTGTACGCGCGATCGACACCCTCAATCCTATCGCCGAGGGAGGTACAGGCTTCATCCCTGGTCCTTTCGGTTGCGGAAAGACCGTGCTCCAGCACGCTATCGCAAAGC
>JAFQAR010000028.1 GCA_017399905.1 Bacteroidales bacterium
CGTGGCCTCGTGAACGGGAGGGGCCCGCGACGAAGTCGTGGGAGGGATGGAGTCGGAACTTGTTCCGACGGAACCAAGCCAAACTTACCCTACCGCCACTGTCGTCATATCCATATAAATACGAAAGAAGGCGACTAAATGACTTATTAGTCGCCTTCTTGTTACATATATCATTATCTGAATAGAAGCTGAGCGAACTGGTAGAGACTGCGGCGCCATGTCTGCCATTCGTGGGCAGTCTCAGGAGAGACATAATAATGGGCATTCATGCCGGATGCCTTGAGCTCTTCCGTAACGACCTTAGGATCATGACCATAGCGAGGAGTCTCGACCTCACGGCTTCCGAAACTTATGAACACGAGTTTATAGGCATCTCTGAAACCTTCTGTCTGATCCGCCTCATCTGCCGAGATCACCCCACCGCTGAAAATACCAAGAGCAGAGAACACATCAGGATTCTTCATCGTAACGGCTTTCGTCTGCATGCCACCCATGGAAAGGCCTGCCATTGCACGATACCTTCTGTCCGCCTTCGTACGGTATCTGGAATCAACCATAGGAATGATATCATTTATCAAGGTATTCATGAAGCCGTCAGCCCAATTTGATGGAAGTCCCATACCGGGGGCTCTCTGACCGCCTTGCGGCCTTGCCTGAGCCGGTCCTCCGGCAGGAGCCTGCGGACGGGGTCTTGCCCATGTTCCGTTATCCATTACTATGATAAACTCTTCAGCCTTCCCCTCTGCTATGAGGTTATCCATTATAAGCCCTGTCTTGCCCTGCTCCGGCCAGCCGTACTCATTCTCTCCTCCTCCATGCTGAAGATAAAGCACAGGATATCTCTTCTTGCAACTGTCATATCCGGGAGGAGTATAGATGAAGCAGTGACGCATTTCCTTGTTGGTCTCTGACCAGTAATGAACTTCGCGGATGTCTCCATGAGGAACATTCTTCAAAGCATAGAAATCCTGATCGTGAGCAGGAATCTCTATTCCGCTTCCCCAACGTCCGGCTCCATAGTAGTAAAGGCTGCCGGGATCGGGAACCGATGCACCGTCGACCTCGAACTGATAGTAATGAAAGCCTTCGTCCTGAGGAGCCGAGTCGCCAGTCCATACCCCTTCCTCATTCCTCTTCATCGGATATTTCACACCTCCGATATCAAGTTTTACGGTCACTGCATCCGGAGCCTTCAGCTGAGCACGGACAATGCGTTCCGAGTTCACCATAGGATATCGTTTTCCCGGCTGATTTGCCGCTGACGGCGCGAAATCTTCTTTCACCGACTTCGCAATCCGGGCACGCTCAAGGAAAGAGACCATCGCTTCAAGGTTTTCGGGAGCATACATTCCCATCCCATGTCCGCCGCCATCGACAAGATGGAGCTCCGTCATCACTCCGGCACCGGCAAGAAGCTCATGGAAGTGCTTTCCCTGGCACACTGGCACCACATTGTCAGATGTACCATGGAAAACCACTACAGGAGGATCTGACGGATCGATATATGTCGTAGCATTGAGAGCCTTGAAAGCTTCTTCATTCCCCTTGAATGTGAAGCCCATGACAGCCTCTTCCGGACCGTGGTTCCAGTCGTCAACCTCACGTCCGCAGCTCATGTAGTGAAGGTCAGTCGGTCCTGACCAGCAGCATGCCGCATCGACAAGGCTGCTGTAATCGGTATATGCACCAAGTGAACCTTCGAGTTCTGCGACACCGCAGCCAGTCGCAGCAAGCGAAGCCAGATGAGCACCAGATGAGAATCCGGAAGTCACTATGAAATCCGTATCGAATCTGTACTTGTCAGCATTTCCGCGCACAAAGCGTACGACCGCCTTGATGTCATGGATCTGGGCAGGGAACTTTGCATCCATAGACGAACGGTGGTTAGGTGTCACTACCGCATATCCGGCATCGAGAAGAGCGTTCACGATCGTGCCCAGGTCTGCCATGTTCTTGGAGTTGTTCGAGAACCACGCACTTCCATAGATATGGATTGCAACAGGATATGCATCCTTCTCCACCTTAGGGATATAAATGTCAAGCTTATGATAGACCTGACCGTCACCTGCATAATCGATATCTGCGAACTTTTCGGAGCAGTGAACGTCGATCTCAGGCATCTGCCATCCGCCGAAACCTCCGGCCGGCTGCGCCTGAAGTGCATACGTGCAGAACAGCACGCATGCAGTAAGAATCATTCTCTTCATAATTATCATTTATAGATGAAGTTCCACTTGCAGTTGTCACTGTCGAAATCCCATTCCGCAAGGGTCGGGGTGCTGTCTGCGACAGAGGTCAGAACATACTGGCAGTCACATCCCGGGACAGCCTTAGGCATGATGCGGTATGATCCGTCGATAAGCTGCTCAATCCTCCATAGCTGTTCAGGAGCACCTGTATAGGTCTCCGCAACCTTGACCTCGGCACCTTCCACGGCTGTAAGCGTGCGGTCTGTTCCCTCGATGCAGATCTTGTAATACTGTCCTCCGAGATATCCTCCTGCTTCAGGGACAGCCGTGATGCTCCATCTCTGATGAGGACGGTTCATCCAGTCTCCCACACGCGCCTCGACATCTCCTGCCGGCCATGTATCGATCACTTCCTCGAGAGTCTGGTTAGGATATGAAACTACCGGTTCATCAGGATCCATGCGCCATCCGCCACGCCTTGCAATGTTCTGTCTGACGAAATCAACAGCGAGTTCCAGGGCATAACCTCTTCTTACAGAAGAGATTTCATAGACGCCGTCACGGAAAAGATCTCCGCCTGAAGGCCAGTCATTGACCCATATTATCGGACGGATAGCGAGCACGCTGCGTGCGCTTCTGTCAAGGTCCGCCTCCCAGTGGAAAGACATCTTCTCGACGCCTTCATCTTCGATATGACGTCCGAAGTGGCCTGCACCGAACTGACGGTCGTCTCCGTCGATGACCATCTTTCCGCCACCGGCAACCATATCACGTCCCATATTGTCGACATATGGACCTGTAACGTTCTTCGAACGGCCGGCAACAATATTGTAGGTGGAATTGACTCCATCACAGCAGGTACCGTGAGTACCGAGAAGATAGTACCAGCCGTTACGGTATATGACTGTAGTGGCTTCGCAGTCGATAGCGATGTCCACCGGCTCGTTGCCCTCCACGCGCGCACCCGTAAGCGGGTCGAGCTCTACGATGCGGATGAAACCGAAATATGTACCGTATGTACACCAGAGGCGTCCGGTCTGCGGGTCCATGAAAAGGCCGGCATCGATAGCGTCGCAGTCTTCATCGACCTCGGATGAAGCGACCTCGATGGCCTCGGTATATGCAAAGTCTGGAGAATTCGGGTCAAGTGTCCTGTTCCACATGGTAAGGACACGGCCGGCATGTCCGCCGCCAAGACCGCCGCCGGTCGAACTGTAGGCGATGAGGTATCTGTCGCCGATCCTGATCGCATCCGGAGCTGCTCCGCCACCAGGACGTACTGCGCCGGGATACCAGTTCCATCCGTCCTCGGAAATGAGTCCTCCGCCACCGGTTCCGAATGTATAATACTTGCCGTCACACTCCATAATTGTAGAAGGGTCATGGATCCACGGCTTTCCTTCCTGCGCAAGCGCAGACATTGACAAAAGGGCAAATGATGCCGCTGTGATGAGTTTGAACATATTCTTCATGACCGGACTATTTAAGGATACTGTAATTCAGGACAGGATTGCCGGCTTCATCGATGAAGCGGAGACAGAAATCACTCATTCCGGGACCGTTGATCACGGCACCGGTAATCACATGACGTCCTTTCTTGAGGGTCATGCGCTTTGACGCGCCGTCATCCATCACCATGCGTCTGTCACCGGAAAGGATGAGAGCCTCTTCACCGTCGATCCACCACATTGATGCAGAGTTCGATCCTACGGCAAGACGTACATCCTCAATATCTTCAGGCACATCAATAACGGTCACGGCACGGAATATCGCTCCATAACGGCCGGTTCCGGTTCCGACTGCATAACGATAGAGCTTCACATTGAAGAGCTTGCTGTCGAGGGCATGCCAGGTAAGCTTAGCCTTGACCATCTCTATCTTAGGCGGTTCGAATGGAAATCTCGGTCTTCCTGCCGTCATATCTACAGGAGCCTGATATTCCACATCCATGGTGATCTTGTCTCCTTCTTCGGGAACCTTGAAATCGCCTTTGTTCCAGCCTGTATCAAGATTCTGTCTGATGTAGCTGTCGACAAATACCGTATTGGTGCGGTTAGGCTTGCTTATAGGTTCCAGAAGTACCCAGCGGCGTATGAATCCGAGTTCATCAGGCTGTACGGCATCCTCTACAGGAACGCTGAAATAAGGTTCAAGAGCCGGATAGGTCGCGATCAGGTCCTTTTTTCTTTTTGCAGCATCGGCCTGAGGGCACAGAGCCGCAACGAGCACAGCGACAAGAAGCAGCTTTGAAAGTAAGTTTCTCATATGATGTATCTGTTTTGGTTTCACCAAATATAAGGAAAATCGCATATTACAGCAAATCCGGGCCGAAACCCGGATCTGCATACACATTAATTACTAACCTAATATCTAATTCCAACCCGGATTCTGTCTCAAGTTAGGATTGATTGAGGTCTGTCCGTAAGGGAATGGGAAACGCTCGTGCTTTCCTTCCTGGAAGCCGACCTTGAAACCTTTTTCCCTAGGAAGCTGGTCACCCTTTGCATACTCCACATAGAATCTGTGCTTAGGCTCTCCCTTTGTAAAATATGCATCGTAAAGGGTAGGATGGTCATAACCTGCCTTCTTGGCAATAGCGAATTCGTTCTTGTCGGTCTTGCCCCAACGTACCATATCCGGCCATCTTGTTCCCTCGAGCCACATCTCATAGTTCTTCTCCCTCTTCACATTTTCAAGTGTGAGAGATGTAACAGGCGCACCTGCACGCTCCTGGATTGCGTTGAGATACTTCAAACCGTCAGAGTCACCTGTTACCGCACAAGCCTCAGCGTAAAGAAGGAGGACCTCAGCATAACGGAAGATCATGAAGTTGATGTCATGTCCCCACCATGCAACCACGTCATCAGTTGTACAGATGTGCTTCCAAGGCAGATACTTGCCCATTCCGAAGAGACCGCCGACATCCTTGATGCCACGCTCAGGGTCAGACCATTTGTCTGTCACTGTTGCGTCACTGTTCCAAGGAACTTCCTCGATGAACTCGTCCATAGTAACGAAAGTTCCTTTACGACGGTATGAATCACCTTCCCAATCGATCATTTCCTGAGCGAAAGACTCTCTGATACCGCAGCCGCCCCAGCCGTCCATTCCTACGAATGAAGGCTTTGTCGCCATCTTGTCGGTACGCCATGTCCAGATCTGAGACTGCATCCATGTAGAACGCTGGATCTGTCCGCCCCAGTCTCCGAGTGCAGGATTGTAGTTGATGTTGGTCTCGAAGATCTTCTCCTCGTTTCCGTCACCTACCTTGTGGAAGTTCTCTGTCCAACGCTCGCCCGGTACAAGGGCATACTTCTTTGAGTTGATCACATTCTTGAGAGCGGCCTTGGCCTTTTCCATCTCGCCTGCGAATACATATGCCTTTCCGGCAACGGTCCATGCAAGACCCTGTGTAGCCCTCACTGTCGAGTTCCTGTCGGATGTGCTCTTGCGCTCGTCAAGATATGGAGCAGCCTCTTCACATTCCTTTGCACACCAGAGAAGGAGCTGTCTGTGAGCCTCCTCAGGCTCAACCTCACCCTTCATGTAGTTGGATGGTTTATCCGATCCCTCGAGTACATGGTCTACAAGCGGTGGATCTCCCCAACCGATAGCAAGCATCATATGGATCCATGCACGGATGACACGAGCCTCTGAAATCACGCGGTCCTTCACATCACTATCACCATACTTGAAGTTGTCGGTGATGAGGTTACACTTGTGGTTTGTCCAATAGAAGCGCTTGTAGAGGGTACTGATCACCTGAGAGTTGTCATCATAGCGGAACTCGTTAAGCTCACCTGAAAAGTCGTTGTCAGTATAGAAGTTACCTGCAGCGAGCATATTGTCCGCACAGTTGTTGAAACCGAAGGTATACGGAACCCATGTTCCTTCCTGTCCACCGATATTCTGTGCAAAATCCGCATACATCGTAACGGCAGCCGATTCTGCATCTTCATCTGTAATATAGAAATCATCGTAGCCTACGACACCCTTCTGAGGAATGTCAAGGAGATCCTGATTGCAGGATACGAGCAGAGCACCTGCAAAGAGCGACACTAGGAATAAATATCTTTTCATAATGAAATGTCGTTAAATTAGAAAGTGATGTTCACACCCATGACAAGCTTCTTTGTTGTAGGGTAAGTACCGTTGTCATAACCCATACCGCTGGCAGCGTTTGTTGTAGCTGTCTCAGGATCCATGCCAGGATACTTGGTGATTGTGAAGAAGTCGTCAAGAGAAACATATACGCGGAAGTTGTTCACGAAGATCTTGCGGGTCCACTTCTGAGGAAGTGTATAACCGAGCTGGATCTGCTTGATCTTGAAGTATGCGCCGCTGAACATCGAAGCTGAAGAAGCCCAGAAGTTTGCATCACTTGCAACAAGGTTACATGCAGGCATGGGAGCATTCTTCTTTTCAGGAGTCCACGCATTGTCATAGTAGTAGCGGAGCGAGTTACGCATAGGAGTATCGTAACGGTAGAGGACTGTGAAGATGTCGTTTCCACCTACGCCAGTACCGAACAATGAGAAGTCGATTCCCTTCCATGCGAGATTCAATGTGATACCGTAGGTATAGTCAGGCATAGCCTTACCGATGTAAGTGATATCACCTGTATTGATCTCATTGTCTCCATTTACATCTCTGATTATCGGAGCACCCTGCTGATGGATCAGCTCGTTCTTATCGTTGTACACATCTTCCTGATATACTCCGTCATACTGATAGCCACGGAAGTACCAGAGAGGATAGCCGACCTCGACTGCTGAGCAGATGGCGTTGTTAGTTCCGTCCACACCACCCTTCGAGCCTTCGATACGAGGAATCGACGGGTCGAGATAAGTCACCTTGTTGTGGAGTGTAGAGAAGTTTGCGTTGATGCTGTAGCTGAAGTCTCCGATATTGTCTTTCCAACCGAGAGCGAACTCGAAACCACGGTTAAGGACTCTACCGCCGTTGACGATTGTAGTACCTACACCGACTTCTGCAGGAGGTGACACATTGACAAGGAGGTCACGGGTATTCTTGTTGTAGAAATCCATGTTGAAGGTCAAGCGGTTGTTGAGGAAATATGCATCGAGACCGAGGTCGATCTGCTCGGATGTCTCCCAGTTCAGGTTAGGATTTGCAAGTCCCGAAGGAACTGATCCATAGCTGATGTTTGCATTCTCGTCGCCTGCGACACCGTACTGGAACCACTGTGTATTGAAGTTGATGGTAGTGTCGTAAGAGTAGTTGCCGAGAACGTTGATATTACCGTTGATACCCCATGAAGCACGGAGCTTGAGGAATGAAAGGATGTCTGTAGAGACATTGTCCTTTATGAACTTTTCATTGCTGATGGTCCATCCTGCAGAAACTGAAGGGAAGAAGCCCCAGCGGTTAGCCTTTGAAAGCTTTGAAGAGTCACCGGCGTCAGCACGGAAGTTTGCCTGTACCGAATAGCGATTGTCATAAGAGTAGATCAGACGGCCGAAGTATGCAAGGGATGCAGCTCTTCCAGGGTTGTTTCCGAAGCTCTTTGTAGTGTCCTCGTTGTTGTTCACCTTATCCATGTAGATGAAGTTGTCCTCATATCCGCTGAGGATATCCGGACCCTGTGCAGATGCACTTACATTGTCCCAGTTGTTCTCGATATAAGACATACCGGCCATTGCAGTGATGGAGTGCTTCTTGATGTTGAGGTTGTAGTTGATGAAGTTCTCCCACTGGTAGAAGTAGCTTGTATTAGCACTTGCAGAGATTCTGTAGATGTCGCTCTTCGCCTGCTTGGTTGCATAATAAGGAACTTCATAGCTGTGTGAATTCGACTGCGCGATTCTGTAACCGAAGCGTGAAGTGAAAGTAAGTCCCTTGATCGGCGAAAGGTTCAGGAATGCAGTTCCTCGTACGCTGATACCACCGTTCTCAGACTTGACACGGTCTCTCTGGAGAAGAGGGTTACCGCTGTCGTCCTCCATATATTTAGAGGTAGCATAGTAAAGTCCGTTAGTCGGATCCTTGAGGACAGGCCAGCCTGCATCATAGTTCTGCTTTGTAGCTGAAGCGAATTCATCAGGAGTAGCATAGTATACAGGAGTAAGAGGGTCGAGTGTGAGGACTGAATTCATCACCGAACCATACTGGCTCATCTGAGATACAGACTTGGTAGACCATTTTTCGATCGAATTGTTGGTTCCCACTGTCAACCAGTCGAAGATCCTGTAGTCGGCATTGAACTGAGCTGAAAGACGCTTGTAGACATCCTTGTCTCCTCTTACGATACCATCATTGTCGACATAGTTGATGGCTGCAAAGAAATGTCCTTTGTTGTTTCCGCCCTGGAAGGTCACGTTATGCTGCTTTGCGAAGCTTGGTCCGAAAACGACCTTAGACCAGTCAGTGTCTGTTCCGTCATACTTGTTCTGCTCAAGCATCTTGTCGATATCGATTGCCGAAGCTCTCTTATAGTCGATGAAGCTCTGTGCATCGAACACCTCTGCTTTCTTGCCGAGTGTCTGACGTGTAAGCTTGAATTCATATGAAACGCTTGAACGTCCCTGATTCGATGCGCCTGACTTTGTTGTGATGAGGATTACACCATTACCTGCCTGCACACCGTAGATAGCTGCTGAAGCGGCATCCTTGAGGACCTCCATAGACTCGATCATGGACGGGTCGAGATACTGGATGTTATCAACCTGAAGTCCGTCAACGATGAGGAGCGGTCCGAGGTTACCTGAATTGGATGAATATCCGCGCACACGGATGTTCGCACCTGTACCAGGGGCACCCGAGTTGTTCAATACCTGCACACCGGCAACCTTACCCTGAAGTGCTGCACCTGCATCGGTAACCGAACGGCTCTTGAGGTCGCTCGACCTTACTGAAGCCACAGCACCGGTGAGGTCACTTACCTTCTGGACGCCGTAACCGATCACAACGGTCTCATCGAGAAGTGTGGTCTCCTCCTCAAGGACGATTGTAATGCGAGGCTGATTTCCAACCGGTACAGCCAATGTCTTGTATCCGAGGCAGTCAATCAAAAGAGTGGTGTTGGCAGGGATACTCAATTCAAAGGATCCGTCAAGATCGGTAACTGTACCGATTCTTGTGTTACCCTGAACCAGAACTGCGGCTCCAGGAACCGGCGCTCCGCCTGCATCCTGGACAACACCGCTTACGGTGCGGTTCTGGGCATAGAGGTCAGCTCCTGCCAGAACAGCTGTGGCCATAATCATCATGAATGCAGCCACTTTTGCGGTTAGTTTTCTTAACATAAGATGAAAGGTTAAAAGTTTTCGTCAAATTTAAATTTACGGGTGCGAAGTGGCTTTCAAAATGAATTCAAATTCAAGCAGGAATACTCCAAATGTATCATCGGTGTCAAGAATACGTCATATTGAACCGAAATTGATATACATTGGTCCAAAAGTGAAAACCATAATGACTAACTTTGAATCGCAATTAAAACCTGACGATGAAACGTATCACTATCCTGACCATTGCTGCATTTTTCCTGGCAGAACTGGCTTCCCAAGCGGAGCGTTACTACTATTTTGAACACCTGAAGACTACGGACGGACTTCCGAGCAACACAATATACTGTTCTCTGCAGGACCGTTTCGGCTTCATGTGGATAGGAACCAGAGACGGTCTTTGCAGATATGACGGACATTCATTCGTAAGGCTTGAAGACCTCACGTCCGAAATAACGACAAGCGGACTTGTACTTGCCGCAGATGAAGATGAGAATGGAAAGATATGGTTCTCTTCATCAATGGGAATAGGATATTACAATCCGGCCAATGACGAAGCCGAAAGCATGGGCAGGATCGGCAATGCTACATGCTTCGACCTTCTGGCGGACAAGAGAGGCAACGTATGGTTCGCCTCCGACCAGCTTTACCGTCATGATACTGCAAACGGCGGCATGCAGAGATACGCCGTAGGCGACACACGTCCGACCATGCTTGCTCTTGATTCATTCGGCACCGTATGGGTACTCACACAGGACGGAACCCTTTTCACATACGACAGGCTGAAGGATTCATTCCGAAGACAGCTTGAGGGCATCAGTATCGTGGAGGCTGCGGATGACGGCAGGATACTTGTCGCCACAAGAGACAATCGTGTATATATAACCGACTGCATCTCCCTGCAGAAGAAACACGTGTTCACCGCAGAAAACGGACAGATAGTCAGATGTCTGAAGGAAAGTTCCAAAGGAGAATTCTGGATCGGCACGGATTCAGGCCTGTTCATCAGAAGGGAAAATGAAGTCTATAACGGCGAAGCCTTCCATGACGACGCCACACCGAGATCGGTTTCCGCCGATTTCATAACATGCATAGACAAGGACAAGTCAGGAAACCTGTGGATCGGCACCTATTATACAGGACTGAACATATGGAAAGACAGAAGCGAGGACATGTCCATCTATTTCATGAATCCTTCTGACAATTCAGTAAAGGGCAAGATAGTCAGAAGCATAACATCTGATCACTTAGGGAACATCTGGTTCTGCACAGAGGACGGATTCCTCAACAGGCTTGACCCGATCGACCGTAAAATGAAGAACTACGAGATCGTGAAGGGACTCAACATGCATGGGCTTGTGATGGATGGAGACAGGCTATGGATCTGCTCTTTCGGCAATGGAGTATACCTCTTCGACCACAAGAGTCAAAAGATACTGAAACGATACAGCTTTTCTACAGACAGAGCGACGACAGGTATCAGATGCGCAGACGGCAGCATATATATCGGCACGACACAGGGCCTTTACAGATATGAAGTGAGTGAGGACAGATTCGTTCAAGTTGAAGAAGCTGGTACGAGCCATATCCACTGCCTGCATCAGGACAGCAGCGGGATACTATGGACAGGAACCTACGGAAACGGCATATTCTGTCTGGACAAGGACGGAAACAGCATCATGCATATAGAGGACACCGATTCCGAAGAGTGTCTTTCTTCCAGATTCATAACCTCGTTCCATGAAGACAGCAGGCATAGGATGTGGGTAACCACGGAAGGTGGAGGACTCTGCTATACCGATCCAGGCTATCATGTAGGAGGCAAGATGGTTTTCCACAACATCACGAGAAAGGATGGACTTCCGTCAAACGTCACCTGCGCCGTAGCAGAAGACAATGACGGAACGATATGGGTATCCACCACAAATGGAGTCGCATATCTTTCCGGTACCACAGCAGAGGTAATAGGACTGATGAACGAAAGCAATGAGATCACAGGATACCAGTATTCATATGGAGCCGTGTATTCGGACGGGAAAGGCATCATCTATTTCGGCAATACCGACGGTATGATCGCATTGACTCCGGCAAAGATAAAATCAGCCGGAATAATCCATCCTCTGAGCATAACCTCAGTAAAGGCTATGGATTCTGACAACATCATCAGACAGAGCGATCAGGGTCTTGCATCCGTCACATCATCCATATTTACCGTAAGGCAGCAGGATGCATCCTACATTTCCATCAGCTTCACTGTTCCCGAGTACTCGGCAAGAAACATAAGATACGACTACAGCCTTTTCAAAGGCAGAAAACCTTTCTTCAACGGAAGCACCAGCGACAACAGCATACTGGTAAGGCTGCCTTCGGGCAAATATCATTTCAAGGTCAAGGCATCCAGCTACGGCGACAATGACGCCTACACCAAGGAAATGGATTTCCACATAAAGCCGCATCCGCTTCTGAGCAAGGTCGCAAAAGTCATGTATTCCATCGTATTAATAGCTCTGGTCACCGCACTCATACTGATGATAGAGCTGAAAAGAAAACGAGACAAGGCAAGGAACATATCCAAGATAATCAGCATGAAGGAGAAGGAACTGTACAATGCCAAGATCAACTATTTCACCAACATAACCCATGAGATACGCACTCCTCTGACCCTCATAAAGCTTCCTCTCGACAAGATCATCGCCAAAGGGGCATATACTCCGGAATCCGAGAAGGACCTCAGGACCATGCAGGCCAATGCAGACAGGCTCCTGAGCCTTACCAACCAGCTGCTCGACATGAGGAAGATGGAAGAGAACGAGATAAAGCTCTCATGCGTCCGTGAGAACATTTGCGAAATCGTCAGAAAAGCCAGTCGATATTTCGAGCAGATGGCCCTGGAACAGCATATATCCCTTATCACAGACATTCCTGAAAGGCCGATATGGGTGATGTGCGCAAAGGATTCCATCATAACAATAGTAAGCAACCTGCTGTCAAATGCCGTCAAATACGGAAAGGACAGGATATGTGTAAGCGTCAGCGAATCGGAGGACAGACAGAAGATATTCATCAGGGTGGAAAGCAACGGCAGCCATATTCCGGAAAACGAAAGCGAAAAGATATTCAACATCTTCTTCCAGCGTCCGTCGGAACACGTGAAGGGAAGGATCAGCCAGGGAACCGGCCTTGGGCTGCCATACGCACGGACTCTTGCGAACATGCACAACGGCAGACTTTATCTTGACGTGAATGTCAGCGACATGAACTCATTCGTCCTCGAACTGCCTGTACAGCAGGAAAAGCAGGTAGTGCTGGAGGAAAGGAAGACTGAAGAAAAGCCTGCCGGACGTGAAGCAAGATACGACAGCTCGAGATACAGCATAATGATCGTGGAGGATTCCGAGGAAATGCGAAGCTATCTCGCATCGGAGCTTTCAGATTCATACAATGTATCGCAGGCGGCTAACGGAGAGGAAGCCCTGGCCATACTCAAGAGCGAGAAGATAGACATCGTCATAAGCGACATCATGATGCCCGTGATGGACGGATGCGAACTCTGCAATAAGATAAAGACAGATTCAGACCTCAGCCATATCCCTGTCATACTTCTCACAGCTGCGATAGGCGTGGAGACAAGGATCGAAACCCTCGAAATAGGAGCAGACGGCTACATAGAAAAACCGTTCCCGATAGAGCTTCTCAGGTCCAATATCTCAAATCTGTTCAAGAACAGGGAGATTTCATACCGCCAGTTCATCACCAAACCTCTGACCCACTATAACAGCGTGACAGCCAGCAAGGTAGACAACGAATTCATGACCAAGCTCCACGAGTTCATCATGAAGAACATAGCAGAACAGGACCTCAACATCGACAATCTGACATCACAGCTCGGCACAAGCAAATCATCACTGTACCGCAAGCTGAAGGCGAACACCGGACTCAGTATAAACGAGTATATACGAGTCTGCCGCCTGAAGCAGGCGGCAGAGCTGTTGTCGTCTCAGAAATACAAGATCAACGAAGTGGCGTTCATGACGGGATTCTCATCCGCATCCTATTTCGCTACCTGCTTCCAGAAGCAGTTCGAGATCACGCCGTCAGAGTTCATCAGGAATCTGGAACAGTAGAACCCAAGCCGGAATCTAATTCAGGATTCCGGCTTTTGTCTGAACCACCGGACGGATGGTTCCGTCAGCATTGTAGACCATTTCATCCACGCATATGCTGCGGCGTCCTGTAGCAGGTCCGTATCCGTCAAGCGACAGGGTGGAATTGTGATAGAAGAGATAGGTCTTGCCCATATAATCTATCACACCTGGATGGATGGTGAAGCTGTCTTCCGCCATGCCTGAGAGTTCTCCCATGAACTTCCATGGTCCTTCGACATTCTCAGCCATCGCGTATGAAATGGTCTCACGTCCGGGACCCATCGAAGCGTATACATTGTAATAATGTCCGTCACGTTTGTAGAGCCATGGTCCTTCGACATAATTCTCCATAGGCAGGGTGATGATATCGCCATCAAGCTCAACCATGTTCCTGTTCAGCTTCACCAGGAAGCAGGTTCCGTTGCCCCAACACATCCATGGCGTTCCGTCATCATCAATCATCACGGTAGGATCTATATCGTTCCACCAGCCGCGAGGGCCGTTATCCGTCATCGAATCCAGGATGAGAGGCTTTCCGATGGCATCGGCATACGGTCCCTCAGGTCTGTCAGCCACTGCCACGCCGACAGCCTTGCAGTCAGGGTCTCCACACTGGGTGGAAACATAGAAATAATACTTTCCGTCAGGTCCTTCAACAGCCTGGGAAGCCCATGCCTCGCCTACTGCCCAGCTGAAATCTGTCGGTTTCATGACGACTCCATGATCGGTCCATGTCTTCATGTCCTCTGTAGAATAGCAGAGCCATTCCGTGATGTTGAAACCATATTTTCCTTCATATCCTGGCCTGTCCTCGAAACATTCATCATGGCCGCAGAACACGTACAGACGGCCGTCTGAAGCAATCATAGGGGCAGGATCGGCAGTATATTTATCCTTTACGATCGGGTTACCCTCATAGATAAAGGTCTTCTGCTCAACCTTTGGAGCACATGCAGCCAATGCAACAGCCGCAATCACAAACAACAGAGATCTTTTCATAGCATACTTCATTTGAATGTTATCCAATCGATTTCAAGAGCGGCATCCGCACAGAGAGCCACAGATATGTCCTGAAGCCCCTTTATCCTTACTGGCTTCAGGTCACACTCATATTCAGTCCACTCGGAAGATGCCGGCAGTCCGAACTCCGCACAAGCCTTTTCTCCGGTCCGGAGAGCCACCTGCGCTCCTTCGTCTGCCTTATATCTGAATATGACCTTCTTAGGAGCCTTCTTTCCGAAGTCAAGTTCATTGAAGGTGACCACATCACCTTCCTTGGCAAATACGGTCTTCCAACCCTGGAAGAGGTCTGTCGTATCAAGATATTCTATGACAGCACCGTCTATCGAGCTGTAACGGTCGATATGGACCTTCATTGATGCCTTGACCGGACCCACACCGCGGAGAGTAGGCTTCACTTCCTGAATCGTACCGTCAGGATTGAAATAGAGCTTCTCGATCTGCGCGGAACGGTTCTTGTCGAATTGAGGGGAGAACGCATTGTGGTGATAGAAGAGATACCACTGGCCCTTATAGTTGACGATGCTATGATGGTTGGTCCAGCATCCGTTTTCATGTTCTGCCATAATGATGCCCTTGTATTCGTAAGGGCCCATAGGGTTCTTGCTCATCGCATATCCGAGGACTTCGGTATTCTCCCTTACATATGGATATGTCAGATAATAGTTGCCGTTGTATTCGAATGCGAACGGACCTTCCGCCTGACGGTTTGGCAGGCCTTTGAGGCAGTTTACACCGATCATCTCGAACTCATGGTCACCCCATTTCATGACTTCTCTCGGATTGTCGTCCGCAAGTTCCTTCATATTGTCCTTGAGCTTTGCGCAACGGCCGTTACCCCAGAAAAGGTAGGCATTTCCGTCAGAGGCCAGAAGCACGCACGGATCGATGCCGTTGACTCCCTTGATAGGTTCCGGCTCACAGACGAAAGGTCCCTCCGGATTGTCTGCAACGGCCACGCCGATACCGAAGCCTCTTCCTTCTGCGACAGCATCCGGAAAGTAGAAATAATACTTTCCATCCTTCTCAACGCAGTCGGGAGCCCACATCGAGTATGCGTCATGCTTGCCCCAAGGGACATCCTCCTGCCTTATTATGACTCCATGGTCTGTCCATGTAGTAAGGTCTTCAGATGAAAACACATGATAATCCTCCATACTGAACCATGCCGAACCATCATAATGAGTGATGACGCTTGGAATGTCATGCGAAGGATACATGTAGATCTTTCCGTTGAACACACGCGCTGTAGGATCTGCGGTAAACTGGTTTGTGATGACAGGATTCGTTCCTGAGACTATCACGTTTTCAGGAAGATCTGTCTCACTCTGCGGCTGAGCGCATGCAGCCAGGCCAAGCATTGCGGCCAATATGATCAGTCTTTTCATTTGAAGAATTTTTGAAGGGTTTCTGCAAGATATGTACGGGCATTCATCCATGTATGTCCGCCTTCGGTGAACATCTTTTCATACGGTATGCCCTTTCCGTCGAAATATGCCTGATGGTCAAGCACATTCTGATAGAGGAAGTCCGAGGTTCCGACACCGAACCACATCAGCCTCAGCTGCGGTATCATGGTCTTCAGGTCAGGGAAATACAGGTCCATGACTTCCGGAGTCAGGTAAGCGCTGTATGACGCAAGCCATGCGAATTTGTCGAAGTTAGAATAGACGGTGTACAGAGACTGGCCTCCGCCGCGCGAAAAACCTGCAATCGCACGGTTCTCGCGTCCCGTCTTGGTGCGGAAATTCGATTCCACATATGGCATTATACATTCCGTCATCTCTTTCGAGAAGGTCTGATACATCTTTGCTGCCGCAAGCGAGGTCGGAGAAGGAGTACCTCCCATCATGTTGCCGTACGGCATGACTACAATCATAGGGACGGCCTTGCCCTGAGCGATGAGATTGTCAAGTATGACATTGACCTTGCCCACCTTGAACCAGGTCTCTTCAGTATCCGTAGTACCGCTTACAAGATAGAACACCGGATATTTACGGTTTCCTTTCTCATATCCGGCAGGAGTATAGACAAGAAGCGGTCTGTCTGTTCCGAGCACATCCGAACGGTATGTACAGTACTGCACCTTGCCATGCGGAACATCGTTCACAGTGTAGAGAGCCTCAGGATCTGGAATCTCGACAAGGCTTGCCTTGAAGTTCTCGTTAGGGAAGATGTCCGGATTGTTCTGGGCCTGTACGGCCACTCCGTCAACGATGAAATTGTATGGATATATATCCGCTTTCGGAGGCTTGACGGTAATGCTCCATATTCCTTCGCTGTTGCGTACCATAGGTCTGTTTCCGTCCATGAACTGACCGGACAGCTCGACCTTCGATGCCTCAGGTGCCCTGTGGTTGAAGGTTATGCGTCCTCCCGGCTGGATGATATGAGGCTCGAAACTGCTGTCTCTCCATGTAACCTGAGGCACATCGTAACCGAGGAGCTGAAGCATCTTGCGACCATACCTTCTGCCAAGCTCGCGATATCCGGCAGCATCGAAATGGAGGAGGTCGAAGGCATTTGTACATCCGCTTGAGCTGATCACATGAGCCTGAGGTATTACTGACGGCACGCGTGCGATTACGTCATTATGCGCAGCACATATTCCTCCCCTGTCCGAATTGACGACCTCTCCGACAAGCAGCGGGATATTCTGTCCCTGCAGTCCGAGATCACGTAAGATATTGGAATACACCCTCTTGAGCTGATAAGGCCAGCGCGGATCACCTGTATTGGATTCTCCCTGATGGACAAGGATACCCTTGATCACACCATCCTTCTGAGCAAGCTTTGCAAGTTCTATGAGCCTTGCGTACGGATCGTTGTCGTATGCCTCAAGCATGCCTTTCATCCAATGGGGAGCACGTTTCTCCACATAAGCGGCAATGCTGTCCGGAAGGAAGGTCTCGATGTGACAGCCTCCTACCGCTACATTGATGACACCGACCCTGACATTATCAGGAAGGGTCTCGACAAGGGTCCTTCCGAAATAATCTGCCGGGGTCAGTCCGGTATACTGACGGCATAGAGGCGGTACAGCAGTATACCATTCTCCCTTGACACGGCCGCGTTCCTGATCGTCCACGGCAGCCATCATGAGGAAGCGTCCGCTCACACCTTCGAGATCGCAGGCTTCAATACGGGCATTGCCTTCCATATTCGACTGTCCGAAGCAGAGATAGATATGGAAATCAGGGTCCTGCGCATGCACATGCACGATGCAGAGCAGGGAAACGAAGAGCAGAATAAATCTTTTCATATGAGTCATGTTTACCAGTTTATCCATTTATTGACATCGACATCTTCGAACATAGGGGCCGTACGGACATCTGTCTGCACATCCTTTCCAAGAAGGAACCTGTCCACAAAAGCCTCAAGCTCAGACCACTGCGATTCCGGCAGCATGCAATGCATATGTCCGTCGATGAATGAATATCCCATCCTGTCGGCAATGCCGAACCTCTCCCAGACCTTCCTTGCCGCCACACATGAGACATAGCCTGACTCGTCAGCCAGCCATTCATAGTCAGGGTTTCCGAATACGAGAAGGGCGCGCGGTGCCACCAATGCACAGAGCTCATGATGATCGACCGGAAGACGCGTCACATTCTCTTCGCTGAACATCCTCATGCTTTCCTTGAACCACGAATAGTTCGTGCGGCCGAGGGTCTCCACATTGCCGAGGGTTTCCGAAACCCTCCATGACGCAGCTCCACCTCCGCCCGGTTCCTGCGCGATGGTCAGCGCTATACGCTCATCCATCGCTCCAGCCCACAAGGCCATCTTTCCGGCGAACGAACAGCCGGAAATGGCGAGGTGCTCCATATCTATACGGCTTTCCGCTCCGAGAATCTCAAGAGCATCCAGCACCCTGCTGACGCCCCACGGCCATGCGGCATAGCTGCCGATCTCAAGCTGGTCCGGATAGAGTCTGTTTATAGGTTCCTCTCCCCTTTTCTGCGTATGTGACATGACTTCCCAGAACGGGAAGCTTATCATGGCGATGCCTCTCTCTTCAAAAATATGCCTTGGAAGACTTCCTGCGCCCATTCCGATGCCTATTATTGCAGGGAAGGGTCCCTCCCCTTCAGGATAGTTTATGATGGAACGGATCGCAAGGGTCTCCCCGTTCACTGTTATTTCAGTAACAAGAGTATCTCCTGCCAGCCGGGCCGAGACAGCCTCACGCGGAGTTTCAGGCTTGAAGCCCACCTCATAATGCTGGAGCTGGGCGAGAATCTCCGCACGCCTCTTTTCCCACTGTCCGTATCTGCGTACCTCACGTCTGCCATCTGCAAAAAGGAAAGGATCCGGAAGGGTCTCCACAACCTCAAGCTCATCAAGCGACGGGAGCTCAGGGGCATCATACGAAGAAGCCGTGTTCTCGGAATCGAATACCAGAGGTACGTCATTTCCTTGAGAACACGACATCATCAGCCCTGCGGACAAGGCTGCTATCACGGTCTGTTTCAGTATGTTCATAAGGATAGATTTGATTTCTACAATTATAATTACAATCCTTATGAATAACTAACAGAATCGTATCAAAATATTTAATTATCGTATCAACCGCAGGAATTTGTCCGTCATTTGCCGGCCGGTTCATCCAGAGAAAGTTCCGGATGCCTGCGTGAGGAGAAGAACAGCATGAGCGCTACGGCGATGGCTACAACTCCGAGGAATATGAATATCCATTCCGCACTTATCGCCGCCGAAACCTCCTGGGCATGATTGCCCGGCTCGGTTATGACCTTTGTGAAAATTCTTCCTATATAGATAGGGACTATCCACATTCCCATGTTCTGCACCCAGTAGATGAGGGAATACGCTGTACCGAGATTCTTTTCCGGAATGATCTTAGGCACGGAAGGCCACATTGCTGACGGCACGAGGGAGTAACCTATGCCAAGAAGAGCGATCGCAATGTAGGCATAGAAAGGAACTCCCTGAGGAGCGAAGGTGATGATCAGATGTGATACCAGCACAAGGGCGGAACCTACTATCATCCACAGAGTCGCCTTTCCCACCTTATCTACAAGGGCTCCGAAAAGAGGAGTGAAAAGTATCGTAAAGAACGGGATCATGGCAAGAAGCACAGTTGCAATGTCCAGGTCTACGCCGAAGAGCGGAAGAAGGATAGAAACACCGAACTTCTTGAATCTGATGACGCAGCAGTAGAATGTGACGCAAAGAAGTGCTATCATCAGAAATCGGGGGTTGCTCAGGACCTTCCAGATATCTGAAAACCTGAACTTGTCCTCTTCAGCCGTCACGACCTTGTCCGATTCTCCCGTTTCCCTGTCGAATCTTGCGTCGAACGCCACGAATATCGCCCAGAGAAGCGCTCCAAGAGCGAGGACAGCGAGGCCGATAAGGGCCGGCCTGTTGGTTTCCGCCAGAGTGTACATCTCCCCTATCGCCTTCTGCTTCACTATCATCGGCGCAACGATTATGGCTGTCGCCGTACCGAAGCGGGCTATGGCAAGCTGAAGTCCCATGGCGAGAGCCATGTTCCTGCCCTTGAACCATTTAGCGATCGAACGCGTGACTGAGACTCCGGCGATCTCGCTGCCGAGTCCGAACAGCATGCAGCCGACATATGCGATGGTCAGGGATGTCTCAGGTCTGAATCCGGCTGAGATCGCGAAGGTGACGAGAGCTGCTCCGCCGACCATCATGCCGACGAAGACAGAACCGACAAGACGCACGCCGAACTTGTCGAGAAGGGCCCCGCAGACAATCAGGCCTCCCCATATGCACAGAAAGGAATATCCGCTGGCATAGAAGCCGTAATCCGCCATATCCCATCCGAGTTCAAGATATTCCGGATTCTTGAAAAGCTCGGAAAGCGACGAGAACATGTCGTCGAAGAAATATGAGGCGAACATAGGAACAACAAGGCATGCCAGCACAAGCCAGCATGCCCACCTGTTGTCCCTCAGAGTATTCTTGAGGGTTGACATCATTTCTTTATGTTAGGAAGTTCGAGACCGTATCCCTTGCGTCTGTCCTCAACCTTGAGGAAGAATGACATGATGAATGCGAGCACTCCGAATGAAGCGAAGATGCACATCGGTGCAAGGTATCCTCCGGTAGACTTGAGCACGACTCCGATAAGGAGAGGCACGAGGCAGAGACCTATGTTCTGGATCCAGAAGATGAGCGAATATGCACTTCCGAGGATCACAGGATCGATGATCTTAGGCACGGATGGCCAGAGAGCCGCAGGAACGAGCGAGAAGGATACGCCGAGCACCACGATAAGGAGCAGTGCGAACCACTTGCTCGGGAACATAGGGAGCAGGAACGCGAAGCTGAGATGGCAGACTATCATTATGATGGCACCGAGCATGAGCATTGTCGCACCCTTTCCCTTGTTGTCAAGGAATGCACCGAGGAAAGGAGTAAGTACCATCGCGAGGATAGGGAACCACCTGAACAGGTCGGCAGCCTCAGTGGTAGGGATGTTCAGAGTGACTTCAAGGAAGTTCGTAGCATATCTCTGGAACGGGAAGATAGCCGAATAATAGAGTACGCAGAGAAGGGCCACAAGCCAGAACATCTTGCTGCGGAAGATCTTTCCAAGGTCGCTCACCTTGAATTCCTCCTCAGACTCTCCACCTGCAACTATACCCTTCTGCCTGTCGAGCTTGGCATCCATCACCGAGAACACGATGAAGTTGATGAGTCCGATGAGGAGAAGAACCACACAGAAGAGGATAGGAGCCTCCACGTTGCCGAACTTTTCTGCAAGTCGTGGTGACGCAGAGAGCACTGCGAACACGCCGAGACGGGCGATAGCCATCTCGAGTCCCATTGCAAGAGCCATCTCCTTGCCCTCGAACCACTTTGCAATGGCCTTGGACACCGTGATGCCCGCCATTTCGCAACCGCAGCCGAAGATCATGCAACCGAGGGACGCGAGCTTTGCGCTTCCGGGCATCGCCACCCACCATGAGTCGAGCCAGCCGCAGAATGATGTAGCCTGGAACCACTCGGTTATGGCCACATACTTTATAGCCGCACCTGCAACCATGAGGGATGTCGAAAGTATTCCGGTGAAACGGACGCCCATCTTGTCGAGGATGATGCCGGCAAGGATGAGGAAGCCGAACACATTGAGCATATATTCCGATGCCGCATATGTTCCGAAAACGGAGCTGTCCCAGCCTCGTGAAGACTCGATGAGGGACTGCAGCGGTGACATCACATCGACGAACATGTATGCGAAGAACATCGCCAATGCAATGAGGATAAGGGCAGCCCACCTTGCAGCGAAGCTGTCGTTAAGATACTTTTTGATTGTTTCTGCCATGATATTATGATGTTTTTGATTTCCGAAACAGGATTTGCGAAGATAGCTGTTTTTGATTTAATAGGCAAAACAGATTTCAGAATGTCGGAATAAAGTAGTAACTTCGCATGATTTAAAGAGACGATATGGGAGAGGAATCAGCAAAATACAGGCTTCTGGACAAGGTCAATTCCCCGAAGGACATCAAAGGCTTCAGCATCGAAGACCTGCGTGAGCTCTGCGCGGAAATACGCCGTTACATGATCGAATGTTGTTCTGTAAATCCAGGACATCTCGGATCGAGCCTCGGTGCGGTCGAACTCATGGTCGGCCTGCACTACGTTTATGACGCCCCTGAGGACAAGCTTGTGTTCGACGTAGGACATCAGGCTTACGCACACAAGATAATTACAGGAAGGCGGGAAGCTTTCCGCATGAACAGGATGAAGGACGGCATCAGCGGATTCCCTAAACGCTCGGAAAGCGAATACGATGCTTTCGGCGCCGGTCATTCATCAACATCCATATCCGCAGCGCTCGGCTTTGCAGAAGCCGCCAAGGTGCTGGGACTGAAGCAGAAGTCAGTCGCTTTGATCGGAGACGGCTCCCTTACGGGAGGAATGGCCTTTGAAGGCCTGAACAACGCCGGAGCCAGCAAATCCGACATCCTCGTCATACTCAACGACAACAACATATCCATCGACAGGAACATAGGAGCCCTGCACGAATATCTCCTCAAGGTCACCACGGACCCACGCTACAACAGGGCCAAGAAGCAGGTATGGGACAGGCTGGGAGACGGCTGGTTCAGAAAAGCTGTCCAGAAAGTTGTGGCCACGACGAAGTCTCATCTTGTAAGAGGAAGCGGAGGACATCTTTTCCAGGCCATGGGATTCAGGTACTTCGGTCCTATCGATGGAAACGACATAGTTCAGGTTGTTGAGACTCTCAAGAAGCTCAAGGACCTGGGAGGGCCGCTGATGCTCCATGCCATGACGATGAAGGGAAAGGGCTATGCTCCGGCCGAAGCAGACCAGACGACCTGGCATGCACCCGGCATTTTCGACCCCGAAACGGGAATGAGGCAGAAGAGCAAGAAGGGAGAAAGCAGATATCAGGATGTTTTCGGACAAGTCCTGCTGGAACTCGCCGGAATGGACGGCAGAGTGGTGGGAATCACCCCTGCGATGGCATCAGGATGCGGAATGAACCTCCTTGCCTCGAAGATGCCGGAAAGATTCTTCGATGTAGGCATCGAAGAGGAGCATGCAGTGACATTCTCGGCGGGCCTGGCCGCAGGAGGCCTCAAGCCTTTCTGCAACATATACTCATCATTCTCGCAGAGAGCTTACGACCAGATAATTCACGACATCGCCCTTCAGGAACTTCCTGTCGTTCTTTGCCTGGACAGAAGCGGCATCGTCGGAGAAGACGGTCCGACCCACCACGGATGTTTCGACATGGCGGTATACAGGACAATACCAGGCGCAGTCATAGCCGCCCCTAAGGACGAGACAGAACTGAAGATGATGATGTATACGGGAATGAAATCGTCAACAGGTCCTTTCATAATCAGATATCCGAGAGGATACGGCGAGGGCTCGGACTGGAAGACAGCGGAGTACGAGGTGCTCGAACCGGGCAAGGGTGAGATGCTTATGGAAGGCTCTGATGTTGCCGTAATCGCAGCCGGCCCGTCGGCAAACCGCGCCGTCGAAGCTGCGGAGATGATGAAGCAGGAGACAGGCTGGAATCCGGCCATATATAATATAAGGTATATAAAGCCGGTTGACATCGATATCCTCAAGGAAGTCGCCGAAGGCTTCACTCATGTCATCACCATAGAGGACGGATGTCTTAAGGGCGGACTGAACGGAGCCGTGTGCGAATACATGGCATCAAGAGAGGAGTCGAGACCGGAAGTGACTGCAATAGGAATTCCTGACAGATACATTCCTCAGGGCACTCAGGAAGAGCTGCGCGAGGATTGCGGGCTGAGCACAGACCGCATACTGGCGAGCATGAAAAAGGCCTTTGAAAAAAAATGCAAAAAAGACAAAAAAGTTTTGCAGAATTAAAAATAATGTCTACCTTTGCAATCCCTTAAGGAAAGAAACGCTCCTGACAGGGAAAACAACAATGCCGATGTAGCTCAGTTGGCCAGAGCACGTGATTTGTAATCTCGGGGTCGTGGGTTCGATTCCCTCCATCGGCTCAAAAGTTCTAAATGAATTTTGGGAGAATACCAGAGTGGCCAAATGGGGCAGACTGTAAATCTGCTGGTTTTTACCTTCGGTGGTTCGAATCCATCTTCTCCCACAAAAAGCCCGAAACAACCGATCGGGCTTTTACTTTGAAAAAGAGATTTTTTGAAGAAATTGCGGAAGTAGCTCAGTCGGTAGAGCATCAGCCTTCCAAGCTGAGGGTCGCGGGTTCGAACCTCGTCTTCCGCTCAAACTACGCCAGTGTAGCTCAGGGGTAGAGCGC
>JAFQAR010000029.1 GCA_017399905.1 Bacteroidales bacterium
CTCGACTTATGCATATAGGCTGATCTGGAATGAGATCTGCGATGAATTAGCCCGCTGTACCAGACTGATTCAGAAAGAGCAGGGTTCCGATACGATCGACGCCGTCGTCGACGCCCGGTCTTCCGAACAGGACCCTCTGCGAGAGACAGAATTGCGCCACCTTCTCCAGCAGGCAAAGGCTGATGCTTCCGAAGCTGCTGCAAGAGGAATCACTTGCCTGGAGCTTACGATCCAGGGGTATAACAGCAAGGAAATCGCAAAACTGCTGTGCGCCGAGGCGGCAACTGTTCGTATGTGGATGACCAGGGCTCGAAGATACCTGAAGAGCATCCCTGAACTGCAGGAATATATGTGTTCGGAGGCTGCATGATGAAGACAATATGGAAGAGGGTCAAACCCTGGATCGTTCCGGTGGTGTTGACCCTCTTATTCTATCTACTGCTGCGGTTTGTGATCCTGATCGGATATGTACCTTCGGCATCTATGGAGCCGACCTTGCAGGAAGGCAGCTTCCTTATTGGCCTGCGCATCCATGATACGCCTGAAGTTGGCGACATTGTTATTTTCGAGAAGGACGGAGTCCTGCAGGTGAAACGCGTGGCAGCAGGACCAGGAGACATCGTTGATTATTCCAGTCTGGAGTATATGACATCCCTCCCTATACCGAATCGGGACGAAACTCAGATTCGCGTGCCGCCGGGATGCTATTTCCTGCTGGGAGACAATAGGCAAAACTCACTTGATTCAAGATATTGGGAACATCCCTTTGTCTCTGAAAACCAAATCGTGGCCGTTGTGCCAGAAAAATAGGAGGTTAATTATGAGCAAATGGGTCGATAAGAACGAATGGCCTTTCAATGTTTACAAGGCAATCACAAGGGACGATGAAGTCACAGAAGAGAGCCTTCCGGCAGATTACCGTGGAGCTTTGGAGTATGTGCTGATCTCCACAATTACGGACAGAGAAGAACAAGTCTTGCGATACCGCTACCAGATGGCTCTGACCTACCGTGCGATCGGGGAGAAATTCGGACTGCAATCGGAGCGGATCCGGCAGATCCATGATAAGGCAATACGGAAGCTGCGTCATCCTGCTCGTTTCGCATTACTTCGGTATGGTGTGGTAGCGCAGATGGAAAGATACCGGGAGAGCTGCCGAGAATTATTCTACAATCAGGGGTACAAGGAAGGATTTAGGAACGGCGGTATGGGGGCCCAAGCACCGCTGCTAAGCAATCCCTATCAACAGCAGGAAGATGATTCCACCATTCCGATTGAGGAGGCATCCGTGAACATCCTGGATCTGAGTGTGCGTCTTTATAATTGCCTGAGACGTGCGAACATCAACACGGTGGGACAACTGCTGGATTTATCTAAAGAGAGTTTGTTGAGAATAAGAAATTTAGGGTGGCACTCCCTGCAAGAGCTGGAGATGAAAATGGAAAAGTATAATCTAGTACTCCGAGAGGAGTAAAGACAGAAAGGAAGATAGTATGCAAGATAATACGCAAGATATGATTGCTCCTTACGTTTATCAAGAGGATGAACGCATTCGAAACCGGGACAGTACCCACGAAATCGTTTCAAAAGTAGCATA
>JAFQAR010000006.1 GCA_017399905.1 Bacteroidales bacterium
GTCCTATTCCGACGAGGTCATTGACGACAAGATCGGTCTATACAGAGAAAAGATTTATTCAGTTCTGACTTCAGAAGAATTCATCAGAAGCTACCCTAAAATGGGAAAGGTTGACGACCTTCCATATACAGCCTTGGAAAAATGCATAATCTTCATGATCGGCATCGGTCTGGAGCCGAACGAAACAGCCAGGATGCTCCTCTCCGACAAGAGGACCGTCATGACCATCAAGTCGAAGAGGAAGAAGGATATTCTGAAGATTTTTCCGGGATAGCTCCTACTTCTTCAGGACGGAGTAGCGGATCTGGAGCTTGCGGAGGTCTTCGATGAGCTGGTCTGTGACCGCCACGCGGAACTTCCTTGAGAGGAATTCGATGTTCCATTTCTTCTCCGGATCGTAGAGGTACATCGTGAGAGGCACGTTACCCTTGTTCTTCTTTATCATCTTCACGAGGTTCTCGCGGAATTCAGGCGAGAGCATCGGTGTGGTGATTTTGATGGCGAAGCCCTTGATGTAGGTGTCGGTCACATTGCCAAGCAGCATTACCTTCTTCAGCTTGAACGCGTATGGCGAGGTCTTTCCCTGCGCCCTTTCCTCCGGCTTGATGTAGTATTTTTCGTCGATCTCGCCTTCGATGAATATGGCGTTATGCAGCTGCATGTAGTTCATGAAGTTCTCATGGTCCTTGCCGAATAGAGCTATCTCGTAGCTGCCGCTGAAGTCTTCGATGACGGTCTTTGACCAAGGCCTTCCGGTCTTCGTCTGCCTGGTTTCGGTGGAGATTATGAATCCGGCAATATTGACCTTCTGCTTTGTC
This sequence comes from Bacteroidales bacterium, assembly GCA_017399905.1. Lineage (GTDB taxonomy): Bacteria > Bacteroidota > Bacteroidia > Bacteroidales > UBA932 > Cryptobacteroides. The sequence goes on from JAFQAR010000006.1 coordinate 819, forward strand.
TTCTTCGCTTCGCAATCGCTGATCAGGGCTTCAAGTTCTCCGATCTGGCAGGTGGTGAAGTTCTCCATTTCGAAGCTGTAGCGGTCCAGCGGATGCGACGAGAGATACATTCCCACGAGCTCCTTTTCCATCTGGAGCCTTTCGAGGATATCCTCTTCTCCGACCATAGCCGGAACTTCAGGCCTTTCAGGCTTCATTTCCTCGACTTCTCCGAAGAGTGAGACTGCGCTTTCCATACTGTCCTTCTTGAAAAGTTCACCATATCTGATGAGGGTATCGAGGAAGGTGTCTCCGCTCTTGCAAGGCAGCATGTACTGTCTGCGGGATATGCCGAAGCTGTCGAATGCTCCGGAGTGGAGGAGCGATTCGAACGCCTTTCTGTTGACGATGCCGGACATGCGCTCGACGAAGTCGAATATGTCCTGGAAAAGGCCGTTTTCCTCACGTTCGGCGAGGATGGCGCGGACGATGTTGTCTCCGAATCCCTTGATGCCTCCGAGACCGAAGCGGATTTCCCCCTGCTTGTTCACGGTAAAGCGTGCGTCGGACTCGTTGATGTCCGGATTGAGCACCTTGATGCCGTTCTTCTTGCAGTCGTCCATGATCTTCTTGATCTCGTCCATGTTGGAGAGGTTCTTGGTCAGGTTGGCCGCCTGGAATTCGGCAGGGTAGTGGGCCTTGAGCCAGCCTGTCTGATAGCTGACCCAAGCATAGCAGGTCGCGTGGGACTTGTTGAAGGCATAGGATGCGAACTTCTCCCAGTCCGCCCATATCTTCTCGAGCATGTCCTTAGGGTGGCCGTTCTTCGTTCCTCCTTCGAGGAAGAGGCCCTTGAGGCCGTCCAGGACGTCCTTGAGCTTCTTACCCATGGCCTTGCGGAGCGTATCGGCCTGACCTCTGGTGAAGCCGGCGAGCTTACGCGAAAGAAGCATCACCTGCTCCTGGTATACGGTGATACCGTAGGTGTCCTGAAGGGTTTCCTCCATCTCCGGAAGGTCGTATACGATAGGCTGACGTCCCTGCTTCCTTTCGACGAAGTCAGGGATGTAGTCCATCGGGCCCGGACGGTAGAGGGCGTTCATCGCGATGAGATCCTCGAAACGTGTCGGCTGGAGCTTTATGAGCCACTCCTTCATTCCCGGAGATTCGAACTGGAAGACGCTGGTGGTGTCTCCGCGGCTGTAAAGCTCATAAGTCAGAGGGTCGTTGATGTCGATCTTCTCGATGTCGAATTCGATTCCGTGACGCTTCTTTATGTTGGCCTGACATTCCTTTATGATCGAAAGGGTCCTGAGTCCGAGGAAGTCCATCTTGAGCATGCCGACCTCTTCGATGTAGTGGCCGTCATACTGCGATACCCATACTTCCTCACCGGTGAGCTTGTCATTGGCTATGGAGATAGGGATATATTCGGTGAGGTTGCTTCTTCCGATGATCATCGCGCAGGCGTGCACTCCGGTCTGGCGGATGCAGCCCTCGAGCTTTCCTGCGTATGTGAGCACTTCCTTCGTCTGCTCGTTACCGTTTTCCAGCTCGTCCTTCAGCTCTCCGTACTTGAGGCAGTTCGAGAGCTTCGGCTTGAACTCCTTCGTCACTTTCTTGCCGTCTTCGATGACGGTGGCTTCGAACGGCTTGTCCGGCACGAGCTTGGTGAGCCTGTTGGATTCGTCGATGGACATGCGGCTTACGCGTGCGACGTCCTTGATGGCGCTTTTCGCGGCCATCGTTCCGTAGGTGATCACATGGGAGATCTGCTCCTTTCCGTATTTTTCCTCGATGTACTGGAACACCCTGTATCGTCCGTCGTCGTCAAAATCGATGTCGACATCGGGCATGTTGATTCGGTCAGGGTTGAGGAATCGCTCGAAGAGGAGGTCGTACTTTATCGGGTCTATGTTGGTGATCTTCAGACAGTAGGCTACGGCCGATCCGGCAGCGGAACCACGTCCCGGACCCACGGAAATGCCTTCGCTGCGTGCTGCGGCGATGAAGTCCTGGACGATGAGGAAGTAATCCGGGAAGCCCATCTTGCAGATGGTCTTGAGCTCGAATTCGATACGTTCCGCCTGTTCGTCCGTCAGAGTGTCTCCGTATCTCCAGTGCGCTCCCTTGTAGGTGAGGTGGCAAAGATATGCGACCGAGCGGCAGAACTCCTCTCCTCGCTCGTTTCCGTTCTTGTCGCATCGGCCTTCGTCGATGATGGATTTGTATCTCTCAAGGTATGTGTCTATGTCGGCAAGGAACTCCTCCGGAAGGTCGAACTTCGGAAGGATAGGGTCCTTGTCTATCTTGTAGCTCTGGATCTTTTCCGCTACCTCGAGTGTGTTGCTGAGGGTCTCGGGATGCTTGTAGAAGATGTCGAGCATCTCCTCCTCGCTCTTGAGGTACTCCTGCTGGGTGTATCTCATTCGGTCCGGATCGTCCACGAATGTGTTTGTGGTGAGGCAGATGAGGCGGTCATGGGCCTGGCTGTCCTCCTTGCGCACGAAGTGCACGTCGTTCGTCGCCACGACCTTCGTTCCCGTCTTTGCGGCCAGCTCGAATATTCCTTCGTTGGCCACGACCTGGCGCTCGTAGACCTCCTGGGACTGTCCCGGTACCTGTGTCTTATGTTCCTGCACCTCCAGGTAGAAATCGTCTCCAAAGACCTTCTTATGCCATTCTATGGCCTTTTCTGCTCCCGCCATGTCTCCGGCGATGATTGCCCTCGGAATCTCTCCGGCGATACATGCCGAGCAGCACACCAGACCTTCCGAATATTTCTCCACGACCTCATGGCTCACACGCGGCTTCTCGTAGTATTTTCCTTCGATATGACCGGTCGACACGATCTTCATGAGATTCCTGTATCCGTCGTAGTTCTTCGCAAGAAGGATGAGGTGGAAATAGCTTCTGTGGTCCTTGTCCTTCAGCTTGTGGTCATAGTGTCTGGTCACATAGACCTCACATCCTATGATGGGCTTGATGTCGGGGTATTTCTTCGCCACCTTCAGGAACTCCTTCACACCGTACATGTTTCCGTGGTCGGTGATCGCCAGTGCCGGCATTTCGAGCTCCTTCGCTCTTTCAAACAGGGCTGCGATCGACGCCTGACCGTCGAGAATGGAATACTGCGTATGTACGTGAAGATGGACGAATGACATAGCGAAAAATCTGTTAGTGTAAGGATGGCAAAATTACGCAAAATGCCCCTATGTATCAAACAAACTTATCAACAAAAAAGAGCGGCCGTTTCTGGTCGCTCTGTCATCAGCCATAGGCTTCTTACATTTTCACAAAGTGTACCTTCACGTTTGTGTTTCCAAGTCCGAATCTTTCTCCGCTCAATTCCATTGTCATCGTCTTCTTGTCGAATGAAACAGGAATGCCGGATGTGCTGCCTTCTTCGGTAAGGGAAAGATTGTCTCCGTTCACAGAATACTCGAAAGCAGTTGTTTCGCTCTTCTTCTCAGACTCTGTAAGGATTGTGCCCGTTCCGTCTTTCTTGAAGGTCAGTTCCATTCTTGTGTTGAGATCGGTCATGTTGTAACTCATGTTTACGCCAAGAACGTTAGCTTCAATCTTTACCGCTTCCCATGTACCTACAATTGCCTTTGAAGGCTCTTTCTCACATGAAGTCAGGCCAAGTGCTGCAATCACGCTTGCAGCAAGCATAAGTAATCTTTTCATGATTATCTGATTTTTGATGGTTAAATATATAGTAGATGCAGCCGTTTGTGAAAAGGTTGCATGGAAAACATACAATGAGCGGCCCACATCAAAATGGGCCGCTCATTCAGTATTTATCCGTATGGATTATTTCTGCTCTTTCTTAGCCTCTGCCTTCTTTGTAACATCGAACATGATAGGTGTTGCGATGAAGATAGAAGCGTAAGTACCGATCACGATACCGAGGATAAGGGCAACTGCAAGACCTCTGATCACCTCACCGCCGAAGATTGCGATTGCAAGCATTGTAACGAGGGTAGTGAGTGATGTGTTCATAGTACGTGAGAGAGTGCTGTTGAGAGCCTCGTTCACGTTCTGACGGAAGTCTGCCTTCGGATGAAGCTCCTTGTACTCACGGATACGGTCGAAGATAACCACTGTATCGTTGATAGCGTAACCGATGATCGTCAGGATCGCAGCGATGAATGTCTGGTCGACGTCAAGGCTGAAAGGAAGTATTCCTGAGAAGAGTGAGAAGAAGCCGATCACGATGAGTGCTGTGTGTGCAAGACCTGTCACACCACCGAGACCCCAGGTCCATCCGCGGAAACGTACAGCGATATAAGCGAAGATCACGAAGAGGGCGATGATCACAGCGATGATAGCGTCTCTTGTGATATCGTTGGCGATGGTTGGTCCGACCTTGTCAGAGCTGATGATACCGTTAGGGTTGTCGAGGGTTGAAGTAAACTCGGCAAATGTGAGTTCTTTTGCGAAGAATCCCTTGAGAGCGTTGTAGAGCTTAGCCTCCACCTCTGCA
>JAFQAR010000030.1 GCA_017399905.1 Bacteroidales bacterium
AGAAGAAACGCTTCGTGCCAAGACGGGCGCTTGCGATGCGCTCTGCAATTACATGATTTATGTGATGCGTGCGGTCGGTCTTCCTATCGTTCGCCATCAGACGGTCTGGACACGGATGGACAACAGCCATTTCTGGACGGCAGTAAAGCTGAAGGACGGCTTCTTTGACTTTGATCCGGGAGAGAACCTTTCGGATTCGTTGCAATACGACTTGATGAGAAAAGAGATTCTTCGTCCGGCCAAAGTTTACAGGAGTGTTTATGAAGCCGACCTTTCGCTGTCGGCAACGGAGGATGACGGTTATGTCACTTTCCTGAAAAGTCCGCTTCTGCGTGATGTGACGGGCGGCCGTCTGATTCCTGCCCATACCCTGCATGTTCCGATACCGGGAAGCGACTACAAGGAAGGTCGTCAGTTCTATCTGTGTACCTATAACCATTTCCGCTGGACTCCGATAGCGGTGGGCCGTGCGGACGGCAAGGGGCATGCCGTCTTTGAGGATGTGTCCGGCCGTAATTTCCTGATGGTAGCCGAGGCCGAAAGCCGTAACGGCCTTCGCATGGTGGGAGTTCCTTTCTATACGGATGGCAAGGGCGGTTCTTTCCTGTTGGATACGGATACGGGAACAAGGACAAACTATACCTTTACTCGCAAGGAGGATGAGCCGTTGCGCATCCTGTATTATTGGGACAAGGAAGCCAATGGCTTTGTTCAACTGGACTATGATTCCTGTACGGATACCACACAGACCTATACCAATATCCCTAAGAATGCCTTACTCCATTACCGTAAACAAACCTCAAAGGGCAGTCAGCCGGTAGGTATGATCCATGAGGGGGAATATGTTAGTGCAAGGAAATGGTAAATGATTTAATGGCTCAATGTTTATGAAAGGAATGACAGTATTGGGCTTTCTGCTCACTTGGCTGCTGATACTCGCCGGAGCGATAGAAACTGTTTGGGGCCTGTGCCAGGTGTATGGCTATACATCCTCCAATCATTCGCTTTATGCGCTGACGGGTTCCTTTTACAATCCCGGCCCTTACTCGGGCTTTTTGGCAATGTGCTTTCCCGTTTGCCTGCATGAATGTCTGGAACGGAGAAAGAGCGTTGGAGGATATATCGCCTTGGGAGTGCTGTTGCTGATGCTTTGTGTGCTTCCTGCCGGCATGAGCCGTTCTGCATGGATAGCTGCGGCAGTCGCTTCAACCTATGTTGGCTGGATGCATTACAAGAAGCAAATTACGGTATGGCTTAGAAAGCATAAAGTCCTGACGATAGGTCTTGTCGTTACCTTGTCCGTTGCTCTTTTCGGTACGTATCAGATGAAGAAGGATTCTGCCGACGGACGGTTGCTGATGTGGAAAGTGTCCGTACAGGCAATCAAAGAGAAGCCGCTCAACGGTTACGGTTGGGATTATGTGGCGGGAGCTTACGGTGAGGCACAGGAAAAGTTTTTCTCGAAGGGCGACTATACGGAGCAGGAAGAACATGTGGCGGGGAGTCCGGAA
>JAFQAR010000031.1 GCA_017399905.1 Bacteroidales bacterium
CTGGAGCCATTTTCATGGGGGCAGCAGCGGTATTCAAAACCGTGCTACCCCTCGGGCCGCAGGGGGAGGGGCCCGCGACGAAGTCGTGGGAGGGGTTCTTTCCGCTGCCCCATCCTGCCGGACTGCCGGCGCAGAGATAATCTCCGCTGACTCACGTCAGGTATATCGCGGAATGGACATAGGCACAGGAAAGGACCTCGCAGAATATGAAGAAATCCCCTATCACCTCATGGACATAGTCGATGCCGGCACGAAATACAACATCTTCGAATACCAGAGGGACTTCGAAAAGGCATACAGGGACATAGTGGACAGAGGCGGAATCCCTATTCTCTGCGGAGGCAGCGGACTATACATAGAAGCCGCCACATGCGGATATTCCCTTCCGGAAGTTCCGGCAAATCCAGAGCTCCGCGCCGAGCTCGAAACAAAGTCGGACGAAGAACTCGTGACACAGCTCGCCTCGCTCAAGCCGCTCCACAACACAACGGACTACGACACCCGCAAACGCCTCATACGCGCGCTTGAAATAGCCATCTACGAAGCAGAGCATCCTGTACAGCGCACCACATTCCTGCCTAAGAAAACATACTACATCGGCACACTGGTAACAAGAGAGGAACGTAACGCGAAGATAGACAGACGACTCGAAACCAGGCTCGAAGATGGAATGGTGGATGAAATCCGCGGACTCATAGACGGCACACACCCGGCTCTCGCACCGGACCATAAACCCATACCCGCCGAAGATCTCATCTACTACGGGCTCGAATACAAATTCGTCACCCTATATGTCACTGGACAACTGACATACGAAGAGATGCGTACCCAGCTCGCAACGGCAATCCACCAGTTCGCAAAACGTCAGATGACCTGGTTCCGCGGAATGGAACGTAAAGGAATCCGCATCCACTGGACCGGCATCGCATGAAGCATGGTAAGCAAATTACTGTCATTCAACACGTTACACAAAACCGCGTGCCGCCAAAAGGGAGCACGCGGTTATATGTAAAAAACTATAGATCAGAGATTTACGTACCAGGAATTATACACCAGGGTAAAATTTCGATGCGACAGGAAGTCCGGAAGGTATGACGAAATGGTGTCCTTCATCCTTCCACCTGTCCTCATCCCATTCAGGAGAGACATACTCCCCTTCATGGTCGGCCAGAAACGAAAGATATGTGATCGGAAACCCCTGAGCCAGATACTGTGATTCATAGAAGGTCTGGACCTCGAAAAGGGCATCTACAGCCGCACTGCCGCACACAGAAGAAAGTTCGCTTTCATAGAGTCTTTCCCTGTCGGCTCCATAAATATCCGTCGCTGCCGCAAGCACATGAAGGCCGTTCTGCCGGGCCATGGCGATGGAGTACTCATGCAGATAACGGCTGTCCGTCTTCAGATGGATGATTCCGTCGGATTTAAGGAAATTGCGGTATCTGTTCATGAAGAGAGGGGCGGTGAGGCGCTTCTTCTCACGTCCGATCTGCGGGTCAGCAAAGGTGATCCATATTTCCGAGACCTCATCTCTGGCGAAAAGAGACTCTATGAATTCGATGCGAGTGCGCAGGAAACCTACATTCCTGAGTCCGTGTTCCTCTGCATATTTGGCCCCTTTCCACAGACGCGCTCCCTTGATGTCTATGCCGATATAGTTGCATGAAGGATTTCTTTCGGCCAGGTCGATGGTATAATCGCCTTTTCCACAGCCGAGTTCAAGAACAATCGGATTGTCATTGCCGAAGAAGTCCCTTCCCCAGCAGCCCTTCATCGGATGGTCACAGCCCAGCACTTCCGAAGTCGCCGGCTGGATCAGACACCTGAAGGTCTCGTTTTCGCGAAATTTACGAAGTTTGTCCTTTCCCATGTCTGTGATGTCTCTTGTGACCTCCCTTATGTTCCTTCTTCTGCTCACCCTGGGCACTCTGCTCGGTCTTTGCAGCATCCTTGGACTCCGCGGAAACGTTCTTCTGTCCTCCGTTACCGCCACGCGACTTCTTCTTTTTCTTCTTCTTGCGTGCCTCGTCGAAACGGCTGATGCTGTCATCACCCACAGCCGTAACGAACTCAGGTGACGAAGGTCTGTCATCACTCTTCAATGAGGCCGGCCTCTCACCGTTGCGGTTCATCCTTATAATGTCCCAGACATCTTCAGCATAAAGCGGATAAAGATTCGCAAGCGACTGAGGGTCATATGAGAAGTACATGATCTCACGAAGTATGTCCGTCTTCATCAGATAGGCAAGACCGTCCTCAAACTCAAGAGGATTGTGCACCTTAGGTATGCGTGACTGGGCATCCATATATGCCGCAGTCTCGTAATTGAGGCAGCACTTCAGTTTGCCGCACTGACCTGCAAGCTTCTGAGGGTTCAGGGAAAGGTCCTGACAGCGTGCCGCAGAAGTGGTTATAGACTGGAAGCTCGAAATGTAGTTCGAACAGCACAGCTCCCTTCCGCACACGCCGAGTCCGCCGATGAGGCCGGCTTCCTGGCGCGCTCCGATCTGCTTCATCTCGATCCTGATACGGAATTCCTCGGCAAATACCTTGATGAGCTGACGGAAATCCACACGTCCGTCCGCAATGTAGTAGAATATGGCCTTGGTTCCGTCTCCCTGGAACTCCACGTCTCCGATCTTCATCTCCAGACCGAGTTCGGCTGCAATCTGCCTTGAGCGGATCATGGTCTCATGCTCCCTCGCGATGGCTTCCTGCCATCTTTCGATATCGAAAGGTTTGGCCTTGCGGTATATTCTCTTGAATTCATAGGTCTCAGGATTGATGCGCTTGCACTTCATCTGACGGCCCACCACCGGGCCTTCAAGAGTCACGATGCCAAGATCGTGACCGTTTGCAGCCTCGACGATGACCATGTCTCCTGTCTTGATGCTCTGTCCTGACCCGTTCCTGTAGATACCCTTCCTGGTGTTCTTGAAACGGACCTCGAAATAATCCTTGTACTGCTCCTGGCTTACACCTGAAAGCCAGTCATATACCTCGAGCTTGCAGCATCCCTGACGGTATGTGCAGTCAAGCTCTCCACCCTCGGAACGCTCCACCACACAGCCTCTGGAGCAATCATATTTCCTTGATTCTGTCATATGCTTAAAAACAAACGGTTGACAAGGTCGCAGAACAGTATCTTGGAATTCACATTCCTGTCGATCATTGACACGACCTTCTCTATATTGGTTATCGACCTGGTACAGAAACTGCCTGCGCATTTCTCCGAAACACCTTCATAAAAGGCCATCTCCTCCTCGGAGATTCCGGCCAGATGAGGCATATTCTGTCTGATCATGAATATCTTCCTTATGCAATCGGCTGCAAAGGTACAAAAAGCTTTCTGCTTTTCACGCGATTCCAAAGCGGCCATCATCTCTCCGCACTCGAGAGCAGAGGAGAGATCCCTTGAAGTTATGGAATTCATAAGATCCGAGAAGAGATCCATGAATTCATTGTATTCATCCCTGTCGGATTCCGGTCTTCTCTCCTCCACAAGCATCTGCTCTTCCTTCGAAAGAGGAAGCACCCTGATGCTCTGGCATCGTGAGAAAATGGTCTGGAGCACCTTCTCCGGCGCATGGGTGATGAATATGAAAAGCGTCTTTTCTGGCGGTTCCTCCACCATCTTCAGAAGCCTGTTGGCAGTCTCCTGATTCATCTTTTCCGGGAGATAGAATATCACGGCCTTATATCCGTCAGCCACAGCCGTAAGCGAAAGCTTCGATATTATCGACTTCGCTTCCGCTACAGCGATAAGTCCGTTCTTGCTCTCTATGCCTATGGCCTTCTGCAGGTCCGCCTCCCTGAAATACGGATCTGCAATGGCAAGCTCCCTCCAATACTTTATATACGACTCCGATGTGGGCTTGTCATCGGAAGCCTTCGGGCCTTTATTGACAGGGAAGACGAAATGGACATCAGGATGGATGAGCTTCGACATCTGACGGCATGAGGGACATTCCCCGCATGAATCTCCGCCGGAAGGATTGCTGCAGTTGAGATACTGGACATAGGCCAGTGCCAGCGCCAGCGCACCGCATCCCTCATTTTCATAAAGGAGCATCGCATGCGCGACCCTGCCGCTGTCCGCCATTGACGACAACGCCTTGGCCACAGCACCGTTTCCTATGACATCCGCAAATCTCATCACATCGACCTCCTTGCCGTAAAGTATGCCAGTTCCACAAGATAGTCCTTCGCCTTGCTGTCAGGCAGCACGGACAAGGCATCCACAGCCTTCGAGACATATCCGTCAAGACTGGCGACAGCATGACTTATACCACTGTTCTCCCTTACGAACGCCAATATTTCGTCCCTGTAGCCGGGATGTTCCGGTATATCCCTGAGCTTCTTCCTCACCTCGGCAGCTACAGCCGGATCAGCTCCGGCCAAGGCTCCAAGAAGCGGCATCGTGATCTTCTGCTCAAGTATGTCCGCACCGAGAGGTTTTCCCACAGCGTCGGTTCCGGAATAGTCCAGTATGTCATCCTGGATCTGGAATGCGATTCCCAAAGCCACTGCATAGGCCTTCGCAGCCTCGACATATTCTTCCGAAGCACCTACCGAAATGGCCGCAGAAACGCATGCAGCCTCGAAAAGGGATGCCGTCTTGTTGTATATTATCCTCAGATAGTCCTGTTCGTCCGTATCACCCATCTGCGCCTTCTGAAGCTGGAGCATCTCACCTTCCGCAAGGTCGCTCAAGGTCTTCGAGAATATCTTCATCACACGCTGACCGCTTCCGTCATCCTCGATGTCAAGGATAAGCTCCATCGCCTTCACAAGCCAATAGTCTCCTACCAGCACGGAAACGGACGGGCCCATCAGCGACATGATCGTCGGCACACCTCTGCGTTTTTCGCTTCCGTCGGCGACGTCGTCGTGCAGGAGGGTCGCATTGTGCAGAAGTTCGGCGGCAGCCGCATAGCTGACCGTCGCATCAGTCACCTTGCCGCATGAGCATGCACGGGCCATAAGCAGGGTGAGCATAGGCCTCATCTGCTTTCCCGAATGGGAGAGAATGGACTCGTTCGTAGAGTTGAGCAGCTCGATGTCGCTCCTCAACGCATTGCTTATGCGCTCCTTTACCGACACCCAGTCCTCTCCGAGATATTCCTGTATCGCCTTTATATCCATATCATTCATCAAGCATCTCCAGAAGAGCTTCCGGAGTATCAGCAAATCTTATCTTCCGCATTGTCGCGGCACTCAGCATCTTCGTATCCACATAATGCTGAAGAAGGTTACGCAAAGGCCCGTAGAATCCTTCGTGATCCAGAAGGAAGATCTTTCCGTCATACTGCTTGAGATGGACCAGAGCGAAGGTCTCGATAACCTCGTCAAGCGTGCCTATGCCTCCCGGAAGAGCCACGACCGCACATGTATCCTTTCTCAGAAGCGTCTTACGTTCGGCCATGGTATCCGTCCATATGACCTCGGTCAGGTCAGGATAGACATACTGGCTCATGAAACGCGGGATCACACCGAGATGATATCCTCCACATTCCTTGAGTTCGTCTGAAATCACACCCATAGTACCTTTTACCGTACCTCCGGAAACGATGCCATATCCACGCAACGAAGCCGCCCTGACGAATTCACGGGCGACTTTGTTGTACTTAGGATCTATTTCGAAGCTTGCCGAGCAGAAGACTGCAATCTTTCCTTTCATACCGACTTAGAAGAGAAGAGCCAACGACAAGGTGACTCCTCCGAAATTTTTATCATTCAGTTCCTGACGCAGGATATCCGAAACATCTGCCTTATTGTCCTGATTGAGAAGGGAACCGAAGTTCCAGTTGTACCTGCATACCAGCTGCAGCTTCCATATCTCGATTCCGCCACCGATCCCGAGTCCGTATTCCAGACGGTTCACATGCTTCCAAGCATCGGTCATGACCACCTTACCCGGATCGTCGAAACCCAGCATGTCGAAATCCTGATGGACTCCATATCCGACAAACGGGGACACATCCAGGAACGGACGGAAGAGAAGAAGGTCCGGGCCCCACTGGAAAGATACCGGGAGTTCCACATAACCCACCTTCAGGTCCACCTCGGACGCACCGCTGTCATAAGCGGAATTCTTCATGTGATAAAGAAGGGAAGGCTGGATGGCGAAGCCTGCAGGAAGCTTGAACTTGTATGTAAGACCGGCATGATAGCTTGTGGTGACACCTGCGCTGACATCCCTGATACCGAGGAAGCTTGCGCCTCCGACGACACCGAAATTGCCGGCCGAAGCCGTAGTCACGCCAGTCAGGGCCATCGCACAGAGTACGATGACGGTCAACAGCACCTTTCTCATACCATTAAAGAAGAGCGTCGATCTTAGCTGAAAGATCTGCCTTCGAAATAACGCCGACATGCCTGTCAACGAGTTCTCCGTTCTTGAAGAAAAGGAGAGTAGGGATGCTTCTGATGCCATACTGCATAGGAGCATCTTCCGCGTCGTCCACGTTGCACTTCGCAACGACGGCCTTTCCTTCATATTCAGCCGCAACCTCCTCGATAACAGGAGCGATTGCCTTGCATGGACCGCACCATGTAGCCCAGAAATCAATGACTACCGGCTGGTCAGTATTAAGAGTCTCCGCAAAATTAGCGTCTGTAACAACTTTTGCCATAATCTTATGTATTAATGATTTTTACTTGTTCTTTCCAAACATGAAAGCTACTCCAATAGTCGCGCCATTGACCTTGCTCTTGTCGAAATCCTCGATCGAAGTATTCTTGAAGTTCTCGAGCGCACCGAGATTCCAGTTGTACTGTGCCGTGAGCTGGAAGAACCAGAGCTGGACACCGATTCCGAGACCTGCGCCATAAGAGAACCTGTCCATGTCACCCCACTCGAGGCCGAGGTCCTGGGAAACGGCATAGCCCACGTAAGGAGAGGCCTGCACGAAAGCGCGTATGTTCTTGTTCATGAAACGCGGACCCCACTGCACATTCACAGGAAGCTTCACGTATCCGACACCTATATGCTCCTGAAGTTCACCGACACTTGTTCCGAGAACGGAATAGACAAGATCCGGCTGGATAGAGAACCACAGAGGAAGGTCGAACTGCATGGCTACTCCGACTTCATAGCCGGTAACCGCAGCCGCCTTGAAATCTGTACTGCTGAGATTCATTCCTCCCTTGATGCCGAAACGTCTCGCTTCGGCTGTTGTCGCCATTGCCATGGTCAGAAGGGCGCAAGCAATAATTACTACATATCTTTTCATAGTGAGTAAAAAAAGTATTCGACCGACAAATATATAAAAATTGCCGGTCGAATACAAAAGTATCGGATATTAATATCCTTCAGATCAATATGATTTCTCAACATTCCACACAAAGGCTCTCAGACCGAGATCGGGTGTCTCTTCATCCATGGCCTTGAGCCGGGCAAGAATGTCATCCACCTTTTCATCAGGAACAAAGGCAAGGATGGCGTTGTTCATGGTAGGCCAGGCATGGTTGCCGAGGTGCGGTTCACCTGTATATCCTCCACGTCCGGCAATATCCTGCCACATGGTGAAGCCCCTGCATCCGAGATTCTCAAGAACATCAGCGATCTCCATGTTGTAGGCCTGGTCGTATGCTATAAATATTCCTTTCATATCTTCAATGTTTATTTTCTATTCAACATCTGACACCCGGCCTACGCATTGGCGAGCTTCTTTGCAGCTTTGCGGGCAGCACGACGTTCCTGCCATGAAGCCATCGAAGCATATACCGTCGGGATGATCACGAGGGTCACGAGGGTCGAGATCGACAGACCCCATGCCACAACCATACCGAGAGAGCGCCACATTTCAGAACCCTCTCCCTGACCTACCGCCATAGGGATCATACCGAGGACCGTCGTCAGGGTGGTCATGAGGATAGGACGGAGACGTGACTTGGCAGCTATCACAGAAGCCTCTGCCACACTCTTTCCACGCTCACGCATGAGGATGGTGTAGTCGATGAGCACGATACCGTTCTTCACCACGATACCCATGAGGATAAGGATACCGATCATACCCATCGTTCCGAGAGGGGTTCCGGTCACCCAAAGGCCGAGGAACACTCCCACGAAAGCGAACGGAATCGAGAACATGATCACGAAAGGACTCATGAAGGACTCGAACTGCGATGCCATCACGATATACACGAGGATGATGATCATGGCAAGGAGCATGATAAGGTCACCGAACATTTCCTGCTGGTCCTCATAAGAACCTCCGATCTCCACTGAAAGTTCAGAAGGAATATCGGTATCGGCAAGGATGGCATCTGTTGCAGCCACCGCATCCGAAAGGGCGACACCTGTCGCCACGACACCCGACACGGTGATGAGACGCTCACGGTTCTTTCTCTGGATCGAAGGAGGAGTCAGGGTCTCTATAACCGTTCCGACGTCCTTGATCTTCACACCCTTGCCCATGTTGTTGTATATGATGATGTTCTCGATATCCTCAATGCTTGTACGGAATTCCGGAGCATAGCGCACACGGATATCGTACTCGTCACCGTCCTCACGGTAGAACGACTGGGTCGATCCGTTTATCGCGGCACTGAGATATGAAGCGGCAGTAGTACTGTTCAGTCCGTTTACAGCAAGCTTCTCACGGTCGAAATCCACCTGATACTCAGGAGTATACTCGTCGCGGCTGAGAAGAACCTGAGAGAAGCTTCCGTCAGCAAGCATCTTGGCCTGGACCTCTTTTGCCACACGGTCCGAAGTCTCGAAATCATAGCCGTAGATCTCGATGTCCACGGTCGAGGCACCACCCATTCCGCCGCCGCCTTCAGTCACTCTGATCTTCTTGAATTCAGGGTAATCGGCAAGGATTCCACGTATCACGTCGGCGATTTCCGAAGTAGAACGCTCACGGTCTTCCATACTTCCGATATTGATGTTGTATGAAACGACATGGGTTCCGTTGTTCTGCATCGCCGCAAACGAGTTGTCCGAATCAGCCTGACCGAGGGCATATGAACAGTTCACAATCTCCGGAACCGCTGCTGTGAACTTGCCGTGAAGCTCATGCGCAATAGACCTTGTGATGCTCTGGCCTGTTCCGGCAGGAAGTTCGAGCTGGAGCGTGATACGTCCATCATCAGACTTAGGCATGAACTCGGTCTTGATCTGTGGTCCGATAAGGCCTATCGTACCCACGAACACTACAAGGGAAATGATGACAACTATGGTTCTGTGGCCTATGCACCAGTTGATAAGCTTTCCGTATCCTTTCGAAATCAGGTCTATGAACTTGTTGAAGTTTCCGAAGATGAGGTCATGTATCTTACCTGTCTTAGGCTTGAAGCGCAGGAACTGCGAACAGAGCATAGGTATCAGGGTAAGTGCACCGATGGTAGACACTATCATGATGATGCTGGTGATCCATCCGAGCTGCTTGAACATGAGGCCCGCCATACCCTTGATCATTGTCAGAGGGAGGAACACGGCAAGCATCGTCAATGTCGAAGCGATCACGGAAATACCGACCTCCTGGGTCGCATGTACGGCAGCCTCCTTAGGTTTCGCTCCCCTTTCAAGATGGGTCGAAATGTTTTCGAGAACCACGATCGCGTCGTCCACAACCATACCGATGGCTATGGAGAGAGCCGACATGGAAACGATGTTCAATGTGTTTCCTGTAGCCCATAGATACATCAATGATGCGAGGAGGGAGATAGGGATCGCGAGCACGATGATGAAGGTCGCACGCCACCTTCCGAGGAAGAGGTAAACGACAAGCATCACGATGAGGAAGGTAACGATGATGGTCTCCTTCAATGAGTTGAGTGTGTTCAGGATATTGTCCGAACTGTCAACGACAGTCCTGATGTGGATGTCGGAAGGCAGGTTCTTCTCGATGTTCTTCATTGCCTTCTTCACTCCTCTGATCACGTTGACCGTATTGGCGTCAGCCTGCTTCTGGATCACGATCTGAGCGCCCTGGACGCCGTTTACATATGCCTCCTGATATCTTTCCTCAACGCCGTCGACAACGCGTGCCACATCACGGAGATATATTGTCTTTCCGTTCACGTGACCCACCACGATGTCAAGCATCTGCTCGGCAGAAGTGAATTCCTTCTCCACACGGAGGGAATATGCGTTCGAGCCTATGTCGATAGAACCTGAAGGGACGTTCCTGTTCTCGGCGGCGATGATGCCTGAAATGCCGGCAACGGTAAGTCCGTAAGCCTCGAGCTTGTTAGGGTCGCAATATACCTGGATCTCACGCTGAGGTGCACCGGCAATCGAAACCGTACCCACGCCGGATACACGTGCAAGAGGGGTCGCAACCTTGTCGTCCAGGATCTTCTCAAGGGCCTGAAGGCTCTCGTCTGCAGTGGCGGCCATGATCATGATAGGCATGTCATCTGCACTGAACTTGAAGATGACAGGAAGGGATGCACCGTCAGGAAGGACGGAATTCACCATATCCAGCTTGTCACGTACATCGTTTGTGGCGACGTCGATGTCGACACCTTCGATGAATTCAAGGGTGATGAGCGAGATGTTCTCCTTTGAAGTGGAACTCAGGTTCTTGAGGTCGCTCACACCGTTCAGGGAGTTCTCGAGCACCTTCGTAAGGTTGGTCTCGATATCCTCCGCACTGGCTCCCGGATACGAAGACATCACCATGACGACATTCGCATCGAACTTAGGGAACCTGTCCAATGATATGTTAATCAGCGAGAAAACACCGAAGATCGCCAGCGCGATGAATATCAGCGAGGTGGTGACCGGATTGTTTACCGCTTTTCTGTATATGCTCATATCCGATTATTCGTTTACTGTAACCTTAATGCCATCCTTGAGGCGGATCTGACCGCCGGTAACAACCTTTGCACCGTCTGAAAGGCCTTCAAGAACCTCATATTCCGCATCCATGCGGCGGCCGAGGACAACCTTCCGGTAAGTGACGGTTCCGTCCTCGTTGAGGACATATACGAACCTCTCACCCGAGCCCTGCTGCTTCACGACAGCGACGTCAGGAATGACCACGCTGTTGTTTGAGCCGAAGTTCACCGTGACGCGGGCGAACATTCCCGGACGGAGTGTCCTGTAGTTGTTACTTACCACAACCTCCACAGTGAACGTACGTGTTGCAGGGTCGATTGTAGGATAGATCTTCTCAACCTTTCCGTAGAAGGTCTTGTCAGGAATGGCGTCTGCAGTGATAGTCACCGAGTCACCTTTCTTCACCTTCGAATAATCAGACTCAGAGATGCCCACGAGAAGCTTCACGGGAACGATCTGCTCCACTGTGAAGATCGGAGCGCTCATGCCGTACATATCGCCTGCATCGTAGTTGCGGGCAGTAACGACACCATTGATAGGCGAACGGAGAACGGTGTTCTCGAGGAGGTTCTCCACCTGGGTCTTCGTTACGTTATATGAAAGCTCGATGGCATCGAGATCCGACTTCGAGAGACCGCCTTCCTCGTACAGAGCCCTGAGGCGCTGAAGCTCGACCTCCTGATTCTGAAGCTGGAGCTGGGCCTGGATGAGCTGTGCCTTGTCGATTTCAGCCAGAACCTGTCCCTTTGTAACGAAATCTCCGATCTCAGCATTGATCTTGGCGATCCTGCCTGTCATCTGAGGAGCGATGTTGTTTTTCACATATGCCTGTACCGTCGATGTATATGTCGAAGTCTGAGGAACCTCACGGACGGAAACCTGAGTCACCGCTACGGTAGGAGCCACTTCCTCTGCCACAACGGCAGTCTCGACCTTCTTGCTTGAACTGTTGCCGCACGACACAGCAAGAACTGCTGCTCCGGCAACGATGATTGTCCTGAAAATAGTTTTCATATATTGATTCTGTTTTTATTCGTTGATGAAATCCTGTCCGAGAGTCTGCTCGAGCTGAGCCTTGGCTGTCAGGAAGTTATATACGGCCTGGGATGCCGCAAGCTGAGCCTGTGTGAGTGCCAGCTGGGCGTCGTTCAGCTCTATGAGGGTGCTGCGTCCCACCTGATAAGACTTCTCCACGATGTCATAGCCCTTCTGCGCCGATGCCACGGCATCCTTCGACGCATAATAGCTCTTCATGCTTGTCTCCATCGTGTTGAGGCTCTGACGGATCGCGATCTTGAGCTGACGCTCGGTGTTCAGGGTCTGAAGCTTCACCTGCTCATACTGGTTCTTTGCCTGACGAATCTGCTGATAGCGCTTTCCGCCTGCGAAGATAGGGATGTTGAGGCTCAGGCCCACATATGAATACGGAGTCCAGCGGTACTCGCTGAAATTGAAGTCGTTGGTCATCGCATTGTAGCTAAAGTTGAATGCAACCGCAAGACTCGGGATGTTGGCATATTTCTGCACCTTGATGGTCTCTGCAAGCATCTCTGCCTGAATTGCCAGCTGCTTCATGGTCGTATTCCTGTCAAGGGAGATGCTGTCGTGCTGATGGATGTCATAGAACATGTGCTCCGACCAGTCCTCAAGATTGCCGGCAACGTCAAGATTCATATCGAGGTCCACACCAAGTACGGCCTTGAGCTGCCACTGTGCAAGAATTACAGATCCTTCCGCATTATAGACGTTAGGGATCGCATTGGCTACAGTTGTCTTGGCCCTGAGAAGCTCCATGTCGGACACCTTCTGAGCCTTGTACTTCTTCTCGGTCTCCGCAAGGTTCTGGACTGCATTCTCGTAAACCTGCTTATACACATCGAATGCCTCCTTGGCAAGAAGGGTCGCGAAATATGCGTTCTTCACCTGAGTCACCATATCCAGACGTGAAGAGCGGGCCTTCTCGACCGCAAGCTCCACATCAAGTCCTGAAATCCTTATGCTTTTCCAAAGCTGGGCATTGACAAGAGGCATGGCTGCAGAAACACCTGCACTCCAGGTATTCCAACGGCCGACTTCGAGTCCTCCGGACATGTCGACACCGGCCCCGGCCGCAGCATCACCGCTGCCTGCATCCGGTATTTCCACTCCGTCAGGAAGCTGGGTCTCGCCTCCTTCAGATCCTTCACCGCCTCCTAAGGCTCCGCCCATCGAACCCATGTCGAAGTCCATGTACATCACCTGCTTCTTGATGGTCCTCTGGTAAGCACCTGTCACATCGATCTGCGGGAAGAGGGATGCATAGCTTCCTTTCTTCGCATACTGCGTTCTCTGAATCTCCATGTCAGCGACCTTCACCGACACATTCTCGCTCAAGGCAATCTCGAGCGCCTGTTCCAATGTGATTACCAACGGAGCCTCGGACGAATCAGCCTCTTCAAGGATAAGCTGGGCCTCGGTCTTCTGCTCCTCTGCCTTAGACTTCTCCGTCCTGTACTGAGCGAATGCTGCAGTCTGCGAAAGAAGAATTCCAGACATGATCACTGTTGTTACCGCTAATTTTTTCATTTGATTACTATACACTAAAACTAATAATTTCAAAAGGGCAATTTGGACCGCAAAATTCGCGCCATTTCTCAAAATATCATTGGTCCAAAATTCTATAGATTTGGTTCTAAATGCTAAAATGATTACATTTGGAGCATAAAGTTACCAAAATGAAGGAAAAAAGGCAAAAAACTCCGCGTCCGGCCATTCTTTTCGGGGAAAAAAGCGTGAAAAGAGTGGGTTACATAGACAATTATATCTTTGCCTGCGAGATCGAAGGCGAAGACCGCATCACCTATCCGAAGCCTCGAAAACCGAAGTACCATCTGGTGATAATCGTCATAGAAGGCTACATCAGGATGGTGATCAACGGCGAAGAGTTCGTCTTCGGAGAAAGGACATACGTCAACCTTCCGACATGGAGCGATGTATATGAAATCGAATACGGCAATGGATTCCGCGCCATGGTGACGGCGACCGACCGGAGCGTTGTGGAAGACATATTCAGGAACCGAAACCCGTTTCCGCCCGACTTCAAGTTCCGCATCGACCACGGACTCGGAGGAAACATAATGGAACAGGGCGACCTTGACATCCTATGCAGGGATATAAGCAACATGATAGACTCTTTGTCCAACAAGGAACATCATTTTGCGGAAGAGATAAACTATGCATATTTCTACATCCTGCTTACGGACATGGCAGACATGGTATGGAGGAGATACGGACACTTCCATCCGGACCACCATTCCGAAATGAAGAGGTCGGACGGAATCCTGAAGGAGTTCAGCGAACTGCTTGCACAGCACATCCAGAAAGAGACAAGCGTCGGTTTCTATGCGGAGAAGCTCTGCATCTCGAAGCAGTATCTTTCGCTGATCGTAAAGGAGAAGATGAAGGTCACGATAGGCACCGTACTGTCAGCCATGCGTACGGAAATCGCAGCCAGGATGCTGCGTGACCCGGATCTGACAATCCAGCAGGTGGCGGAGAATATGTCCTTTTCGGACCAGTCCTCATTCGGAAAGTTCTTCAAGAAGCATACAGGACTCTCGCCGCTCAGATACAGGCAGAACCTAAAGAAGACACTGCTCACCCTCCGTCCGAAAGATGTGCTGGATGAAGATGTGCGCCAAATGGGCTAAAGCCCGGCTGTGACGTCAAGCCATTCGTATTCGCCGCCCCAGATGTCCAGGAACTTCATGAAATCCGCGTTCGAGAGCACCACGCTGGCCGTGTTGTCGCACGGGTGGAAACTTATACGTTCTGCTGTCTGAAGGTCCTTGTCGAGAAAGAGCTTGACGCGGTGTCCGTTAGGGAAATGCTCCTTTGTAAGCACCTCTGTCTCAGGATCATGTATCAGTCCCAGCGGAGACACCGAACCAGGAAGAAGACCCAGGCATCTTTCCATTCTTTCTGCCGATGCAAAGGAAAGCTTGCCCTGCCTGAGCATGTGCTCAAGGGAGTGTATGGCCAGTTCCTTATGACATTCGAAGACCACAAGATAGTGGCGGTTGCCCTTGTGGTTCCTGAAGAAGAGATTCTTGCAATGGACGGAGTCGATCTCCTTCCAATACTCCAGAGCCAGCCCGATGGTCGGAAGAGGAGGATGGGTATGAAGCTTATAGCCGAGGCCGTGCTTCTCAAGGAAGTCCAGGACCTCGGCGATTCTGTTGTTTTCCATTACCTGGAGAGACTTTTTGCGTAAGATGTCGGAGCGGCCTTCTTCCTTTCAGGATGAACGATTGCGGCCGGCTGCTTCTTCACATGGCTGTATACGAGGAATCCGATGCCGAGAAGAACGAAAGGTATGCTCAGCCACTGGCCCATGTTCAGGACCATATCCTGTTCGAAGCCTACCTGAGGCTCCTTGATGAATTCGATGAGGAAACGCATTCCGAAACATCCGATGAAGAATGTTCCTATGAAGAAGCCCCTGTGCAGCTTAGGAAGCCTGTACTTGTACATGAGGATCTGGAAGACTCCGAGAAGGAAGTAGCTGAGAGCCTCATAAAGCTGGGTCGGATGCTTCGGCTCGGTCTCTCCCCTGAGTTCGAAGATGAATCCCCATGGAAGGGATGTCACGTCTCCGTAGATCTCCGAATTGAAAAGGTTTCCCAGACGGATGAATGTCGCCGCAAAGCAGACGGCAATCGCAAGATGGTCAAGAATCCATACGAAATCGAAATCATATTTACGTCCGTAATGTCTTGCAAACCACCACATTGCAATAAAGAGGGCTATGGTTCCGCCGTGGCTGGCCAGACCGCCTTTCCAAGGCATGAATATCTCCCAGAAACCCTGCCAGCTGCCGAGGTAGTAGTCAGGCTGATAGAACAGGCAGTGACCCAGACGGGCACCGACGATCGTACCGATGAGGAGGGTATAGAGGAGCGGATCCAGAAGAGTTTCAGGAACGCCTTCCCTTCTGAAGAACCACCTGAAAATGAACCATCCGAGAACGAATCCGGAGATGAAGAGCAGCGAATACCACCTGAGCGACAAAGGTCCTATGCTGAATATCTCAGGATTCACATGCCAGTTTACTACCAATGCTTCAAACATATTTCTTTCGTGTTTACAATCTGCAAAGATAACACTTAGACGTGGATTCCCGCAAAAAACTACAAAAAAGAGGTCCGACGTCTGCCGGACCTCCATATATGGATATCGAAAGGATATTACTTGCGGATAGCTGCGATACCTGGGAGCTCCTTGCCCTCGAGATACTCGAGCATTGCACCACCACCGGTAGAAACGTAGCTTACCTTGTTTGCATAACCCATCTGAGTTACAGCTGCAACCGAGTCACCGCCACCTACGAGGGTGAATGCGCCGTTCTCAGCTGTTGCCTTTGCGAGGATCTCCGCGATGCGGTTTGTACCCTTTGCAAATGCAGGGATCTCAAATACGCCTACAGGACCGTTCCAGAGGATTGTCTTTGACTTCATGAGAACCTCCTCCCATGTTGCGAGAGTGCTTGGAGCTGCATCCATGCCTTCCCAACCGTCAGGAATCTCTGTGTTGAGGCAGATCTTGGTGTTTGCGTCGTTAGAGAAATCGTCAGCGATGACAACCTCCTTCGAGAGGTATATCTTCACGCCCTTCTCCTCAGCCTTCTTGAGTGTGTCGAGAGCGAGTTGCATCTGGTCGTCCTCGCAGAGTGAACGTCCGATCTTTCCGCCCTGAGCCTTCTTGAAGGTGTAGACCATACCGCCACCGATGATCATGTTGTCAACAGCGTCGAAGAGCTTCTCGATGATAGTGATCTTTGATGACACCTTTGCACCACCTACGATTGCAGTCACAGGGTGCTCCGGAGTCTTGAGAACGTGGTCGATAGCCTTGATCTCGCCTTCCATCACGTAACCGAACATCTTGTCATTAGGGAAGTAGTCAGCGATGAGGGCTGTAGAAGCGTGTGCACGGTGTGCAGTACCGAATGCGTCGTTGATGTAGCAGTCAGCATAAGAAGCGAGCTTCTTCACGAAAGCCTTCTGGTTCTCCTTTACGACAGCCTTTGCAGCCTTCTTCTCTTCGTCAGTAGCGAACTCGCCTCTTGGCTTGCCCTCCTCCTCAGCATAGAAACGGAGATTCTCGAGCACGAGGCACTCGCCCATCTTGAGGGCAGCAACCTGCTCGTCAGCAGCCTGGCAGTCCTCAGCGAACTTTACAGGTGCTCCGAGGAGTTCTTCAACGCGGCCGAGGATGTGCTTGAGAGAGAATTTCTCAGTGACGCCCTTCGGACGGCCGAGGTGAGACATTACAATGACAGCACCGCCCTTCTCAAGAACCTTCTTGAGGGTAGGGATAGCTGCACGGATACGTGTGTCGTCAGTGATCTCCATGTTTACGTTAAGCGGAACGTTGAAGTCTACGCGGACAATCGCCTTCTTGCCGGCGAAATCGTAAGTGTCAATAAACTGTTGCATAATTTTATAATTGTTTCTGTAAATCTTCTACGTCATTGCAAGGCCCGAGGCCGTGGCAATTTAAATCCGAGCAAATTTAGCAATTATTTTTTAAAGATGACCATCAGCATAAAAAGAAAACGTATCTTTGCCACGTTAATGCCGTTTATAACCAAACACCACCCCGTTTATGATGACAATTGAAAGCCCTGGCACATTCTGGAAGGATTATGAACTCATAGATTCCGGCAATTTCGAAAAGCTCGAGAGGTTCGGATCGTTCATCATGGCACGCCCCGAGCCGAAGGCCCTTTGGGACAAGTCACTTTCCGAAGGAGAGTGGAACAGGCTGATCCACACCCGATTCAAGACAGGCGCCGGATTCGGCAAGGCAGGCAAGGAGGACAGCGGTACATGGGAAAGGAAGAAGAAGATGGACGACCAGTGGTACATCCGTTACAACGGAGCACAGGAGGGACTGAACTTTTCGCTCAGGCTCGGCCTTACCTCTTTCAAGCATGTCGGCGTGTTCCCCGAGCAGTCGTCAAACTGGGAATATATCTACAGGCAGACAAGGGCCCTCGTCGAGAAGGCAGAGGCGGAAGGAAAGCCGAAGCCGAGGGTGCTGAACCTGTTCGCCTACACCGGAGCGGCATCTCTGGCCGCGAAGGCAGCCGGAGCCGACGTGACTCATCTGGACTCTGTCCGTCAGGTGGTCACATGGGCACGCGGAAACATGGAGGCCAGCCGCCTGGACAACATCAGATGGGTGGTCGAGGACGCATTGAAATTCGCAAGGAGAGAGGCGAAGCGCGGCAACACATACCAGGGAATAATCCTCGATCCTCCGGCATACGGACATGGTCCCGACGGAGAAAAATGGAAGCTCGACGAATGTCTGAACGAGATGCTCCAGTGCGTTGCTGCCATACTTGCACCGCAGGACAGCTTCATGGTACTGAACCTCTATTCGAACGGATATTCTGCCGTTTTGGGTGAGACCATCGTAAAGCAGACATTCTGTCAGAAGACCGCATACAGGTCTCTTGATTTCGGAGAACTCGTGCTCCGCGACAGCTACGGCAAGAACCTGCCGCTCAGCGTCTTCGTCCGGCTGGCAAGATAAGGATTCCCGTAGGATTCCTCGAGCCTGCGTCAACCGATGTGGTCGAGGAAGGCTTTCGAAAGCGACATCTTCGAGAAGGCGAAAAGCTTTTTGCCAAGATCCTTCAGGGAGGCACCGATATGATATACATCTTCATCCACGATCAGAAAACGGTCGTGGATGTTTTTGTTTTGGATCACGGTTATCGGTGGATACTGGGCATTGTGCTTTAGCAGGTCCTGTTTCAAGGTTTCCGTCAATCTTCCGGTACGGATCTCAGCCCTCACTCCTTCCCGCCTTTTGGACAGCATCAGCAGCACACTTTCATCTATATAGTTATCAATCAACACGAGTGTTTGTTTCGCCGACCGTATCAGATTCGTCACAAATACATATGCATCGAAGATTTGACCGTCGTAGAAGATACCTTCGACAGGGGGCAGGGAGGTGCGGACGAAGAAATCTATCTTCTTTTCATGTTCTTCCAACAGGAGTTCGTGAGATCTCAATTTCTCATCTATAACTTTGAACTGACGTCCTATTGCATATCCTTTAAGGAGATAAGATTTCAGTATCTCATTAGACCATCTGCGAAACATTATTGCATTACGGCTATTCACACGATAACCGACAGACAGTATCATATCAAGATTGTAGAATTGAGTTCGATATCTTTTCCCATCTGATGCAGTACGTTCCAAAATGGAACTAACTGAATCTTCTTCCAATTCTTTCGATGAAATAATATTCCGGATATGTTTAGTCACAGCCGGTCGCTGCACTCCAAACAACAAAGCAATCTGATCCTGCGTCAGCCACACAGTATCTTCGTTGACCCTTACCTCCAGCCTCGTCACCTCATCCGGCTGATAGACCACGATCTCGCCTTTACCGAATGTAGTCTCTTTCTTCATCTCCTCTTCCATATGCTTTTTCCTTTAAAGTTCTGCATACATAAAACACCTGCCAAATAATTGTGACGAAAAACGATGATCATAAAAAAGATTTTTCCATTTCTTATCATCATCGCACTTTTCTTTGCATTAATTTGGTTTCCTCCACCACCCGAAGTACATTTGCACTCAAAATTACCGACTCATGAAAAAGCTGATTGCACTGATATCACTCCTCTTCATATTCGTTTCTTGCGATTTTCTTGGTGACTCGAACGGCACTGAACAGGACCTGACCGGATATGGTGAATTCAAACTCACTGAAGAGGCCGTCTTCATGACAGAAGAGCAGACCTCATTGTTTGCGTCTGTAGAAAACGGCATGATTACTATGCCTCTGTCAGCATCGGAGGAGGACATCCCTTCCGCAGGAGACGTGATATTGTGTCCTATTACCGACAAAACGCCTGCAGGACTGTTGGTGAAGGTGGTTTCGGTGGAGAAGACCGGAACCGGATATGTGCTCTCGACTGAACCGGCCATGCTGCAGGATGCCTTTGAGGAACTGAAGGTCAATTCATCATTTGACATATCGTCGTTCGTGGAAAACATCACCGACGGAGACGGGAACATCATCGAGGCCGAAAGCGTCTCATCAGACATCTGGTCAGACTTTGCAGGCAGTCCGGAAGATACCACATCCGCAATTCCGACTAAAGCCGCAGGTAACGCTGAACTCGCTGTCAAGTTCCCTGTCAAGACCGACTGGTTCAGCGGATACCTTTTCACAGAGTTTAACCTGAACGTAGACATCGACATATCCAAAAGACAGCTCAACCGATTCTATGTCGGTCTGAACAAGAAGACCGGCATTTCCGGTGATGTGGGGTTTGAGACAGAGGCCGGATTCAAGGCGGTGCTGGTGGAAAAGTCTGTCTCGTTCAGACCGTTCCTCATTCCAGGCACTCCTATCGTCATAAGGCCAAGCATGTATGTCGAAGACACATTCGAAGCAAAGGGAAAGCTGGAGACAAAGCTGGACCTCAGATTCTTATGCGAAAATCACACTTACAGCATAGACTTCCATGGAGGACGGACTTCATTCGATTCAAAAGATGAAGGCACAAATGAGAATCACCTCAAGTTCAGGTATCTGAATGCTGAGGCTGAGCTGGAACTGGCCGCTACCTGCGGATGCAAGTTTGCCATTTATGACGACGAGATGCTTGCCTTCGGAGTGGAGGCCAGCGCAAAGCAGAACCTGCATCTGCAGAATGAGATCATGATGGAGAACGACGGGCTTCTCATTGAAAACCCGGTGGTTGATGTCACTCCGTCTTTGGAGGCATCGGCATACTGCGAATCCTTTCTCTTTGGCATTGCCGATGTGGGAGAAGACGGAAAGATCTCATACGACTGGGACTTCGGATTGCCGTCATACAGAATTTCAACCCTTCCACAGTTCTTTGAAATCCAGACAAACAAGGCAGGAGGAACGCTTACAGTTTCATCCGAGGTGGAAGAGACATGCCTGCTGGAGTGCTCCGAGGAGGGATTCGCACTGTTCAAGGTCGGAGAGGACGAACCGCTCGTGCATCTATCCTTCAGCGCCGGAGAAAAGACGAAGGCTGTGATTTCAGATGAGCTTACATTCAATCTGCCGGATCCGGAGACAGGCTATGAGGCAAGACCTTATGCGGTAGCGGATAACCGTTATTACTATGGCGAGACTGACGACCGGTGGGTGGATCTGGGGCTGCCATCCGGAATTCTTTGGGCGAAGTATAATGTCGGAGCGACATCTCCGGAAGAATATGGCGGGTACTATGCCTGGGGAGAGACAGAGGAGAAGAGCAGTTATACTATCGAGAATTACAAGTATTATAGAAAATACTACGTTGATGGAGAATTATTTATAGAAGGTATAAATATCGGCAGTCAAATTAGTGGTACAAACTACGATGTAGCACATGTAAAATGGGGAAACGGAGCCAGAATGCCATCCAAAGGCGAAGTATTGGAATTACTTAAATGCTGCTCTAATAGAGTTGCTTACCAGAATGGCATACAGGGTTATAATATAACTGGACCAAATGGAAACAATATATTTTTACCATGTGCTGGATGGTATGAAAATGATTATTTTCATCATGTTAATCAAGGATACTATTGGACTGGGTACTATTACGAAGATTCAAGCAAAGGAGCATTCGGTTTGTACTTTTGTGAAGAAGAGGAAGGAATGATTATAGACTATGACGAGGGAACAACCCGTCATTACGGCTTATCTATCCGTCCAGTCAAAGACAAGTAGTAGCGCTGTTCAGTGTCTGATCATTTGATGGGAATTGCCACACGTCATTGCGAGGAGCATCATAACACGCCATTGAGAGGCCGACAGGCCGTGGCAATCTCATACCTCATCAATCAAAGGATTGCCACGTCGGGCTATGCCCTCCTCGCAATGACGTATGAGAACTGCATCGAAATGGCAAAAAGGAAAATCACCTAAGTCAATAATACTCAACACATTACGCGCTAATGGGTCGGAAAAATTGCCGACCCATTAGCGCGTAAATGATTATAAATCAACTTATTAGATGATGGGCCAAAGAATCATCACTCAGACACTATCCGGCCGTTATGGATATAGAGGCGGATGGTCGAGTCGCAGCGGGCATGGCCGTCGAGGAAGGATCAGGGTACGGGATCGTAGCCGTGTCCGCCCCAGGGATGGCAGCGGAGGATGCGGCGTACGGAAAGGTAGAGGCCTTTGAAGGGACCATGCTTCCGGAATGCCTCGAGGGCATATTGCGAACATGTAGGGGTAAAACGACATGAAGGGCCTCCTTTCAGAGGGGAAAGACAGACCTGATAGAACCGTATAAGGAACACGAACGGCGCAATGGCAATCTTTTTCAGGGTTGCCTTGAAATCTTTAGGATTCTGACTTGCGGCTTCCATGATCATTCGGCAGATTGAAACTCAGGAGCACTCTGGCTGACAGAAAGGGCTTCCGTACCGTTGTCACCGGAACAGGATCCGGCAGATGAAGCCGGAGAAGGTTCTTCGGAAGCGGCAATCGGCTTCGCTCCGTAACGCACATTCAGATTTTCGATGATCTTGCCGACAGCAGCATATACCTCTTCATAAGAGAGTACTTCCTTTACGGCATACATGAACAGGATATCGATATTACCTTCGATTGAAAGCATGTGCTTCTGCTTTCTCCAGCTTTCGCGGATACGGCGCTTCAGAAGATTCCTCTTCACAGCCCTCTTGAATGATTTCTTGGGAACAGATACCATGATGCGGTTTACTTCCGCATCAGTACGGTGCAGGCACAGATACCTCAACCCGGATACACTGCCATGCTTTCCGTCAGCAAGAAGTCTGGAAATGCCTGTCTTGCCGTACAATCTTTCTTTCTTAGGAAGTGTATTACGGTATGTTCCGTCCACGTTCTAGTTATTAGACAGATACTTTTCAAGCGCCTTGGCAACCGAAGGGATATCTACGGTAGGGGCTGATATCTCGATGGAAAGACCGGCCTCCTCCATCGCCTTGACGATGGATTTTCCATAAGAAACGAACTTCAGGTCTCCCTGGACGAAATCAGGATGGTTCTCGTAAAGGGACTTCACATCCGCAGGATTGAACAACACGACAAGATCATACGAGTGCATGTCCACGTCCTTGATATCCTGAGCGACAGGCTTTACGAAGACCGCTGTCTCGAAAGCGAACTTCTGAGTCTCGAATATCCTGGTCACAGCATCCTTTGCAGAAGACTCCGCAGTAGCGATAAGGAAGTTTTCTCCCTTATGCTTTGTTCCGATCAGTCCGATGATGGAATCCGGCGTACCGTCTCCGAAGAAGATCTTCCTCTTCCTGTAGATGATATGCTTCTGAAGATAATTGGCAACAGCTTCCGTAGTACAGAAATACTTCATTGTCTCAGGCACCTTGACGCGCAGCTCTTCACAAAGCTGGAAGAATGCGTCTATCGTCGTACGTGCTGAAAAGACAATCGCAGTATGGTCAAGTATGTTTATCCTCTGTGAACGGAACTCTCTGGAAGTCAATGGTTCCATCTTGAAGAACTGTCTGAAGTCAAACTCTGCTCCAAACTTTTCTGCAATGCTGGTATAAGGCGAAGCCGTCTTCGGCTGCTGCTGTGAAATCAGTATTTTCTTAACGCTCATCCTACTAAAAAATAATCTCCGAAACCACTAATATCCCGGTAGGTAAAATTTCGAGGGCGCAAAGGTACAAAAAAGCTGTGAAAACAGAGCACGAAGAACAAAAAATTTGAGTTTTTCTGAAAAGAAACAACACATATATGACCGCTGATACCCAAAGCATTGCGAGCCTGACGGTACTCTCGTCGATTTTCAGGAATGACATCACGCCACCCATCACAAGAAGAAGGAGAGTAAGTATGACGAAGAAAGTGTATGAAGCCCTTCCTGCCGTCCTGTACACTTTCTGCGGCATCTTGTGGGGACGGAAGAGCCACATGACAAGCATACGGAAAAGGATATAGCCGGCAAAGATCAGGAAATACATAGCCAGAAGCCTGTTTTCAGATGCTCCTTCCAGAAAAGACGGTTCATAAAGACGGTAACGGCATGCAACCAGGCAGAACGGTACTATCATAGCATATGTGATCCTGTCCCTGTCGCGGCTCAGCTTCACGCTGGCTTCGAGGTTGATGCTTTCCTTTCCCCTGATGAGGCAGGCCAGAAGGGAAGGATACACATTCACAAGCCTCCTCAACAGCAGAAGAACAATCAGAAACGAGATAAGGGCAAGTATATCGAACAGCATGTCAGTTTCCTCTTTTAGCCTTGTATCCCATATCCTTGAGCAGAGAGGTCACACGATCCCTGAAATCACCCTGGATGGTGATTTCACCGTCTTTCGCACTGCCACCGACTCCGCATTTCACCTTAAGCGTCCTTCCGAGGTCAGCAAGGTCGTCGGCCGTTCCGACAAAACCGGTGACAAGCGTCACCTGCTTGCCTCCACGTCCTTTCCTGTCAATGGACACGATAAGGTTCTGCTTCGCCGGCTCGAGTGTTTCCTGCTCTGACCGAGACTCTTCCTCATACTGAAAATCCGGATTTGTGGAGAACACCACTCCAAGACGTTTTTTCCAATCGTTATCTGCCATCTGCCAAAAATTTATTTTGCAAATATAGTGATATTAGTCGTATATTTGTAAATTTTGAAGGAGATCCTTACGTCAGTCCTCCGGACCTCCTCAGGATGACAAGGACGGGAGATCCTCACGTCAGTCCTCCGGACCTCCTCAGGATGACAAGGACGGGAGATCCTCACGTCAGTCCTCCGGACTTCCTCAGGATGACAGCAACAGGAGAGCCTGGCGTCCAGTCCGACCGGACGGACATGAATGATAAAATTTGAGACAAGATATATGGACAACAGAAAATTCACATTATGGAACAGGCTGACGGCACTGGCGGTATTCGTCATCTCCGCCGTCACCTACCTCATGACGATAGAACCGACAGCTTCCTTCTGGGACTGCGGCGAGTTCATCGCATCCTCATACAAGCTTGAGGTCGGCCATCCTCCGGGAAACCCGGTATTCCAGCTTTTCGCAAGATTCTTCACCATGTTCACCGACAACATGCATGCTGCGGTGGCGGTCAACGCAATGAGTGCGATATGCTCGGCGCTTACGATATTCTTCCTTTATCTGACCATCGTTTTCCTTGCAAAAAGGCTTGTGAAACCGTCTGCTGACGGCACATACAGCCTTGCAAAGGCCATAGCCATCTTCGGATCAGGAGCGGTGGGAGCCCTTGCATACACATTCAGCGACACCTTCTGGTTCTCCGCAGTGGAAGGTGAGGTATACGCGATGTCGTCCCTTGTGACAGCCCTCGTATTCTGGGCCATGACCAAGTGGTATGAACAGGCCGACACCCCGTATTCGAACAGGTGGATCGTGCTGATATCCTTCCTTATGGGCCTTTCGATCGGAATCCATCTTCTCAACCTCCTCGCCATACCGGCCCTCGTGTTCATGTTCTACTACAAGCAGCGCGAGAACGGCCATTACAGCTTCTGGGAGTACGTGAAGATATTCACGGTATCGGTGGTCATACTTGCCATCATACTTTTCGGCATCATACCATACCTTCCGAAGATAGCCGCATACATCGACCTCTTCTTCGTGAACACCCTCGGCCTACCTTTCAACAGCGGTGCGGTCTTCTTCATGACAGCACTTCTTGCAGCATGCTTCTACGGTCTCTTCAGGACGATGAAGAAGCAGCAGGTGTTCGCAAACACAGTACTGCTGTGCTTCACCACCATCGTCATCGGATTCTCCCTCTTCTCGATAGTGATCATCCGTTCTTCGGCGAAGACACCTACGAACGAATACCAGCCTGACAATCCGTTCACCCTTGTAAGATACCTCGGACGTGAGCAGTACGGAAGCAATCCGCTTGTGTACGGCCAGTATTTCGACGCACCTTACGAAATCAAGCAGACCAAGTACTGGGCTCCTATGGGAGACAAGTACATAAAGAGCGACGGTCCCGGCGAACTTGTCTTCGACGGATCCGGAAAGATGCTGTTCCCGAGGATGTGGAGCAGTTCGGACCCTAAGCACATCTCCTTCTATCAGTCATACATGGGTGACGGAGGAAAGACCATCAGGGGAGCCGAGCACAAGAAGCCTACATTCTTCCAGAACATGCTCTTCTTCATCGACTACCAGATGAACTGGATGTACTGGCGCTACTTCATGTGGAACTTCGCAGGACGCCAGAACGACATCCACAGCCCGTCACCTGGAGACCAGTTCATAGGAAACTGGGAAAGCGGAATCCCTGTCATCGACATGATCCGCCTGGGAGACCAGTCCAACGCTCCTGACTATCTTAAGGACAACAAGGGAAAGAACCATTACTACATGCTTCCTCTGCTTCTCGGACTTATCGGACTCTTCTTCCAGTTCGCTCGGGACAAGAGAGGATGCTGGGTCACATTCCTCATGTTCTTCATGACAGGAATCGCCGTCGTGATCTATCTCAACCAGCCGCCATATCAGGTCCGTGAACGTGATTACGCATATGCCGGCTCATTCTACTCATTCTCGATCTGGATCGGACTGGCAGTCGCCGCAATCCATTCATGGATCCAGGACATCGCAGACAGGAAGAACGCCAAAGCGGCATACGGAACAGCTGCGGCCGCCGCAACTGTCTGCCTCACCTTGGGAGTACCCGCACTCATGGCTGCGGAAAACTGGGACGACCACGACAGAAGCAACAGGTACACCGCTGTGGAAATGGCGAAGAACTACCTGAATTCCGTAGGTGAGAACGGTATCCTCGTGACGCACGGAGACAACGACACGTTCCCGCTCTGGTATGCCCAGGAAGTCGAGGAGTTCAGGACGGACGTACGTATCGCCAACACATCGCTGCTCGGTACGGACTGGCACATCGACCAGATGAAATGGGCCATGAACGAGTCCGCTCCGCTCGACCTTAAGGTCGGTCCGAAGCAGTACCTCTACGGCACCAACGAGTTCGTATATATATATGACACGCGCGACACCGCCATCCACATTTCGGATGTCATGAAGATTTTCAGGCATCCTGAGGCCAAGCTTGCCCTCAGCGGAGGAAAGATGGTGGACTACATCGTATCGAGAAAGATAATCGTACCTGTCGACAAGGAGAACATACTCAAGCATAATATCCTTGACGAGAAATACGCCGACATGATTCCTGAGGAGATCGTGCTTACGATGCCGAAGGACAAGCAGTATATTACCAAGCCTGAGCTGTTCATGCTTGACCTGCTCTCTAACTACAAGTGGGACAGGCCGATCAACCTTCTCAGCATGGGAGGAGACATAAACATCGGCATCAAGGACTATCTGATGTATGACGGATTCTCATACAGATTCGTCCCTATCAAGAACAGGATGAAGAGCACGGACATAGGTTTTGCCGATCCTGAAGACCTGTACCGCAAGATGAAGGAGTCGTTCAGCTGGGATGCCCTCAAGAGGACGGACTACCTCGTTGACTATCAGCACTACTACACTTTCTGCGGCGTGATGTCACAGAGAAGCCTCTTCGTGAATGTCGCGAAGGAGATGCTCAAGATCGACGACAAGGAAAGAGCTGTGGAGATTCTCGACATGTGCCAGGAATGTGTACCTGAGGAGAACTTCCCTCTTGACCTCACCTACCTCGGCTTCTCGAACGAGTATATGGTGATCGACATGATCGAGACATACTTCGAGGCCGGTGCACCTGAAAAGGCGATCGAACTTGCAGGAAGATTCACGGACAAGATCTTCTTATCGACAGAATTCTTCCTTGAGAACTATGCATACACCAAGAGGGATTTTGAAAGCTGCTTCAACTGCATCTCGTACACAGCCGACCTGTGCGAGCATTATGGAGATGCTGAGTTTGCAGAAGGCCTGAGAGACAGATTCAACAGAATGTTGGATATCGAGGAGTAAAAATACCCTATATTATACAACGTTTAAAACGTAAAACAACATATAAAACAACGCGAATCACAACGGCGGAAAATACGGATAAGACGATATTTGCATCCGGTTAAGAATCTTATTCGTCTCTTTTCTGCCGAGCCTGAATTCAAAGAAAAAAAAGTGTGTGCAATTCCTTCTCTGGTAAGGCAGAAAAACAAAAAACGGAAGCCGTGACGGTTTCCGTTTTTTGTTTTATGAGGGTCTATGCTAATCAAGCTTGAGGACTGCCATGAAAGCGCTCTGAGGCACTTCTACAGTTCCGATCTGACGCATCCTCTTCTTACCCTGCTTCTGCTTCTCAAGGAGCTTTCTCTTACGTGTGATGTCACCTCCGTAACATTTTGCAGTCACGTCCTTTCTTACTGCCTTGACGGTCTCTCTTGCGATGATCTTTGCACCGATGGCAGCCTGTATAGCTATATCGAACTGCTGACGCGGTATGAGCTCCTTCAGCTTCTCGCACATTCTGCGGCCGAAGTCATACGCATGGTCGGCATGGATCAGGGACGAAAGCGCATCGGCCGGGTCTCCGTTGAGAAGGATATCGAGCTTGACGAGCTTCGCTTCCTTGAAACCTACCACATGGTAGTCGAACGAAGCATATCCCTTCGAGATGGACTTCAGCTTGTCGTAGAAGTCGAACACGATTTCCGACAGAGGCATCTCGTAGGTGAGTTCCAGACGGTCCGCAGTCAGATAGTGCTGATTGATGAGTACTCCCCTCTTGTCGAGGCAGAGCTTCATGATAGGTCCGTAGTAGTCGGATCTCGAGATGACCTGAGCCCTGATATACGGTTCCTCTATCCTGTCGATGAGCGTTGCGGCAGGAAGTCCGGAAGGGTTGTGCACATCAAGACATTCGCCCTGGGTCGTGTAGACCTTATATGAAACGTTAGGAACGGTCGTGATGACGTCCATGTTGAATTCCCTGAAGAGCCTTTCCTGAACGATCTCCAGGTGGAGAAGGCCGAGGAAGCCGCAGCGGAAACCGAAGCCGAGCGCAAGGGAAGATTCCGGCTCGAAGACGAGCGAAGCGTCGTTGAGCTGGAACTTCTCGAGCGAGGCGCGGAGTTCTTCGTACTGGTCAGTCTCCACAGGATACATTCCGGCAAAGACCATAGGCTTTACCTCCTCAAAGCCGGCGATGGCATCCTTGCAAGGATTCGTCACATGAGTGATGGTATCACCTACCTTGACCTCGACTGCACTCTTGATTCCTGAAATGATATATCCCACACTGCCGCATGGAATCTCCTGGCGTGGATGCATCTTCATCTTAAGCACTCCGATCTCATCTGCCGTGTACTCCTTGCCTGTGCTCACAAACTTCACCTTGTCACCGGGCTTGATGCTGCCGTTCATGACCTTGAAGTAAGCGATGATTCCTCTGAACGAATTGAACACAGAGTCGAAGATGAGGGCCTGAAGAGGAGCGTCCGGATCTCCTTCAGGAGCCGGAACCCTCTCCACAATGGCATCAAGCACTTCCTTTACGCCTTCGCCTGTCTTTCCTGAAGCAAGAAGGATATCCTCAGGCTTGCAGCCGAGAAGGTCCACCACCTGATCGGTTACGACATCGACCATGGCGGATTCCACATCAATCTTGTTCAGCACCGGAATGATCTCAAGGTCGTGCTCGATCGCAAGGTAAAGATTGGATATTGTCTGCGCCTGGATACCCTGTGTCGCATCAACGACAAGCAGAGCGCCTTCGCATGACGCTATGGCACGTGACACCTCATAAGAGAAGTCCACGTGGCCCGGAGTGTCGATCAGATTGAGAGTATAGTTCTCCCCTTCATATCTGTAATCCATCTGGATCGCATGGCTCTTGATAGTAATGCCCTTTTCCTTCTCCAGATCCATGGAATCGAGCACCTGGTTCTCCATATCACGCGCAGTCAGGGTGTTCGTAATCTCAAGCATCCTGTCCGCGAGCGTACTCTTGCCATGGTCAATATGGGCAATTATGCAAAAGTTTCTGGTCTTCTTCATCTTAAACATATAATCGGTGCAAAGATAGTAAATTAAGAAAATTTTTAGCTACTTTTGTTTAATCCCTGAGTCAAAATCAGTGTCTGAATAAATATGACTGACAGCGAAATCATAAGTCTATATGAAGACGGAAGACATGAAGAAGCCTTCAACGGTATAGTCGACACCTATACGGAAAGGCTTTATTGGCATGTCCGCCGTTTTCTGTGCAGTCACGAAGACACCAATGACCTTCTTCAGGACATCTTCATCAAGATATGGACCGCACTCTCCACATTCCGTGGAGATTCCCGTCTATATACATGGCTGTACAGGATAGCTACCAATGAAGTCCTCAACCATCTGAGGAAGCAGAAGATAAAGGCCATGATCTCCCTGGACTCGGCCGGTTCCATCCTGGAGAGAAGGATCGACGAAGACGTATACTTCAACGGCGACGAAATGCAGAGAGAGCTCCACAAGGCCATACAGAGGCTTCCGGAGAAGCAAAGGATCGTCTTCAACCTGAGGTATTTCGACGAAATGAAATATGAAGACATCTCAGAAATCACAGGTACAAGCGTCGGAGCGTTGAAAGCCTCATACCATCATGCTTATGGAAAAGTCAAGGGAGACCTTGAAAAACTGATCAGATAAATAAACCTTTTCACAAAGAATGTGTCTTATAAAGCGATGAAAGGAAAAGAAACAGACATACTGAACTCATTGAACCTCAAAAACATGCCTTACAGCGTACCTGAAGGCTACTTCGAGAAGTTCAGGAGCGAGGCCAGGAAAGAGGCCAGACCTCGAAGGAGCATATGGAACAGATTTGCGCCATATGCCGGACTTGCCGCGTCCTTCGCCGCGATATTCGCGATCGGGACAACCGTCCTTGAAAGGACCACGGATGAATTCGAGCTGAGCCAGGAAGATTACATGCTCTTTGCAGACGGAGCCTCCCTTTCGGCCATCTACGACATGGCGGACGAAAGCCAGTTTGCTGAAGCGTCCATCAATGAGGAAGACATAATCGAATACCTCATATATTCGGGAATAACAGCAGAAGAAGTTGAACAATATAAATGATGACGATATGAAAAGATCGAGATTATATGCACTTGTTACCGTGCTTGTCCTTTCCATGGCGGCAGGAGCAGCCATGTCGGCCGAGAACATATGTCAGGAAGACTGGAAGAAGAAGATGATGAGCGAGAAGATAGCCTTCCTCAGCGTCGAGATAGACATCACACCTGAAGAGGCACAGACCTTCTGGCCGATCTACAATCAGGTGAACCAGGAAAGGGATGAGGCGATGTTCAAGGTGTTCAAGGCCTACAAGGAGCTTGACAAGGCCGTAAGCGAAGGAAAGGATGCAAAGGAGATCAGCGATCTTCTGAAAGCATACCTTGATGCTCAGAAAGCCCAGAGGGAACTCGAAGGCAGAGTCGCAGAAAGATACGGAAAGGCTCTTCCGATGGAGAAGGTTGCCAGATTGTACATAGCAGAAGAAAAGTTCAGAAGGAACCACATCAGAAGGCTCCACGGAGGCGGTCACAGGAACTAAGCGAAAAGATAGAACTCACGGGTGAGGGAAAGGTACTCTTCAGTATACTTTCCCTCTTTCTGTATTGTAAGGAGCTCTTCCTGAGGGGAAGCGCATCTGTAGCGGGAAAACTCTGCCACAATACGTCCGGGTGCCTTCCTCGGTACGGTCCTGATGCGCAGGATACGGAAAAGATGCAGGCCGTCCATTCTTGCATGCCGGCACAACGAGTCCTCCTGCTGTGCCGGAAGCACAAAGGCCACACGTCCGTCTTCCGACAGTCTTGCAGCTGCAAAATCCAATATTTCCCTGTATGACAGACCGTTTGCGGTATGTCTTGCGTTGGATTTACGCTCGTCAGGAGCAAGAAGGGAATCCTCGAAATAAGGAGGATTCGAAAATATCATGTCGAAGGTCACGTCCGAGGATGCGGAAAAGTCATCAAGCGACTTATGGATGGCTCGCAGAGAGCCGGCCCACGGCGAGACGGCAAAATTATCCGCCGCTTCAGCTGCAGAAGGTTCGTCCACATCGATCGCATATATGGTGATCTCCCCCATATTCCCTGCAGCACCGTTCCCAAGGATATCCGACATTCTCTGGGCGCACATCATAGCTATTGTCCCTGTTCCCGTACCGATGTCAAGAAAATGACGGTCTGACGGCCTTATGGTCATGGCTGCACCGAGGAGAACACCGTCGGTATTCACCTTCATGGCACTGCGCTCATTCGTCACGCTGAATCTCTTGAAACGGAATGTCCCCACAGCTTGAATCACTTAAAGAATTATCATTCAATGAATTACATAGTCAAGGGTCGGAAATTTACACCACCCGTTCATCGATAATCATATGATTATCAACGAGTTGACTGACCGGCACAAAACTGACCGTCAACCATATAGAGAGACCTGTCACATAGTCTGGCCAGATCCGGATCATGGGTCACTATGACAATAGTCTGACCATACTTGTCCCTGAGGTCGAAGAAAAGCCTGTGCAATTCTTCCTTGGTCTTTGTGTCAAGGTTGCCGGAAGGCTCGTCCGCGAAAAGAACGGAAGGATTATTTATCAGGGCACGGGCTATAGCCACCCTCTGCTGCTCACCTCCGGACAGCTCCGACGGCTTGTGCGTCAGACGCTCTGCAAGGCCCAGTTCGGCCAGCAGAGCCTTCGCCGCCGTCTCCGCCTCCTTCTTAGGACGACCGGCAATGAAAGCCGGAATCATGACATTCTCAATAGCAGTGAATTCAGGCAGCAGATGATGGAACTGGAAAACGAACCCCAGCTTCCTGTTCCGGAAATCGGCCAAAGCCTTGCTTCCGAGCTTGAGCACATCTATGCCGTCTATCACAAGAGAGCCTGCATCGGGAGTGGAAAGCGTACCCAGAATCTGCAGCAAAGTCGACTTACCGGCTCCGGACGCACCCATTATGGATACGACCTCCGCCTTTTCCGCATTGAAATCAATCCCCTTCAGAACCTTGAGCGTACCGAAGGACTTCTCTATTCCTCTTGCC
Source organism: Bacteroidales bacterium (assembly GCA_017399905.1). Taxonomy (GTDB): domain Bacteria; phylum Bacteroidota; class Bacteroidia; order Bacteroidales; family UBA932; genus Cryptobacteroides. The sequence continues at coordinate 32,846 of JAFQAR010000031.1, forward strand.
TGTATCATAATCTGCTGTCTTTACTGCAAAGATAATAAACACTCTCAGAATGTCATCGTCATTTCTTCAGGGACGCATATTATAAAATCCGCACGGGCAATGTTTTCCTTGTCAAGACGGTCGATTTCCTCCTGACGGACACAGCAGACCGTAGCGATATGCTTTCCCGGGCTATATATGTTCAGATATGGAATGATTCCTCCGTTGTGGTCAGAATGGAAATTGCCGTTGACATGGATGAATTTCCCATCAAGGTTCTGCGCAATGAACCACGCCATCGTCGCATCCTTGAGAGCCTGGGCCTCCGCATAATGATTCTGCTGACCGTGACCACCCATCATATTCATGAATGAGAACATCTCGTTTTCTGCCGTCGACTCATCATATGCGACCGGCAGCGGAGCCATAAGAGCCTTAGCCGCATCTGACAATCCGCTCAGAGCATCGAGTCCGTTATCCTTTACAAATGATGCGTATCTTCTGGGAACATTGGTGGCAATGAAACGAAATCCCTTATCTCTGGCAAGGTAAAGAAGCGGTGCATAGTCTGTGTAATGGTTGTCCCAAAGCTTTGCCTCCGACTCGAATCTGTCGGAAGATATCACTCCGGAAACATACTCGTCAACGAGAAGCTGATTATCGCTCTCCAACATTTCCGCGCCAATCACAAGACCTCTCGGATGCTTCCGGGCCATATCGGAAATAACCTCATATTCAATCCAATGTGATATCGGACAGTTATGAGTCTCACCGATGAATATGACATCTGCCTTCGACAATGCCTTAAGCATAGTGCCGTAATCTGTCTTTTCTCCATCCGATGTAAATATCCTATAGGCAGGATTTTCCTGAGCCTGGCAGAGCATAGCTGCCACACAAGCCAGAATTGTCAATATAGTCTTTCTCACAATGCGAAGTCTCCGATAGAAAGCAGAAGATGATTGTCCACATTGACAAGAGTCCTGAATGTGTCACGGATTTCTGCTGGGGTGATCGTACTTAATATCTTCTCATATTCATCCAGATCAGCGAGAGATTCGTCGTTCTTGATCTGTCCGACAAGGTAGGTCTTCCAGCCTGCTGTAGCATCGTTCTGAAGATAATTCCTCTTATTCACGATAAATATCTGCTTCAGGGTCTCGAGTTCCTTTACAGAGACCTTCTTTTCCTGGAGATCCTTTATGATTTCATCCAGACAAGCATATACAACGGCTGTATTTCTGCGGTCCACTGATGCATTTATGTCGAAATAAAAGACATTGTCCGGCACTGCATTATAAAAGAGTGAGACATACGGAGAATATACAAGCGAATTCTCTTCCCTGAGCACTGACAGAAGACGTCCTCTGATAATATTCTGCATCAGTTTAAGAATCAGTCCGTTACGCAGTGACGGCTCATATCTGCCATATAGGACATAATCGAATGTAGCCTGTGTCTCGTTTGAATTAGGCCAGGTATGCACAGTACGTCCTTCCGGAAGACTGAAACAGGAAGCCCCATGTCTTCCCGGCTCTTCTGAAGTCATCTGACCGAAGACAGGAACGGCAGTCCTTACCATTTCCTCCACATCGAAATCACCACAGACAACGCATGTCATACCATCCGGATTACCGTAAAGTCTTTTATAGAAATCGCCTATACGGTCCAGATCAAGCGCTTCCAGATCGGTCCTTTCGACAGAAAGACGTCTTCCGTAAACCATATTTCCCATAAGGGAATCCAGCTTTGCATTGAGCTGGCGCTGGTAATCGGTCTTCATCAGACGTGATATATAGGATTCTTCACCAAAATCTTCAAGTTCTTCCTGCCTGAGCGCCTCGAAATCCTCGTGATTGAGCTTCGGACGCAGCATCTTCTCCACCACCAGATTCATCATCAGTCCTGCATTGTCAGCAGGTGCCGACGCTATGATTCCGTGCCACCATGATTCAAGAGCCACGATCAGACCTACTCCGTTCTGTGACAGAATGGAATAATAATCATCGTCATCCAGATTTTCTATGCCTCCAAGTTCAATATATCCGGCTGTCCCTTCGTATTGAGGATAATCATCTTCAGGAGCCAGTGAAAGACCACCTGGAGCGAAAAGCTGCATCTGAACCTTGCCTTCTTCATCATTGGTAGGTCTCATGACGAGTCTGAAACCGTTTGTCAGAAGAAGTTCCGTAACTTCAATATTCTCATGATATGTCCTTGAGGCAATCATTGACGGGTCGAAAGGCCTTGATCCGCATAGCCATGCCGGAACAGGGACAGAAGCCTCCATAGGCTCCTCTTCTTCCGGCACGAAAACATATGCTCCGAGATCCATCGACTTGCCGACACTCCAGAGCGAGTCAAGTTCCTCTGCAGTAAACCCTTCACATGAGACAGGATTCCGGCGGCAGGCCGCGAGACGGCAGTTTTCCGCAGCAAACATCCAGCGTACCAATATCTTCTGGAGATCCTCCGACAAGGTCGAAGCCAGTTCTTCCTTTGCCCATTCGAACTGTTTCGGATCCGTTATATCCTTATCTCCGAACATGACATCGCTTGCAATCGACTCGCATATATAGGACGAACTCGAATGGTTATGAGGAATATGGAAACGGTTCAGTTCCTTCCTACGGACAATATCCATCTCCTGCGGAGTGAATCCGTCACGGCACACCCTGGTGATTTCAGCGACGGCCTTCACTATCTTATCCGAAATTTCCTGCTTTGTCTTTCCGTCCACAGAAACAGTAAAATGGTCCTTGTCGGCAAGATACCATGTATTTGAAAGAGATGCGTCATTGCCTGTCCTGTAGAACCGGTCCGACAGTGCGGCAATAAGCATATCCTTGCGTTCTGAATCTATGGCATCACCGACGGTCCGCCTCGATGTACATTCATGCGGAACCATAATTTCAAGCGTACTGGTCCTCATGAGGGTATCCCTCACCTCTTCATAAGTCACACCAGGATCGTAAGTATGAGGATACTCACGGTAATCAGGTGAAGAAGTGGCAGGAAGGGAGCCGAATATCTTTTCTATTCTTGACCGGATGTATTCCTTGTCGAAATCTCCCACCAGAACGACCGTGGCCTGCGAGAGGGTATACCATCTGGAATGGAAATCCCGAAGGATCTCCGGAGTTATCTTTCTGATATCCTCTTCTGTTCCAAGAGGAATTCCCTTGCTGTAAAGTCCGCTGCCGATCTTGAGGTTGTAGAATTCATCTCCGACATCATAGCCGCGAAGTTCCTCGATGATGATGCCCTTTTCCCCCTCGACCTTCTCCTCATCCAAAGGAATATCCACAATCCAGTCCTTCAGAATAAGCAGTGCATTGTCAATATCCTTGAGATTGTCGGAAGGGATAGCCAGCTGATATACGGTCCTGTCATATCCGGTATAGGCATTGATGCTGATTCCGTACTGAACTCCACGGGATTCAAGCCATTCCACAAGCTTGTCGCCGGGGAAATGTTTCGTGCCACCAAAAGCCATGTGCTCAAGGAAATGAGCAGAGCCTCTGTTTTCTTCCGTCTCCAGCACCGATCCCGCACGGAATATCAGACGCATCTCTATCATTCTGTCCGGAGAATCATTCTCTACCAATATATAGTTAAGCCCATTGTCCAGCTTTGCTTCCACTACTCCCAGCGGGTTCATGATACGGTCATTCCAGGACACGGACTGTGCCCTGGAACCTACCGTAATGAGAAGCAATGCCGCCAGAAGAGGCAGCGATCTTTTCAGCATATCAGATATTATTGATTTTCAATTACTTGTTTGGAGTATAAGTAGCTACGACCTTAGTGAAGTCATAGTCAAGCCAGCATCCGTAGAAGCAGAATGTGAATATCATCGAATCATTGCTTACCGAAGCCGAAGACTCGACCCAGTTACCGTATTCGAACCAGTCCTCCGTGATGTCGCTGTTGTTAAGGTGGACATACGGGTCAGCTGTCGCGTCCCATGCCCACTCATCGTCATCAGCCGGATTGATAAGTCCCTCGGCAATCGCAGCCTTCTCTCTTTCAAAAGCAGTGAATGCATATTCGAACGGAACACGTACGCACTCCTCCTCATACTCATCGAGATAAGTGGCAAGGAAATCGATGCTCTTGTCCGAATTGAATGTTATTCCGTCAAGAGACATCGTGAACACTTCTTCCGACTCTGCATCCCACTCGATCGCTTCCATCAATGTAGCATATGACTCGCCGGCCCACTCGCTGTACCAGTCCTCATAATCAACTGTTACTGAGCGCAGTACCTGATACATATGATCCTCGATACCCATTGCGTTGGTAAGCATCTTAAGTACCGGAGCCTCGGCAGTCGCAGACTCTGAAAGCGTGATGAGAGTCTTTCCTGTAACTGTCCTTGGGTCGAGAGGCTCACCTGAATCGATATCCGTACCTGTGATCACAGCACTTACATTCACAACACCGATGTACTTTGAAAGATCGATTCCTGAAGCCGCCTTATATGCATCAAGAATGGCCTTCTGTTCTTCAGTAAGAGCCTCGGCAGTCATAGGACTCACAACGAATGCAAGAGCCTTTTCAAGCTCGACATTCTCAGGAAGCACAGTGTCGGCAGCAAGGCCTACAGTATAGTTCTCAGATGCCTCAAGAACGTTTGCATTGTTTGAAACGATATTGAACGAAGCTGTCTTCTCACCAGCCTTGATCGTAACAGGGTTTCCTTCAAGAGAAACGATACCCTCAGTACCTGAAAGAGTGAAATCAAGGACAAGATCTTCCTTGAGGGCAGCTGTAAGCATTACCTCTACAACAAGCGGATCCGTATCTGTCTCATAAAGGGTTGTCTTGCCTTCCTGAGTCGAAAGGTAGATGTAATTGACTCCCTCATAACCCTCAGGGCCCTTTTCTTCACATGCAGTGAAACCTGCAAAAGCTGCGACCATGCAGCAGATCATCATTAATTTTTTCATCTTACTTGGTTTTATCTTATCATTTTATCATTCTGTCTTGATGAACGGCCACTCAGGATTCTGATCCATCAGGTCGTTATATTTGTATTCCGACTCCGGTATCGGGAAGAGCCATCTATAATCGTCTGCAGCGATAGTGGAATTGACGGATGTTCCCAGATTCTTGTACCTCTTCAAAGGCTTGCCCATCCTCTTGAGGTCAAAGTAACGGACACCTTCTCCGACAAATTCCTTATGCTTCTCAGCCAGTATGGCCTCTATCAATGCTTCCCCTTCCAGACTTTCATCAATGAGGACGGCTCCATAGGCTCCAAGAAGCCTGTTCACCATGTCAACGGCCTGGCCGTATTGTCTGCTGCGGGCATAGGCCTCTGCAGCAGCAAAGCACACCCCGCTGTAGCGCATGGTGTTTATATATCTGACGGTTGTGTTTTCATAGTACATCCTGTTGTACTTGCCCAATGCGCGCACAAGACCGGATGACATTTCAACAGCATATTCCGACCATGGCTGCCTGAGGTCATCTTCATCATACCTGACCTGGTCGCTCAGAATGAAATAATCACCTTTAGTCCTGTCATAGCAGAGGTCGGTATAGAAGGATTCGAATATATATGGCGCGAATATGCGGTCATCACTTTCATTGCCTGACCACAGATTTTCGAATGAAGATTTTGTCCATCGGCTTTCCGCACCTTCCAGAAGTCCCTGTGCAACAGCAACCGCAACATCATAATTTCCCCGATGAAGTTCGAACTCCACCCTCAACGCCTTGACGGCCTCCGTGGACATATAGAATACTGCTGCATCATTGTCATCTACTTTTTCAGCCTCATCAAGAAGGCGGTCGATCTCTTCCAGACATTCCTCTACAGACGAACGTGGAAGGGTCTCATATTCAAGACGATCCTTCAGGACTATCGGACCATAAAGCCGCACCAGGTCGAAATAGCACATGGCCTTCAGCGCATGGGCCTCGCTTCTGATCCTGGCAATCTCGACCGCATCCCGGTCAGTCTTGGCTTCAAGGAGCTCAAGACGCGGAAGAAGGGCATTGACCACTGCCACCACCATATAATACTCACTCCAGACATTTGAAGAAAAATCGCTTATAGCCTTTTCCTGCCAGTTGTAAAGGTTGAGCATCTCAACGTATTTCTGCGACAGAGCCGTAGGATAGAAGTCATCTGACAGGACAGAAAACTCCATCTGGAATCTCGGCAGAGAATTATATGCCGATGCCAGAAGTTCCCTCGCCGTCTCCGTATCCGTTATGGCATAAGGGTCCGAGAACTGATCTTCCAGACGTATGTCAAGAGAACAGCCGGCCAGAGCCATGGCAATATTGATAAATATGTATAATTTCTTCATTCTAGAATGACAAGCTTAAACTCATTGTGACTACCGGCTGCTGTACTCCTACAAGAGACCCTGACTCCGGGTCTGACTCCTTGTATCTCGTCAATGTAAAGATGTTGGATGCCTGCAAGGCAACATTTCCGTATTTTATGATCCCGCCTAACTTCCTTATGAACTTCTGAGGGAAACGATATCTGAGAGAGAGCATCTGCAATCTGAGGTAATCACTGCTTCCCACCGACTTGCTGTTAGGCCACCTTGTAAGGTTCTCTATCGCAGCTGAGGAATAGAACGGAGTATGATACATCTTGCCTTCGTCACCTTTCTGGAACCACATGTTCTCCACCTGTCCCATAACGGCATTCCTGTTTGCATCGTCATAATCCCTCACATATGAATAGGCATAAGCCTTGATTCCTCCAAGCACATAGTAGAAGTCGGCATCAAACTCGAACTGCTTATAGGTAAAGCTCAGGTTGATGGTTCCGTTATAAGGCGGTGATCCGTAACCTAAGGACACCATATCCTCCCTCTTCAGCTTTTCGGTAGCCTGAATCTCTTTGCCATCCGCACCCTTGAACACAGGAAGTCCGGTAACAGGGTTCAGTCCGAGCGACACAGGTCCATAGATCATATCATACGCCTGTCCCACTTCATAGTCCGGAATTACAGAGTCTTCACTTACATAAAGCCTGTCGCCATCATAAAGATCCACTACCATATTACGGTTATACGCAAGCGACACCCTGAGGTTGAGCCTGAATTCATCCTTATCTATAATCTTTCCGTTAGCAGAAACCTCCACTCCGGAATTGCTGAGAATACCGATATTCCTCTTCAATGTACCGAAACCGTTTGATGCAGGAATCGGCACATCAAGAAGAGCATCCTCGGTACGCCTGTCATACCATCCGAGATCGAGGTCGAGCCTGTTCCACAATCCAAGTGAGACTCCCACTTCAGTCGATATGGTCTGCTCCGGCTTCAGCTTGTCATTATACAATGACATGAGCTCCAGAAGCCTCTGGTCACCATAACTGTCCTCCAGATACGCGAATGTAGCGACGGTAAGAGCCGGAGACACTCCTGCAAGACTGGCCGTCCGGCCATATGAGCCCTTGAAGCGCAACGACGATATCGGTTCGAAATCCTCCAGGAATCCATATCCCTTGATATTCCATCCCGCTCCAACCGCCCATGCGGCATTCCATCTTTTGTTCTTCGGAAGAATTGACGAAGCATCTGCCTTGTATGTTCCGAAAACATCATAGATTCCATCATAACAATAGCCGGCAAGCAATCCTATACCGAGCTGGGCCGTCTGTTCGTTGAAATTGGAGGTCCTTACCTTACGGTTGCCCTCAATGGACTGGTTGATCGCCGACGGTGTCTTAAGCTTGCCGACTCCATAGCCGGTGATGGACATGTTATCCATATCATCCCAATAATAATCGGTATTGGCACCTACTGTCACATCATGCTTGTCAAAAGTCCTGTTCCAGGTGACGCGGACATTAGTTGTCACATTTGTGCTGACATTCTTTGCTTTAGAAAGCTTTCCGCGTTCATTTGAAGGCACACCGCTGTGCTGTTCCTCATACGCGGTCGAAGGCGTGAATTCCAAAGATTCAGAAAGCACCATATCCAGACCGGCGACAGCGGCCACCGTAAGGCCTTTGAGAGGTTCCAGATTTATACTTCCTGTCGCTCCGAAGCGCTTGTCTTCCGATGTCCTTTCAAACTGATATACCAAGTCGTCATATGTCCTGCCCGGATATGACCACAGTTCACCGCTGGTTTTGCTCTCATACGGATTAAGTTCATATATGAGCGATGTCGGAGAATATGTGGACCCGTTAGGACTGTTCGACTTTGAATAACCGCCGCTGACACTCAAGGAGACATACCCCTTCTTGCCTATAGCCTGATCAAGGCTCAGACGTCCGGAAAAACGTCTGACATCATTTCCTGGAATCTGTCCTCCCTGATAATTGTAATTTGCCGACGCATAATAGGATGTGGTTTCATTTCCGCCTCGCACACTCAGATTGTGACGCTGATAGAAATCATTACGGAGAAGTTCATTGAACCAGTCTGTATTCACTCTCTTAAGCTCATCCAGAACCGCCTTGCCATGTGCAATCATCTTGTTGAGGTCAGGGTCGGTTCCATAATACTTCCTATAATAGTCTTCACTGTAACGGTAGCCCGGAGCCTCCGGATTCTTGAGCCTGCGCTCGAGCTCAAGCTTCTCTTCAGACTCCATCATGCTGACACCTCTGCGGCCCCTGAATGTAACACCTCCGTTAAAGTCATAAGTCACCAGAGTCCTGCCATTCGTACCACGTACGGAAGTGATTTCCAAGACACCATTCGCAGCTTTTGTTCCATAAAGAGCACAGGCCACCGCATCCTTCAGGATCTTGATGTCTGCAATGTCAAGAGGATTCAGCGTCATGAAAGCATCCGAAGAAATCACCTGTCCGTCAAGCACATACAGAGGTTCATTCGCAGTATCTCCCTTCCTGAACGAGGTGTTTCCCCTTATTCTGATCTCCGGCTTAGTACCCAGATCTCCTCTGTTTGTGACTATCAATCCCGGAGCAGAACCTTGTAGAGACAGGGAGAGGTCAACAACCGGCTTATCCTGAAGACGATTAATATCAACCATATTTATGACACCGGCCTTAGCTCTGATATCAAGGTCATTGATATTCTGCTTTCCCATCACAACCGCACTCTCCATCATATTCATATCGTCCTCCATGACAATCAGTATTTCCTTCTGTCCGTCATAATTGACGGAATACTGCTTCATGCCGATGAAAGAAGCCTCGATAACAATTTTCCTTTCATCTGGGAGCTTCAGGGAAAAATAACCGTTAACGTCAGTAGCCGTGCCGTTATATGCATCACCACGTACATATACACTGGCTCCGGCCAATGGCTCATCATGGCTGTCGACAACACGTCCGGCCAGAACTCTTTGACCGGGCTGAGAATAAATATTGTTCATAGCCATCAGAAAGACACCGATGGCCAGGCATATACGCACTACTAACTTTCTCATATTCAAAAAACGAATTGCAAAGATACCACTTATTTTGCTGCCGATGAAATTGTATCGGTAAAATAAGAGCAATGATATCTTAAAAAAAAAGGAACCCGCTGAAATTCAGCAGGTTCCTTTGGTAGAATGTCGGGGTACTGTGACTCGAACACAGGACCCTCTGGTCCCAAACCAGATGCGCTAGCCAACTGCGCCACACCCCGATTATTGGTTTCCCTTTCATTTGGGACTGCAAATATAGGGACAAAAAATAAAAGTGCAAAACTTTTTCACAAAATTTTGCACTTTTATTTTTTCGGATCCTCACGTCGGGACTTCGTCCCTCCTCAGGATGACAGTTTCGAAGACTTTCCGTCCCTGCTACAGGATGAGAGTTCCCGATACGTTCCGTCTACTGTTAGAGGTTAGGATTGATGGTCTTCCACTCTGCTACCGGCGGAATGATGCCGAGGTTGATGATCTCGTCACGCATAACCTGGAGGTGTGCGTAAGATGCGTCAAGAGCTGCGATCTCCTCCTCAGAACCAGTAACCTCACCGAAGTGAACACCAGTTGCATCGATCACTGTAGGCATAGCCATGAGGACATTCTGATACTTCTCGGTGTTTACATAGCATCCTGCTGGCCAGTGGAACTCAGGACCGCCCATAGCTGCCTGGATCATGAGAACTGACTGATAAGCCGGACTCTGGAATGAAGAACGGCCACGGAGCTTGATGATGTTCGAACCTCCCTGGATGGTAGCATGCTTGATCTCAGCCCACTTGTCCTCAGGAATGTTGAACTCTGCGAGAGGCTTGCCGTCAACTGTGATCTTTGATGCGAACACTGCCATAGCCTCACCATGACCACCGTAAGTACGTGCGTTCTCCACCTTGTACTGAGGTACGCCGAGTTCCTTGGCGATAGCTGACTGGAGACGGGTAGAGTCAAGGGCAGCAAGTGAAGTAAGCTGGCTTGGCTTGAGACCTGAGCGGATGAGAGCTGTGAGAGCTGTCACGTCAGCAGGGTTGAAGATAACAACCACGTGATTCACGTCAGGGCAATACTTCCTGATGTTGTCACCGAACTCAGCAGCAATCTGGCAGTTACCCTTGAGAAGGTCCTCACGGGTCATACCCTCCTTACGAGGAGCACCGCCTGATGAAATGATGTACTTTGCACCTGTGAAAGCAACCTCAGGATCAGTTGTCCATGTGATGTTCGCACCCTCGAACGCGCAGTGGTAAAGTTCCTCTGCAACACCATTCACGCCAGGACCATAAATGTCGTAAAGGCAGATGTTTGGAGTAAGGCCGAGCATGAGAGCTGTCTGAGCCATGTTTGATCCGATAGCGCCGCCGGCACCTACGATCACAAGCTTGTCGTTAGTCAAAAAGTTCATAATTGATCAATTATTCTATAATGTTAACATTTAGTTTCAAATCTTGGCAAATATAATAAATTAAGTGATTACTTATCCCTCTTTGCATAATTTTAAGACATCATAAACATCAAGGGGCGGCACATCAGTACCACCCCTTGCCGATCTGCCATTCAGGCTATATCAAATATTACTGTTTTGTCGCGGTAAGATTACCTATAGGCATCATGTATGAAGTATTGATAGTTGCAGCAAAAGTGATTGTCTTTCCGTCTGCACTTACCGTCATCACCATGTCTTCGCTAAAGGTACCCATTCCAGAATAATCCACTCCTGTCGTATGTACTGTCAATGTTGTTCCGTCATCTGAAAGATCAGCATAACATTCAAGGTTATAAGAAGATCCATATGATGTATAATTGAACATCTTCACCTTAAGCTGACCCTTAGACTCATCATCGCTCAACGCGATGGTCATCTGATCACTTTCATATGAACTACCTGCATAAAAGCTCTCATTCCACGAACCGACAAGATCCTCAGCAGTAATCGCTTCACCTTCGCCTTCATCGCCGCCTTCATCGCCGCCCTGCTCTACAACCTTGGTAGCCACATAGTCAGTGAGCGTATTCCAGTTACCGTCCTGCCATGAAGACATTGTAAGTGTTCCGTCCGCATTGACAGTAAGCGTCACGACAGCAGAAGGGTCCCAGATTGTTCCGAATTTAGGATGATTCTGGCCTCCGACTGCAACTGTAAGAGTATTGCCTTCAAGAGAGGCGTAACCTGTATATGACGATCCGTCTTCCGTAGTCAGGAACTTGACCTTGAGCTGGCCGTAAGAAGCCTCTTCACTGGCAGAAACGGTCATTCCATTGACACCAGGAACCGCCTTGCCGTGTGTCCAGGTCTCGTTGTATGTGCCTACGAGAGCCTGCTCTGCCTCTGTAAGTTCCGCAGGACCGAGAGGAAGGAAAGCCGCATAGTCGCTGTAGGTAGAATAGCCGATGGCAAGGTTGGCTGCAGTAATCTGGCTGAAATCATCAGATACTGAAAGAATTCTTGAATACTTTCCGTCATATACCTTGAGTTCGCCATCAGAGTAATCAGCATACATGGTAGTTCCGCAGATTGTCACAACATATACACCCTTGGTCTCATCATCGGACTCCTCGATCTTCAATGTTCCGTTCATAGGCTGACCATAAAGCTTATAAGTCTCGACATACTCATTTACAAGAGCTGCAAAATAACCCTTCTGGGAAACAGTGAATTCAGCAAGAACCTTTTCACCTGAAACGAGCTTCACCGTAGCTGTACGGGCATCGCCCTCAAGGTTGTCCTCAGCCGTCAGGACGATAGTCTCGCTGCGCACTGCCTTTGTCTCGGCATAAGCAAGCCATGCACCGTCAATCTGAACCTCATAATCCATTGCAGTGGTTACAGGGACCTCAACGTTTCCACCCTTATATGATACGGAGAACTCTGTCGCACTGACCTTCATGCCTTCTGCCGAGAACTCGAGAGTCCTTGCCTTGAGTTCACCAGTAGAATCATTGAGAGCATAGAGATCCACATAAGACTCACCTTCTGAGAGAGTGACGTTGACTACAGACTTCGCCATATCCACGACAGCAGTACAGTTGCTGCTTGAAAGTACGCGGACAACAACCTTGTCATTCTCACCTACACATGCAAGAGTATATGGAACAGTAACGACCTCGCCGGTTACTCCTTCATAATCGACAGCAGTGAACACTATATTGAAAGCGCCCATCGGAAGATTGTAGACAGTGCCGTCAACGAGTGTGATCACGAGATAGCAGCCATCTTCGCTGAGCTCGACGCTTGTAAAGAAGGCATCACCCTTCTCTCCTTTCTCGCCCTGCTCGCCTTTTTCTCCTTGTTCACCCTGGTCACCTTTATCTCCTTTTTCACCCTGGTCGCCTTTATCTCCTTTTTCACCCTGGTCGCCTTTCTCACCTTGCTCGCCCTGAGGACCCTGAGGACCAGTTGCTCCGTCAGCACCATCATTTCCATTATAGATGTTTATCTTCGACCCGTCTGACATCGAGAGTTCATATCCATCTTCAATAGCCTTGTAATCCACAACCGAGAGATTCTTCTCCACTGCAGCCTTAAGAGCAGCGAGATCGCTCTTGATGCCGTCAATCTCCTCCTGCATGTCATCCATTCTTTCTACAAGCAAGGAATCATCGTAGCACGATGTGAATACGGACACAGTCATGGCAGACATTACCATGACAGATCCTAATAATCTTTTAAAAGTTGTTTTCATAATAAATATAGATTAGTGTTATCATCCTTCAATCATATGTCCCCATATCAGAGGTATCTTTCATAAGAGTCCGAACGTGTCAGCGGGAGGGATTTCTCACGAACCTCCGACGGGATGCTTTCACGCACGTATGTGACATTGTGTGATTCCTGTTCCACAGCTGTCATGACCAGCGTCCTGCCGCTGACTGAAACCTTATAGGAATACCTCCATGGATAGCGGTCAGAATACACTCCCGTCACCACTCCGGATTCAGGGTCGGCCTGATATTCACCGGCACTGAACCAATAGGCTCCCTCGCCTACCCTCTGGTACATCTCAAACCTGCCGTCGGCAGAAAAAGACAGCCAGATATCCTCGGCAACTCCGCTTTCCTCAGCAGAATAGTGCCACTCCCCGGCCATCTGCTCCATCATATAACTGTCATCCTTCCCGCAACATACAGAAGCAAAGAGAGCAGTTGCAAATGCAAATATATATATAATACGTTTCATATCTATCATGTATATGGGTAAATCATCAGAGCCAACCTCCGTTTTCCGCAACACCGGCCTCACGGGAAAGTATCGACACCTCACGGGTGAATTCCGTACCTCCCATTGTTGCGCTGCCCTGTCCTGCCACTTCATCTCCACCGGCAATCGCACTGACAAGAATCTTGGCCGATCCCTCATTCTCGCAACGGATATAAAGCTTTCCGTATTTCACATAAGGATCACCGGTAATGCCTAACGCGACACGTGCATCATCGCTGACTTCAACCTTAGTGAATGTAAGGTGGGATGCGGCAGGACCGAAGAACTGGTCAAGGGAGACCTTGACATCCTCTCCCTTCCTGACCGGAAGGCAAGGGGTTCCCTCGATCTGCATAAGAAGCCTCCATGTATCGATGGCTCCTGTTCCCATGTTGTGCCAGAAAGGAGTCAGGTCCATCTGGACTCCGTTGTTGAGTTTCGTACAAGTCTCGATGTAATAGTCGATATTGTTTACGGAAGAATAGATCATCGCAAGGAACTCTTCATAAGTGAAGGTCTTGCCGAGCTTCTTCGCATAGGAGAGGGCAAGAGCGACGACACCAGAAACATGAGGACAAGCCATTGACGTTCCTTGCATATAACCATAATCTCCCTTTCCTATCTCCTTCGGAAGAGTCGAAAGGACCTGTGCCCTTTCCGGAGTCGACGAAGCCGAGCTGATCGAATAGTCTCCTCCCGGAGCGCAGATATTCGTACCAGGGCCGTAATTGGTATAGCTTGTAGGAAGGAAATCCGGTCCGAAAGCCGCAACAGAGATGTACCTGTTATGGGCGGCAGGATAGGCTGAAACATCCTTACCTTCATTGCCGGAAGCAAAGATGGCGAAATTGCCGCTTACCGGATTGGATTCCGAAGGGTGCGTCATGAAGTAGTTGAGAGCATCCGCCTCAAAGCTGTACAAAGTCTCGAAATCATCATCCGAAACAATGGCTCCCGCATCCTGTCCGAACGAACACTGAAGGATGCTTGCGCCCATATCTGCTGCATATTTGTAAGCCTGTGCACGATTGAGTGTACCTCCGCTGGCATTTCCGGAGAAAAGCTGGCATGTGATCATCCTGATTCCGCTATCCGGAGTACCGTCGCCTCCGGCTACGCCTGAAACTCCGATACCATTGTTATTCACTGCCGCAACTGTTCCGGCCACATGCGTTCCGTGGCCGTTGTCTCCTGTCCTGTCCCAGCTCACAGGCATAAGGTTGCCCTTTCCTGTTTCGACATTGTACGTACTGAGGAAATTATATCCGTGAACGTCGTCCACATAACCGTTTCCGTCATCATCCACTCCTTCGACTCCATTCTTTTCCGCTTCGTTCACCCACATGTTGGCCGCAAGGTCAGGATGATCGTACTTCACGCCTTCATCACATATAGCTACGATGATCGAAGGGTCTCCCGTAGTGAGACGCCAGGCATCACGTACGTTGATGTCAGCACCTGCCCTCACTGTTGAAGCAACGCTGAGATCCCCGTTGTTGATGTAATGCCACTGGTCTATGAGCTTAGGGTCATTGAACGGAAGTACGGGCGAAACGGTATTGTCTCCTGCCACCCATTCCGATGCAACGCCTTCCTCAAAGCGGGTGAGCCTTGTATTGTACTGCACAGCCTTCACTTCCGCACATTCCGCAAGCAGGCCTGCAACCTCCTCCACATCCGTTTCGACCGGGAATGTCACGAGACACCATCTGTCAAGACGGAACTGTCTTTCCCTTTCCGTGCCTTTGCACGGGAAGGCCTTCCGGACAGATGCACCTACGCGTTCACATACCTCAGACAAGGCTTCGGGAACAAGTCCGCTATCGAGAGCCGAAGCCGATGCAGGATCAAGCAATACTGCAAGAGTACCCTCCACCGCATTATCGGAGGTATTGACAGACTTTCGAGCCAGAGCGGCAACTTCCTCATGAGGAGCCGTCTGCAGTCCTGTCATCTCCTCATGAAGACAGGATGTCATCGCAAGGAGAAGAACTATTGATGATATTATCGTTATCTTTCTGTTCATATTCTGAGAAAAATTTTAGTAGTCATCATTAGAGAATCTTTGCAGAACCGATGTCAAAATGATTCCTGACATGCTTCTGGTTTTCCAGACGGTCGATAAGGCCCATCATGAGGCCTTCCGAAGTCTCCACAAGATTCATCGAGTGCTTCTGCTGAGACATGTTGTATAGCATCTTCACGCCAGCTTCCTCGATTTCTTCATCCTGACCATCTTCCGAAGGCGGGTAGACAGGATCCGGATCGTTCTCCTTAGGGACAAGGACCATGCTCTCCACGAGATCGAGAAGTCCGAGAGAAACGGAATGGTTGGAATCTTCGAAGCCAAGGAGAGCAAATCCATTGAATGTAACACCGAGGCTTGCCGCCATTCCGCTGTCCATCATGGCTATGCACGGCATGGATCCGGACTTGTCCGCCTTGCGTACAAATGCACCGAGGATTCCTCCCTGTCCGCCATAAGCGGATCCGTTGCTTGCATAAAGCATCGCATCGGTATACACGTACATTCCTTCGAAAATGAAATACTCGAGGCGAAGGTCGTAATTCCATATGTAGCCGTTATAGTAGTAGAAGTCCATCGAATCATCTTCCACACCATAAGTCTTGCGAAGGAACGGAAAGAGGCCGCTCACCTTCACACATGGCTGACCCTGATAAGTAGTGCTGCTTTCACTTATGGTAACCTCGCCAAGGCAGTACCTTGAGCTGGTACCCTCCATCGCATAATAGTTGTATGCACCGTAGTAGTCGCTTGGCGAAATTACGTCCGTCATCTTCTCGGCATCTATATCTTCAGAAGAATAGAAAGCCATACGGTAATCCCAGTTTCCTCCTGTAGTCTCAAAAACCACGAAATCCTGTTCCGAATAGCCGTTATAAGCCCTTACGGCAAGAACATATCCGGTACCCGGCACAAGACCGCTCTGAACAAGGGAAAGACCCGAACCGTTGACAAGAGCCAGATTGGCCTCATTGAGCTGAGAGTTCCCGATGGATGCCCAATAGGTCTGCTCATCCTTCTCGAAAGATTCCTTCTCAAAGAGTCCGACATGCAGTCTCTTGATATCCTTGCCGTTGATATAGATTTCAAGAGAATTCTCCTTAGTCATTCCGTCCGGAGCATATTTGTCGGAACAGATGAGGCCGCAATTGAGTTCGACAGGCATTTCATCGCCTTCCGCCTTGTATCCGAATGTATCGAACACATAGTTGATCAGCTTTCCGTCCGCTCCTATTCCGACGGCTACAAGGGTATACATTCCTGTCCTGTCAAAAGACATCTTGAGAGTAGTGCTGCCTGTTATGTCCGGATAGCCTGTCTGGATAAGACCGCTTGCAATATCTTCAGCAAGTCCCGCAACAATTGACTCCGCCAGTTCGCCTTCCGCCGTGTATATCCTGACCTTCTTCACATCAAGTCCCATCTTCACCTCCACCGGCACTGTGCCGTCTTCTCCAGTTATGCCGGTCCTGACTGTGATGACATCGTCAACTGCCCTGTATCCCGGAAGGATGACACGATGAAGTCCGTATGAGTTAGTCGGATACCAGCCAAGCATAGGCATATACATCTGGAGAGAACCTGACGGGAAGGTAATGACACCGTTCTCCATCTTTCCGTATACGGATGATATGGAAGGGTCGAACTCCTCATTCTCGACCACATATGAAGCTATGGACATCTCACCATATTCGGCACTCATGACCACACCTGTCTTGAAGGTAGGGATCCAGACCTTTTCCGGATCAGTGGCATCGATGTATGTGTAATTCTGCTCGAGACAGATGCTTGAAGCATTCATCTGGAACATATTTGTCAGATATGTGGCGTTGTAGACATCGAAGATTCTGTAATATCCCGGCATGTCATCCCTTTCCTCGATCACCACGTTCTGTTCAAGATTAGGATTTGCGACCGTAAACCATTCAGGAAAGACTCCGTCGCGCCACAGACCTGTGGTCTCACCGTTGTCACCCACAAGCTTGTTCCACTTCACACATGTCACAGAAAAGCTTATATGAGTGGCATTCTGCGAATAGCTCGACACATATTCCGAACCTGTAACCTTCACCGTACAGTCGTATTTCACACCCAGCTTCACTGTTGGGAAATAAACCTCAAGTTCGGCGACAGGTGCATCTTCCTCGAATACGATCTCAGTAGCTGAGAATATTCCAGGATAGCTTGACTCGACAGTCACCGGAACCGACACCTTTCCTCTGGTATTGGTTCTTCTTACAGTGAATTTCATTGACTTGGGGTCATCCGGGCCGACCTGAAGGTCTCCTGTGCCTTTCTGGCTCGGAAAATATATTCCATAGCAATCCTTGCTGTCAGGATCGCCTGTTATATCATTCAGTTCCTCCGCACATGAGGTCATCATAAGCGGCAGAAAAAGAGCCGACAGAAATATAAGTATGTTGTTTTTTCTTTTCATGATTACTACTGTGCAAGT
The DNA here is from genome assembly GCA_017399905.1 of Bacteroidales bacterium. Taxonomy (GTDB): domain Bacteria; phylum Bacteroidota; class Bacteroidia; order Bacteroidales; family UBA932; genus Cryptobacteroides. The sequence continues at coordinate 50,864 of JAFQAR010000031.1, forward strand.
TCGATTTTTCCTGACGGGTCAGGGTTGTTGTTGCTGTCGTTGATTGCCGTATTGGACTGGAACTCGGCGCGTGTGATGACTATGTTCCATTGAGGAGAACGTCCTGTGGTATTGTACTTGAACACACCCGCATGATTACTTCCCGGATATGCTCTTGTAATACCCATGTCAAGTCTCTTATAGTCATACAGAAGTATGCCTTCACCCCAGAACTCGACACGCTTCTGCAGAAGCATCTCGGTCAGGAAGTCCTGCATTGTGCCGGGATTTCGGCTGTATGAGGCATCCCTGTAGGTATTCATGAACTTCTTGAGAAGCCTTTTTCCCTCTTCTGCGCCTTTCAGCTGGGCCTGAGCCTCGATCTCGATGAAATACATCTCCTCAACACGCATCATGCAGTAGTCTGCCGCATTTCCAATGTTGAAGTCGGAACACTCTCCCATGGCCGGACGGAACTTGAGCGCCTGATAGGCTTTTGCCGCAGGGTTTCCTGTCAGGAACTTCTGCTTGTCTTCCGAAGTGCCGGCAAATCTGTAGGCATAGTATTCCTCCTTCTTAGGATCAAGCCATGAATGTTTCCTGAAGTCAGTGTCAGGAATCTGGTCATAAAGCTTTGCACTCACACCGAACTGCGCATAACGGGCATAGCCCCATGAAGCTTCGGATGAAATGTGCGAAACGAAAGTGAGAAGGTTGTTGAGGTTCTCGGCCACAAGGGAGAATCCCCAGATCCAGGCATTGTTCGACGCGGCATTGTTGAATCCGTTGACCGGATCTTCCCACTGGCTCTGCGTAAGCGGAGAATATCCGCCCTCATCTATCACCAGACGGGCATACTCCGATGCCATGGCAAACATCTCGTCACGAGGGAACGCAGGGTCTTCCGCATATCCCAACTCGAGATAGGTCCTGGCCAGAAGGCCGTATACGGCATATCTGGTAGGACGGGAGAATGTCCTTTCGGATTCATCAAGAAGCTCGAGTGCGTTCTCAAGATCCGCAATGATGAATCTGTACATCTTCTCACGGGACACACGCGGATTGTTCTTTGTCTGCTCGATCGTAGTATTCTCGTCGACGATAGGGACGGTAAGGCCTATTATGGCATCTGTCACATCGGTATAGCCGTTTACCTTAGGTTCATAAAGCCTTGCAAGGTCAAGATAGCACATTGCCCTATAGACGTATGCCTGTCCGAGGATATCGGCAAGACTCACGGCCTCCTCATCCTCAGATCCTTCTTCTGCTTCGACAACCGGCTTTACAGAAAGGATGACGTCATTGGCAAGACGGATCCATGTATAGTAGGCATCCCAGAAATATGCGCAATATGTGTACTGATATCCCTGTGCCTCATTCATGTCATAAGCATAGAACCTGTTGTAGAAAGGGTTTTCAGCCATTGTCGCCATATCTTCCAGCATGTGCTCCAGACGAAGATGTATACCCGGGATACCGAAGTCGGTATGGTCACCGTAACTGTTTGCATAGCCGACAGTTCCCGAAGTCGTCATGCTGGCCGGAATGGCCTTTATCATGGACATCATGGCAGTGTTGGAAGCCGACACCTGACTCTGAGTCTGCGATCCTCCTACAGGGAAGACTTCCTGTATACATGCTGCCGACATCGCTGCCGCCAGCAGAATGAATATATATCTGATATGTTTCCTCATACTTTTTCCAGTTAGAAAGTCAGATTGATACCGAACGACACGGTCCTGACAGGTGAATAATTCTCTGCACTTGTATCTCCGGAGAAACTCTGACGAGGGTCAAGTCCCTGCCTGTAAGACCAGTAGAAGATATTGTCACACATCGCATACAGCCTGAGTCTGCTGATCTTCACCTTACTGAGCATTCTGCTTGGGAAGGTGTATCCGAACTGGGCGTTCTGGAAGTTAAGATAGCCGGCAGGAACAAGGAATCTGTCTGAAGAGGCATTTATATTCTGGTCATTGTATACGAATCTCGGAATATCGGAATCCCTGTTTTCAGGAGTCCACGCATCCAGTACATCCTTATGGAAGTTGGAACCTACAGTTCCTCCCGGCGGAGACATATATCCGGCATATCCTCCGTCATAGGTAAGACCGCCTATGGAGTATGTGAAGCTGGCAGCGAGGTCGAAGCCGTAGAAATTGAACGAAGTTCCGAAACCTCCGTAGAGAAGAGGTGTAGGGTCGTCGCAGAGATATTCCGTAGCTTCAGAATATTCCGTAGTCGTCTCCGTTCCGAGGATAATCTGGTTTCCGGCCGCATCAAGGACAGGCTCGCCGTCAGGACCGGTCTGAACGATGTCCTTATACCACATCGGAAGACCGTTTGTCTTGTCCACACCCGCATATTTCGGCATAAGGAATGTGTTCAGAGGCAGACCTTCACCGACAAACTTGTTGCCGGAAGCATATCCCTGATATCCTCCTATGGAACGGTTCTTATGCGTATCAGGAAGCATGATGACCTTGTTGGTGTAATGGGTAAAGTTGGCATACATGTCCCAGCTGAAGTCGTTGCGCTTCATGATGTTGCCGTTCAGGGCGAGCTCGACTCCAGAGTTCCTCATGTCACCGATATTGTCGTAATATCCTGAGAATCCTGATGAAATTGCGACGGTCACAAAGTAAAGCATGTCCGAAGTCAGACGATAGAAGTACTCGACCGAACCCGAAAGCCTGCCACGGAAGAGATCGAAATCCGCACCCACGTTGATGTTGGTATTCGTTTCCCAGGTGATGTTTTCATTTCCGATGCTCGTCCTCTTGATACCGATCTCACCATCGGAGTTCGTAATGGAGTACATGTCGGTATAGAGGAAGTCGCCGATGTTGTCGTTACCCTGCGAACCTATCGAAGCCTTCAGCTTGAGCATGTCGACCCATCCGGTTCTCGGGAACCACGGTTCCTGATCGATGAGCCAGCCTCCTCCTACAGACCAGAAGCTGCCCCACCTGTGGTCAGGATGGAAGCGGGACGATGCATCAAGACGGTATGATCCGCTGACGAATATCCTGTTCAGATAATCATATTGTGCCCTCAGGAAGACTCCTTCGTTATTATATCTGGACATCGCCGAACCGGAAGACTGACCGTCTATCACTGCACCTCCAAGTTCCCATATTTCCATTGAGAACATGTTGCTCTTTGAAGCAGAGAGCGAGTACGACGAGCTGCTGTAGGTCTCATGACCCAGAAGGGCGGAAACATTGTGTCCGTCACCGAACGTCCTGTTCCAATTGAGGAGCTGCTGGAGGTTGATGTAGAACTGACGGCCGTGGCTTTTTCCGATTATACCGCCGTTGGTGGCGAACTGACCGTAATACATGTTCTGTACCGTCGTGCTGCGTGTCTCGTCCACTCCGACTCCTGCATTTAACGTGAACTTGAAGTCCTTGAGGAAATTAACCTCTGCATATGCAGTTCCGTTGATGGCGTTACCTTCACTGTTGCCGACATTGAGCCAAAGTTCCTGGAGTGCATTGGAGTTTGCCGCATATGGACGTATGTAACCGGCATTGGACCCGTCACCGTAGTCATATCTCTTGTAACCCATGTCGTCATAAATTATATTTCCGCTTCCGTCGCGGAGATACACCGGATAGATAGGAGCCACATTGGTAGCGAATGAGAACACGTTGCCGGTACCGCTTCCGTTTCCGTTGTTCCAGTCAAAGTTCGAATAGGCGGCATTCATTCCCACCTTCAACCAGTCCTTGATCTGATAATCCATTCTGACACGGGCAGTGTAACGCTGCATGTCCTCGCCCTGGATCAGACCCTTATTGTTCAGGTAACCGAACGAAGCGAAGAGCTGGGCCCCTCCAAGGGAACCGGATGCACTTACGTTATACTCCTGACGGAGAGAATTCCTGTACGACTCCGACATCCAGTCATCCGGCTGAAGCCAATAGTAACGGCCATTGTAAAGTACCCTGCGGCCAGGAGTGGCATTCGGATTGAACTTGCCGTTGGTGCCTATGAGGTTCTGTCCCTGCGGCACGGTGAATGTAAGATAGCCGAGTCCGCCCACATCGGACGGGCCAGCCACATTTGCAGCAGCCTTAAGGTTGGCGTCGGTATCGGAAAGTCCCTGCTCGAGCCTGTAATAGTTGTACAGGGAATTGTAATGCACCACATAATAGAGCCTCGGATCCTTGATGTATTCGTAACTTTTCAGAGCCTTCGTATTGAGTCCCCACTTTGCATCCACAGTCACCGTAGCCTCACCCTTCTTTGCCTTCTTTGTCGTGATCATGATCACTCCGTTGGCACCGCGGGCACCGTAGAGAGCATTGGATGCAGCATCCTTGAGGACAGTCATCGACTCTATGTCAGCCGTATTCAGGTTGTTCATGTCTCCACTGTAAGGCACACCGTCCACAACGTAGAGAGGGGCATTGCCCGCAGAAATCGAGCTTGTTCCTCGGATACGTATCGACGGGCTGCTTCCGAGCGATCCGGAAGATGTTGTCATCTGCACTCCGGCCACCACGCCTTCAAGGGCACGTGTCACGTCGGAAGACTGGACCTTTGCGATATCATCGGACTTCACGACAGTAGCGGAACCTGTAAACGATTCCTTGGTCGCAGTACCGAAGGCCACGACGATAGTCTCCTCGATCATCTCGGTATCCGGATCGAGCATCACGTCATGATGTGCATTTCCTGCCACATGGACAGACGTCTCCTTATATCCGATAGAAGAGAAGACGAGTATTCCGTCAGCAGGAACATCTATGGAATATACACCATCCATATCGGTCATGCCTCCGGTCATCGTACCCTCCAGACGGATCGATGCAAACGGCACAGGCTCACCGTTAGAGGAATCCTTCACGGTTCCCGTAACGGTGAGGTTCTGCGCGTCAGCCACCGAAGCCGCCAGAAAAAGAAGGCACGGCAATATAAATTTCAGCAGTTTCATCTATGAATATCTCCTCATTATTAGTTCAACTGAATCCTTACCTTGCAATCCTTGATGCTACCTGTGATCTTGTTAGGAGTTCCCGGATTGTCATCGATGAAATCCCATTCGAAATCATATATGTCATCACCCGTACGCGTCACATTCACATATCCGTTGATTGCAGGGGCATAGCCGTCCAGGATCTGATGCCTTCCGGTCTCATAATGCATGTACCAGTTGCCGCGCCATCCGTCTGATGACCATGTGAAGCCTCTTCGTGCATTGCATCTGTCATAGCTTGTGATTCCCAGACCTTCAGCCCAACCGAAATGGTCTTCCGCATACTTAGGGTCGAAAATCTCGTCATACGGACGTCCCATGCGGCTGACATATATCTCATACATCTCATCCTCAACCGACAGATTCGGCTGCAGAGTATATGTATAGGTCTTTCCGAGCTCAGGAGCGATCTGTCCCTGAGAACCCAGCGGAAGAACGAATTCGAGAATCATGACGTCACCATCGGCACAGTATGCTTCGAGACGGTCAGGAATACCGTTCTCATTGTCATCCTGAAGCCATGGTATCTCATACTCCTCTTCAGTCCAGTCACGCGGCTGGAGATAGAGCTGCCATGCCTCGGCAATATCATAGTTCCATACTTCCTCGACATTATCCCTGTGAAGAGTCTCGATAAGCGCAAGCGTTCCTCCCGTTACCTTGGACATGTCACATTCCACGTCGTGGTCAAGAGTGGTAAGATAGCTCTCTGCAGAGCCTTCGGCCATATTCTCAACCGTTATGTCACCTCTCCATTGTCCTGATATTTCTCTTGACGAAGTCTTGAAACTGTATGTCAGGACCATCCGTCTGGAAGTGGCCGCTCTTGTCTGAGCATCTTCCTCATAACTTACATCTACCGATCCGGAAGCTATGAATTCAAGAGTACCCTCACCTTCGGACGGCTGCTGGAGCACATACGAACCGAATGGAGTAGTATCGAGATACAGGCCCGGAAGGAGTGTCCATCTGGACATGAGCGATGAAGATGTAGCTGTCGAAACGGTATACCGTCCCTCTTCAAGAACAGGCTCCGAATTGCCGGAATAAAGTCTTGAGAAGAAGTTGAGGGTAATATATATGCCGGGGACATCCATCACATCACCATCCTCGGTAACGAAACCTTTAGTTGACAGGTTGACGATGAAGTTGCCGGTACCGTTGCCGAAAAGATTTCCGTTATAGATGCACTCGACATCGGTAAAAGGCATGTCGATGATGTCATCGCCAAGACCGATCAGGCCTGGAGCGGCAGAAAGGTAATCGTCCACATGTATGGTTGAGAGGCAGACATAGTCAACAGTATCCGCCAGCTCATCCTTGGTGATCACAAGGTCTCTGGTTGTGATCTGATATTCGCCGGTCTCGTCCCTCTCTACATTTATCACTCCCGATTCGAGATTCCATTTTGACTGCATGGAGCCTACCTGCCTCCTCACATAGGAAGCATCCGCCTTTACTGAATTGACCGACACCTCATCAGAAACCGCATATTCTCCGGCTGGAAGACATATCTGGTCTTCCTCTGAAAGAAGCGGAGTCTTTATCTGAAGCACAAGCATGTCACCCTCGGAATCAAGATAAGGATTGTTAAGTTTATCCTGATAGCAACGGGCATCACTGAGGACTATGGAAAAGAGTCCAAGGCCATCATTGTCGATGTTTCCGTAATACATTCCGAAACGGGCGTCCTGCAACATGACAGGACCATCCGGCAAAACGACAACGGATTCTTCCTGACTCAAGCCACCGGACCGGTCACATGAAACCGCAAATGCCAGAAGAACCGTCAGAATTATAAATAAACGTTTCATCATATGTTATTTCTTTTAGAATGCGAATATGTAACGGACCCTGTAATAGCCCTTTGACTTCAATGCATTGGTATAGCCCTGTCTTACCGATGCATCACCATGGAACTGTACGGCACAAGCCCATGACGAACTTGAAGGGGATTCCGTAGAAGTCCAGTAACGGTATCCGTCAAAAACACCGTCTATCCATCCCCTGTAGTCGGACAGAGCCGTTCCGCCTGCCGCGCTTATACCTGCCGACACCGCATCATACTCATTGAGCACAAGCTGGAGCTCCGCATACGAAGGCACATACCATCCTGATGTGCCGGAAGGCAAGGTCACAGACGGTGCATGACCTGTTACAAGCACCTTCGAAGATTCATTCGAAGCATTGTATACATTCAACGCCTGTGTATTGCTGAATCCACATTCAAGCTTAATATCCGTAATGGCCGAATAGTCCGTATTGGCTGCAAGCCATGACCCTACATTTGAAGAAGATTCCTGCCACTTGACATCTGCCGTCTCCTCAAGAGAAAGCACAAGTCCGTGCGTACATCCCGCATCGAGACCGCTATCCTGAAGGGTAGGATTCTTGACAGAGAACACGACTCCTATGATCTCTCCCCAGCCTGTCTCTTCAGCGCTTGACGAGGTCTTGCCGTTTGAATAGAAGAAATCTCCCACATTTACATTGTTCCCTGATTCCTTCACCGTAATTCCGCAAGTGACAGCAAGTCCCCCATGCAGGGTTCCGGTAACGGTTGCCGAACCGGCGGCAAGAGCCTTCACCTTTCCGTCAGCACCCACCTCAACGATTTCTCCTGCGGAAGAAGTCCATTCCACCGTCTTGTAGGATGCGTTTGACGGCTGTATGTCAACGGTAAGATACTTCTCATCACCGACGTTCAGCTCCAGACTGGTTTCACTGATTACAGCGCTCTCGATCATTATCGGAAGCACCTCAACCTGGAATGATGTCTTCACGCTTCTGTCATCGCCTGCATAAGCAACGAAATCCACCTGTCCAGGCGAGGCCGCATGGAACACTCCATCTTCGAGGAAGGCAATCTGAGTCGAACTTGTGAAATCGACATGCTGACTGGCCTTTTCAGGCAGCACCTTTGCCGTAAAGCGGAACGAATCACCATGCATCATCTTATACGGCACTCCATCCACTTCCGGAACCGAAGTAATCACCACTTCCTCCGGCATGGCCTTGACCACAACGATCTCCATGGTCTTTGAGATCCCGTCCGCCACATGGGTAATCGTGACTCTCTTTCCGTTATCTATACCTATATTGTCGATATGTCCGATCACAGCCGTGACATTGCCATCGGAATCCACTGTCGCAACCGACTCATCCGAAGATGCCCATGAGACAGAAGCCGGCGCATATGACTTGCCGTTGTCCACTCTTGTATACTGCGGGTAAATCCTTACAGACTTATCCTGCATCAGACCCTTTGTGAACAGGTTCGGATCATCCGGCGCAAGAGCTATCTCAAACTCGACAGCATCGTTTTCCACGATCACCTTACATTCTGCAGTGCTGCCGTTTGACGCAGTGGCCTTGACCGCACATTCTCCGGCCTTAAGGGCGGTCACCTTGCCATTCTGGACGCTTGCAATCTGCGGATCCGTCGAAGACCATGTAACGGTCCTGTCGGCAGCGCTTTCCGGATATACTACAGCCGTCAACGTCTTCTCGGCTCCGACAAGAAGAGTGATTTCATCTTCGTCCAGCACAACCCAAGCCTCATCAGTCACAATGACCTTGCACTGCCCCTTTATGCCGTTCGAAGATGTAGCGGTAATGATGGACTCGCCCGTATCCACACCGGTCACCACACCGGAAGCGGTTACGACAGCCACATTTTCATTCGAAGACACATATGTAAGCGTCTTGTTCTCGGCATTATCAGGTGTAATGAAAGCAGTCAGGGCAAATGAGTCGCCTTTCTGTATGGTCTTGGAAGAAGGTTCGAGCCTTACGCTCTCGACCTTGACTTCCGCAGCAACAACCGTCACATTGCAATACGCCTTGACATTCGGATTGTTCTTGTCCGCAACGGTAATCTGGGTCGAACCCGGATTCTTTGGAACCACAACACCCTGCGGAGAAACTTCCACCACGGTTATCTCCTTGTTATCCTCTCCGATCATCGGCTCGGCAGACCATTCGACTTCCGAATAGTTTTCGACGACATCACCAGCTTCGTTATATCCGGTCACTTTAAGCTGAGCGGCATCTTCTCCCACTCTCAGATTGAGGGTTACCGGACTCACACTTATCCTTATTACTGTTGTATCCTGGACAGGAGCCATAACCGTCACAGCACATGAAGCCTCCTTCCCGGATATCGAATCCCTTACCTTTATAAGCGTCTGGCCTTCTCCGCAGACAGTCACCACACCGTCAGCGACATCTGCCACCTCTTCATCGGAAGAAGTCCACTCAAGAAGAGACTTATCATAATCCGACGGCTCATATGTAACCTGAAGGGACACAGGATCATCTCCGACATTCAGAGTAAGCGACTCAGGAGCAACACTAAGCGAAACAACGCCCTCTATCGGCTTCTCGATAACCTTGATCCTACCCTGATTGAATGTCTCCGAAAGTTCGTCAGACACCTTGACGGTCACATATCCGCCTTCCACATATGTCTCGAAACACACCTTGTATTCCGAAGGGCTGACCTTCTCCGACCTGAATCCCATGGACTCGCTGCTCGGCTCAAACTCCCAGACAAGGTGCTCCACATCATATTCCGCCGGCGTCACTTCTGCAGTCACAGATGCCCAGACTTCGCCCTCTGTAAGTTCCATAGGCATTTCAAGTCTGATCTTCGATGCCGGTACCACTTTTTCAGTAACTTCTATGACAGCATTACCTTCGACATTCGAATTCCTGTCAGCGACATTGACATTCAGGCTTGCCCCCTCGACAAAAGTCATGAAACGGACTTTATATGATGCCGCCTTCACTTTCTCCGTCTCATAGACAAGCTCCTCGGAACTTGATGTGAAAGTCCATACCAGATTCTTCGGATCAAATCCGGCCGGCTCGACTTCGGCAACGATCTCTGCCCAAGTCTCGTCTGCCGGCAGACTCTGAGGGCATGTCAGCTCTATCTTGCCTGCCTTCACTTCAGACACCTGGATCGTGCAGGACGCTGTCTTGTCCGCAACTTCAGCCGTAATTACCGCAGTACCCTGAGCCACGGCAGTAACCTTGCCTTTTCTGTTTACGGAAACCACATCTTCATCAGAAGAAGAAAAAGACGGATTCCTGTCCGTATTGGTTATCGTCAGTTCCCCAGTCAGATCCATTGTCTGGCCGACGGTCATCTGATATGTCCGTGATGCAAAGTCAATGCTTACAGGTTCCGCCTCCTTCTCACAAGCTGCAAGGATGAGCAGCAGGGAGGCCATCAACAATCTTACGTTCTTCATGATTCAAATCCGTTTGTTATCGTTCAAGCCTCATCGTGCTGATACGCGGAACTACAGAATCCGCAGTCACCGGAACAAGGCCGGCATAGAGCACTGAAGTGTATGAATAGTTAAAGTACAGGAAGTTCGCATCATAGTGTACTCCATCAAGATCAAAGGAGAACATCTCCGGAGCAACCCTTGCAAGATTATCATTCATGAAATAGAATCTCGCTATTCTGAGGTTGGAGATATCCACCGGAACTTCCGTCATCACTCCGCCGTAATCAATTTCAACACATCCGTAAAGGAAGAAATCATAGAAATCGGCCAGAGTCGGGTCATCGAGATCATCAAAGGCCTCCGACACCACATAAGCATTACCTGTGGTCTTTTCAAAATAAAGAAGCACAGGCAGCTCCTCCGGCAGAGTATTGAAATAGTCAGTCGCAGATGTGGACTCCCAGCCGGACATCCTGTAATAAAGATTGTTCTCATCCGGAGAAATCTCCACCTGATAGCTAATCTTGGTGTCACCGCACGATCCGGTCAAGGTCCACTGACCTATCCACTTGCGGTATGCTTCAGTAGCGGCTTCCTGCGCGATGGTACAGTCAGTCTTCGCGTAATATCCGGTCAGTTCGCCGTTCACGTCCACTCCTATCATGAAAAGGACATAATCACCATGCCTGAGACGGTCCTCAATATGCTCGCTTGAACCCTCCGTCACCACATTCTCCCACTTCACATGCTCAAGATTGCGGAAAGCCAGATAATCCTCGAAACATGCACGAAGATCATTACCGTATGACTTCTCGAAATCCCTTCTGGTCAAAAGACAAGGAACATAGGTATCTTCCGAGTCACCGGCTGTACAGATGAAGACCTCCTGTTCCACATTCGGATCATCTGCCGATGTTCTGCGTTCCTTATACCGTATATCCCACGAAGGATGCAGCTCAAACACATCCGGGTCACGCAATGTAGTAAAGGTTATGTCGGCAACATTACCGGTCATCTTTCCTGACGGAAGAATCCTGGATGCCAGCACCCTGTATTCGGTCTTGGCCTGAAGTCCGTCAATGGTAATATTCTTGTTTGTTCCGACATTCCCGACGATTTCACCGTCAGTCTCGAGCTTCTGTTCCAGATAGTCGTTCAGAAGTTCCTCCGCATCCGAATCAAGGTCTTCCGTAACCAGATAAAACCAGAAATCATCCTGATTTCCGTCATGATTGAGACGGATATAAGCCTTTTCCTGAAAGACCTCATCGAGTCTGAGAGTGACAAATACCTCATCTTCAACAGTTTCCGTCTCCAGATTTCCGGAACAGCCGGAGAAGGCGACAAAAATGCAGACGGACAACACGGCGAATACAGCCGTAACCGATCCTCTGCAAGATTTAATGAATTTTTCCATATTCAAGTGAAATTTCTGCAGACACAAAAAATGCGTTGCAAATTTACATCGTAATTCTCATATATCAAAAGATAACAACTTAACCTTACCGTTTTAGAATGACATTCTTCATAAAATTTCTGTTTATCAAATCTCTTTATTATCTTTGCGCCGTAATCAGCATTATTGAGACAAGTGGAACCTCCCAGTCCTATACTTAAAGATCAGAAAATCATGACGGATCAGACATCTGACGATCCGTTGTCCAGCAGCATTTACATGATTATGGGCAATGCTTCCGGCGAAGGCCAGGAAGCTGTTTCCGTATGCGCATGGTCCGCACATACGGGATTGTCGTATATAGGGACTGCAAGTCCGGTCCTCTCATAATGAACATTTATCTATATGGCACTATATTTAAGGAAAAGATTAGAAAACAAGGCTGAGATAGCCGTATGGCAGGTAACCGAAAGCGAAGAAGAGCTTCTGAACCTCATTTCCGTCCCTACGGATGAGATGGAGGAGATCATGCTCTTCCGTAGCGAAAGCCAGAGAAGGCAGAAACTCGCAGTAAGGGCGCTTCTTAACGAAGTGTTCGAAGAGAAGATGTATCTCAACCATCATGACAACGGAAAGCCGTATCTGGAGAACTGCGTCACAAACATCAGCATAACGCATACAGACAAATATGTAGCGATCATCATCAGCGATTATGACGAGCTCGGCATCGACATCGAGTCGCTTGAGAGAGATTTCACTGCCGTAGAGAAAAAGGCTCTGTCGGAAGACGAGATTGACGACCTCGATGATGAGAAGAAGAACGAGCAGCTCGCCATCTACTGGTGTGCAAAGGAAGCCATATTCAAGAGAATGTCTCAGAACCGCGTAGATTTCGCGGAACAGATAGAAGTCGAGAAGTTCAACCTCCGCAAGGAAGGAGAACTCGAGGCCACATTCATCCACAAGGACGAACATGAAGAGGACTTCGAACTCGAATACATGATGTTCGACAGACATGTCCTTGTGTGGCTGGTGGGGTAAGGCCTGTTCTGAAAATTCAGGATAAAACAGATCCCGGTGGAAGTCAATCACAGACATCCACCGGGATTTGTCAAAAGATAAGTGATTTATAGCTTAGATGATCGGCATCTGCTCCACATCACCTGTCCATGTAAGAGTAAATACGTGTCCTGAATAATCAGAACCGTCTTCCGAGCGGAGAAGGCTTATATCAAAAGTATACTTGCCATCCTTGATAACCACATTACAATATCCGCTTTCAAACGTACCGTCCGCCTGATTATAAACGTTCTGTGTCGTATAAGTAGGGTCAAGCTTCGGTGCAGATGCTGCGCCGAACTGATAAGTACCGGCAGGAACATAGTCATGTCTTCCGGAAAGGACGAAATCCAAAGCAATATTGCTGGTATTGCCTACGTTGTCGATGAAATTGAATCTGACAATATGGTCATCTCCATTATTCGACACATAGCTTCTATACACCCTTGTAGGATTGATTGTATAGGTCGGAAGGGCATTGTTGATCAGGAAAGAGGACTTCAATGACATAGCCTTTTTCTGTTCATGCTGAACCGCTGCAACCACAAAATACTCACCATCCTCAAGATTCTCCAGCGTCACGGTTGTCACTTCGGTTGCGGAAACTTCCGTACCGGTGGAAAGAACGTCATCCGCTGTTGCATTCTCATTCTTCCTGTACAATTTATATGCACATTTCTGAGCATCGGCAGGATTGACTTTGAATGTGTAGGTGCTTCCATCCACCTTTCCGTCAGTAATCGTAACGGCAGGTTCCGCCGGCTTCACAAGCGTTGTCATCCTGACAGGTGCTGACGTTGCAACTTCACCGTCCTCATCCATACCTGCAGCCACGATGACATATGTGGTATTGTCCTTAAGTCCGGTTGCCTTTACCTGAGCTTCAGTATTGGCGAATGTAGTCTTGCCCTTAGACATGATGTCAGTGCCGGATGGGACAGTTGTCCCATCCTCGACACACATCCATGCACAGCTGGTTACATTCTCAGAAGATACCGTGAAAGTAAGTTCTGTCACATCTTCCGTTCCGGCAGTCACGGAAACCTTCATCTTTTCCGTATTATCAGGGGTTACTTCACCGCATGAAGAGATGACGAAAGCTGCCGCCAATGACACGAAATATAGAATCTTTCTCATATTTATTATTCAGCTGTCGCTACATTGATTTCACCTATATCCCAGCCATAAGAGCTCTGAGGATCATAACCTGTAATCCTGATGTATCTCGCCGTCTGAGGTTCAAAAAGATCCAGGATAGCAGGAGATATCGGATAAGTATAATATGTACCAAGGTCCTTGTACTCCACGTTATCGACACTCACCTCTACCTTCGTGTTTGTTGCGCTGTACTGGCCATAATTACCATACGCCTCGACACCGATATTGGTAATGTTGTCATAAACCTGTCCGAGATCCACATAAAGAACTATCTCATGTCCTCTATATTCTGAACCATATACGTCAGAATAGACACTTCCATCAGTAAGGGTGCTTGTAATGTCCTTTCCACCTATCTGATCCTTATAGATCTTCCATCCGGATCTATCCATCTTCACTCCAGTGTAAGAGGTGACAATCTCTGCGAACATCATAGCTGCGTCATAGAAGATATAGAATGAGTTAGACTCACTCAATACACCGGCAGAAGCACTGGTCATCCTGACAGGTACGACATACTTCTGAGTACCGCCCGCAAGCATAGAGTCATATTCTGTAATTCTAACCTTGAGAGTGTCGGCAGAAAGATATTCACCCTTTCTGATTACAAGATTATCCTTAAGAAGCTCAAGTGACGAAAGGAACTTGAAGTCAGTACCATTGGCAGTGTTATAAGTTTCTACCATAGACTCGTCAATTTCCAATGAAACCTCTATATCCTGCGGAGCAGGCTTGGTACAACGGATCTGCATGAATGACATGACTGAATCCGGCTTTGACTTCCATACTCCACCAGTGGAGAAAGTAGCCCTATATGTGCTTGAAAGAGGAGCCTTAAGATACACGAAATTAGTTGCGTATGGATCAAGCTCTACATTCTCTTTCTTATCCGCGCAGCTTGCAAGCAATGCTACAGCTGCGAGTCCGATCATTAATGATTTTATAATATTCTTCATAAAAGTCTTTCTGTTTTAGAATGCATATTCTGTCCAAGCATAGGCCTCATTCCTAGAGCCTGTTCCAGGAAGGCTTCCGATTACAACATCGTGACCGTTTTCTGTAACATCTGCGAGAGTTGTTGCGCCAGGACCCTCGTTCATAGGAATATACATGAGGAGGTCAGGATGCTTATACTCTACTTCAGAACGCATGTTCTTTGAAATCTGGTCAGCAGTACGGGTTGTCTTCCAAAGACGTACCTGGCACATCTCGGCCTGGTTAGGGAAATACTGTGAACCTGAAGAACACATCTGGAACCTGTCGATCCACATAGCACGGCCTGCACCTGTGTTGAGGGTGTTCACAGGAACGCCATCCTGATAAAGGATAGACTCACCCTTGTTTCCATCATAAGTGATTGCGAAATGATACCACTTACCTGATGTAAGAGCCTTGCCCTGTGTAGGGTTACCTGTATCGAACTGACCGCCCATGGTCTTGATCTGAAGGAAACGGTTGTCGTATGACCATCCGCTTGAATACACGAGGTCACCGAAACGGATATAAAGCTCGCATCCTCTTGTACCGCTGCCGGAGTTGATGATAGCCTGGTTGTTGATGTTCAGGCCCTGGTCATCGCTATACTTTCCAGTCATTCTCACCCACCACTCGAGAGTGTAGTTCATAAGCTCGAGGTTCCAGTCAGAAGTGATAGGAGCCGCCTGCATGGCGTTATCATAACGGAACTTAGGCACGAGCTGCTTGAGCGGCTTCATAAGCTGGATGATATACTTTGAAGACTCTTCTGCAACAGGAATATCTCCATTGCTTGTAACTCTGATCGAAAGGGCATACTGCGCACCCATTGTCTCGAATGGAAGGATAGAAACCTTTATAGGATCAGAGCTTACCGAACCTGCAGGAATGACAGCCATGGCAGGAGCCTCGATATTCTCAGCTTCCACATGCCTGTAGGTTGTTCCATAAGTATTGTTGTAGTTCTCAAGAACGGAAGGATCCATGCTGACAGTCACCTTCACATCCTCGCTTACTGCCTGAGCGAGTCTGACAGAGAAAATGACCTCTGTGTTGCCTTCAGACATGAGGACAGAACTGATCCTGCCGTTGGCAGCATCGCTGATATAGACCATGTTGTCTATTGCCGGAAGTTTTGCATCCTGACAGCTGAAAAATGCTGCAGAAAGCAGACCGAGGGCAAATATCTTTATTGTCTTTTTCATTGTCTTTCGTTATTTAAGGATTGGTGGGTTCATGATAGAGATTGCCCTGCGTACATGTGGATATTCCACACCTGTCTGGACACCGATTGATGCAGCCTCCTCAGCACTTGCATCAGGATAGTCATACTCGATATGGTATGCACCGATACCCGCGAAATCCATACCGAATGAAGGTACCCATGTAGCCTGCTCAAGGAAGTAGTGCTTGTCAACCGCACGCTCGAATGTAGCTGTAGGGATAGACTTCTTGAAGACTTCCTCGAAAAGATGAGGCTTGTGCGCCCTTACACTTGCACTGCTTGTATAGAAGAAGCTGTTGAGACCGCTATGTCCGAGCTCGTAAGTCTGCCAGATGAAGTACTGTGTATTCTTGACAACATCGTCAGATATCATGTCATAATAGTGGAGCCAGCCTGTACCACCTGGGATATCGATGTTGAGGTGACGTCCTTCCTTTGCGAACTCCTCGATGAGGGTACGGAAGAAGGTGTTGATGAGAGAGGTGTCAGCTGAAGTACAAAGGTCACCCATAGCCTCCATATCGTAGTCATAACCGTCGATATCATACTTGCTGCAAGTGTCTGCAAGAGCCTTTGCAAACTTTACCGTAGCCTCAAGCTTAGAATCACGGGTACCGTCCTCGAATCCCCAGAACTTAGCTCTCCACTGAGCGTCGTCAAGACCGAGGGAATCCCTGTAGATGACTTCGCCGTTCTCGATCATGTGGTCAGGGGTGATACCCTCACCAATATTACGTGCAGTCCAGCAGAGATAAGCCCTGCCGCCACGCTCCTGGAAAGCCTTGAGGTCCTTCTGCTGTGCCTCGTTGAGGTCACCGAAGCAGAGCCAGAGGCTCACGAAGTCAACGCTGTCAGGAAGACCCATGAGGGCGTTACCCATCGATCCGCCTTCTCCGGCCCAGTTGCCGAACCATCCGAACATCAGCTTGTGAGGTGAGTTGAAATAGTCGCTGAAGTTGTCCTTATAAGACTCTGTCGGAGGCTCATAGTAGTCCTCTGCCTCCGGCTGGGTCCACTTGCTGCAAGATGTACCCAAGATACCGAACGTGAAGAAAAGTCCAAGTACGGTACCGAACAATATATTCTTAGTATTTTTCATATTCTTCATGCTGGATTAGTTTTTCTTTGTCCACCAAAGTTCTGTAGCACCTGTGTCGGCACCATCGAGAAGACCTACAGCTGCTGCAATATTGGTAGGGTTTGTATTGTATTCTGCCTCAGAGTAAGGAAGTCTTCTCATACCGCGCTCAGTTGTAACACCGTCGCTGTTCCTGTTGTTCACTACAGGGAACATCTTAGGATAGCCGGTACGACGGAAGTCAGCCCATCTTTCCCAACCGTTAGGGAATGAAGCGATCCACTTCTGAACAAGGATTCTTTCAAGATTCTCCTCGTTTGATCCGTCCTGCCACATTGGAGTAACATCCGTAACTGCAGATATATTGCGTGACGAGTTGTATGGATCCACATAGTCAGCCGGAACAGCCTCGCTTGAAAGATAGTCTCCGATCTGGACACTGCGCTCTTCCATTGAAACAGCCACACCCTGCTCATAGAGGTCCTTTGCTTCGCCACCCATGGTCCAACCCTTGAGTGCGCCCTCTGCACGGAGGAAGAATGCCTCTGCTGCAGACATGATAAGGAGCTTGTCGTTAGCTGCAATGGCTGTCTTCGAGAACTTCTGATACTCAGCCATGGTATACTGAGACTGGTAGATACCGTTACGTACTCCTACGATACCTACAGGTGTGCCTTCAGCATCAGTATATTCGGCAGCCTTGGCGTATTTATCAAGACGAGGGTCGTTATATCCACCAAGATATGATGTGACATTAGCGCTGAGACGGATCTCACCACCGTTCCACTCAACCTCTGCACGGTAATAAGGGTTCATACCATCGTTGAATGAGCTCCATGCCGCATCAGCTGAAGAAGTCATCACTCCTAACGGATGTGAAACAGCCTCTTCCGCCTTAGCCTGTGCAAGAGCCGCGTCAGCATTGCTTATACGCATAGCCATACGGAGCTTGAGAGTGTTTGCAAACTTCACCCACTTTGTGAAGTCGGCATTGTAAACCACGTCATACTCTGCAAGAATAGAGGTATCCTCACCGCTGACAGCTACCGGAGTAAGACCGTTGATAGCCTCGTCAAGATCTGCGAACAATGCATTGAAAAGGTCCTGCTCAGAATCGTAAGGTACCGACATCATGCCATCCTGTATCTGAGTATATGGCATAGGACCGTATATACTTGTAAGAAGGAATGTACCATACACGCGGAGAAGCTGTGCCCAGTTATAAACCACACCTGACTCTTCTGTATCTCTTGCAATTGCAAAGAAGTTGGTGTAGATCTGAGGCATCATGACATCAAATGGCTGACCTTTCCAGCCGACACGTACATCGTAAGTATAGAAGTTACCTGAGTTGCCCCACTGAGCGATGCAGGCGATATGTCCGCCATACTCAGAACCGATCATATGATCGATCATCTGAGAGTTGTTCTGCTGTCCCTGCACAAGCACCTGCTGCATATTGTAGATCAAGGAACCGACAAGGGCATTGTCACCCTTCATCTCTTCATTGTCTGGTCCGAACGGGTCAGTATTGTATTCCTCGAACTTTCCGGTACAGCCGGCAAGCACAGATGCCATAAGGCAAGAAGCAGCGATAAATTTAAATATCTTTTTCATTGTCTATTGGCTTAGAAAGAAAGTTTAACATTGAAACCGAGGTTCCTTGTACTTGGAGTCATGAAGTAATCGACTCCCTGATAGAAGTTGCTTGTAACAGAAGATGCTGCCTCAGGATCGAACGGAGCCTTGCAGTAGATCATCAGGAGATTTCTTCCTGTAAGTCCTACGGTAAGACCTACCTTGTCCTTGAACCACTTCTTAGGAAGGTCGTAGCTGAGGCTGAGCTCTGAGAGTCTGATGTTTGTAGCATCGTACATGTAGTATGTACCAGGCATAGTAGAGATTGCCTCATACCAGCTCTGAGCATTTACCTTTCTTCCATACTGGATCTCGACGCCACCGTTCTCACGTGCGTCAGCAGAAGCCTGTGATACACCGTATCTGTCGAGCATAGCCTGAGTGTCTGAAACAACGAGACCGCCGAAACGTCCTGTGAACTGGATGTTGAGGGTCACGCCAGCATAAGAAAGGCTTGTATTCCAACCTGCGTGGAACTTAGGAAGAGTAGAACCGATGTACTTGTAGTCCTCGGTCTCCTCCATCACGACCTCACCCATACCGTTCTGCCAGATGTAACCGTTTGGAGACTGGCGGAGTCTGTATCTTGTATAGAGGTCACCCATTGTACCGCCTTCTGTAAGAAGGATTGAAGGACCGCCTGAGATACCGAGGGTACCCTTTGGAAGGTAACCGTTCTCCATAGCGTCGTCAACGAGCTTGACAGTCTTGTTCTGGTTGTGGGTAAATGTGAAGTTGGTCGAGAAGTGTACCTTGTCGTTTGCGTAAGAATCAGAGTATCCGAGAGCGATCTCGACACCGGCGTTCTGTACATTACCAGCCTGGATAGCCTTGTTGGTGTAACCTGTAGAAGCAGAAACCGGAATGTAGAATGTCTGGTTGAATGTATTTGCCTTGTACCATGTGAAGTCGAAGTTGATCCTGCCGTCTACGAACTTCGCGTTGAGACCGAGTTCCCATGAACGGGTCTTCTCCGGCTTGAGGTCAGGGTTGAACATGGTGGTAGGCCTTCCGTAAGAATCAGTCTGCTCGTTATAAACGAACTCCTCATATGTGAGGAATCTTGATGGAGCCGAACCCACCTCTGCCCAAGATGCACGAACCTTGAGGTAAGGGAGTGCCTTAGGAGCGTCGAAAAGTTCGCTGACTACGAATGAAAGACCGACTGATGGGTAGAAGAATGACATCTGCTGAGTGTATGCAAGCTTTGAGTCCCAGTCGTTACGTCCTGTAACGGTAAGGTAAGCCATGCGGTTCCAGCCGACCTCGGCACTTGCGAATACGCTCTGGGTCTGCTCATGCCAGCCAGCCTCGTTTCTCTTCGAAATGTCCTTGTTGATGTTACCGTAGTGGAAGAAGTTAGGTACAGTCTTGAGACCACCGTTGAATGTAGTGCTTGTAGCATTTCTGTCATCGATAGACGCACCCACGTTCACATGGAGGCTCCAGTCTTCCCAAGTCTTGCTTATGTTAGCGATGACGTCGGCGTAAGTAGCCTTGTCATTTGCTGTGCTGTGTCCGTAGAAACCCTTCTTGCTACCTTCTGTAAAGGTACCTGAAGTGGTTGCATAACGCTTCTGGTATGCATCCTGTACGGTGTTGTCCACTCTTACACGGGCGATGATGTTCAACCAGTCGGTGATGTCATACTTGAGGCTTGCATTGAACATGTAGCGCTGCTTCTTCACCTCGTTGGTCATACGGTTAAGGATCCAGTATGGGTTCTGCATGTTCACGTCAGTAGAGAACTTTTCAGTAGGCCAGTACTGTTCCATGATGTTACGTGTCGAGTTCCAACGCTCATACATCTGCACCTCCTGGAAGTTCTCTCCTCTTGGGAAGAGATAGAGGGCAGGAAGCGGGTTGAAGTACTGACCGCCACCGATCATGTTCTTGTTGTTCTGGATCACATACTGTGCTCCGAGGTCGAGAGTAAGCTTGTCGTTCGCGAACTTCGAAGTGTTGCGGAACGAGAAGTTGTAACGGTTGTACTCGCTGGTAGGGATGATACCTGTAGAGTTTGTTGTAGAAACAGAAGCATAAGTCTGGTTCTTCTCTGTACCTGTAGAGAATGTGAGACCGTTGATCACGTCAACACCTGTGTTGAAGAATCCGGCAGGGTCGAATGTGGTAGGAGTCTCGAGCTTGCCGCCCCAGCTTGTAGCATTACCCTCAAGGTTTCCATATGTGTTCTGGAAATCATACATCATGAGAGGGTTCGAGAAGCTTGTGTTGTTTGAGAAGGTAACCTTGGTCTTTCCTGCCTGTCCCTTCTTTGTGGTCACGAGGATGACACCATTTGCAGCCTGATAACCGTAAAGAGCGGCAGCTGAAGGACCTGTGAGGACAGAGATGCTCTCGATATCCTCAGGGTTGAGGTCGGCAACACCGTCCGATCCCGGCTGATTCGCCATTGTACCGCCGTCCTGGTTTCCTGAAGAAACGTTGAACATAGGAATACCGTCGATCACATAGAGTGCATTGTTGTTCTTGTCGAGAGACTTCGAACCACGCATCACCACTCTGGCAGCGGCACCAGGGCCTGCAGATGACGAGTTGATCACAACTCCGGCCACCTTACCGTTGAGCGAGTTCACGAAGTTCGCATCCTTAACTGCAGTAAGCTTGTCTCCGTCCACAGCCTGAACGTTGTAGCTGAGGGCCTTCTGCTCACGCTTGATACCGAGAGCCGTAACGACTACCTCGTTGAGGAGCTCTGAATCCTCCTCGAGAGTGATTGTAAGTGGAGCTTCATTTACTGCTGTAACTGTCACTGTCTTGAATCCGATGCTCGACACTTCGAGTACCGCACCCTTCTTCACAGTGAGCTGGAACTTACCGTCGATGTCGGTGATTGTTCCGTTCAGAGTTCCCTGCTCAACGACGCTCGCGCCGATAAGCGGAAGTCCTGTCACGTCAAGCACTGTTCCTTGAACAGTAACGACGCTGGCTTCGTCAGACTGCTGAGGCGGATTGCCCGCAACCTCAGCAGATGCCGAAAGTGGCATCATCATCAATGCCATGACAAAGCCACTCAATGCGCAGACGAATCTGCTTTTGTGTGTTTTAATCATACAATTGAGCTTTAATTATAGTTTGGTTGTTAATGGTGTATATTTTTTCATTCTTATTTATTCCACATTCATCACATCTCAGTTGCACACAGGCCTCAAGGCTACCCTGAAGGTGTATGGCTGGGCCTTCACAAGGTGCTCTTCCCTCGGCCATGCTCCCCATGAGTTGACGCATCCCAGGCCCATCTGGACAAGATCCACATTCACCCATGTATGCCCATCGCTCCTGCGTCCCTCGCATGCAAGCTTCTTCAGCTCGAGAGAATGAGCCTGCCTGTCGTCAAGCATCTTCACATCCATCTGCTTCCAGTGGAAAGGAAGGGCCGAAGCCGAGAACCTCACGTCAGAACAGATCTCGAGTCCCGCACCGTTGTCGTCAAGAACCTTCATCCACTTAAGTCCTGTCTTTGTACCGGACTCCTGCGGACGCACATAACCGTAGTGGTACTGGTCCTCGACCCTCTGGACATAATGTCCCATCAGAGCCGAGCTCTTCCTGTCCACATAATTCTCATGAGGGCCCAGACCGAAGAATTCGAAGGTCGAATATTCTCCACCCATACGGAACTCAAGTCCGAATCGAGGCAGCATCGGCATCTCCGCAAGCCCCTCTGTCTTCACAAGAGACTCGGTGATCACGATCTCACCGTCAGCATAGACCTCGTATCTCACCCTTACGGCAGCAGCACCGACAGGTTCATATGTCACATCTATCTCATGGAAGCCGCCGCGGTCAGCGAAGTCCACCTGAGAAGGTTTCATCACGGCATTTCGCCATATGTCGCATCTCTTGTCCTGACCTGCGCCCAGGTCATTCTCTATTGCAGCCCTTCCGAAATTCGGAACCAGAGGACTGTCGATCACTTCGTCGCCACCTATGACATACTGTACGAAAGATCCACGGTCGCTGTCAAAGACAGCAGTCCATGGCAGGATCCTGTCATTGCCCGAACCGACGAACACCACGTCTCCTGAGAATGTTATCTTTCCGTCCTCAACGGCAGCCACAGCCGCTCCTGAGGCATTTTCCGGAATTGAGGCAGCGGTCTCGTTCAGACAGATCTGATCGTAAGCTACCTCATATCCTGCCTCGAGAAGACCGTCGTTCCTGCGGAGCGCGTAACGTACATTGAGGTATACATCATGAGAAGCAAGGTCGCCGATGCCGGCAGCAAGCATGATGTCCGCCTCATTGAACCCGAGATCCACTGTCTCGGTCTGCTGAGGAGCCGTCTTAAGCACAGGAGCACATCCTGACAGAACCTTCCTGCCGTCCACTTCCACAGTCCAATGGAGCATGTAGCGGGACAGGTCGATGAAGAAGTTCTCGTTATATACATTGACCTTTCCTGAAAGAGCCTCCTCTGCAGAAGCGGTCGTAAGTATCGAACGATACTGGTGAGCAACTTCATATGCATGAGGATGCAGGCTTCTGTCTGCAGCGATTATACCGTTGCAGCAGAATGAGTTGTCGGAAGGGTCGTAATCATTGAAATCACCGCCGAAAGCGAAGATATGGTCAGTTCCTTCATCATCTGAAGGCCACCACAAGGCCTGGTCCACAAAGTCCCAGATGAACCCGCCCTGATATGAAGGATACTTGCGGACAAGGTCCCAGTATTCCTTCAGACCACCCATCGAGTTACCCATGGCATGGGCATACTCGCACTGGATGAGCGGACGTTCAGGATTTGATGAGGCATATTCCTCGCATGTCCTGAAATCCCAGTACATAGGACACATGATATCAGTATGTGCATTGAAGAAAGCCTGCTCGTACTGAACCGGACGCGAAGGGTCCATCTCCTTTACAAGCTCATAGGCCTTGACGAAATTAGGGCCGTCACCAGCCTCGTTTCCAAGGCTCCATACGATGATGGAAGGGTGATTGAAGTCTCTCTGCACCATCCTGCGCACTCTTTCGAGATGAGCCTTCCCGTAAGAAGGGTTCTTCGCAAGGTTGAGCGGACCGTCCTTCACGCCATGAGACTCGATGTTCGCCTCATCCACGACATAAATTCCATACTTGTCACAGAGAGAGTACCAGAGAGGGTCGTTCGGATAGTGGCTTGTACGCACTGCATTGATGTTCAGCTGCTTCATGATCAGGATATCCTGGATCATGTCAGCCTCGGACACGACATATCCCTTGTAAGGGTTCATCTCATGCCTGTCCGCTCCCTTTATGAGGACCGGCATGCCGTTCACAAGAAGCTGGCCTCCCTTTATGCATACATCCCTGAATCCCACGGATACGGATGTCTCCTCAGTCCGGCCCTTCCTGTCGAATGACTCCACCCTGAGGGTGTAGAGCCATGGGGTCTCTGCACTCCAGTTGAGCACAGACGGAACATGAAGTTCAGAACGCAACAAAGGGAACCCTCTTTCCGAGCGTTCCTTTGACGTAACCTTTACTGATGACGAAGCCACTTCTTTCCCATGCGGGTCGAAAAGCGTATACTGGACCGACGTCACCCCTTTGCTGACTTCCGTGACCACCGATGCCTTTCCGTCCGCGGAAGCCGTAACCCTTATGTCCTCGAGCCTGTTCTTCTCGCGCGTATATATATAGGTATCACGCGCTATGCCTGTGAACCTGTAGAAATCCTGGTCCTCAAGGTACGTGCCGTCGCACCAGCGGAATATTTCGAGAGCTATGAGATTCTCACCTGTCCTGACGAACCTGGTGATGTCGAAACGGGCCTCAAGCTTGCTGTCCTCGCTGTAACCTACCTCCTTGCCGTTTATCCAGACGCGGACATTCGAACTTGCGGCGCCTATGTTGAGGAAAATATCCTTTCCCTTCCACTCCGGAGCCACATCGAAGGTCCTGCGGTACTGTCCGGCGTAATTATTCCAGCCGGCAACGAAAGGAGGATCGGACTCATGATGGCCCTTCCATGCATAGCCGATATTGACATATACCGGATCTCCGTAACCATTGAGTTCCCACATGCCCGGAACAGGCATGGTGTCCCAGCCGGAAGCATCGAAGTCTGTCCTGAAGAAATCGGCAGAACGGGAATCGACGGTCTCATACCAGCAGAAGTCCCAGACGCCGTTAAGAATGAGCTTATCTCCATCCGTCTCAAAAGATGAAGACATAGGAATACGGTTGACCCCGACTACCTGAGGGTCCTGCCAATCAGGTAAATCGAGTCTTGAAGAAGCAGATAAAACAAGTTCTGCCCCCCCCAATAAACAGAAGCAGATTAATAATGAGACCAGTTTCTTCACCGTTTTTATCTTGTTTTAAAAATCCTGCGACAAAATTATAAAATATTTTATTTCCAATATCAATATTATTAAATAATTTCGCTTTTTTAATGTAATTTTGTCACAGATAACTATATTTGTACAAATATAATAAATAATAACACTATGGAAAAGATAATTGGACTCATTGATGCACCATTCACACCGTTTGACCAGGAAGGCAACGTGAATTTCGAGCCGATTCCCGCTTATGCTGCGATGTTGGCAAAAAACGGCCTCAAGGGCGTATTCATAAACGGCTCTTCAGGAGAAGGCTACATGCTTACTCCGGAGGAGAGGATGGCGCTCGCAGAGAAATGGGTTGCCAGCGTACCTGAAGGATTCAAGGTTATAGTTCATGTAGGCAGCTGCTGTCTCAAGGAAAGCGCAAGACTCGCCGCTCACGCCCAGGAGATCGGAGCTTGGGGCATCGGTGCCATGGCTCCTCCTTTTCCTAAGATAGGACGTATCGAGGAACTGGTGAAGTATTGCGAGGCCATCTGCAGCGCAGCCCCTGAACTTCCTTTCTACTATTACCACATTCCTGCATTCAACGGAGCTTTCCTTCCTATGACCGAGCTCCTAAAGGCCGTGGACGGCAGGATCCCTAACTTCGCCGGCATCAAGTACACCTATGAAAGCCTCTACGAATACAACCAGTGCAGGCTTTACAAGGACGGAAAATACGACATGCTCCACGGTCAGGACGAGACCATCCTGCCTTCTCTCGCACAGGGAGGCGCACAGGGCGGCATCGGCGGAACTACAAACTACAACGGACGCGAACTTACCGGCATCATCGAGGCTTGGGAGAAAGGAGACATCGAGACCGCAAGGGAAAAGCAGAACTTCTCCCAGGCAGTGATCAATGTAATCTGCAACTACCGGGGAAACATCGTAGGCGGAAAGCGCATCATGAAGCTCATCGGCCTGGACCTCGGTCCTAACCGCGTTCCGTTCAGAAACATGACGGACGAGGAGGAGGCAGCTATGAAGAAGGAACTCGAAGCAATCGGCTTCTTCGAAAGATGCAACCGCTTCTGATGAGATATATCTGCAGCATCCTGACAGCTGCCGTTCTGGCTGCCGCGGCAACATCGTGCGGCAGCCGGAACGGCGAAGCAGGCTTCGGAATGGAAGCCTGCGGCTGGCCTTCAGACGCGTCTGAAGGCTATTCAAGGGGCGTTTCCGCCCCGTTCTGCGGATTCGCGGACGGCAGGTTCGTCACGGCGGGCGGAGCGAACTTCCCCGAAGTGCCGGCCGCCGAAGGAGGAGCGAAGCGATATTACAGCGACATCCATGTCCTGGACGGCAAGAACTGGGTGAAGGCAGGCGAACTGCCGGAACCGCTGGCCTACGGAGGAAGCTTCAGCGTGAACGGTGAAATGCTGACGGCCGGAGGCAACAACGGTAAGGAGACTGTAGCGGACGTGTTCCGCATCGTACCTCTGGGAGGAGGCCTCATGGCCCTTCCTTCCACACCGCTTCCCTTCCCTGTCGAACAGGCAGGATACGCCTGCGACGGGAACCTCATCTACATAGCCGGCGGCCTTACCCCGGATGGTGTGTCCGGAAAGGTGATCTCCGGCAAGGTAAGCGATCTCGGGATAGAGTGGACGGAGATAGCCGACATGCCGGAACCGCTTGTTCAGCCTATAGCGTTCGTGACTGGAGACGCGCTCTATGTCTGGGGTGGATTCGACCCTGATGCAAAAAGCGTTTCATCAAAGGGATGGCGCCTCAGCCTCGGCAGCCGCGAATGGGAGTACGCAGGCGAAGGACCCTCCGGCGAGACATTCGCAGGCGCAGCGGCGGCAGTGCTGGCAGACGGCCGGGCCGTAGCGGTCGGAGGAGTTGACAGGGACGTGTTCACTCACGGACTGTCAGCTGCCGGAGAGGCAAAGGCCGCATATATGACCATGGACCCTGAAGATTACCGTTTCAACCGCAAATTACGCATATTCGACCCGGAGGAAGGCAGATGGACATCGGCCGGTGAGGACGGAGCCCTGGCACTCGCAGGCGCAGGAATCGCTTCCGACGGAAAGACGACATACATCACGGGCGGAGAGATAAAGCCCGGAATAAGGACTACCGGAACCTGGAAACTTGAAATACCTGTAAAATGAAGAAAGACAGCAGATTAGCCAAGGCATATCCTTGGATCGTGGTGGCGCTGCTATGGGTGGTGGCGCTGCTCAACTACATGGACAGACAGATGCTCTCGACAATGAGGGAATCCATGCAGATAGACATCACCGAACTTGAATCGGCAGTGAACTTCGGCCGCCTCATGGCCATTTTCCTCTGGATATACGGACTTGTAAGTCCGTTTGCCGGGGCTGTCGCCGACCGCATCAGCAGAAAATGGCTGATCATCAGCTCACTCGGAGTCTGGTCTGCCGTCACCCTTCTGATGGGCTACTGCACCACATACAATCAGATATTCTGGCTCAGAGCCCTCATGGGTGTCAGTGAAGCCCTCTACATTCCTGCAGGCCTCTCCCTGATCGCCGACTACCATGCCGGCAAGTCAAGAAGCTTCGCCGTGGGAATACACATGACCGGCCTCTATCTCGGTCAGGCGGTGGGAGGCTTCGGAGCGACATTGGCCGAGGCCTTCTCATGGCAGCAGACATTCCACTGGTTCGGTATCATCGGAGTCACATATGCCGTGATCCTCATCTTCTGCCTCCACGAAAAGAGACAGCCGGAGCGCGAGGCACAGACAGCTGCGGAGCCGGTACAGAAGGTATCGGTCCTCAAAGGTTTCGGCATGATATTCAGCAACATCGCATTCTGGGTGATACTCTTCTTCTTCGCATCCACTTCCCTTCCGGGATGGGCGACAAAGAACTGGCTTCCTACCCTGTTCGCTGAAAGCCTCGGCGTCCCTATGGCCCAGGCAGGACCGATATCGACGATCACCATCGCCGTTTCATCCTTCATCGGAATCATGATAGGAGGCCCCCTTTCAGACAGATGGGTCAAGAAGAACATCAAGGGAAGAGTGTACACAAGCGCAATCGGCCTGGCACTCATGATCCCTGCCCTGCTTCTCCTCGGACTCGGAAACGGAATGGCAGCTGCGGTATCTGCAGGCCTTTTCTTCGGTGTGGGCTACGGTATGTTCGACACCAACAACATGCCTATCCTCTGCCAGTTCGTGCCGTCACGCCTCAGGGCTACGGCATATGGAATCATGAACATGACGGGTGTGGTTGCAGGCGCCGTATGCACGCAGGTGCTCGGCAGATGGGCTGAAGGCGGCAATCTCGGCCTTGCCTTTGCTGTCCTCGGATGCATCACTGCCATCGCCCTGATCGTCCAGGTAACAGTCCTCAGACCTGTCACAGACGACATGCAGTAATCCATGAGAAAGAAATTCGACCTCACATGCTCCAATTACGGCACGGTAAAGGAACTGAGCTACGACATAGCCATCCTGCCGTGGGGAGCTACAGAACCGCACAACCTGCATCTGCCTTACATGACGGACAGCATTCTCTCACACGAGATTGCGGTCCGTTCCGCCGAGCTTGCATATGAACGCCACGGGGTAAGATGCATGGTCCTTCCTCCTGTGAATTTCGGTTCACAGAATCCGGGACAGCAGGAACTTCCTTTCTGCATACATTCCAGATACGAGACCCAGAGGGCTATCCTTGAAGATATCGTCACATCCCTTGAAAAGCAGGGACATTCAAGGCTTCTGATAATCAACGGCCATGGTGGAAATTCATTCAAGAACATGATCCGCGACATGTACTGCACCCATCCGGACTTCCTGATAGCCTCCAGCGAATGGTACAGGATATGCCGCGCCGGAGACTTCTTCGAAGATCCGGGAGACCACGCGGACGAACTTGAGACATCAGTGATGATGTACTGTCGTCCGGAGCTTGTGAATCTGTCGGAAGCCGGCAGCGGAGGAACCGGCGGATTCGCCCCGGAACTGCTCAGGGAAGGCAAGGTCTGGATACCGCGCAACTGGTCGAAGATTTCCGAAGACACCGGCGTAGGAAACCCTGCAAAGGCTACCGCTGAGAAAGGCAGGAGATTCGTTGATGCGGTAACAGGAAAATATGCGGACTTTCTGAAGGAAATGACCGGTTATTTATACATATTCTAAATTAAAAACCCAGTAAGTCGCTGATTTACTGGGTTTTGTTAAGATTTCAACATAGTTGTTGATAACTTTTTATAAGGATTTCCTATAATTCTTATAAGATTTGATATATCTTTGCTCTCCGGTTGGGAGGTTCTCCCTCGGCTTACATTACAATCCAAGATATTTCACAACATGTACAGACCTCCCGAAGGGGGTTTGCACTGACTGACACTTTAATATTATGGTAAAGCATGTAGTTAAACGAGACGGCAGGGTCGTTATATTTGACAACAGAAAGATCGTTGACGCCATCCTCAAGGCGATGAATGTGACTGAGGAGGGCGAGGACATAGTCCTTGCGGCAGAGATCGCTTCGGCGATATCCAAGATCAACGTTGAAAACATGAGCGTGGAGGACATCCAGGACCAGGTTGAGAACGAGCTCATGAACAGCCCGAGGAAAGAAGTTGCGAAGAAATATATCGCATACCGCAACCAGCGCAACCTTGCCCGCAAGGCGAAGTCACGCGAAATCTTCCAGGAGATCATCGAGGCTCAGGCGACGGAGATCACCCGCGAGAATGCCAACATGAACGCGGACACTCCTGCAGGCATGATGATGAAGTTTGCCTCGGAGTCGACTAAGTCATATGTCGACGAGTGTCTGCTGTCAGAAGACGTGAAGGAAGCCGTAAAGAACAACTACATCCACATCCACGACAAGGACTACTACCCTACCAAGAGCCTTACCTGCATCCAGCACCCGCTCGACAAGATTCTTGAAGAGGGATTCTTCGCAGGACATGGCGAATCACGCCCTGCAAAGAGGATCGAGACAGCCAGCATCCTCGGCTGCATATCCATGGAGACCGTACAGAACGAGATGCACGGCGGACAGGCTATCCCTGCCTTCGACTTCTACATGGCTCCTTTCGTAAGAAAGACCTTCCAGGAAGAGCTTGACAAGATAGGCGATATAAACGGAGAGGACTACACACGTCTCTACAACGTCCCTATCGACGATTACCTCAAGCGCAATCTTGTGGGCATACAGGGAGACGACAGAGTGATCCAGCATGCCATAAACATGACGGTAAGCCGAGTACATCAGTCTATGGAGGCTTTCGTCCACAACATGAACTCCATCCACTCACGTGGAGGAAACCAGGTCGTGTTCAGCTCGATCAACTACGGCACTGACACATCTGCCGAAGGACGATGCGTGATCCGCGAGATCCTGAACACCACATATGAAGGTGTCGGCAACGGCTCCACAGCCATCTTCCCTATCCAGATATGGAAGAAGAAGCGTGGCGTGAGCTATCTGCCGGAGGACAGGAACTACGACCTCTACAAGTTCGCATGCAAGGTGTCTGCACGTCGTTTCTTCCCTAACTTCGTGAACCTCGACGCTCCATACAACCACCATGAGCTCTGGAACCCTGAGGATCCTAAGAGATACCAGTACGAGGTCGCTACCATGGGCTGCCGTACAAGAGTCTTCGAGAACCGCTTCGGACCCAAGACCTCAATCGGCCGCGGAAACCTCTCGTTCACCACAATCAACATCGTGAAGCTTGCGATCGAATGTATGGGTATCGAGAATCAGGAAGACAGGATACACGAGTTCTTCAAGAAGCTGGACTATACTCTCAAGGTGGCGGCAAAGCAGCTTGATGAAAGATTCAACTTCCAGAAGACCGCCCTCAAGAAGCAGTTCCCTCTCCTTATGGGAGCTCTTTGGATGGACAGCGACAAGCTCGGAGACAACGACACGATCGAATCTGTCATCAACCACGGAACCCTCGGAATCGGATTCATCGGACTTGCCGAGACACTCATCGCCCTCATCGGAAAGCATCATGGAGAATCAGCCGAGGCACAGGAACTCGGACTCCGCATCGTATCGTTCATGAGAAGCAAGATCAATGAATTCTGCGAGACATACAAGCACAACTACAGCGTGCTGGCGACTCCGGCAGAAGGTCTTGCAGGAAGATTCACAAGAGCAGACAAGAAGAAGTTCGGCATCATCCCAGGCGTGACCGACAAGGACTACTACACCAACTCGAACCATGTGCCTGTATACTACAAGTGCACACCTAAGCACAAGGCAGAGATCGAAGGACCTTACCATGCGCTTACAGGCGGCGGACATATCTTCTACGTGGAGATCGACGGAGACGCCACACATAACCCTGAGGCTATCATGAACATAGTGGACCTCATGGACAAATATGAGATCGGCTACTGCTCGGTGAACCATAACCGTAACCGCTGCATGGATTGCGGATACGAGAACGCAAAGGAGAATCTTACCGAATGTCCTCACTGCGGAGGCCACAACATTGACAAGCTCCAGCGCATCACCGGTTACCTCGTAGGTACTACAAGCCGCTGGAACAGCGGAAAGCTCGCCGAGCTCCGCGACCGTGTGGTACACGAATAGCAGATGGCCGGTCCAGCCGGCCATGACGTCATCCCCGACCTTGCACCCATGTCATTGCGACCTTGCACCCATGTCATTGCGAGGAGCCCAGGGGCGACGTGGCAATCTCATCCCGACCTGATCGGGGATCTATTTGAAAGGAATTACGGAGACGGTGCCAGGAATGGCATCGTCTTCTTCTTTTGTAAGATGGATGATGCGCTGGTTGGAGCTGCCGCGGAAGTGAAGTTCCGGATCGCGAAGTTCCGCCACGAACGGCCCGTCCACCAACGTATCGATATACGGGAGTATACGGCTCAGACGCTCATCCGCAAGGATTTCCTCATATGTAAAGCCGGTATAGCACCAGATGTTCTTTCCTGTCTCTTCCTTTATGCGGCGCGCAAGTTCGGTAAAGGCCTCTACCTGATAGAGAGGGTCGCCGCCTGAAAATGTGACATTCGAGAATTCGTCTGCCTTCACCACTTCCAGAAGTTCATCTACCGACACTTCCCTGCCGCCTGCGAAGTCCCACGACTGCGGGTTGTGGCAGCCGGGACAATGGTGGGCGCATCCCGCACAGTAGAACGAT
Source organism: Bacteroidales bacterium (assembly GCA_017399905.1). Taxonomy (GTDB): domain Bacteria; phylum Bacteroidota; class Bacteroidia; order Bacteroidales; family UBA932; genus Cryptobacteroides. The sequence continues at coordinate 83,056 of JAFQAR010000031.1, forward strand.
GTGCGGAATCCCGGCCCGTCGGCCATAGTCTCTTCCAATATGTCCAGTATCCTGATCTTCATCATGGCACCTACATCTCTAATTATCAACAAGTTACACATAACCACGTGCTCCCTTTTGACGGCACGCATCTTCTGTTAAAAAGCTGTTATTCAGCGAGTTAAGCGCCAGGATCTTTAGACAGGGGAGCAGGACGGATGTCGTCCCATGACCTGATGGCATCATAGGCTTCGCGAGAACCGTAGTATGCCTCGAACTTCTCCGGGTCGTTCTCCACCCACCACTGCGTGCCCAAGCCCTTCTCAAAGGCGAATGGCTTCATGAATATCTTCACCGCCCATGCAGGGGCAAGGAAGGCCAGGGAGTAGAACCACGGAAGCTTCGACTTCATTGAAGCGAAATATGCGTCGACCGGAACATCGGCCCTGAAATGAAGGATATCATTCAGGTCATCCGCATCGGTATACCACATGCCATGGAAATTCTTCAGTGCAAACCATTGAGGTTCGAATACCTTTTCAGGATCAGGCAGACCCAGGGCATTGAGCATCCGCTTCATGAACTCATAGTTGGTCATGCGGTACTGCGGGCCGCTGCTGATATTGTAGGCCCTGTTCCAGAAATTCTCCGGAACCCAATCCTCGCAGACCTGTGCCAGAAGCCTTCCGGAGTCCTCTATCGTAGCCCATTCGAGTACGCCGCCCATAGGCACATGGAAGGCCGTAGGGTTCACTACCTTGAGGATGCCGGGATACAGGATGCCGCTCTGGCGGAGGGAGACCCAATGCTTGAGACCGGCATTTGCAAATATCTCTTCGGAACGTATCTTGGAAAGGGCATACATGTCGAACCTGGCAGGAGTCTGAGGCTCGTCGGCAGATCCCCAGTGACAGGGAGGATTCCTGTCTCCATACTGGGCCACAGAGCCTATGTACACCACCTTCATGTCGTCATGTCCGGGCTGCGCAAGCACTGCCTTGACGACATTCTCCGCCGCAAGCACATTCACCTTCAGGGTCTTTTCCGGATAGTAGTCGGCAGCAGGAGACACCATTCCTCCCACGTGGAGGACATAGTCCGCCCCGGTGACACCTTCCAGGACGTCTTCATATCTGGTAAGGTCTCCCCAGATCACGCTTACTGAAGGATCTCCGGCAAATCTGTCAAGCAGCTTATGGTTCTTACTGCTGTCACGGGCCAGAAGACGGATATTGAATCTGTCCCTTCTGGCATACAGTTCCTGAAAACCGGCCCAGCCCATGTTACCGGTGCCGCCGGTCAAAAATACGGTCTTCTTCATTGTCTTGATGTCATTTGAGCCAGGACTCAGGATTCTGAGGGTTCTTTCCCTGCCAGATCTCGAAATGGAGCTGAGTCTGCCCGTTTATGGTATCTATCGTACCAAGTGTCTGTCCCGTCTTCACCTTGTCTCCGGCCTTTACAGACACGTTCTTCAGTTTACAGTATAGGGTATAATGGTTTCCATGGTCGACCATAACGCACTGGTTGAATCCGGGTACCACCATAACCTGCTGCACGACACCGTCAAAGACGGAAGCGATGGACGCCCCTGCTGCCACAGCTATGTCGAATCCGTTGTTCGGCGGAAGACGGAGGTTCTTGTATACGGGGTGGTAATGCGTACCGAAACGGCCCACTACGGCACCTTCGGCCGGCCAAGGAAGCTTGCCCTTGTTTCTGGCGAACTCGGCCGCAAGCTTCTCGTCGACGACGGTCTTCTTCTTTCCGGAAGAAGTCTGTCCCTTGCCGCTCATTGCCGACGCGATGATCCTTTCTATTTCACGGTTGAGAGCTTCTATCTCCTTGCGCTTTGCCTTCAGCTGGGCCTGATAGGTCTTCTTGTTGCGGTTGAGCTGCTTGACGACGCTACTGGCCTTGGCCTCGTCCTTGCGGAGCTTGTCCAGCTCCTTGACCCTCTCGGCCCTTACCACCTCGGCCTCCTTCTTCATCACGGCAAGGTCTTCTTTCCTGGCTTCCAGCTCCGCCTTTGCCTCACGTATCTTCATTGCCTCGTCCTTCATCCGTGAAGAAAGGTTCCTGAAATATCCCATGCGGCGGAACGCCTGTCCGAGATTGTCGCTGGCAAGCATGTACATGTACCAGACACGGGCATCCCTGTTCTTGTATGCGCTTACCACCAGTCTGGAATAATGTCCGGTCAAGGTGTCTATCCTCGCCTTCATCCTGTTGATCTCCAGCTGGGTAAGATATATCTCGTCGTTATATTTCCTGATCTGCCTGTCGCTCTGGGCCAGAAGTTCCTTTCTGTTGGAGACCTTCTTCCTGATCAGATTCAGGTCGGCAAGCATGCTGCTGCTTCTGGACGCATTCTCCGAAAGCTGCCTGTCAATGATCTCTATTTCCCTTTCAAGCCTTGCACGCCTTTCCTCCTGCGCCTTCGTATTCTGGGCGGAAAGCCACGGCGAAAGCATCAGCAGCGCAAATGCAATGCATAAAAGTCTCAGGTTACGGTACATCTTGAACTGTCTTATCTGTTGATAGCCTTCTTCCTCTCCTCGATTCTCGCATCCAGGTCAGGAATATCCCCCTTGTTCTTCTGCTTTGCAAGATTCCAGTAGACAAAGGCCATGTCATATTCCTTCAACGCATAGAGGACTTCGGCATAATGGTCAAGCACCACAGGACTCTCCTTGCCGCCGTAAAGCATGGCATGCTTGAAGAAAGGCTTCGCCTCCAGAGCCTTGCCCTGAAGATAGAGAATCCAGCCGAAGGTGTCGAGATAGGTGGCGTTGTCCGGCTCGGCCTCGATTGTCCTGCGGCTCATGTTGTATGCCTTCTTCAGCTTCTTTCCCTGGACGCTGAGGTAATATGCGTAATTGTTCAGGACATATACATAGTCCGGATTGATCTTCAGGGCCTTGTCATAAGCCTTGTAGGCCTTCTTGTCCTCTCCGAGCTGATGATATATGTCACCCATGGTAGACCATGCCCTGAGCGTCCTGGAACTGTCATCCGGAGCCACTTCAAGAACCTTTTCGCATAAGTCCAGGACCTTGTCGTACTCTTTCAGATTATAGTCGCCCACGCTGGCCATCTCAAGGAATCCGGTCTCCTCAGGGAAACGTTCATATGCCTTGCGTCCTTCATCCGAAAGCGCCTCCCACTCCTCTGCGAACATAAGGAACTCTACCAGATTGGCGCTCGCCGAAAGGCTCTGCGGATATGTCTCGGCATTGAGACGGAAATGTTCCCTGGCCTTGTCCTTCCTGTCGGTCGAATAATAGTAGATGCCGGCAGTCTGGAGAATTGAACTGTCCGAAGGATGCACCTCCAGGGCAACTGCCATCACCGAATCCAGCTGCGGCATGAAGGAGCGCACGAACTTCGGATCCGTCCTCTGGACTATGGCCATAAGGTAGTCGCTCTTCGCCGAAGACGGGCTGTCCGAAGAACGTACATATTTCTCGAGGACATCGAAATATCTGTCATATTTCCTCGTCATCCTCAAGGTTTCGGCCTTTCCGAGGAGGGCGGGAGAGTAGTCCGGAGCTATGTCGAGGGCCTCGTCGTAATATGCAAGGGCTGTCGAATCGTTGTACATCGACATCTGATAGTCAGCAAGGGTGGAGAGCACATATGGAGACGAATACTGCCTGTTGTACTCCTCGAGGGACTCATAGGCCTCTTCATGACGTTCGAGGGTGCGCAGAAGGTTGAACCGGTACATGGCTATGCCTTCCGTCATTCCGAATACGGTCTCTATCTCATCCAGGGTTTCCAGGGCCTTCTCATATTCTCCCTGGGCCGCATAAAGCTCCACCATGTCGAAATAGAGGTTGCTCTTCTTCGGGAAATCCTCGAGAAGCTTCTCGTACATGCTTATCGTCAGTTCCTGACGCCGGGTCACGGCATAGAGCCTCGCCAGTCTGTAGCGGTACCAGAAATTGCCGGAGTCCAGCTCGCAGGCCTTGCGCAGAAACTCCTCAGCCTCATCCATTTCCTTATTCTCCACAGCTATCATGGAGAGATAGTACCATGCCGCATCGTTCCCTTCATCATTCGCCAGAACTGCAGCCAGAAGGGCCTTGGAAGCTTCGAAATCCCTCTCATTATACCTCTCCACGGCAGAGAGGATCATGTTTTCGGAGGAGGATTCCGGGCGGACCGGCTGGGCGTCGGCCGTCCTGCAGACGGACATCAGCAGGGCCAGAGAAACGAGTATATTGAATATGAGTTTTTTCATAACAAAAAGAAATCGTACAAAAATAATACTCTAATTCGGGAAAAATGCATAAGTTTGGAAAAAAAGTGGGACGGATGCAACATTCATGGTCCGGTATGCATCTATCTTAGGCATGAACAATTGACGAACCTTCCGGACCCTAACGCAAGAACTGTGGCAGAGAATTTTGATTTAAAGCTGATTGAATCATGCATAAATGGAGATCGGGCGTCCCAGAAGGTCCTGTATGACCGTCTGGCTCCCCGTATGTTTCCTTTATGCATAAGATATGCAGGCGACAGGACTCTTGCGGAAGACATACTTCAGGACGGGTTCATCACCTTGTTCACGCATCTGGAGAACTACAAGGGACAGGGATCCTTTGAAGGATGGGCCAGGAAGATCTTTGTCACGACTGCCTTGATGGAACTCAGGAAGAAGGATGCCCTGAAGATGAGCGACGAGCTGGATGTGGCAAGAGGATTCAAAGCGGAAACGGTCAGCCAGACGCAGAGCATCGGATACAAGGAACTGATGAAGCTGGTGATGTCACTTCCTCCCGGGTTCAGGACCGTATTCAACATGTATGCGATAGAGGGATTTTCCCACAAGGAGATAGGTGACATGCTGGGTATAAGCGAAACGACATCAAGGACCCAGCTCAGCAGGGCAAGAAGCTGGCTGCAGAACAAGATTAAGGAGATTGAAAATGTTTGAGGAAAACAAATACGAAGAGTCTGACATTCTGATGAGATCGATTCTCTCGGATGCAAGGGAAGAGGTTCCCGAGCACATCTGGGAGGGGATTTCTGCGGAACTTGACAAGAGACAGACAAGGAAGCCGGTTGTGCTCTGGTTCAGGAGGACGGCGGTCGCGGCGGCTGCGGCAGCAGCGGTGGCGGTCGGCGTCGTGCTGCATCGGGACGGCGGAGCCGGTACGATGCTCGTGCCGGAGGCGGAAGGCAGCGGCATGGTCGCTGTCGTGGAGCCGGAGGCCGCTGCGACGCCGGAAGGACAGACAGCTGCTGAGCAGCTGGCCGCAATCACATATGTCGCCGACGCGGACAAAGCGGTGAAGGCCGGCAAGGAAGCCGTAAGGAAGACCGTCGTGCCGTCGGAGACAGAAGAACCTGAAACATCTGTCGCAGAGGAAGTTAAAGAAAGGGCAGAAGATGCCCAAAAAAAGGAAGCTGCAGAATATTTCCCTGAAGTATGGCCGGAAGATGAAGACGAGGTCAGGAAGAGGAACCGGGAAGGTGTATCGCTTGTCCTGTCAGGAGTGGCAGGCACCAACAATGCCCGGAACGGAAACGGAAACGGTCCTTTCAAGCGTCCTCAGATATCCACAGCACCTCCTAAGACCGGAATCGAAGAGAAGAGTACAGAATCCACATACGGCCTCCCTCTTTCTGCGGGCGTCGGCGTCAAGATAGGCCTGACCCCAAGATGGTCCATCGGCACAGGTGTGAACTACACCCTCCTTACAAGAAGATTCTACGGAACATATACACATGTTGACGGAAACGGCATCGTGGATGTGTCGACGGGATCCGACATAAGGAACATACAGCAGTACGTGGGTGTTCCTGTAAATGTATTCTACAACATTCTGGACAGAGACCACGTCAACTTCTATGCATATGCAGGAGGTACGGTCGAGAAATGTATTTCAGACAAGTATTCATTGATGGGGACATCCATCAATCACTCGGAAACGGCGAAAGGCGTCCAGCTGTCGGCAAACGCCGGAGTCGGTGTGGAATTCATCCTCGGAAAGCGTCTTGGCCTTTACATAGACCCGAGCCTCAGATACTACTTCGACTGCGGACAGCCAAAGAGCATCCGTACAGTACAGCCACTCATGCTTGGATTCGAGATGGGTCTCAGAGTGAAACTATAATCCCTAAAACATAACAACAAGCTCATTTCAGTCTTCCCAGACCAAAGTCCTCGACTGGTCTGGGTTGATTGTAATATAGACCCTCAGTGTCTCTTCCGGGAGAAGTTCCTCGACATTTTCCGGCCACTCCATCATGCAGAGGAAGCCGCTGTCCAGATAGTCGTAAAGTCCGATCTCCACAGCCTCTTCAAGCTTGTTGATCCTATAGAAGTCAAAGTGATACATCGGCTCGCCGTCAGCCCTCATATATTCGTTGACAATTGCGAAAGTCGGCGAACCTACAGGGTCCGTAACACCCAGAACCCTGCATATCGCTGTGGTGAAGGTGGTCTTTCCCGAACCCATAGGCGCAAAGAAAGCTACAAGGGAATTGTCCCCTATCTTCTCAAGAAATTCGGCCGCAGCCCTGTCGAGGTCATCGATGGACCTGATTGTCACTTCATGCTTCATGCTGCAAAGATATGCAAAATCCACAAGCCGTCAACCTATTCGAGGATATTCCTTCTGTCAAGGAATCTGTATCCTGCCGCTTCCGAAAGATGGCCGGGAGCTATATCCTCCGATCCTTCCAGGTCAGCTATCGTCCTCGCCAGCTTGATGATCCGTGAGCATGCCCTTGCAGAAAGTCCCATACGTTCTATGATCCGTTCAAGGACTGATCTGCAGGATGGAGACAGCGGACAGAACCGCTCTATCTGTCTGCTGTTCATGGCTGCATTGCAGAAGATGCCTTCGCCTTCAAAGCGTTTCCTCTGCATCTGACGGGCCTTCCGGACCCTCCCGGCCACAGCCTCGCTCGACTCCGCCGGCCTTCTTTCCACGAGTTTCCGCGGGTCAATCGGATGCATCCAGAGCTGTATGTCTATACGGTCCATTATAGGTCCGGAAAGCTTGGAAAGATAGGCTATGCGGCGTGACGGGGTGCAGGAGCATCTGTCCCCTTCGCCATAATATCCGCACGGGCAGGGGTTGGTCGCCGCCACAAGCATGAAATCGGAGGGATACTCCACCTTGGAGCGGAGTCTCGAGACAGTAACCTTCCTGTCTTCCATCGGTGCCCTGAGCATCTCCAGAAGCCTTTTCGGAGCTTCACAGAACTCGTCTATCATGAGGATCCCGTTATGGGCAAGGGATATCTCTCCGGGCAATATGCTGTCCGATCCTCCACCTATGAGGGCAGCGACGGAGGCGCTGTAGTGAGGCGAACGGAACGGACGCCTCCGCATAAGCCCTCCGAGCGCGTTACCCTTGCCTGCAACGGAATATATCTTGCTGGTCTGCAGGGCCTCCTCCCGGGTCATCTGCGGAAGGATGGCCGCCATTGCCTTTGCCAGCGAACTCTTCCCCGAACCCGGAGAACCTATCATTATCACGTTATGGCCACCTGCAGCAGCTATCTCCACTCCTCTCTTGGCTCCCTCCTGACCGATTATCTCTGAAAAGTCCATTATGTCGGAAAACGGTGATGCATGTCTGTCTCCGCACATAAGCCCAAGCTCCTCCGCTCTGTTCACAGCCAACATCCCTTCACAGGACTCCTGTCCTGAAAGAATCTGCAGGACCTCCTCGAGACTCCGCACTCCGTAGATCTCAACATCCTCGAAATCAACAGCTTCCAAAGCGGAAGACAGAGGAAGTATGCAGCCGCGCAGCCCCTGCCTTACAGCAAGTTCCACTATCGGAAGAGCCCCGGGCACATCCCTTATGCTTCCGTCAAGTCCGAGTTCTCCCATGATCAGATAGTCGCTAATAAGAGGGAGCTCGAGCTGACCGGAGGCGGCGATGATGCCCAGGGCTATGGGAACATCATACCCGCTTCCCTTCTTGTGCATGTCCGCAGGCGCCAGATTTATGACTATCTTCTTTCCCGGAATCCTGAATCCCATCGACTGCAGGGCGGTTATGGTCCTGAGAAGACTTTCCTTCACGGCAGCATCCGCCAGACCGACCAGATGCAGGCCGATGCCGGCACTGATGTTTATTTCAACCGTTACGGGGACAGCGTCGATTCCGACGCATTTCGCCCCATGAATGTTTATCAGCATGATTCTGTTTTTCTTCAAATCTTGCCATCATTTCCGAGAAACAGCACAAAAAAAGAAAAAATGTGACGAAATGATGATGATAAAATATATTTTAGTATGGCAAAGATTTATTTTATAACTTTACGGCAGAGTAAAATTTCATTGAAGCCATGAAACGCATCATTCCATTCATCCTGCTTGCAGGCCTTATAGGCTGCAATGGAAACAGTTCCGACGATTACACAAGAGGTATAGGCGAATATCCTGGAAAGGTTTGTGACTATGACGGACCTGAAACGGTCGAAGGTGGAGAATACCGGAATCTTGCCCTCAACCGTGCCGCATATCAGTCATCAAGCTATGACTACAACCTTACCTCACAGCTCATCACCGACGGTCTGCTGACTGAAGAGATGCCGTATCATATCGAAGTATATGCAGACGGAGCTGAAGTACCGAAACGCGACAGGGAAAGACTGTTCGACGACAATACGACCAATCTTTCTCTTGAAGGAGGAAAGGCGACAGACATCACCATCGTCCTCAACGGAGGCACGGCAGATGCCGACCGTCTGGTTGTAAACGGAACCGCAAACTGTGACGTGAACGGAAAGAAGGGATGGAAGGCATCTATAGAAGCGTCTGTAAACGGACAAGACTGGGAATCGATCGCTTCATTTAAAGGAAACGGGCTTCCGGGAGAGACCATGATGAGGGCCGGAAACCAGGGTGGCGGATCACAGAATGTGGCCGTAAGCGCCGGCCTTAAGAACCAGAAGCCTAAGATCACTCCTGAAATGAGAGAGTGGATGCGCCGTATGGAAGGCAGACGAAACTTCAGCTATGAGGCAGACATACCGGCAGGCAAGGAGTATAATTATTTCCGTATCAATCTGGATGCCCCAGCCGTACAGAACTGGACAGTGGCTGAAGTGGATTTCATGAAGGGGGATGCGGAAAGCACACCTCTTCCTTCGCACCGCTTCAACAGCGCATGGATGAGCGCTACAGCTACACAGGAATGGGTTTACGTTGACCTCGGAGCGGACGCAGACTTCGACAAGATAAAGCTTTATTGGGTAAACCGTCCTTCATCAGGTTCGGTCGAGACTTCGGACGACGCAAGACAGTGGAAGAAGATTGCAGATCTTCCTGCAGAGGCCGGCTGCAATGAGGAAATTGCAGTCAAAGGCTCAGGAAGATATGTACGTGTTTCAATGGACGGAACCGCAGACGGCGGAAGGGTGGTCCTGAGCGAAATGGAAGTGTATGGAACAGGCGGAGTAAGGCTTGTGGCTCAGAAGCAGAGGCCGGCAAAGGACGGAAAGATGTATCTGAGCAGAGGAAACTGGAAGATCAGCAGGGAGCCTCAGGCAAATGCTGATGCCGAAGAAATATCAAAGGTAGGTTTCGACGACAACGCATGGATTCCGGCTACTGTTCCGGGCACTGTGGCAGGCTCGTATTTCAATGCAGGCGCAATAGCCGACATACGTTACGACGACGACCAGCTCTGCATTTCCGAATCATGGTTCAATTCCGACTTCTGGTACCGCAACGAATTCGATGTACCTGAAGAATTCGACGGAAAGACCCTTCTCCTCAACTTTGACGGAATCAACTGGAAGGCTGACGTCTATGTCAACGGAAACAAGGCCGGACGCATCGAAGGTTCGTTCATAAGAGGACAGTTCGACATTTCAGACCTCATCAAGACCGGAGAGCGTAACGCGCTGGCCGTAAGGATCTTCTGTAACGAGAACCCGGGAATCATCAAGGAACAGAACAGAGAGTTCACCGACGTCAACGGTGGAGATCTCGGCGGCGACAACCCGACATTCCACGCAACTATCGGATGGGACTGGATCCCTACCGTAAGAGGACGTAACATCGGTATATGGAACGATGTGTACATGAGTGCCCACGACGGCGGAGTGACTGTCGACGACGTATTCTTCGACACTGACCTTCCGCTTCCGGAAGCATCTTATGCGGACATACATCCTGTAATCACGCTTACCAATCATAACGATGAAGTCAAAGCCGGACGCATCGAGGTCAAGTATGGTCCTCTCGGTTTCGGACAGGACGTGGAGCTGGCGGCCGGCGAAACCGCAGATGTGGAAATGGAGACTGTAAGATTCGACAATCCGGAGTTATGGTGGCCTAACGGATATGGAGAGCAGCATCTCTATGACGTGGAGGTTTCATTCACAAGCGACGGAAAGACATCGGATGTGAAGAAGGTGAAAAGCGGTGTCCGCGAGATGTCCTATAGCGTTGAAAATAACATACTTGACATCTTTGTCAACGGAAGAAGGTTCATCGGAAACGGAGGAAACTGGGGATATCCTGAGATCTACAACAACTACCGCGGCAGAGAATATGACATAGCAGTGGCATACCACGCAGACATGAACTTCACAATGATACGAAACTGGGTCGGAATGACCGGTGACGAGGAGTTCTACGAGGCCTGCGACAGACACGGAGTGATGATATGGCAGGACTTCTGGCTTGCAAATCCTGTAGATGGACCGAATCCTTTCGACGAGGAAATGTTCGTGAAGAATGCGACAGATTACGTAAGGAAGATCCGCAACCACCCTTCTATCGGTCTGTATTGCGGACGTAACGAGGGCAACCCTCCTGCATCGCTCAACGAAAAGCTTGACGGAATCGTCAGGGACATCCATCCTGGCCTGCACTATATCCCTCATTCTGCCGAAGGAACTGTAAGTGGCTATGGTCCGTACAGAGCCCTTCCTGTAAAGGAATATTTCGCAGCGGAGAGAGGAAAGGACCGTCTGCACAGCGAGAGAGGCATGCCGAACGTGATGCCGTATGAAAGCATGAAGAGAATGTTGTCGGAGGAGAACCGGTGGCCGCAGAACAGTGTCTGGGGCATGCATGACTACACATTGAAGAATGCCCAGAGCTGCGCTACGGTAAATCAGATGGTGGAGACGGCTTTCGGAGAAGCGTCAGACCTCAAGGAGTTCACCGAGTGGGCTCAGTGGGTCAACTACAACGGTTACCGCGCAATGTACGAGTCACGCAGCTGGAACCGCAAGGGTCTCATCATCTGGATGAGCCATTCCTGCTGGCCGTCGATGGTATGGCAGACATACGACTACTATTTCGAGCCTACTGCGGCATACTTCGGAGCAAAGAAGGCTTCTGCCCCTATACGCATACAGTGGAATCCTGTATCGGAAAATGTGGAGGTGGTGAACAACAACGCCATGGAAAGGACTTCGCTTACAGCGGAAGCCATGATCCGGAATGTTGACGGAAAGGTGGTTTACCGGACAAGTGCGGAACTTGACAGCAAGGAAGACACCACAACCCCTGTATTCGGACTCAGCTTCGATCAGCCTGAGCTTACGGACGTCTATTTCATACAGCTCCTCCTGAAGCAGGAAGGCAAGGTGGTGGCAGACAACGTATATTGTCTCGGAAAGGAAGAAGGCAACCTGAAACAGCTCCATGAACTTCCTGAGGCTGAAGTGGATATGAAGAGTGAGTTCCGCAAGGAAGGAGACGGTTGGAAATGCACTGCAAGTCTGAAGAATACCGGCGATGTACCGGCAGTGATGATGCGTCTGAAGGTGTATGGAAAAAAGACAGGGGAAAGTATCCTTCCTACATTCTACAGCGACAATTACTTCACTATGATGCCTGGTGAGGAGAAGGAAGTCGTGATAACCTTCAAGAAGGAAGACACTCGCGGAGAGAAGCCTGCCCTGGCTCTTTCTGCCTTCAACATCAAATAGAAAGAAGGAGCATACGGACGATGGTCAGAAATTTCCTAATCAGCGTAGGACGCTATGTCCTTTTCCTGAAAATGGTATTCCGGAAGCCGGAAAAATGGCGCATATTCTGGAGACAGTTCATAACGGAGGCGGACAAGCTCATCATTTCTTCCATACTCCTGGTAGGAGTGATATCAGTGTTCATCGGAGGCGTTCTAGTGATCCAGACCGCCTCCAATCTGGAAAATCCGATCATCGACAAGATGTACATCGGATACATGGTAAGGGAAAGCCTCATCCTCGAGTTCTGTTCCACCATGGTGGCGCTCATCCTGGCCGGAAAGATGGGATCGAACATATCTTCGGAAATAGGCAGCATGCGCATCACAGAACAGATTGACGCGATGGACATGATGGGAGTCAATTCGGCCGGCTTCCTCGTACTGCCCAAAGTGACCGCGGCGACCATACTGAGTCCGCTCCTCATGCTGCTCAGCCTTGCTCTCGGACTCCTCGGAGGATGGATAGTGGTGGAAGCCACCCATATCATCCCTCCACCTTCATACATAACCGGAATCAAAGCCTTCTACAACGGATTCTACATATTCTACAGCTGTTTCAAGATGTCCCTTTTCTGCTTCATGATATCTTCAATCGCGGCCTTCAACGGCTATTACGCAAAAGGAGGATCCCTCGGTGTGGGACGTTCAAGCACGCAGTCGATAGTGATAACCAGCATCCTCATCCTGATGGCTGACCTTATAGTGACCCAGCTGATGCTGTATTAACCGGGAAAGATATGATAAAGGTTGAAAATCTATACAAAAGCTTTGACGGAGTGCAGGTGCTGAAGGATATTTCAGTCGAATACGAAGCCGGCAAATGCAATATGATAATAGGAGCCAGCGGTTCAGGAAAGACCGTTCTCCTGAAGAATCTGATCGGTCTTCTCGAACCTGACAGCGGAGAAATCAGCTATGGCGACAGGAAACTGTCCACTATGGGATATGAGGAAAGGAAGCTTCTCAGACAGAAGATAGGAATCCTTTTTCAGGGAAGTGCGCTCTTCGATTTTGCTACTGTCATAGAGAATGTGATGTTCCCTATGGAATTCTTCACAGACTGGTCTCCGGCCCAGAGACGCGAGAGGGCACGCTACTGCCTTGAAAAGGTGAATGTCATAGGTTCGGACGACAAATATCCGAACGAGCTCAGCGGCGGAATGCAGAAACGTGTCGGCATAGCCAGGGCCATAGCCCTCAATCCGGAATACCTGTTCTGCGACGAGCCCAACTCCGGTCTGGATCCGTATACGTCCATCCTCATAGACCGTCTCATCAGCGACCTGACAAAGGAATTCAACATGACGACTGTGGTCAACACGCACGACATGAACTCCATCCTCGAGATCGGAGACAAGATCGGATTCATTTCGAAGGGATCCCTCCTGTGGCAGGGAGACCGCCATTCGATACTTCATACCGAATGTCAGGAACTCAGGGATTTCGTCTGTGCGAACACTCTCGCACGCAATATAATCGAGGGAAGGCAGAAGTAACTACTCTCCGTAAAGATATCTGTGCTGCTCTGGTGTCAGGACATCTATCTCGCAGCCCCAGAATGAGAGTTTGCGGCGGGCCACCTCGCGGTCTATCACGAGAGGGACATCATTGACCATGCATCCCGGCTCACGGCTTACCTTGTCCCTGTTCTCCACAAGATACCTTGCGCTGAGGGCCTGGATCGCAAATGACATGTCCATGATTTCAGCCGGATGTCCGTCACCGGCGGCGAGATTCACCAGACGGCCTTCCGCTATCACATATATCCTGTTGCCGTTTTCAAGTCTGTAGCCTGTGATGTTCCTGCGCGCAGGCTTCACCTCTACGGCGATCTCAGCGAGACCGGCCACATCCACCTCGCAGTCGAAATGACCGGCGTTGCAGCAGATGGCCCCGTCCTTCATCTTGAGGAAATGCTCCTTTACTATGACTGCGTCACAGCCCGTCACGGTCACGAAAAAGTCACCGATTCCGGCAGCCTGCTCCATCTTCATCACCTTGAACCCGTCCATGACGGCCTCCATTGCCTTGATCGGATCCACTTCAGTGACAATCACTTCCGCGCCAAGACCCTTCGCCCTCATGGCCACACCCTTGCCGCACCAGCCGTAACCGGCCACGACAACGTTCTTTCCTGCCACGATGAGGTTGGTCGTACGGTTGATACCGTCCCAGACCGACTGTCCCGTGCCATAACGGTTGTCGAAAAGGTGCTTGCAGTCCGCATTGTTCACCAGCATCATAGGAAACTTCAAAGCCTTGGCATTGTTGAGCTGTATCAGCCTGAGGATACCGGTAGTGGTCTCCTCGCAACCTCCGATGACCTGCGGGATCAGGTCCTTATATTCTGTATGCATCAGGTTCACGAGATCACCGCCGTCGTCGATGATGATGTTCGGTCCCACTTCAAGGACGCGCCTGATGTGAGCCTCATACTCTTCAGGAGTTGCATCATACCACGCGAAGACGTTCAGTCCGGCCTCCACGAGAGCAGCAGCGACATCATCCTGCGTAGAAAGCGGATTGCTTCCTGTCACATACATGTCGGCGCCTCCGGCAGCAAGGACTTCGCAAAGGTAGGCTGTCTTTGCCTCGAGATGGACCGAGAGCGCAACCTTCAGACCCTTGAAGGGGAGATCGCGACGGAACTCTTCCTCGAGTCCGTTAAGAAGGGGCATATGGTGTCTTACCCAGTCAATTTTCAGTCTGCCGTCCTGCCAGAGTTGTGGATTTCTGATCTCGCTTGCCATAGATTTTTCGTGTTTTTTGATTGTTTCGGGCGCAAATATACTCTTTTTTGGCCACAAAAGGCGTGTTTTGGCCACAATCCCGCGGTTTTGGCCATTTGGGGCGGGAATTATTTTTGACTTTACGCCGGAGAAGAATAATTTTGCAGAATCCAATCGTATTTGAAATGGGAATTCTGACTGGAAAGACAGCTCTGGTGACAGGAGCGACGAGAGGCATCGGAAGGGCGATAGCCCTGAAGTTTGCCGCGGAAGGCGCGGATGTGGCCTTCACATACAGATCGCAGCATGAAGCGGCGCAGACGCTGGTTGCGGAGATCGAAGCCATGGGCGTACGTGCGAAAGCCTACACCTCCGATGCAGCATCCTTTGAAGATGCGCACAAGGTGGTGGAGGACGTCAAGGCAGTCTTCGGACGCATAGATGTACTCGTGAACAACGCAGGCATCACCAAGGACGGCCTCATGATGAGGATGGATGAAGCGCAATGGGATGCCGTCATCGGCACAAACCTCAAGTCGGCCTTCAACTTCATCCATGCATGCGTACCTGTAATGGCACGTCAGAGAAGCGGAAGCATCATAAACATGTCTTCTGTCGTGGGACTTTCCGGAAATGCGGGACAATGCAACTACTCGGCCTCCAAGGCAGGTCTTGTGGGTCTTGCAAAGTCGATCGCAAAGGAAATGGGGCCGAGAGGAATCAGGGCGAACTGCATCGCACCGGGATTCATTGCGACGGACATGACAGGCGCCCTGCCTGAAAGCATCCGTCAGGATTGGGAAAAGCAGATACCTTTGAGGAGAGGAGGACAGCCTGAAGATGTGGCCAACGTGGCACTTTTCCTTGCAAGCGACCTCTCGTCATATGTCACAGGACAGGTGATAAACTGCTGCGGAGGAATGAATTGTTAGAAAAGAGACATATATAGAAAACATTCTTAACACACACACTTTTTTCAAATCAAACCTAAACCTGAAAACCTGCCCGATGTGAATCGGACAGGTTTTTTCTTTTTCTTATCGTCATCGCATTTTTCTTTGCGTGGATTTTTCTTTTTCTTATCCTGATTCAGGAAAATTATGCCTTTATTGGGGCATGAATAATGTGCTTGAAGGATTGAAGGCAGCGGCTGACATCCTGCTGCCGAGAGTCTGCATAGTCTGCGGACGGAAACTGCATCTGAAAGAGCGGCACATCTGCCTGAGCTGTCAGGCGGACATGCCGCGTACATGGTTCTGGGAGCAATCGCACAATGCGATGGCGGACAGGTTCAACGCCGCGATACAGCATGGGCTGGAAGCGGCGTGGGCGGAGGCCGGAGGGCCGGAGCCTGACATGGCGGAGCCGCAAGGCGCAGCCTCCGGCTCTCCTCACGAGCCCTATGCCTATGCTGCTGCCCTGTTCTTCTACAATGAAGAAGCCGGATACCGGCACATACCCTACCAGATAAAGTATCACGGCAATCTGTCTGCAGGCAGACATTTCGGTAAGATGCTCGGCAGACATCTGACCTCATCCGCCCTCTTCAGCGATGTCGACATCATAATCCCCGTCCCTCTGCACTGGACAAGAAAATGGAAGCGCGGATACAATCAGGCCGAAGTCATAGCATCGGCTGCCGCAGAAGCTATGGCCAGGCCTCTGCGTACAGACATCCTGATCCGCAGCAGGAGGACAAGGACCCAGACGAAGCTTGACATAAAGGGAAAGGCCCGTAACGTCTCGGGAGCTTTCAAGGTCAGCCGCAGACACATCCTGACAGAGGTGCCCGTACACATCCTGATCATAGATGACGTCTTCACTACGGGCTCTACTTTGATGGCCTGCTTCACTGCATTGCGGGCCGTCTTTCCGTCCTCGGTCCGCATCAGCGTCGCCACCCTGGGATTTGTGGGAGACGTGTAGCAGTCATGTCCGACTCTGTCCACGAAAATGGCGGTTCTGGTGGATGTCAATGCTGGTTTGAATGTCCTGTCCACGAAAATGGCGGTTCTGGTGGATGACAGTGTCAGATTGAAGGTCCTGTCCATGAAAAGTACGGTTTTGATGGACACATGGATAAGTGAGATTGAGAGTGAAGATTAGCCCCGGGGCACAAAGCAGGCGGAGCGAACCCTTTGGCGTAGCTCGCGCAGCTTGCTTTGAGCGGTTGGCTGGCATATTCGCCAACCGCGTTGCCTTGTCAATTGTACTGCCAACTTTAGAATTGCAGACTGGCTAGGAAATGATCTCTTAGTCTGGATACTGACGATTAATGTTAGCTCTGTGCATAGAAAAGGCCATTCTGATGGACAGTAGCGCCATTTTATATGCCTCATCCATGGAAAAGGCGGTTCTGGTGGATGGGATGTGAAGATATGAACAATTAAATGCTATTGATTATGAAGAAAGATTTGAATGCTCTGAGTTTTTCAGAGAAGGAGAGTATTTGTGAAAGGATATTTATCAGCAACGGGCCATATTGGCACCTTTACACAGATGGGACAAAGATGCAGAACATCTTCCGCTGTGAAGATGACTTCAAGACCGGTATGTGGATTCTTGCCGCCTCTTTGCACATATCCAAAGGAGTGAAGGCTCTCACATTTGAATTGATGGGTAATCATATCCACCTGATCTTGGCAGGAGAACGTGAAGATTGCATCAATGCATTTGAGATATTTGCAGCGAAACTCAGACTGGCATTCCCAAAGAGACAATGTGCCATAGACTGGAGCAAGTTTAAAATGGATATTCTGCCTATTGAAACTCTTCAGGCACTGCGCAATGAAATCATTTATACCAATCGCAATGCATTTGTAGCTAACCCAGCGTATACTCCAGACTCTTACCCATGGGGAGGAGGTTGTGCATATTTCAATCCTTGGCTCAAACATTTAAAGACTACACCCCTTGGAAATCTGAAAGTGAACATCCAAAGGGCACTCCTGCATACAAGAGATGTATCTCAGTTTTCGGAACTGATCGAAGTAGGTGGCATGCCCTTCATCCCTTCTTTCTGTGACATCAGTCTTGGAGAAAGCATGTTCAGGGACGCCCGAAGCTATTTCAATTCCCTCACCCGCAATGCAGAAACATTCAGCCAGATAGCATCCAGATTAAAAGACTCCATCTTCCTCACCGACGAGGAACTCTACTCAGTCATATGCTCACACATCAGCAAGGAGTACTCTGTCAAGGCACCCTCACAACTCAGCGCACAGCAAAAGATCGACACCGCCCGCCATATGCATTTCAGCTACAACGCCTCCAACCGGCAGCTCAAAAGAATGTTGCGCCTGGACCTCGCAGTCCTGGAAGAACTCTTTCCATAGACTTCTGTCCAGAAGAAGTGTCGTTTGGGTAAATGCTATAATTACTTAAGGTAGATCTGAAGGTATCAGCCCTTGATGGATATACGGTCCTTCGGGACAAAATAGTAGCGGACGAGGTCGGTCGCCACAGCCTCGCTTTCTGCGACGACATGGTCTGCCCTTCTCAGTTCCAGATGCATGCGGAAATGCAGAATATGCCTCCGCAGCCACCCGTAACGGTGGTCCCTGTCGCCAAGAAAGCTAAGGTCCCCCACCTCGAGGACCCTCCTTCCGGACTCGTCTCTGTAGGTCTTCATCAGACAACCTTCACCTTGAATATGGCCTTATGGATCACGCCCTCTCCGATAAGAGGGGCATGGGCCATGTCAGGAGCGAACGTAACGATATCTCCAGCTTCAGCAGAGACCGTCTCCTCTATCGGATCGTCAAAGAACATGATGTCGTCAGACAGGTTCATCTCCCCGTCAGGGCTTGTACATGCACTGCGAGGCTTCACGCCATAGGTCTCACCCTTTGAAAGAGGCACCTGCACATCGATATAGATATCATGCACCTCAAGGCGGGCCTCCTGCACCGGCCTCATCTTTCCGTCCACGATGTTCACGAAAAGATTGTAGCCGTCAAGCTCATGCCTTCCGTTCTCCAGCGCATTGAGGTCATGAGTCCTGATATACTCTATGGCCTTGGCATAATAAGGATTGTTCATCAGTCTTTCGTCCATAATTCAGAGGATTTTGTGCGAAGTTAAGAAATTTGACTTATCTTTGCAACCGGATCGCTCTGGTGGTGGAATAGGTAGACACGCGGGACTTTAAAGGGCAACCTTGAAAAGTTGCCATTACAGAGTGCCTCAAAGGAAACTTTGAGAGTAGAACTCCCCTAACAAACGGAAACCTCGCCTGCAGAAATGCCGGCTTTGGCGACGGCTCACTAAAGTCAGCTCATGCTGATAAATGGCGTAGAGACTATACAGGGAGGGCCTAAACGCAGGACAACAGCGCATGGTCAAGAAATAGTCCAGACTACAACGGCTTAGCATTACGGATGAAGCCGGCTTGTGTAAAAGCAAGAGTAGCAAGAAAATCCCGTGGACAGAAATGTCCGTACGGGTTCGATTCCCGTCCGGAGCACGAAACAGGCCCCTCAATTGACTGAGAGGCCTGTTTTTATTTATCCCTGGAGTAAAGGACCCTCCCGTTACCGGACGACCTTCCATCTCAGGCGCCAGACGCCGTCGGCATAGGAATGGCTTATTATCTTGAACTGACCTATTTCCGAGGTGTTCGACACGTGGGCTCCGATGCAGGCGCAGGCGTCGTAGTCTCCGATCCTCACAATGCGGAGCGTCTCGGATGCGTCCTCGGGCAGCTTGCTGAGGTCGACGATGGAAGCAGCCTGGTCACGGGTGACGAACTCCACGGTCACATCAAGGCCGGATGCTATGACTTCGTTGACCTTCCTTTCGATTTCAGCGACAGTCTCAGCCGACGGTTCCGCGTCAAGCAGATAGTCGCATTTGGATTTTTTCCTTTCGACATGCGCGTTCCTTGAACGTGGGCAGCCGAACATGGCCACCATAGTGGCGTTCAGCACGTGTTCGCAGGTATGGGAAGGCTCGTGCTCAAGCTTGTTATGCTGGTTCAGAACCGGAGCCTGGGTAACTTCATTCATCATATTATGTAGGATCTGTAATCATTACTTCAGCAAATATAGGCAAAATCCGGCTTATCATTACAGCAAGCACCATTTTTGCACGCCATGCCGGACGGAAGAGGCTATTCCACACAAAATCGCAGACCGTCGGATATTTCCGATGCTTTTTTTATATTTGCAGAAAGAATAGCGGCAAAGTGAGCGGAAACAGGGAAATACAGATACGTAAGGTTACCCTCTGGGGTGCCCTTGTCAACCTGTTGCTTACAGTCGGAAAAATAGCTGCAGGCATATTCGGACGAAGCGCCGCCATGGTGGCAGACGGCATACATTCATTGTCCGACCTGATGAGCGACGTCGTCGTCCTCGCCTTCAGTCACATCGCGTCCAAGGGAAAGGACAGAAGACATTCGTTCGGACACGGCAAGTTCGAGACCCTTGCCACCCTCATCGTAAGCATCATCCTCATCTCCGCAGGAGTTGAACTGTGCAAAAAAGGCATTGTCAGCATCGTCTCCGCCGCCAGGGGAACCGTCCTTCCGAAACCTGGAATGATAGCCCTGATCGCCGCAATCGTTTCCATAGTCCTGAAGGAGGTCCTGTATCAGGTGACAGTAAAGGTCGGAAGACGTACAAACAGCACGATGACGATAGCCAACGCATGGCACCACCGCAGCGACGCTCTTTCATCGATAGGTTCGCTCATCGGCATCGGATGTGCGATGCTTCTGGGAAACAGATGGACCATCATGGACCCGATAGTGTCATGCCTGATAAGCATCGCCATAATCGCTGTGGCCGTAAAGATGGCCATGCCGAGCCTTGCCGAACTGCTTGAGACCTCGCTTCCGGAAGACATCGAGAACGAGATAATAGAAACGGCATCCGGAGTGGAAGGCGTCAGAGACATACACGACCTCAAGACAAGAAGGAACGGGATATCGTACATAATAGACGCACACATAGTCGTCGACCCTTCCATATCCATTGTGGAAGCCCATGAAATAGCCACGAATGTCGAAAAGAAGCTTCACGGAAAGTACGGCGAGGAAACCCAGATGAGCATTCACGTGGAACCTGACAGAAATTCACTTTAATCAATAAACACCACAATCATTAACACTCAAAACAAAGCATCATGAAAAAGTATTTAGCTGAAATGGTGGGAACTATGGTTCTCGTACTCATGGGATGCGGCAGCGCAGTAATGGCAGGCGGTGCAGCAGCAGCATGCGGTGCAGGTGTCGGCACTCTCGGCGTAGCACTCGCATTCGGTCTTTCCGTTGTGGCAATGGCATACTGCATCGGCGGTATTTCGGGATGCCACATCAATCCAGCAATCACTCTCGGTGTGTGGATGTCCGGACGCATGAGCGGCAAGGACGCAGGAATGTACATGGTATTCCAGGTGATCGGAGCTGTCATCGGTTCCGCTATCCTCTTTGCGCTTACCTCTACTGGTGCAAATGACGCCGGCTGTACAGCTACCGGAGCAAACACCTACGACGCAGGTGAAATGTGGCAGGCCCTTATCGCAGAGGTTGTGTTCACATTCGTATTCGTACTCGTGGTTCTCGGTGCTACAGATGAAAAGAAGGGAGCAGGCAATTTCGCAGGTCTTGCAATCGGCCTCACCCTCGTTCTCGTACACATCGTATGCATTCCTATCACAGGAACATCAGTAAACCCTGCACGAAGCATAGGACCTGCTCTCTTCGCAGGCGGACAGGCTCTCCAGCAGCTCTGGCTCTTCATCGTGGCTCCGTTCGCAGGTGCAGCCCTCAGCGCAATCGTATGGAAATGCCTCGGCAGCGACTGCAAGTGCTGCTGCAAAAAAGCTGAATAACTATGCAACATTTCCGGTATGAAATTCATCTATAGGAAGAGAATACAACTTGACTTATGATGAAAACCGGACACCTTATCAGAACTGTCGCAGCTGTTGTACTGACATTCCTGTCATGCAGCTGCGACAGAAACTTTTTCAGGGACTCGAGCAAAGGCCTTATGATGGTAAGCTTCCGTGTCGACGGAGAGCGCTACGAGTGCAGAGAGAAAGACAGTTTTGAAGAGTCTCCAATGAGGATAGCCTTCTATGACGGAAAATTCCTGGACTTCCATGTGGACGGGTTCAGCGTCAGAAACCAAGAAAAGAAGGCATGCCTTACCTTCACCGTCAGTGACACTAAGGACATCGTCACCGGCAAACGCTACAACCTCCGATACTACACCGGAGAAAACACCGACAGAGTTGCGGAACCTCCTGTCTTCTTCGCGGAATTCAACGGCTACAGATCGGTGGACGGATGGGTGAAGCTGCGCTCCATAGAGAAATACGAAGATGCTGAGGGCTATGTCATAATCTGCGGAAACTTCGAGTTCACCGCAAAGAACGCGGAAGGAAAGACCGTGGAGATCAGGCACGGTACATTTGACGGCATCTACTGACCTTATAATCAGCTACCGATATGAAAACGATATTAAGATTCATGGCAATGTGTACGCTGTTATGCGCAGTCAGTTGCCCCGACGGATTCTACTACATGCCTTTCAAGGAAAGCGACGAAGGCATGGAAACGGCAAGCTTCTATCTCGACGGTGAACCGTTCAGAAGTGAAGGCAGGAATCATTTCTACGCCTGCACCGATACTCTTGCCAATACCTTCAGCCTTACAAGCCGATGCAGGAGCGATCTGCACAGCGGCACATATGCAGACCTGAGGATAAGCATAGATCTCGACACCCTGCAGGTCATCTCTCCCGCAAAGGACTATCAGATAACCCCTTACACCGGAACGGAAGACCCTCAGAAAGAATACGTGAGAGTCTCCATCGGAAACATGTATGCAAAAAGCGGATGGATACGTTTCCGCACATTCAAGGGCAAACAGGCATCCGGCAACTTCGAATTCGTGTTCGAAGACGATGACTTCGTCGGACACACCGTAATGTTCGGCAACTTCGATGCCCGCATGCAATGAAGAGAGTCCCTCCGGAAATTCCGGAGGGACCTTTATTTTAGAACGGGAAGAGCAGCGGAAGAGCGAACACCATCACCACTCCCATGAGGATCTGCAGCGGCAGTCCCACCTTCACATAGTCCATGAACGTGTACTGTCCGGCCGACATCACAAGGGCATTGGGCGGAGTGGAGAACGGCGAAGCGAAGCACATGCTGGCAGCGACGGTCACCGCGAACATGAACGGAACCGGGCTCACACCTATCTGCACGGCACACTGAAGGGCGATAGGGGCCATCAGGACAGCGGTTACCGTATTGCTGATGAATATGGTCATCACCGAGGTGGCGGCATAGATGCCGGCGAGGAGCAGGCGCGGGCCGCTGCCTCCGAGCCCGGTCACTATGGCTCCTGAAATCATCTCCGAAACACCGGTCTTCTCAAGGGCTATTGACATAGGCAGCATGGCGGCAAAGAGCACGATCGTCTGCCAGTTGATGGTCTTGTAGGCAGCCTCAACACTGCGTACGCAGCCTGTCACGACCATAAGCACGGCCGCAAGAAGCACTGATGTCACAGGAGCCACAGGAATGCTCTCCACCACCATCATCACGATCATAGCTATCATTATGGCAGCCGCAACCGGAGCCTTGTGGTCGAGCGTGACCTTGGCCGCCTCCTGGAGAGGCTCTCCGAGAACCACCCAGTTGGAAGACTCGTTCTTCATCCTCGCTATATCCTTCCATGCACCCTGGACAAGAAGCACATCCCCTTCGTGTATCTTCTGTCCTCCGAGATCGTTCAGGATGTATTCCTTCTTCCTTCTGATGCCGAGCACATTCACGCTGAACTTGCTGCGGAAGCCCGCCTCGATGACGGTACGGTTGATCATAGACGAAGTGGGCATTATGAGGATCTCCGCAACTCCTATGTCGAAGAAGTCCATCGATGCATTGGAAGAGCTGCCGTCAATCTCGTCAGTGTGCCTGTCAAGCAGGCGGAGGGAATAATCCGATGCGAACTTCTCGATCATTTCAGGATCGCCCGAGAGATAGAGGACGTCGTTCTGCCTGAGTGTAAGGTCAGGAGAGGCAAGCTGCTGGTTCACCGTGCGCACGAAGCGGTTCTGACCAGTGCTTCGGCGAAGTTCGAGCACATTGATGCCATATTCCCTGTATATGTTCAGGTCCACGACAGTGCTTCCTATGGCCTTCGATGCATTGTCCTTGATATGCACGCGGAAAAGGTTGTCGGTCACACCGTATTCGCTCACCAGGTCCTTCAGGGACTTTCCTGACTTGCGGTTTTCCTTCGACTTGTCCTTCGGAGCCAGCATCCTTGTGGCCGGAAGGAGGTAGAGGACACCGACGACGAGGGTCAGGAGACCCACAGGAAGGAAGGAGAAGAAGCCGAGAGGCTCATATCCTGCATTCTGAAGGGTGTCGCTGACTATAAGGTTGGGAGGCGTACCGATAAGGGTCATCATGCCGCCCATGCTGCTTGCGAAGGCAAGAGGCATGAGAAGGCGGCGGGGCGAGGAGCCTGCGGCGGCAGCCATGCTGACTACGATAGGGAGCATGAGGGCAACTGTGCCTGTATTGCTGACGAACATTCCTATCGCCGAGGTGACGGTCATCACAAGAAGGAAAAGCCTGAGCTCGCTGTTGCCTGCAAGGGTCATGACCTTGCTGCCTATCATCTTGGCAAGACCGGTCTGGAAGATGCCGCCTCCCACGATGAAGAGGCCGATCATCATTATGACCGTGGTGTTGGAGAAGCCAGAAAGGGCCTCCGAAGGTGTCAGGATCTGACACAGAAGGAGGGCCAGAAGGGCGCAAAGGGCCACCAGGTCGGAGCGGACCTTGCCGCTGACGAACAGGATGGCCGAAACAAGTAATATTATAAGTGTAGCTATCATTGCTCTGGATATATATTACAAAGATAATACAAATCCCGGAAGAAGTAAATGTCCGTTTTGTGGGATCTATAGCTTCAATGGTACTGCAAGAGTGTTTTTCACCTCTCCGATGACAAAGATGCTGTGCAGGGAACCGATGCAGTCGAGGTCACCGAGAGTTCCGAGGACGAATTCCTGATAGTCCTGCATGCTGCGCGCATATATCTTGAGCTGGTAGTCGTAGTCTCCGGATGTGTTGAAGCACTCCACCACCTCGTCGATGCCGGCTATTACAGAAGTGAACTGACGGCTGAATTCCTTGCTGTGGTGCTTCAGACGTACATTACACAGGACCATTATGCCGTTGCCTGACTTTATGGGATCCACCACAGCCACATATTTCCTGATATAACCTTCCCTCTCGAGCCTCTTCTGCCTCTCGAACACCGGAGATGGGGAAAGATTCACCTTGGCGGCCAGTTCCTTGGTCGTCAGCTTTGCATCCTTCTGCAGTTCACGCAGGATCAGAATATCTGTCTTGTCCAATGATTCCATACTACTAAAATCTTTAAATATCTATAATTACAGAATATTATTCTGCCAGTAAAGCTGTTTTCAACAAAAATAGAATATTTTTCTGAATTTTTCAGAAGAGTTGCATATATTATTCCATTGTTCGATATTTGCAGGCCGATTTACGGAGATATTCAGTATCTTTGCACGTTTTTTCTGATCGGCCTAACCGATTGATTATATGATAAGAAAGGAATACACACACAACGATATATTCGAGTTCGAAGCAGGCGGAAGCCTTAGCGGACTCAAGGTGGTCTACCACTGCTCGGAACGCGCATGGCAGAAAGACGATGACCGGAAGGTCATCTGGATCTGCCATGCGCTGACCGCCAACTCGGACGCCGAGGACTGGTGGCCTGAGCTTGTCGGCCCGGGAAAGCTTTTCGACACGGAGAAATATTTCGTGGTCTGCGCCAACATGCTCGGCTCGGCCTACGGCTCATCCGGTCCGTCATCGATGAATCCGGAAACCGGAGCGCCTTACTACCTTGACTTCCCGAAGATCACGGTCCGGGACATCGTGCGTGCAAACGACCTTGTCCGCAGGCATCTCGGCATAGACAGGATCGACTTCATGGTGGGAGGTTCCATCGGAGGATTCCAGTCCATAGAGTGGTCAATAATGGAGCCGGAAGTCATAGACAAGGCGGTATACATAGCGTGCGGAGCACGTGTGACGCCTTGGCTGACGGCCTTCAACGAATCCATGAGGATGGCTCTCGAGGCGGACCCGACTTTCCGCGAGTGCGCGAGCCTGAAAGGCGGAGAAGCCGGCCTGCGCTGCGCCAGAAGCATAGCCCTGATTTCGTACAGAAGCTATGAAGGCTACAATGCGACCCAATGGGAGAAGGATGAGGACTGCCTGTTCGCAGACCGCTCCGGATCCTACCAGAGGTATCAGGGAAAGAAGCTCTCGGACCGTTTCGACGCATACTCATACTGGTATCTCTGCGGATCGGTGGACAGCAACAATGTCGGAAGAGGCAGAGGCGGAGTGGAAAAGGCTCTCGGAAGCATCAGGACCGAATGTACGGTCATAGGCATCGACAGCGACAGGCTTTTCCCTGTGGAGGAACAGAAGTTCATAGCGTCATGCATCCCCGGAGCCGTATACCACGAAATCACATCGAAATTCGGTCACGACGGCTTCCTGCTTGAAAATGACCAGCTTACAGAAATAATTGAACCTTTATTACCATAACATATGCAGGTATTGAAATTCGGCGGCTCATCGGTGTCCGATGCCGCAAACATGTCCAAGGTTGTTGAAATCGTAACAAAAGCCGTCGACCGCGACAGGACCATCCTCGTCGCTTCCGCGATCAGCGGATGCACTGACACGCTCATAAGGATAGGAAATCTTGCTGCGGAAAGGGATGAAAGCTACAAGGAGCTGATAAGCGGGCTTCAGGCAAGGCATCACGAGATAATAAGGTCCCTGCTCCCTATGGAGAAGCAGGAAGAGTCCACAGAAGTATGTGACAGCCTCTTCGATTCGCTCAGGAGCATCGCACAGGGCGTCTGCCTTCTCGGCGAGCTCTCCCCTGCCAGCCTCGACGCCATCCAGTCGTTCGGAGAGCTCTGGTCCACAAAGATCCTTGCGACAAAGCTTGCATCCATCGGCATCGCAACGAAATGGATAGACTCCCGCAAGATCATCCGTACTGTAGCCAAGGGCGACAAGAACGTCGTGGATGTACAGAAGACCTATTACCGCGTGAACGAAATGGTGGAGAACAACCCGATAACCCAGCTTTTCGTGCTGCCGGGCTTCATCGCTTCGGACAAGCAGGGACGCACCACGACCCTCGGACGCGGAGGCTCCGACTACACGGCATCCCTTTACGCTGTAGGCTGCAAGGCCAGGATCCTCGAAATCTGGACCGACGTGCCTGGTATGATGACTTCGAATCCGAAGGTTGTCCCGACCGCTCGCACCATAAGCAACATATCATACAAGGCGGCGCTCGAACTCTCGCATTTCGGAGCGAAGGTAATATATCCGCCGACAATCCAGCCGGTGGTTGCGGAAGGCATTCCCATCTACGTCAAGAACACCTTCGACCCTGAAGCTCACGGAACCCTCATCGAAAAGAATCCGCCACGCAGCAAGGACAAGCTCATAGGCATATCCAACTCCGACAACATCGCCCTCCTTTCGCTTGAAGGCAGCGGCATGGTAGGCATCCCTGGCTTCTCAAGCCGTCTTTTCGAGACCCTCAGCCAGAATGACATAAACATCATCCTCATCACACAGGCCTCTTCGGTACATACGATGTGCATCGCGGTATCAGAAAAGGACGCGGAAAAGGCAAAGGAAGCGGCTGACAGATGCTTTGCATATGAAATCTCTCTCGGCAAGCTCAATCCGCTCAAGGTGGAAAAGGGATTCTCCATAGTCTGCCTCGTTGGTGACGACGTTCTCAACCAGACGGGAGCGACCGGAAGGATGCTGGCGGCCCTCGGACGCAACAGCATTCCGGTGCGCGCCACTGCCCAGGGTTCTTCGGAAAGAAACATCTCGGTGATCATATCCTCATCTGATGCAGAAGCAGCTATCAGGACCATCCACAACGAATTCTTCGACAAGAGGAGCGGAAAGGACATCAACCTCTTCATTGCAGGATTCGGCACCGTCGGAAGGGCTCTGGTGGACATAATCGCAAAGAACCGTGACAAGATCGCCGCACGTACGGGACGAAGGCTCCATGTCTGCGGACTCTCCAACGGCCGCAGGTTCATCATTGACAAGCACGGCCTCGACCTCAACGACATCAAGACACAGCTTGACAACGGCATCAGCTCGGCGGATGAGGCATATTTCACACAGCTCGCCACCCTCTCGCTTGAAAATTCGGTATTCGTGGACTGCACCGCATCCGCGGACATCGCATTCAAGTACATGAACCTCTTCAAGAAGGGATATTCGGTAGTCGCATGCAACAAGATCACATTCTCTTCACCATACAAGCAGTATGCGGCATTGAAGGAGGCTGCGATAGAGATCGGAGCGACGCTGCGCTATGAGACGACAGTGGGTGCGGCCCTGCCGATACTGGAGTCGATATCGCGAAGCGTGCACAGCGGCGACGAGATTCTCCGCATCGAGGCGGTGCTCAGCGGTACCCTCAACTACATCTTCAGCAACTATGCAGGAGGCGAAGGCGGAACATTCGCGGAAGTGGTGAAGAGAGCGCAGGATGCAGGCTATACGGAGCCTGATCCGCGTCTTGACCTGAGCGGACGCGATGTGCTCCGCAAGCTCATCATCCTTTCGAGAGAGGCCGGCGTCGGCATCGACGAAAAGGATGTGGAGATAAGCCCTATCCTCGGAGAAGAGTTCTTCGAAGGAGATGTGGCATCATTCTACGAAAAGCTCGCTCAAAATGAGGAAATGTTTGCGGAAAGATATGCAGAAGCAGCTTCCAAGGGCCTCAGACAGCGCTTTGTCGCTTCACTTGTAAAGGATGCCGATGCACCTTTCGGATACAGGGCGAAGATCGGTCTGGAAAGCATCGACGCTTCCCATCCGCTCTTCAACCTTTGCGGAACCGACAATGCGGCATTGATCCAGACAGACTTCTATCCTTCACCTCTGGTAATCCAGGGCGCAGGAGCAGGAGCATATCAGACCGCTTCAGGAGTATTGAACGACATCATCATCTAAACCATGAACCAGAAGAATTACAGATTCGAGACCCTTCAGGTAAGGGCAGGACAGGAAATAGACCCGGTATCCAAAGGTACCGCAGTCCCTATCTATCAGAGCACCGCATATACATTCGACGACATGCAGTACGGAGCCGAGCTTTTCGAGCTCAAGCGTCCGGGCAACATCTACACCCGCATCACTAACACGACAAATGAAGTGTTTGAAAAGAGGATGGCTGCGCTCGAAGGCGGCGTAGCTGCAGTTTCCACTGCATCGGGCCAGTCAGCGGTATTCCTTACGATAACCAACATCTGCGGTCCCGGCGACAACATCGTTGCCCAGCCGTTCCTCTACGGAGGCACTTTCACGATGTTCGCCATCACGCTTCGCGACATGGGCATCGAAGTCCGTTTCGCCAAGAGCGACAGCACAAGCGACCTTGAGGCTCTCGTCGACGGCCGCACAAAGGCGATATTCCTCGAGAACATCGGCAATCCGGCGTTCAACATTCCTGACTACGAGCCGATCGTGGAGATGGCCCGCCGCAAGGGCATCTGCGTCATGGTGGACAACACCTTCGGCATGGGAGGATATCTTTTCCGTCCATTCGAGTGGGGCGCAAACGTATCCGTACATTCCGCCACAAAGTGGATATGCGGACACGGAACAGCCCTCGGCGGAGTCGTAGTGGACGGTGGCAATTTCGACTGGACCCCTGAGAAATATCCGCTTCTGGCCGCTCCTTCAGAGAGTTATCACGGCCTTGTCTACAAGGAAGTGTTCGGCAATGCCGCTTTCGCAGGACGCGTTCGCGTGGATGGTCTCCGCAACATCGGTCCGGCAGCGTCGCCGTTCAACTCATTCCTGATGCTCCAGGGTCTTGAGACCCTTTCACTGAGGGCAGAGCGCTGCTGCGACAATGCCCTTGCCGTGGCCGAGTTCCTTGAGAAGCACCCTGCTGTAGAGAGCGTGAACTACCCGGGTCTGAAGAGCAATCCATATCATGAACTCGGATGCAAGTACCTCAAGCACGGATTCGGCGGTGTCCTGACCTTCCGCGTCAAGGGAGGTTTTGAGGCTGCAGCTTCCCTCGTGACACGTCTGGAACTCATACTTCATGTCGGCAGCGTCGGAGACGCAAAGTCACTGATAGTGCATCCGGCTTCGACAACCCACTCTCAGCTCAGTCCTGAGGAGCAGGTTGCGGCAGGAGTATATCCTAACATGCTCCGTCTCTCGGTAGGCATCGAGAATGTCGACGACCTCATCGCAGACCTCGCCGCCGCACTGTAAAGATGCCATTACAGTGCACACAATGACACCACCACCTGAATGAAGCCTCGTGGGAACGAAGTATTAATGTCATTCATAGCAAACAAGCACAATTGTCATTTCGAGCGAACAAAGTGAGACGAGAAATCTTCAACACATGTACAAAACATATTACGTCTACATAATGTCAAACACCCATAACACCACATTATATATCGGTGTAACAAATGACATTGAAAGACGTGTTCAGGAACATAAAAGTGGAAGCATTTCAGGATTCACTCAGAAGTATTGCTGCGATAAATTGGTTTATTACGAAGAATATTCCGACATCAATGAGGCAATTGAAAGGGAAAAGAAACTGAAAAAGTGGAGGAGAGAGAAAAAGGATTGGCTTATAAGGACATTCAATCCTGAGATTAAAGATCTTTCTGAAGATTTCTCGTCTCCCTGCGGTCGCTCGAAATGACAGCATAGGTGAACATAATAAATATTTACGCATTACCTTTGCCCCACGAACAGAAAACACAACTTTGAATTAACAGATTAAGTTTAGAAACTTTAAGCGAAGCGATGGTAAGTCCTTTCCCCGAGGGAAAGGATTTAGGATAGGGGTAACGTAGATATATTTCATATTTTACGGATGGCCTTGTCCAGAAGAACAGAAAACACAACTTTGAATTAACAGATTAAGTTTAGAAATATGAAAGTAGCTGTAGTAGGTGCCACAGGACTCGTAGGCACCAGAATGTTGGAAGTTCTCGCAGAAAGGAATTTTCCTGTAACAGAACTCCTTCCGGTAGCGTCTGCAAAATCTGTAGGACGCAAGATAACATTCCAAGGCAGGGAATGGACAGTGGTAAGCGCAGAAGACGCCATTGCCGCACGCCCCGACCTTGCACTCTTCTCCGCTGGCGGCGGCACTTCGGCCGAACTCGCTCCGAAGTTCGCTGCGGTCGGATGCCGCGTAGTCGACAATTCGTCGCAGTGGCGCATGGACCCGACCAAGAAGCTCGTTGTTCCGGAGATCAACGGTGATGTCCTCGAAGAATCGGACTACATCATCGCAAACCCTAACTGCTCGACCATCCAGATGCTCCTCCCTCTCTGGCCGCTCCACAAGGCATACACCATCAAGAGAGTGGTAGTATCTACATATCAGTCAGTTACAGGCACAGGCTACAAGGCCATGGACCAGATGACTGCCGAGCGTGCAGGCGGAAATTGGGGCGAATACCCTGCTGTTTACCCGCATCCGATCGACCAGAACATCCTTCCTCACATCGACTCGTTCCTGGAGACCGGCTACACAAAGGAGGAGATGAAGATGGTCAACGAGACACACAAGATCTTCGCCGACGACAGCATCGGTGTATCACCGACAACCGTACGCGTACCTGTACAGGGAGGCCACTCCGAGTCAATCAACCTCGAATTCGAGAAGGATTTCGATATGGCCGACGTACGCAGGATGATGGAGGAGATGCCAGGAGTGACACTTCAGGACGACCCTTCAAACAACGTATATCCTATGCCGCTCTATGCATGGGGCAAGAACGATGTGTTCGTAGGACGTTTCCGCCGCGACATGTCGGTGAAGTCCGGCCTCAACTTCTGGTGCGTGGCCGACAATCTCCGCAAGGGAGCTGCAACCAACGCCGTCCAGATTGCCGAGAAGCTCATCGAAAAAGGCTTCCTTCCGCAGGAGTAATCGACAGTCAGATCAAATGAATATTACCTCTCATGGTGGTCATTTTTCGGTACCACCGTGAGAGGTAATATTCATTTCAGGACCTTCCAAGGCCGGTAAGGTCACATGGTGGTCGCCCCAAATGACCACCGTGAGCATTACGTGGAAAGAATCCGCCGGATAAGTTGTCTTGGGAGACCTGTGATTCTGGAAAGCTGCGGAATCGACGTCTTGTTATTGAAAAAAAGAGGTTTCAATATCGAGCACTTTTCAGCTGAGGTAAGTTCAGCCAGTTCCTTGCCACGAAACCTGCCTGCAGCATATCTTGTGACAGTCTCATACATATCTCTATCGCTCACATGCATCATCGGCTTACATGTGAGTTCATACTCCATCCTGGCATCATTGCAGCTGCCCAGATAATACAGGAATGACTTTCCCGAATGTCTATATATGCGCTCCACAATGTCAGACCTGATAAAAGAGCCTAGTGTAACAAATCCGTCTGTATCAATTCTGAACGGACAATCTCTCAGATCCAGACCCGTTCTCAATATCTTTCTCTTCTGGGAAAATGTCAGTCTTGAAATCGGGAAAGAATTCCCGCTCCTAACCCTTGAAAAATAACAGGCATAACTTGACCACCTGTATTCTTCCGGCTTGGCACAGATTCTGGCACACATTGCATTCCTTAAGATATATGCAATGCAATTCTTCATATATTGCACGGTGTCGATCTGAGAAATACAGTCACTGGTATTATGAAGAACTTTCGTCATACCATACTTATTCTTCAGATATAAAGAGAGCATCTTCTTATATAGCTTTATTGTCACATCCGCATGAGATGCATCCTTGCAAGCCAGAATCTCATGAACATGATTAGACATCAACGCAAAGACCAGAACCTCCGCTCCAGAACGCCATGCGCTGAATGCAAGATAGTTCCATGCTGTTCGATAATCCTCATCATCTTTCAAAAGCGTCACCCGCTCCAACCCGTTCGTACAGACATGGTAAAAATTCACGTCATAAAGGTCAATCAGATTCAGTTCATCCATAATCATAACGTTTTGCCAAAAATAAAGGAACCGTCATGAATTATCACCCGATCATAAAAAAGAAAATGCATATTTTTCTTTTTCTTATTCAAAAAAGCGTCGATAAAATAAATCTTTGCCTATAAAAATAAATTTTATTGAAAGATTTGACCGTCAGAAAAAGGAATACCTCTCATGGTGGTCATTTTTCGGTACCACCGTGAGAGGTAATATTCATTTCAGGACCTTCCAAGGCCGGTAAGGTCACATGGTGGTCGCCCCAAATGACCACCGTGAGAAACTTAGAAGGCAAACACAAAAATCTTCCAGAGGATGAGGCAGGCCACGATGGTCTTGAGGCCTGTGCCGGTGATGAAGCCGAGGAAAGAGCCGCCTGCTGCCTTGAGGGCATCCATGGCGCCTTTCTTGCCCCAATAGAGTTCGGAAAAGAATGCTCCGAGGAAGGAACCGAGAATCATTCCGACAGGGGTCAGGAAGATTCCTATTATCAGTCCGGCCATGGCTCCGCGCTCGGCATATCTGCTGCCGCCTGTGACCTTAGTGAAGTACATAGGCACCACATAGTCCACGATGGAGACGAGGATCACTACCACACCCCAGATGACAAGGGTCTTGAGCTGCATTTCCTCAGGTCCCCAGATATAGAGGAGAAGGAGTCCGACCCAGCTGATGGGTGTACCCGGAAGGGCAGGGAGGATACTACCGGCGATGCCGATGATTCCGGCCAGAACGGCCAATATTACGATTACAGTTTCCATATCAATCATATTTGCGGTACTGAACGGAGTTTATATGAAAGAGACATGCCACCCACGGCCAGGGGGTGCCGTAAGCACCTTCGGTGCGATGGCGGGGGTCTCTTTCATATAAACTCCGCTCAGTGCATCTGTTATTCCTTTGACATTATTTCTTCTATTTCAGAAGACTTGATCGGGAGGCGGTAAGGACCGAGGCGGCGGGCACCGTCAGGTGTCACGAGGACATCGTCCTCGAGGCGGATGCCGCCGAAGTCATAATAGCCGGCAAGCTTGTCATAGTTGACAAAACCCTTGTCGGTACCTTCCCTCTTCCACTGCTCGATAAGTGCCGGGATGAAATATATGCCCGGTTCATCGGAAATCACATGACCAGGCTTGAGGTCACGGGCCATCCTGAGATTGCCCATGCCCAGAAGCGGAGAACGCTGACGCTCGTCACCGTAGCCGACATAGTTTTCGCCGAGATCCTCCATGTCATGGACATCCATGCCCATGTTGTGACCGAGGCCGTGAGGCATGAAGAGTCCTGAAATGCCGCAGGCCACCATCTCGTCCACATCTCCGCGTACGAAATCAAGGGCCTTCAGCTGCTCAAGCATGAACTTCACTGTCGCACAATGGACATCCCAGTATGATGTGCCCGGTCTTGTAAGGCTGAAGGCAAGCTCATTCGCCTGCTCCACAATGTCGTATATCTCACGCTGCTTGGTGGTGAACTTTCCGCTGCAAGGATATGTACGGGTGAAGTCGGAAGCGTAATGGGTATTGCTTTCCGCACCGGCATCCACTACCAGAAGGCGTCCCGGGGTGATGACCTGATGGTGGCTGTGGTTGTGGAGGGTCTCGCCGTTCTGCGAAAGGATGGTGGTGAAGGAGACTCCCCATCCCTTGGAAAGGGTCACGCCTTCCATACGTCCGACTATATCCTGCTCCAGGACACCAGGCTTGCAGCCACGACGGGCTTCGGTATGCATCCAGTAACCTATCTCACACGCCTTGTCGATCTCCTCGATCTCACACTGCTCCTTTATCAGACGCAGGGCCACTACAGATTTGACAAGCTCCTCGGAAGCGCCACCCGCCTCGACAGGAGCCACTTTGCGTACGGCAGCATTGGAAATGCCTGTCAGTTCTGCAAGCTTCATCTGGTTGTAATACCTTGCAGGTGGCAGGAAATGCACAGGACGGCCGGCAGCGACAGCAGCGGCCACGGCCTTGTCGAACTCCGCCAAAGGCTGAGTCCTTGCACAGCCGACGGCCTCTCCCTTCGAAGCCACAGACGGCTGAGGACCCATCCAGATGATGTCGTCTATATCCACATCATCGCCGTACAGGCACTCTTCAGCGCTGTCAAGGTCGAGGATTGCCGCAAACCACGGCTCATCTACACCCCAGAAATACAGGAAGCTGCTGTCCTGACGAAACTTGTAGTCGTTCCCGCGGTAGTTCTGGGCTGCATCCACATTTCCGAGGAACACGGCCACTCCCCTGTTTCCTTCCGCTGTCCTGGCCGCCATCTGAGCCAGAAGAGCCTTACGACGGCTTACATATACTTTTGATTCTAACATATCTTAAAATTTAAGTGCTTCCACAAATATATGCTTTTTATTTCCTATTCGGTCAAAAATTCTTATTTTTAGAACCTGAAAAACTTGTACCATCAATTTCAAAGAGTCAGAAAATGAAACACATGTTACGTTGTATGGCCGTTCTGGCGGCAGTTCTATGTCAGCAGGCTTGTTCAAAGAAAACAGAAAACCGTTCTGATGCCTTTCCTACGGTTGCGGAAGTTTCCCACAAAGGATGGTTTCCATTAGCTGCTGATGAAACCGCCAGGATCATTGTCGACGATGCCGATTTCCCCGTAGTCGGAATCGCGGCCGGAATGTTCTCCGACGACGTGGAACGCATAACAGGCAAGAGACCTGAAATACAGCAACATTCCGGATATGAAGGCATTGCCGATATTCCTGCCGTAATCGCAGGAACGGTCGGACACAGCCGCATCATCGATGAGCTGGCCGCACAGGGTATCATTGACATTTCCGACATCCAGGGGAAATGGGAATCATGCGTCATCACCACCGTCAGCCTCCCGGGCCGCAGCAATCCTGCATTGGTCATTGCGGGAAGCGACAGACGAGGAACCGCCTACGGACTCACTTCGCTCAGCGAAGCCGTCGGAGTTTCACCATGGTACTGGTGGGCCGACGTGACACCGCAGCCACGCAAAGCCCTTTACGTGGAGCCGGGACGCTTCATCCAGGGAGAGCCTTCGGTACAATATCGCGGAATATTCATCAATGACGAAAGGTTCGGAGGATGGTCACTCTGGGCGGAGCGCAACTTTGACAAGGAAAGCGGAAAGGTCGGTCCGAAGACCTATCAGAAGGTATTCGAGCTTCTTCTGCGTCTGAAAGGCAACCTCCTGTGGCCGGCGATGCACAACGGAACACAAGCATTCAACGGAGACCCGGAGAACGCCCGTCTCGCGGATGACTATGCCATCGTCATGGGAACGTCGCATTGCGAACAGATGCTCAGGAACAACGAGGACGAATGGAAGAACGTCGGCACATACGGTGATTTCAACTACATAACCAACCGCCAGACGATGATAGATTATTGGGAGGAGAGAGTCAGGACCAACGGCGGATATGAAAACATATACACCCTCGGACTGCGAGGAATCCATGATTACCCTATGGAAGGAGCCCGCACTACGGAAGAGCGTACAGCACTCATGCAGAAGGCCATCGACGACCAGAGGGACATCATCAGACGCAACGTGGACGCTCCGGTAGAGGAGGTTCCGCAGATGCTCTGTACCTACGAAGAGGTTCTTGACGCATATCACAGCGGACTCGACGTGCCGGAAGACGTGACCCTCCTCTGGTCGGACGACAAGCACGGATACACCCGCAACCTCTGCAACCCTGAAGAGCAGAAGCGCAAGGGAGGCGCCGGAATATATTACCACCTTTCATATCATGGAGACCCCGCCAGCTGGATATGGCTGAGCCCTCTTTCGCCGGCTTTCATTTCCACCGAGCTGACAAAGGCATATACATTCGGCGCAAGAAAGATCTGGGTCTTCAACGTCGGAGACATAAAGCCTGCGGAGAAGGAACTGTCCTTCGCCATGGAACTCGCATGGGACATTGACGCATGGAAGCCTGAAAACGCACACAGATACATCGGACAATGGGCCTCTCGCATATTCGGAAAGGAGGCAGGTGATGAAATCGCCGGCATATACGACTCATATTACGGTCTGATGGCATCAGGAAAAGACTCACATGTATATTTCGTCGACTACACTACAGGAGATATCGCAAGACGTCTCGCTGAATACAAGTCCATCGAAGAAAGGGCGCTTGCGCTTGAAAAGCAGATACCGGAGTCTCTGAAAGCCGCTTACTTCGAACTTGTCCTCTATCCTGTCCGCGGAGCATCGCTTCTGAACTCATACCAGCTGCATGCACGCCTCAGCATGGCACAGGCCGACACAGACGGGGCATCGGCTCTTGAAAACGCAAAGCTTGCGGAGCAGGCCTTCCATGACCTCAACGAATGGACACATATTTACAACAAGGAGCTTCTCGACGGAAAATGGGACGAATTCTTCAACTGGCAGCCTTATCACTGGTACCGCTCACCGAAGATGGAAGCACCTGTCTGCACGGAAGAAACCCTTGAAGAAGTCAGGACAAGACCGGCCGGCAGGTTCATATCTCCGGAGGATGCCCTGTCGGAAGAAGGAGCCCTCATCACAGCTGAAAACGGATGCTGGATTCCTGTATGGATCGAAGCCCTCACCCCTATCCGCAACTTCTCGAAGGCTGCAGCAGACAATGAATTCTGCCGCGTGGACATAGGTGGAACATCCTTCATCGCTTCAGCCACCCCTATCAACAACATATGGCATGCACCATACGTGGGACCTATGTGGAGCAAGGTCGGGACCATCCGCCTGGAAGCCGGAGAAAACCGTCTCAAGATATCAGACCTCAAGAGCGACGCACGGATAGACCGCATATACATCGGAACATACCCTCCGTTCCCTTGCGATCCTGCCGGCATAATTCCGGCGGAATCGTTCAGCAGGAGCAATGACAGCCGGGAAGGAAAGGTGACTACCGTCAGGCAGCTCGGATTCTCCGACGGCGTCATGATCCAGCCTTTCGACACACCTTCATACGGAACAGACTCTCTGGAGGAAGCCCCTTACGTGGAATACGATGTAAGACTTGAAGCTGGAGACAACATAATTGAAATACGTACTCTGCCGACTCTTCACATATACGAAGGAAGGGATGCCAGATATGCGGCGAGCCTCGACGGAAGGGAGGCGGAAGTGTTCTCCATCCACACGGACGACTTCTCGGCGGAATGGAGAAGGAACGTCCTGCACGGATATTCAACCCGAAAACTCGATATGAATGTAGACGAAGCAGGCAGACACAGACTGCGCATATATTTCCTCGACCCGGGCATCGTTCTCCAGGAAATCAGGATACACACATCGGCTGAATGACATCATTATGAAAAGACGTGATTTTCTGAAGACTGCCGCGGCGGGAGCGGCGATTGCCGGAGCCACGGGGCTCGGAGGCCTGCTGACAGGCTGTGCCGGAGAGCGTGGTGACGGATGGGCCGGACTCGCAGCGGGCGGGAAAGGCATGCGGCTGAGCTTCATGCCCTATGAACTTCAGCTCAGACATACATTCACTGTTTCCTCATATTCAAGGAAGACGACGCCGGGAGTGCAGGTCCGCATTGATTATGAGGGGTATACCGGATATGGAGAAGCGTCGATGCCGCCATATCTCGGACAGACGGTGGAAAGCGTGACCGGCTTCCTTTCAAAGGTCGACCTCGGTCAGTTCAGCGACCCTTTCCAGCTGGAGACCATCCTCGCATATGTCGACAGTCTGTCGCCGGGCGACGGAGCGGCCAAGGCGGCCATAGACATCGCCCTGCACGACCTTGTGGGCAAGCTCATGGGCCAGCCATGGTGGAGGATCTGGGGACTCGATCCGTCAAAGGCTCCTGACACGACTTTCACGATCGGCATAGACACTCCGGATATCGTACGCGAAAAGACACGTGAATGTGCTGACAGATTCAACATACTGAAGGTGAAGGTGGGACTGGACAATGACAAGGAAATGATACGGACCATACGCGAGGTCACCGACCTACCTCTGGCCGTCGATGCGAACCAGGGGTGGAAGGACAGGGAGAAGGCCCTGGACGAAATCCACTGGCTGAAGGAAAACGGCATCGTGATGGTCGAGCAGCCTATGCCGAAGGAAAGACTTGAGGACAATGCCTGGATCACAGAAAGGAGTCCTCTGCCTATATTTGCGGATGAGGCCATCCAACGCCTTGCAGACATCCCTTCGATAAAGGGCGCATACCACGGAATAAACATAAAGCTGATGAAATGCACAGGCATGCGCGAAGCATGGAAGATGGTGAATTACGCGCGTGCGGAAGGCATGAAGGTCATGGTCGGATGCATGACGGAGACTTCCTGCGCGGTATCCGCCGCCGCACAGCTCTCCCCTGCCGTAGACTTCGCTGACCTGGACGGCAACCTGCTGATTACCAACGACCTGTTCCGCGGAATGGAAGTCGTAAAAGGCAGGATTACCCTCCCGGACAGACCGGGGATAGGAGTAGAAATGATATAAAGGACATATATGAAAGAAATTAGAGTAAAGCACATCCCCGGCATAGAGGATATGTCGGAAAAGGACATCTTCGAGCTTATGACTTCGCAGACGGAATGTAATCCTCTGGACTGTGTGAACTGGCAGGAATATCCATATGCTCCTGCAGTCTCCTTCCACCTTGCCCACTCGGAAAAGGCACTTGCCGTATTGTTCAAGGTAACGGAAGACCATCTCAGGGGAACGGCGTTGGAAAACAACGGCCCGGTCTGGGAAGACAGCTGCGTCGAGACGTTCATCGCAGATCCTTTCAGCAATGAGTATTTCAATTTCGAGACGAACTGCATCGGCACGAAGCTGGCTTCAAAAAGACGCTCGAGGACAGATGCAGACCATTTCAGCGACGACCTCATGGACAGGATCAGATGCTTCGGCTCACTTCCTCACGAGCCCGTGGACAGCGAAGGCGAAGATCAGTCATGGTGGCTGGCGGAGATCATACCTTTCGAGCTCATCGGCCTTGAAAAGGCTCCTGAAAGCCTCAGGGCCAACTTCTACAAATGCGGAGACAGATGCAGCAGGATGCACTTCCTCAGCTGGTCGGAAATAGACCTGCCGGCTCCTGATTTCCATTGTCCCGATTTCTTCGGCAAATTGATTCTTGAACACTGAAAATAAACGGTCATGAAAAGATTCTTCATCCTATGTTCATGCCTGATGGCATGTATCGGCCTTTTTGCGCAGAACCAGCGCGAAAGGATAAACTTCGACGCGGACTGGCAGTTCGCCTTCGGCGACGCATCGTCACCGGCAAAGGATTTCGGATGTGGTACGGAGTATTTCAATTACCT
Organism: Bacteroidales bacterium; assembly: GCA_017399905.1. Taxonomy (GTDB): domain Bacteria; phylum Bacteroidota; class Bacteroidia; order Bacteroidales; family UBA932; genus Cryptobacteroides. Next base: position 123,113 of record JAFQAR010000031.1, read on the forward strand.
CACCAAGGCGGCTTCCATCCACAACGAAGGGCCTTATGTCGACAAATTCGATGCATCATCATGGAAGAGCGTCGACCTTCCGCACGACTGGGTGGTCGACCTTCCGTTCGAGGGCAGGGCAAGCCACAGCCACGGATACAAGACCGTCGGTCATAAATACCCGCAGACAAGCGTAGGCTGGTACAGGAAGACCTTCACCATACCGGCAGAAGACTACGGCAAGCACATATGGCTGCAGTTTGACGGCATTTTCCGCGACGCACGCATTTGGGTGAACGGCTTCTATCTCGGACATGAGCCAAGCGGATATGCGACCCAGACCTATGACATTTCCGAATACCTCAACTACGGTGGCGAGAACCTCGTATGCGTCCGTGCAGACGCCACTCTCGAAGAGGGATGGTTCTACGAAGGCGCGGGAATCTACCGCCACGTGTGGCTCAACAAGGCAGCGAAGGTGAACGTGGCGCCTTCCGGCACTTTCGCATACTGTGAATTCGCTGCGCCATATGTCCTCCGCGGCGATGCCGGCCCGGACCTCCGCTCCGCTTCCCTCCACATCGAGACCACCGTGCAGAACATGGGCTCAGAGGTGTCAACCTACACTTTGAAGCACCGTCTTGTGGACGCTTCCGGCAAGGAAGTCGGCAGCTATGAATCTGACAGAAGTCTTATCGAGGCCAAGGATTCCCATAGGAGCCTCGGTGTCATCCCTGTGGAAAACCCTCATCTGTGGAGCTGCGAAGATCCTTATCTTTATGAAATCGTGACGGAAGTGTATGTCGGTGACGTGCTTTGCGACGAGTATGTGACCCGCACAGGTATCAGACACATAGCCTTCCACCCTGACAAAGGCTTCCTGCTGAACAACAAGGTGGTGAAGCTCAAGGGCGTGAACATGCATCAAGACCATGCCGGAGTCGGCTCGGCAATACCTGACGGACTTCAGGAATGGAGACTCATGCAGCTGAAGAAATTCGGATGCAACGCATACCGTTCAAGCCACAATCCGATGACTCCTGAGACACTCGACGCCTGCGACCGCCTCGGCATCCTCGTTATTGAGGAAAACCGCCTCACCGGCGTCAACAAGGAGCATATCGACCTCCTCGGACGCATGATCCGTCGCGACAGAAACCATCCTTGCATAATCCTGTGGAGTGCAGGAAACGAGGAATGGGGCATCGAGTGGAAGGATTTCGGCAGACGCATCGCCGAGAGCATGCGCGAATATTGCCACCGCTTCGACCCGACCCGTCTGATGACCGTCGCTTCCAGCAGTGGTCCGACCATCATAGAACCTGCTGACGTTGCAGGATACAACTATATCATGCAGAATCCTGTGGAGCAGCACCGTGCCGACTATCCGGAACGCTGCGCACTCGGATCGGAAGAGACGACCGGCTGCGGCACAAGAGGTGTATATTTCGACGTCACCGACGGCCGTGAACCGTCAGTCGTGGACAGCGGAAACGGACGCATGACATCGTTGAACCGCAAGGCGGACAAGAAGGACGGATATGTCAACCGCATAGAGAGAGGCTGGAAATTCTACTCTGAAAGAGACTACCTTGCAGGTGTCTTCTACTGGACAGGCTTCGACTACCGTGGAGAACCTAACCCTATGGTATTCCCTGCCACAAGTTCGGAATTCGGAATCCTCGACTACTGCGGTTTCCCTAAGGACGAGGCATATTACCTCAAGTCATGGTGGACGTCAGAGCCGGTACTTCACATCCTTCCTCACTGGAATCTTGACGGACACGAAGGCGAAAAGGTGTCCGTATGGGTCTACAGCAACTGCGACGAAGTACAGCTCATAGTCAACGGAAAGAAGCTGGGAAAGAAGAAGATGCCTGCCGGAGGCCATCTGGAATGGGATGCAGTCTATAAGCCCGGATATGTCAAGGCTGTAGGCTACCGCAACGGGCGCAAGGTCATGGAGACCCGCCTGGACACTGTCGGAGAGGCTGTAGAAGAAGTATGGACATATGAAACAGTCGGAGACGTGACCATAGCTAATGTGGAAATGCGTGACGCAAAGGGACGTTTCGTGCCTACCGCATGCAAGGAGCTCACATTCACCGCTCCAGAAGGATGCCGCATCCTCGGATGGGGCAACGGCGACCCTGCCTTCCAGCATGTGGAAAGGCCTGTCACTTACGGGCCTGCAGCATCGGCGTCTTCCGGCACGCCTGTTCCAGACACATCCGCAAAGACTGTCGACATCGTGACCTTCAACGGACTTGCACAGGTGATTCTGCAGAAGATCTGATCCATAAAGATTCAGGGTCCTGCCTCCCGGCGGGACCCTGATTAACAATCCACTAATTAAAACTCATTCGACGGATCCTTTCAGAAGGATTCTTTCGGATTGCTGATTTCCGTTTATCATCAGCGTCATTGACTTTTGATAAGTTCCGGACGGAAGCCATCTGGTCTTTACACTGACTTTTATCTTTGCTGACTCTCCCGGCTTTATCTCATCCGGTACTTCCGCCATCACACATCTGTCTTCTGCTGTCCAGTCCAGCTTCATGACGGAAGAAGATCCGTTATATATGGTAAATTCCCTGACGGGAACATCGCCTCTTTTCGATAATCTCATACCTATGGTATTCTGATCTGACCGAAGACCTTCGGCAAGGACGTAAGGATATCTGACCTCCTCTTCCGAAACTCCCCTGTCTACATATCCCGTAATGGTAAGAGTACTGAATTTCCTGTATTCGCCGTTTGTCGCCACCACTGTAAGGTGACGCTTCTGGTCTGCAAACAAGGTATGCGGATCAAATACGACATCCACATATCCCTTCTTGCCCGGTGCGATCGATGCCTTGCCGAAGGATGGCCTGGTACAGCCGCACTGCGAGCGCACGTCAATGATAGCCACAGGCTTGTCACAGATGTTGGTACACTCGAAACGTACAGTGATTTCGCCTGCGTCGTATCTCACCGTATCTATGCTTATGACATTGGGTTCAAAGCTCAGGATACGTGGCGTACCTTCCCCTCGGACCATTGTCCGAGGGATGAAGATAGCCATGACGACCAGTATTATATTGAAAAGTCTCAATGTTACCGTTTTTTCTGAGTTAATCCACTACAGGACACTTGAGACCTTCGTACCAAGTGAGGTTTTCTGTAGAAGGAATACCATGGTTTCCGTTTCCTGTGAGGTCCTGGAAGACACCATCCACCAGTCCGTCAAGCCTCCAGTAGCATACAAGGCCTTCTGAAGCAGGATCCACATAGCACTGGTTGTTTACAAGCTCGATCGGGCTGAGGGCTCTGTTCCATACACGGGCCTCACTTACGACTCCGTCCATAAGACGACCGCGCTCAGAGTATCCGATATGGAAACCGTCCATCCAGTCATATGCAAGATTGATAGCGCTCTTTCCTGAAGAGTCCACGGTTCCCTCGATATTACCGTCCACATAAAGCGTAAGGGTCGATCCGTTGTCAACAACCGCAAGGTGATACCATGTATCAGTATTGAAGTGGCTCGATGAGGTCACGGATGCTCCACGGCCGGCATACTGAAGCTGGTTCTTGTCGCATGAGATGTCACCGAAACGGAGAAGGAAGTTCTCCTCTACACCTATGACAGATGCGATACCAGGGTTAGCTGAAGCAGCGTAGAACTTGTCCATCTTCACACGGATCTCCATCGTACACTGACCCATGTCGGAGAACATCGCGTTGTTGATCATTGTCGGCATGCTGATATAATGCTGCTGGCCGAAGTCTGGTCCCTTTGTAGTGATGATCTGATTGATGACAATATATGTGATGCGTGAAGCTTCAAGCACCTCCATGCCGTTTGAAGTCTGGGTAAGACGGATAGGAGCACAGTATATCACACCATCCTCGAAATCATCCATTGAAAGGATCTCAAAGCTTACAGGAAGAGACACATTCTTTCCAGCCTCTATCGTAAACATGCTTTCAGCAAGCTTGTAGCTGCCTTCCGGAAGCATCTTGTAAGCTGTACCATTGGCCTTGTTGAAGCCGTCCAGAGCTTCAGGAACAACCTGTACTCCGACTGTCATCTCAGCACCGAGCTTGGCAGAAGAGGTAACGGTAAGTCCCAAAGCAGTAGGTCCTTCCACATACATGCTTGTTACAGCCGTATTCTCAGTACCGGTGAAGTACACGACATCCTTGTACTCCATCGACTCCTGGCAGGCAGCCGCAGCCAATGCTGCGGTTGCCAGAAGAATCATTGATAATTTATTGAATTTCATTATTTTATGCTGTTATATCATTTTACATAGATATTGAAGTCACCGGCTCCCATATTGCTTCCGTAACTTGCCTCTATCTTGAGATATCTCACCTTTTCAGGAACATACAGACCTACATAAGAAGTCGGAGTAGTCCTATAGATGGTTCCTTCCGAGTATGCTACGGTTCCCATATCCGTATATGACTCACCGTCGAGACTGCTCATGATCTGGATTGAGTTAGGCTGGTATGAAGCATATGAGTTGTTGTCAGTACGTGCTGTGATCTGAAGACCGGACATTTCGACTTCCTGACCGAGGTCCACAGTGAATGATACCGGACCACCCCATGTTCTGACATATGTAGCAGTGTTGTCATCGAACAGTTCCTCATATGAACCGCTATGTACACCCTCAGCATCACATGTCACAATGCTCCAGCCGCTTCTGTCGGCAACAAGGGTTCCTGTAATGTCTGCAGCTGTGAATCCTGACATGAACTTGGCGTCACTTTCAGCAACATTTACAGCAAGGTAAACGACACCCTTCTTTTCACTTGTCAAGGCTCCTGATGTAACAAGCTTCACAGGAATCAGGTAACCGTTCTTGTCGGTAAGGCTTGAAAGGTCACCCTTCAATGATACGGTCACCTGCTCAGATGATTGTGTGGCACCTGCTTCAATCTTGGTGATCATTCCTGAAATCTCCACATAAGACGGGTTGATTTCCGAATAAGAAGTGCCGTGAGCTGCATTGTAATCATCGATATACGAGTTATCCACCAAAGCTACAACATCATATCCTGCCTCCGACGGATGTGTCACCATTGCAGTAAATGATGCACTTGCATTTCCGAATGTTCCGGCAACCGTATGATGGGTGATTGCACCGGTAAAGACGTTGTCTGTACCGCAGATTGTATAGACAGTAGGATCTGTACTATCCACTTCGATGACATTGAATTCATAGATTCTCCTGCGGCTTGACGACGTATTAGGAGCATCGAAAGTAAGGCGGAGGCTTGATGCCTCGAGAGGCTCGACGAATCCTACATAAGTATCACCAGAACTGTTCGCATTTCTTCCTGTGAAGACAATCTCCTCACTGGCAGCTGTTCCTGCAGAATCCCATGTAGAACCGTCTGTGCTGTATTCGACACTTACATTAGACACAGGATATCCGTTGATGCTGAATCCTGATACGTTGTGCACGCCATTCATGTTGACTACGAGCACATTGCCAGTCTGATTACAGTTGACACGGGTGCTGGTACTGTTATCGAAAAGAGCAGTAGTGGATGCACCGTTGGCTGTTCCTGTCCAGCCTGTCCTGCTTGCCTGGAAACCGATGATGTCAGATGCAGAGTTGAGATCCTTGATCACATTCCTTTCAGGCTTGATCAGCACATATACGGCTCCTCGGCTTGCGCTTGATACGGCACCTGAAGCAGAAAGCTTCACTGCTGCAAGGTATCCTTCGCTGTCGGTAAGGGAGTTCATGTCACCGGTAAGAGCTACTGAAATGGACTCTGCAGAAACCGTTTCACCTGCTGCTACTGTTACTGAAGCAACAGTGATGTCGAGATTCTCAGCAGGAAGAGCTGCATAAGATGTTCCGTATTTCTGGTTATATGCAGATACAAGTGATGCATCGCTTTCTGCCGTCACGGTATATCCGGTTTCTGAAGCTTCAGTCACGTAAGCCGGGAATGAAGCGGTGAATATCGAATAAGATTCAACTCCTGACTTATGGGTAACCCTGCCGGCAACCACATTGTCAGAACCGGTCATGGCATATACCGCCGGAGTCGAGCCTTCCGTCACATATACCTGAATGTCCCTTATGGTATTGTATCCGCTATAGCTTACGCCCATCCTGTAGGACAGTCTCAGATAACGGGCTGATACGTAGTCTGCCAATGCAACACACCAGTCTCCGGCACCATACGATGAACCTGTCCATACATATTCTCCCGACAGAGGAGTTCCGGCCTGATGCCATTCATTGCCATCTTCGCTATATTCGATAGACATGCCTGACAAAAGATAAGTGTTCAGCCTGATGCCAGTCACCTTATTGACTTCCTTCATGTCGATTATGAGGACATTCGTCTCACTGTACGAGAAAGGAACATTTGTGGAAGTGTTATCATCAAACAGATTCTCATATGCATCACAGTCTGCAGTCCATGCTGTAACACCACCTGCAGGGAAGCCCACCATGTCATTAATTGACTCAAGAGGACGTATAAGGTTTACCTCTGTATTCACTGCAAACCATACCGTACCAAGGTCTTCACTGACTGAAGTGCCGCTTGCCTTTACTGTAAACGGAGCAAGATATGCTGGCTCTGTCAGAGCGGAAAGGTCTGCGGATTCGTTAAGTATGATCCTTACAGTGTCTCTTGATGAGGTAGTATCTGCCGGTACAATGACAGTATCGTTTTCGAGAGTGAAATAATCCTTTGCAAGGACAGCATAGGACGTTCCGTTCTTAAGGTTATACTCTGCGACAAGGTCCGGAGCATAAACGACAGAGGCAGTAACCTCCTCATGCCTGGTCGTATTGTATTTTACCTGAAACTCGGCAGTATAGCTGCCTTCCGAGCCTCCCGGTCTATGTACCACCACGGTAGAGAAGATGTCACCACCTTGCGGATTCACATATATGAAATCCGGTGCAGCGTCAATTGTAGTCTGATAGTCAGGCATTTCTTCGCATGAAGCAAGGCCGACGGCCATCAAGGCAATTGCAGCGCTATATTTAAATATATTTTTCATGTTTTCTGAATCTAATTATTTTCTGACAGCAGGATTCTGAAGCTGGATACCGCGACGCAAATGTCCGTAAGGAGTATCCTTGTCCGCACCCGAATCTGTAGTATTATAGTCTCGCTGGCCATGGAAAGCTCCGAAACCGCCCTTGCGTCCGCCTGTAGAAGGCTGGAAGGCCGCCTGCTGAAGCATATTTCCGCCATCATCCCAATAGTCACCGATATTTTCCGTGAATATCAGCTGTGAGTTCTTCCAGCCCGGTCTGTTGAAGCGGCTGTCACTCAATGTCTGGCCATAGCTCTGGGCAATCCAGTAAGTACAGAGATGTTCTGTTCCTGCAGGAGGCTGGCTGCCGTCCACTGCGAGGATCATTTCCGGATTTGGTGATGCAGGGCCCATATACTGAGACAGATACTGGAGGAATGTCTTCATCCTCTCACCGTCAAGGGCATCGCCTTCAGGCTCGAAGTCAAGGTCATATCCGTCAAGGTCATGTTCGCGTACCTCATCCATAATGGACTCGGCAGCAAGCACACACCACTCAGGATATTCATAAACAGCATCCGCTTCTCCCTCTGTACCGGAAACGAGAACTCTCGATGGATTTGCGAACATGTCGGCACGCAATGCGATGGTACCGGCAAGATGAGCTGCAGACTCGGCTGCGGCTGCCGCAACCGTCTCGCTGTCACCCGCTGCTATGCGCTCCGCATATACGGTCTCGTAAGTCTCGAGATAACCGACATTATCCTCGTACCCGTTCATATATGTAGGGATCTCTATTTCACGAGGCCAGCCCGGGAGATAAGTCGTATGCGCAAGACGGATGATCTTCACACCTACGATCTTTGTTCCCTTCTTCTCCCTCATCTCATACATTTCCTTTCTGTCAAGGGTTCCTTCCTTAGGAATACCACCCCAGAGAGATACGACGTCAACGCTGTCCGGAATTCCGGCGAAGCGGTAGGCAGGAGACGACGGAACTCCGTAGTCCGCGAACCAGAGGTAGCAGATGGAGTGGTCGCTCTTCTTATATTCACGGAGTGCCTCGTAATAGGCCTCTGTGTATTCATATGCCGGCTGAAGGTTCAATGCCTCAGGCTTGGTGCATGAGAAGACCGCACCGAAGACAAGAGCCGCAGCCAATGATATTGATGTTTTCTTCATGATTTCTCTCATTGATTATTAGAATCTTGTGTTCTTGTCCCACCAAAGGCGAGTGCCGCCGTTGTCTCCCGCACCGAGTGATGACTCTCCGTTAAGAGTTGAAATGGCTGCATTTACATTGGCAGAATTGGTACGATACTCTGTAGAAGGCCAGTTGAGACGTCTGATCTGACGCTTGGTGTCGATCTTTCCGCCGCTCTGGTTCACAGAATAAGGGATTACCTTAGGATAGCCTGTCCTTCTGAACTCCGACCATGCCTCCTGTCCCTCAGGGAAACCTGCTATGTACTTCTGAGTGATGATCTGCTCGAGATTCTTCTCGAAATCAGCTCCGTCATTCCAAGCAGGGGTAATGTCGGAAAGTGCACTGTTGTATGAGTTTCCTCCGTTTACAACGTCCACATACATGGCAGGAACACTCTTGGCATCCGAGAGGTAGTCCTCTGCTCCCGATACACCGCAGACATCAAATGAAACCTTCACACCTTCCTCGTAGCACTGTCTTGCCTGAGCCTTGTCTCCGTTGCGGAGCCAGTATTCCGCCTTGAGGAACCATGCTTCCGCCGGGTTCATCCAGAGAAGGTCATCGTTGTTGGTGCAGTTCATCCTCGAAAGGAGAGCTGAATTCGCATAATCCGAGGTAAGGCTGATTCCGTTACGTACACCATGGTATCCTCCGTCAGCACCTGCTGTGAAATACTTTGGAAGACGAGGGTCGTTGAAACCGTTCATATAGGCCTCGATAGTAGCTCCGATACGGTCGTCGTTGAAGCTGTACTGAATCACATAGAGAGGATTCTCCCATGCTCCGGAAGCCGGTTTACGGAGAGCTGCAAGATCGGCTGCCGATGTCATCAGACCTACAGGATTCGAGAGCGCAGCCTCTGCCTGTGCCATTGCGAGAGCCTTGTCGGCATAGACGACGCGCATTGCAAGACGCATACGGAGAGTGTTGGCGAACTTGATCCACTTGGCGAGATCTCCACCGAAGACATTGTCATAATCGGCAAGGATCTTTGTGCCTGGCTGGGCCTGCCAGAATGATGTAAGAGTGCTTATTGCTGCATCCAGCTCCTCGAAGAAGCTATTGTAGATCACTTCCTGAGAGTCATACTGGAGAGTCACAAGACCTGAGCCGATCTGAAGATATGGTACAGGACCGTAAGTGTCGGTAACTCTGTGCATGAGGGCAACCTTGAGGATGTCGCCGAGAGCCGCAGCCTCCGGAGATTCCTCCCTGTAAAGGTCAAGGGTCTCCCATGATCCTGTTGCACGGACATAAGCGTCATTGAACATGGCCTCATACCATGCCTTTGAAGTGATGTTGTAGATGTTGTTTGCGGTAAATCCCGTATTCACGACACCTATATAGTTAGCGAAAAGGTTTCCGGTAAGATCCTGGACAACCTGAAAGCTCGCGCTACCGTACTCTTCGGTACCGATGAGCTGATAAGAAGGAATGACATTCCTTGTCATCTGGGCGAACGCAGAACCGACGCGCAGGTTGTCCCAACCGAGCATCTCGTCCGTAGCCTCCTCAGGATTGGTATTCCTGTCCTCGAAGTTCTTTGTGCAGGCAACGGCTGCCGCCATCGCTGCAGCTGCTATAAGTATGTATTTTAATTTCTTCATATTGAATCAGGTCTTAGAAGGTAACTTTCACTGAAAAACCGAGATTTCTTGTAGAAGGCATCGAGAAGTAGTCGATACCTGTAGCATAGTTACCGGCACCGGATGCAACTTCAGGATCGAAAGGAGCCTTGCAGTAAAGCATTGCAAGATTACGTCCTACAAAAGAAACGTTGAGACCCTTGATGACATTCTGCCACTTGTCTACAGGTACGTCATATCCGAGGGTGACCTCACCGAGCCTGATGTTTGTCATCGAGTAGGTATAATATGCACCGAGTGCACTCGTACCCTTTCCACCGATGGTCTCGTAGTAAGCCTGAGCCGGAATACGCTGTCCGTTCACGAGAGCACCGCCGTTGTCGCGGGCATCAGCTGTCCTCTGCGACATACCGAATGAATCGAGGGTCGCCTCAGTAAGTGAAACGCCGACACCGCCGACACGCGCCTGAATCATGAACGCGAATGAAAGGCCTTTCCAGCTGAACTGGTTTCTCCATGAACCTGTATAGCTCGGATTGATGTTACCTGCATAGATCAGCGACTCGAGGCCACCGTCAACAGGGGCAGGAACAACAGTCGAAGCTGTCGGAGACACCCATACAAAGCCATGTTCGTCAGTCTTGAGTCCACGTACGTAGAGGTCTCCTATGCTCCGGCCCTTTGTAAGCCACATCTGCACACCTGTAGTACCTCCGACAGAGAGCTGGTCGCTCTGGAACTTCTCACCGTTGATCACGGCATCAAGCATGTCGACGATCTTGTTGCGGTTGCGCGAATAGATAAGGTTTGACTTCCATTCCACCGCGCCGATGTTCTGGTTAAGTTCGAGAGAGAGCTCAATACCCTTGTTGTCCACTCTACCGGAGTTAACATAGTAGGTCGAGTAGCGGAATGATGCAGGAAGTTCCGGGGTGAACACCTGGTTGAAGGTCATCGAGTGATAATATGTAGCCGAGATGTCAAGTTTTCCGTTCCACAGCTTCACATCTGCACCGACTTCAAACGATCTTGTGCGTTCAGGCTGGAAATTGTCGGAAACTCCATAAGTGTTCTCTGCCGGCGATCCGTTCGACACAGGATATGTAGGACAGGTAAGGAAGCGTGAAATAGGGCTACCTACCTCTGCGTACGATCCGCGGATCTTGGCGTATGTGAACCAGTTTGACTTGACATTGAAGATGTCGGTCAGGATGGCTGAAAGACCTACGGAAGGATAGGCGATAGGCATTGACTTGGTGTTCACCAGCTGTGAGTTCCAGTCGGCACGGCCTGTCACATCGAGGAAGACCATGTTTCTGTAGCCGACCTGTGCAGTGGCGAAGATTGACTGTACCTGATCTCTATAAGTGTTCTTGTAGAAGCCCTTGTCTGTATTCATATTATTGAATGTAAACAGGTTAGGAACTCCGAGAAGATCACCGGCCATATAGGTCTGCCTGTAGGTGTAGTCCTCTATCGAGGCACCGACGTTTGCATTGAACTGGATCAGGTTGTCACCGAAAGTCTTGTCGACATTGAGGAGGATGTCGGCGTAAGTCTGGTTGGTTGTACTCTGATCGAGGAAGTAACGTCCCTTGTTGCCGGCGAACAGACCGCTTGTGGAAGCATGGTTGCGCTGCTCGGCGAGGGTGTTGTTGTAGTCCGTACGCACACGTGCGGAGATGTTCATCCAGTCGGTGATGTCATATTTGAGCGAGCCTCCGAGGAGATAGCGGTTCTTGTCCGTATTGAACATGTTCCTGTTCACGATCCAGAACGGGTTCTGCATCTGAAGGTCCTGGCTTCCCCATGACCAGTACTGGAGAGGGAAGTTTCTTGATGCGTCATAACGCTCGTATACCGCATATTTGTTGATGTCGTCGCTCGGAGACATCAGATACAGAGGTACGAGAGGGTTGTAGTACTGACCGCCGGCAAGCATGTTCTGCTCCTGAACCTTTATGTACATTGCAAGCACGCTGAGGTGAAGCTTATCGTTGAGGAAGTCCTCAGTATGGCTGAATGTCACATTGTAACGGCTGTAATCGTTGTTAGGGACAACGCCGCGCGCATCGTTGAATCCAGCCGAGAGATAAGTGTTTCCGTTGTCACGGCCTATACCGAGGCTGACTGTGTGCTGAGTATTGTATCCTGTCTGGAAGAAGTCCTTTACAGACCAGGTCTGAGGTGTAAGAAGGGCATTGCCCCATGAAGCATAGACTCCTGCCTTTGCACCATAGCTGCTCTGAAGTTCAGGGAGCATCACAGGATCCGAGAATGTCGTGTTCGTGCTGTATGAAACGCTCACACCCTTCTCAGCCTGCCTTGTAGTAAGCATGAGGATACCGTTCTGGGCCTTGTAGCCGTAAAGAGCAGACGCAGAAGCTCCTACGAGAGCTGACATGCTCTGGAAGTCATCCGAGTTGAAATTGGCGATACCGTCACCCGTAATGGCACTTCCGTTATAGATGGAATAATCGTCACCAGGACTGATCATCGACAATGTAGGAAGCGGAATTCCGTCAAGTGTGTAAAGTGCGGTATTGGAGTTGGAAATCGACTTTGAACCACGCATGACAACCTTTGTCTCCGCTCCCGGACCCGCACTGGTAGCATTGATCTGTACACCGGCAAGGCGTCCCTGAAGACTGTTGACCATATTGGCCTCTCGGGTAAGGAACGCGCTGTTGTCAACCGACTGCACGTTGTATGTCACCGAACGCTCTGACTTCTTGATACCGAGGGCTGTAACCACACTCTGGTCAAGCTGGGTGAAAGACTCACGGACGGTCAGATTGAACTTTGCCTGTCCGTTGATAGGGAGTTCGACAATCTCATAACCGAGACTGTTCACCTGAATGGTACCTCCCACATGCTCTGCCGGCACATCAAGACTGAAGTTACCATCCAGATCGGTTACCGTTCCCAGTGTCGTTCCGAGGATGAAGACGGATGCTCCCGGCACAGGGAGGCCCGAAGGGTCCTTGATCTGACCTGTCACGGTCATAGGACGTGCTGCCGCCTTCTTGGAAAGGACGATGTTCATTCCGTTGATGGAATAAACCAGATCCTTACCTGAAACAATCTGATCCAAAGCCGTTGCAAGAGGTGCCTTGTCAACATTGACGCTAACCGCCTGATTGACATCAACACTTTCTCCTACGGCAAACAGATACCTGGTCTGCGATTCGATCTTCTCGATTACGCTTTTGAGGCTGGCGTTGCTTTCATTCAGCGTCACACGCGCATCCTGCGCGGAAACGTTCACCGAAAAAAGCATAACGGCAGCGCCAAGGCATAAAAGGCAGACTTTGCGCATTAGTTTTGTGTTCATTTGGTTTGATTTAATTGTTAATAGATAATGTATGTATTGGTTTCCTCTTCATACCTGTAATTGAAATCCGATCCATCCTGAAGAAGCCTCAAGGCATGGTCTATACCATCTGATATCCTGACCTTGAAGTACACGTAGCGGACTTCCGGAAGAGTAGCGGATGCTATGTCTATATTGACCCCATAGCATCTTTCAAAGCGCCTCATAAGCTTGTCGAAAGGTATTCCTACAGCAGAAATGACACCGTCTGTCCACAGATATGCGTCCTTATCCGAAAGACGGGAACAGACCAGACGGCCGTCATGCATCGAAGCCATCATATTGGGACGTAAAGTGACCAGAGGCTTTGCAGACTTGTCCTGAATGCTTACACTTCCTTCGAGAAGTGCGGTGGAGAACTCCCTCTCCCTGCTGTCTGCAATGACATCGAACTTTGTGCCGAGCACCTTCACATCATATGCGAAAGTCTCGACTACAAACGGATGTTCCCGATCCGGAGCGACATCGAACATTGCCTCGCCCTCCAGCCTGACCTTCCGTTCTCCCTTATGGAAAATTGCAGGATATTCAATCCTTGAATTGGAATTGAGCTCCACCACCGTGCCATCCGACAAAGTGACACTTGTCCTCTGTCCCGGCTGGGCTTCGGAAACAAGAACCGTAGAATCCACAGCCTCAAGGATAGGTCTAGTGAAGAAATAGCTGTTGATGACCATTCCGATGATGACGGAAGCGGCTGCAGAAGCCACATAAGCAAGCCATCTGTGTTTCTTTGCCGGCTTATGTTCTGCGGCCGGCCTTCTGTCAAGATCGGCAAAAGCCACCACCTGACTTATCATGAACATTTCATAGGCCTTGTTGAACTCCTCCTGATGTGAAGGGTCCTCGTCAAGCCATGCAGTCAACGCATCCGTCTCCTCAACGGAAGCTTCTCTGGAGAAGAATTTGAAAAAAAGATCTTGGTCTATATTCATTGCACACGTATTTATACAACTCGATTACAGATAAATACGTATGAAAGACCTATGTTCCCCCATGGGAAGAAGAAGTTTTTCAAACTTTTAATCATTTGTATTTCAGTGATTATTTATGGTCATTGACAATTTGTATATATCGTTCTTTTTTTCATAAATTTGCGATGTATTTTTATTGGAATGGCATCTGAAGCACATAAGGGAACCGCTGATTTCAACGAGATGTTCGAACTGATTTTTGTCAAGAACAGGAAGATGTTCGAAAAGATAGCCTATTTCCAGATCGGCTGATAGATACGAACGTGGCCATCTGGTATGTGAAGAATATGCGGGATAAGCCGATAAGATATGTTTAAGATACGTTATTTACCTACCCTATAGAACCGGAGATTCTATAGGTATTATTGTGAGAGAGCCTTTGCAAGAGGATGGAGAGCCGACATTTGACCTGATGTATGATTTTACGGAGTATATGAAACATTCATTTTCGCTGGTTACGGAAGATGGAGAATGTCTGATGGAATGGAAGAAAGGAAAGGATATTGAAGGGCATCCATTCTTCGATGAGGATAACTGGATCAAATATCGGTTCGAGAGCCCTAATGTATCCAAAAGCGTGACAGTTCATTGGGTCTATGCTTGTGAATAGTGATTTTATAATATAAACTTAGAACTTATGAATAAAACATTTTTATCCTTCTTGACAACAATCATCACATTGTTTGTCGCGTCCTCTGTTTCTGCGCAAATCAAGTATGGACCGACTGGTCTGCTGATTGGAAATATTAATCAGCAACATTCTCATTTTTCAATAACAGCGGCGACAAATGGTATTTATTTCCAGAATACGAATGGAAGGTTCCTGCAACTGGATGTTGCTCCAGCCGGATCTCCAAGAATTGCCGGACATGGTGATCAGATTGTATTCTACAATACGGCAACCAGTAAATTCAATGCTATTCAGGTAAGTCAGGTCCTTAATTATTCTGATGCAAATGCTAAGACTGGAGTAAGGACTTTCAAGAGTGGAATAGATGTCATTAAACGTTTGAGACCAGTTTCTTATAATTTTATCGATACACAAAGAAGAATGACAGCATCAAACAAATATACTGGTGATAATGCTGAAATCGGTCTGCTTGCACAAGAACTTGAAGAGGTTCTTCCCAATCTGGTGTTTACAGATGATGAAGGCCGAAAACTTGTTGACTATGTTTCTTTGATTCCGGTTCTGATCGATGCCATACAGACGCTGCAGCAGGAGGTTGAATATCTGAAGTCTATGCAGCATAAATAGTCCATTAGTTTGAATAATCAATTGATAGTAATTGTACTGGTTTATTTATGGACAAACACTTATTAGGAATACTGTCAGTTTTCTTAGTTATAGTCAGTTCTTGTGTTGAAAATCCTGTTGAGGAAGAAATTGCAAAAGATCAATATCAAGCTGACCAGTCGTCACGTACACGTTCTACCGTTGTGACTGAATATGAGCCTCTGCCAAATCCATATGCATTACATGTTATGCAAGGCGTCTATGATAGATTTAGTGACTCAGGTAGGATATTGGAGCCTACGGATCTATATGTTAAGTTCATGCCTAAAGACAGCTCGGAACTGCATACATTAATGTATGATCTGCATCTGGAATTGTTTGACTATCCTTTGGATATCAGACTGGAAGAGGGTGATGAGTACATTAATCCGGATATTCCGGAAGACGACCTTACATGGGTGTATACAACTGTTCGACCGGATTTTCTGTTTCCGCCCGGAATAGATTATGAGGTCTTGGAGTTATGTTATATTCCGGAAGATGGTGAAACTATCAGTGTTGTCACTAAGGCTGAGGTTGAAGTTGATGTGGAGGAAGCAGCCTTTGTGAGTCTTGGCTATGATATTTCACCTCTAAATACACGTGCGAAAGCTTCTCCAACAGGTATCATTGGAGTAGATGATTCAAATGGCAATTATATTCCTTTGAAAGGAGTAAAAGTCAGATGTCATAATTTCGTTAAATGGAGTATTGCTTATACGAATGACTCAGGAGAATATTCTATGATGAAGAATTACAGGACAAATGTTCACTATGCCATTGTTTATGAAAATATAAAAGGCTTCGATATATGGGGTAATTGGGGACCGATTGCAAGGGCGAATCATAATTTGGGATGGCATTCCAATTCCGGATATTCAAAGAACATTTATGATACTGATAAGGCTTGGCAATGGGCTGTTGTGAATAATTCAGCATATGAGTATTATGAAATGTGCGAGGATAATGGAATCTTGAAACCACCGGCCGATTTAATAATATGGGTGTTCAGGAATGCAGAGAGGTCTTCAGCACCTATGCTTGGGAAATTGGATCATGACATAGGTCTTAATGGCCATTCTGATTGGTTGAATTTTTTTGCAAATATAGGTTACGGTTCTTTGGCAACCATATTTAATCAGGTATTTAAGTTTGCGTTACCCGATATAACAATAGGAACAGAGGGTATGAATTATAAAAGTATATATCAATTAGTATCTCATGAACTTTCACATGCCAGTCATTTCTCTAAAGTAGGAAGTTTGTTCTGGTCCAGATATGTCAGCTATATAATGACTTATGGTGCATATGGAGATGGAACGGGTAAGAATTATCAGTTGTGCGGAATAGGTGAGATGTGGGGATATTTTATGGAGTATGTGCTATTGCGTGAAGGTGTTAATAATAGTATGGTTGGTGTTGGCGATAAGTTCCCTTGTGATCCTATAGATAAATGGATCTATCCACATGTCTTTTGGGATATTTACAAAGAATCGCTGCTTACAAAGAAACAAATATTTGATTGTCTGACCTCATATGTGGACACATATGATGAATTGGCTGAAGCCTTGTATAGTAAGAATCCTTCAATGTCTCCGAGAATGGAGGAAATTTTCATCAATTACAATATCACTCCGAATGTAATATTGCCTTGGACCTATGATGGGATTACTTATGATACAAATGTTGTTGACAGGACAATTAATACATCAACCTATATTACGGGAGGACATGTCAGAATGGAGAATGTCACGGTAAACAGTAGTGCTAAACTGACGCTCAGAGGTATGAATTCCATAAAAATAGATAAGCCGTTTGTTGTAAATCGTGGTGGAGAGTTGGAAATCTATTATTCATTTTGATGTTGAGCAATTGTACACAATAATTATTTTTAAAAGTTATTTCGTAATATGAGTGTAAAGAATATTCTATGTTTGATTATATATGCATGGTTTCCTTTAATATGCGATCCTGCAATCTATACACATCATGTTGAGTGGTATGTGAAAAACAAGAAGGAGACGGCAATAAACTTTGTTGTTGATACTACCCCATATCGTATAGAATCGAATGATTCATTGGGTGTTATATGGAGAGAGCCTTTGCAAGAGGATGGAGAGCCGACATTTGACCTGATGTATGACTTTCCGGAATATATAAAACATTCATTTTCGCTGGTTACGGAAGATGGAGAATGTCTGATGGAATATAAGAAAGGTGAAGATATTGAAGGGCATCCATTCTTCGATGAGGATAACTGGATCAAATATCGGTTCGAGCATCTTCCTGTGTCCAAAAGCGTGACAGTCCATTGGGTCTATGCTTGTGAATAGTGATTTAAAGGATATTGTTAAATTTCCTCTATAAATCCAGATCACATACTATCTCTGCACTGTGGGTGGCATCATGACTTCTCAGAAGTGCATGAACATACGCCACTACCAATGATAGCGGTAAAGATATAATATAACAATTTCCTCTACGAACTAAGAGTTCAAAAGGGCGTCCTAAGCCGCATAGAGCATTAGTCAGTTTGCAGACGGGTTGCTAACACCTAGCACTCCGATCTTGTCCTGAAACAGAATACCGTTTTCGTTGAGAATGCACACAAAAATGCTATCTTTGTGCATATCAAGTCCACATACTGTTCGCATAGGCTTTAAATTTTTTGAGGCATAGACCTCGTTCTACGTTAGATGTGCGACTGGCTGAGAAGTCATGACCGCTTTTGACCTTATAAAGATAGTATGTGGGCTTGATTTTTATTCTAACGGGCGTAAAAACGAAAGTTTTTATGTAAGTTTGTGGCATATTTGGCACTGGGAATGGTATCTGAAGCACATAAGGGAACCGCTGATTTCAACGAGATGTTCGAACTGATTTTTGTCAAGAACAGGAAGATGTTCGAAAAGATAGCCTATTTTCAGATCGGCAACGAAGAAGAGGCTAAAGACGTTGTAAGCAAATGCTTCATGTCCCTATGGGAAAAGCGCGATTCAATCCGCAAGGACCAGATCCTTTCATACATGTTCGTTTCGGTAAGAAACGCCTGCATGGACTACCGGCGTTCGGACACGACTCACCGGAAAGTATACGAGAACATACGGCAGAAGGAGCGCGGCGCAATGGAGTATTACAGCCGTGCCATAGAAAGCTGCGAACCGAACCGTGTCTTCGCGGAAGAAATCATGACAATCGTTATAGATACTCTCAATTCCCTGCCGGAAATGCAGAGGGAAATATTCATGAAGAACAGGGTGGACGGACTCAGCTACAAGGAGACTGCGGAACTTCTGGGACTTACATACAAGCAGGTGGACAAGAGCATCCAGAATACGGTGAAGAAGCTGAGACTTGCTTTAGGCGAATATCTGCCGTTCTTCATCCTTTTCCTGAACCAGTTAAGGCAGCCATAGTGACCCTCGACGGACTTGCTCGACGGTTCTGCAGAAGCGGTAAAAGAATAAAAAAAAGAAAAAATCATAAGAAAAAGAAAAACATTCCATTCAATCGGTATGTTTTTCTTTTTCTTATTCTCCAAATATATAAAAATTACTATCTTGGCGGGGTGATAGGGGGATTGGACATTCCTGTAAGGATTTATATTCCTTATTTATTAATGTTCAATCAGATTAATTGCCATGATTAAAGACAGACATTCAATTAATTCCCCTAAAGGTAGGTTAGTGGAAATCGATGGAATCCAGTTTCAGGTCATAAACGGAAAACTGCACCGTTACGCAGACTTGACATTGGATAAAGGATTCAAGATCGTTCTCGGACGTGTGGGCAGCGAAGAGGTGTTGAAAAACCTTTTGAACCGGATTCTGAGGATTAACATCAAAAGGCTGGAATACCGCAATACTGAACATCCAGGTATGACGGAAGAGGAAAGGTCCTCGCGCTTTGATGTCTATTGTGAGGATGAGAACGGTATATGTTTTCAGGTCGAGATGCAGAACTGGAGCCAGAAGTTCTTTCATAAAAGGGCCGTGTACTATTCTTCGCTGGTATTGCATGATCAGGCAATAAAAGCCCAGATGCAGACAGATGAGAAGAAACAGAAGGCCGGAAGAAAATGGGACTATGACTTTCAGCCTCTATATGTAGTAAGCTTTCTGAATTTCAGGAACTGGACTTATGAAAACATCGGAGAAAAGCTGAACGAATTCATATCATTGTATCGCTATAAGGATATCGAAACAGGAAACGAATTGGGAGACGGAACAAACCTGGTATTCGTAGATCTGCACAGATTTACAAAAAGCATCGAGGAATGTACCAGCCTTGAAGATATCTGGATATATAGCATCAAGAATATGAACATGCTGGACTCCTGCCCGGAAAAGATCATAGGAACAGAAATAGAAGAACTCTTTTTCCAGTCCGAACTGGCAAAGATGACTCCAGAACAAAGAATTAAATTTGAGGAGGACATTATGACACAGAACGACATTCTAAACAGTATTGAAGAGCAGCTTGAAGATGCTCGCAAGGAAGCTATTGCTCAAGGATTAGCGGAAGGTAGGGCAGAAGGCCGAGCAGAAGGTAGAGCAGAAGGCCGAGAGGAAGGTAGAGAAGAAGGTAGAGCGGAAGGAAGAGCGGAAGGAAGAGCGGAAGGAAGAGCGGAAGCTAATGCAGATGTGGCAAAGAAGCTTTTGGAGATGCAGATGGACATCGGAAGCATTGCCGAGGTAACAGGCTTGAGCATTGAAGCCATCAAAGCATTGTAAGTAACTGAAAAAGAAGATTATCCGAAAGAACTAAAGCCGGATAATCTTCTTTTTTCAGTATCATCAGAAGCCTTGACGTTACTTCAGGTGTCCGTTTTCATAGCAGGCACGGCAGACGACTCTGCCTTCATCCTCAAGGATCCACGTATCAAACGTACGTTTTCCTTCTTCAAGGACAATGACTCTCACACCGGAACGGAACGTGGTGTAGGTCGTATCGTCACCTGAAAAACGTCCATAACCCAGGGCCACACCCTTGTCTGCCACAATGTAATCGTTATCGTGGTCATGTCCGGCAAAGACACCCATTACACTTCCTGTTTCAACCATTGCGGCAAACATGCCCGTATTGAGTGCTCCCGGACATTCATTTTCAGCTCTTCGACCGACGGATTTGTTCCTATGATCGGCAAACGCCGAAGAATATTCCGACAGGCATATATGGAAGAAGGCAAGGGAATTGACCGGTATCCCGTCATTTCTACGGGTTCTGACATTGCATCTTTTCCTGAGCCATTCTACCTGCTCTACCGAAAACCATCCATAGCCCTTGACTCCTTCAAGTCTTGAATAGTCCTGGGAATCCATGCAATATAAGACAAGCGGAACATCCTTGCCGGAAGAAGAAGATACTTCCAGCTCGACATCCGCGAGCCGGCCTTCCTTGTTCAATTCATTCAAGGAAAACGGAGAAGAGGCAATCATTTCTGACATTTCTTCCCTCGGTATACGGGTCTCCGGATCATGATTTCCGAAGACAATGCAGATATTGAGGGACATCCGACTCATGCAGAAAAAGGAATAGATCTGTCAATTTTGCTGCCTATCTAAAAATCCTTGTATCTTGCAGTATTTCCATAAGTTACACCAAGCCAGGCGTCAGTGCGGAACGGTCCCGCTGGCAAGCCTGCCTTGTTATAGAGATTTCCCTGCGGATTATGTGCCCATGCATACCTTACTGCCAAAGGGCGTGGAACATCCTTGCAGGTCACTTCAACATAATTGCCGACGATCTTTGCATCTGCCCAGTGGAAATTATGGTCGGCTCCTGCAACCGTAAACCCTTCAAGCTTTTCTCCCTTGAACGTCAGTCCTCCGCCGACAGATGAAAAACGTATCCTGATGACATTGCCGACAATCTCATAGTCTTCATATACAGGACCGGAACATTCCACATTCATGCCATATGTCTTGTTCAAGGCCTGAAGGGCGAGACGTCTTCCTACCTCCTGCTTGTTTCTAGGATGAATGTCATTTGCTTCACCTATGTCAATCGTTACCGCCATACCGGTATTATGCACGGTCTTTACTGCCATTGCCTGAGCCTCACGAAGTTCAGCCCAGGTGGATTCTGTCGGATTCACCTGACGTCCGGTAAAGTTTGCTAGCTGGGTTATATAGAATGGAAAGCTGTAACCCCATTGCCGTCTCCAGTCATCGATCAAGAGCCGCATTAAATCCTGATACTGATAGGCCCTGTCATCATTTGAACATCCCTGATACCAGATGGATCCTTTTATTGCATAAGGAACAAGGGGGTTGATCATGGCATTATAAAGAACTGTCGACCAGTACGGTTCATCATACATATTCACCGGTTTCGGTGGCATGAGACGGTAGTCTGCGTCGTTTTTTGACTTCCACTCACCGGCAAGAGACACTTTTGAGCCATCAGGTCCTTCAAGATAGAATGACTGGGCATCACCGGTAATTCCTCCGATTCCTGACTGGTCCATGATACGTATTGCTATTATAGCCTGGCCGCCATTCACAAGTTCTGACGGAATCTTATAATTCCTTTCCTTGTTCCATCCTTGTTCCTGACCGATCTTCACTCCATTGAAATATGTGACGTCCTTATCATCTACTCCTTGGATATGCATGGTCAAGGCCGCACCTTCCCACTCTGAGGGAATCTCTACCCTTCTACGTATCAGCACATGACCATCAAAGCCAGAGTCGATGTTGCCCGGATAATGCCTGTCCTCCCATCTGCTGTCGTCATATCTGACTTCCTGGAATGTGCTTATATTGGAACATATCTCATCGAAAGAGGAAGCCAGGCGATTCCATTCATTTACGGCACCTTGAGACTTGCGGATCCTCTCCTCTTTGTCTTCAGGCCAGCCTGATACCATCTCGGCCTGAGTGCCGAGATCTTTCACCCCGGCAAGAGCTTCTTTTGTCATCCATGCCTCGATGACCGTACCTCCCCATGAAGAGTTGATCAGTCCTACCGGCACATTCTTCTTCAGATGAATCTCTCTGCCGAAAAAGTATGCTGTTGCTGAAAATTCAGCAACTGTCTCAGGCGAGCACACCTGCCATCCGCCACCATAGGCCGCAAAATCGCTTTCCGGCTTTGAACTGGTAACCCTTTCGACACTTATGAGTCTTATCTGCGGATATCTGGATGCTTCTTTCACTTCCTGTTCGCAATCGGTCACCTTCGCCCAGGACCCCATGACCGGCATCTGCATATTGGACTGACCTGAACAGAGCCAAACCTCCCCTATCAAGATGTTCCTGATGACAAGTTCTTTCCGGCCATCTTCAGAAACAGTCATTTCGTATGGACCGCCTGCTTTAGGAGTACGGACCTTGACCATCCATCTGCCGTCATGTCCGGCCGTAGCCTTATATTCAGCCTTGTTCCATGAGGTTGCCACAGTAATCTCAGCACCGGGAGCGGCTGTTCCCCATACCGGTGCATCGCTTCTCTGCTGCATCACCATATTGTCGGTGAATATAGGCGTCATGCGGACTTCGGCACCGGCATCTGTCAAAGAGCAGATTGCCAATGTTACGGCAAACATAGCAAATATCTTAAGCTTCATATGGATCATAATGTTATATTCCACTTTAGGACACGTATATCTGCAGCATATGCTAGTTCAACGGCTTCAGGACACACATAGCCTCCATAAGCATGCATCCGGTGACATGCGGAGTCAAGCCCACCGGCTGGTCATCCGCTGGTGCATTGCGCCAGCTTCCGCCATAGAGCATTGTGTCATGGTTCACTCCTTGTTCAGCCATTACAGTGGCAAGGTTTGTGAGCCAGTCATGGAATCTCCTGCGGATGGCAGGATCCAGAGTTTCATCATTGACCAGCTTCACGAAATATCTGACGAAGATGCCATGGAACAATCCACCGTCTCCAGATGTCGCATCGAAAAGAATACCATCCTTCGTCATATGCTTTATCACGAAATCTGCAGCAAGAACCGCATCAGCCAGATACTGCCTGTCACCGGTCAGAAGATACAGCTCATGAGCGGCGCCAAGGAAGGTTCCGGAATTGTATGTAAACAGTCCTTCTTTGTCAACCTTTCCTTTGCCGTTGATGTTGTCATAGACAGCACCTGTCACACGGTCAAACAGAACGTTCTTTTCCCATGTATAGATCTTGATCGCTTCGTTGAGATATGAATTCTTCATTTTGCCGTCCTTGAACTTGGCCTGATCGTAGAAGCGGCACAGACGAGCCGCTATGAGGGCAGCAGGGCCGTTGGAACATGCATTCTTCGACTTGTCGGTATCAGTCTTCCAGGTTATGCCTCCGTACCAAGGAGCCTCGTCCTCAGGTCCCCATGTAGTCCAGATCCAGTCATCATACATCTGGCGGGCCTTTGCTATGTATTCCTTCTTTCCTGTGCTTTCGAACATACGGATCTGGGCAAGAGCAATCCATTCCATATCATCGACAAAGACATTCCACCATGGATCCGCCGGATTCATTCCTGTAGCGAAATTGTATCTCGGAGCACCGTCCCACCACAAAGGGAAAAGGTTCTTGTAATATTTGTCGCCGGTACGCATATAAGCGTCGACGAGAACATCCATCGCATGTGCCTGCGGCCAGTAATGACCGGTGCCCATATCAGACATATCGCTTCCATAGTTGAAGTAGTAACGGTCCGGATATCCCTCGAAATTGGCCCCCCAGAACCTTTCAACAAGGGCCTTTGACATGCCGTCTGCCATCTTGTTCCAGTAAGCGGCATCCTTCTGAGCGAAAGACGGAATCCACATGCAGATTGTAACTGCCAGCATTATAAATCTTTTCATGACTGAATTTTTCAAAATAACGAGAGGGCAAAAATCAAAAGACTGCCGCCCTCTCTCCAACTACCATTAACCAAAAAAACTATTTTAAATTGGCAGCGTAACCGCCGTTACGTACCATCTTTATCTTCACTACATCTCCCTTACGGACCTCACGTACATTCTTTACATAATGCATCGCCTGCCTGTCGGCATTCACACCGTCTTCATAAGAAGTAAGAGTGAATGTCTTTCCTTCAGGAAGGAAGTCGAGAGCAATCTCAAGTTCAAGAGGCTCTCTGCGCTCAGCAGTCATACCTCCGATGAACCATTCTTCTCCTGTGCGTTTTGCCACGACGAGGTAATCACCAAGTTTTGCTTCAAGAACCTTTGTATCATCCCACAATACAGGGACAGAAGATATGAAGCGTGTACAATCGTCATTCCTGTAATAGAGAGTAGGATTGTCTGCAAGCATCTGAAGGCCAGACTCGAAGACCACGAAGAGAGCCATCTGGTATGCTCTTGTTCCTACACCTGCGGAATTAGGACGGTTTGCAGAGTATCTGTCCGGCTGCATGCTGATCATCGCTCCCGGAGTGTACTCCATAGGGCCGACAGCATTACGGATGAACGGCAGATAGATACTGTTTCCAGGATTACATCCGCCCATCTGCTCAAGTCCGAGAACTCCTTCATAAGAAAGAAGGTTAGGATACATATACTCAAGACCTGCAGGCTTGTATGCGCCATGATAGTTCACGAATATCTTGTGCTTTGCAGCCTCCTTGACAGTTCTCTCATAGAAGTTTACCATCCACTGGTCACTTCTGTCCATGAAGTCGATCTTCACTCCCTTTACTCCCCACTCGGCGAATTTTTCAAACAAGCCAGGATTCTGATCGACACATCTCCATGTGAGCCAAAGGATTACATCCACACCCACCTTCTTGCCATGCTCGATGATCTCAAAAAGGTTGCAATTCGGATTAGGAGTATAAGGATCCATATTGTCCTTAGCCCAGCCCTCATCCATCACGATATACTTGACTCCATATTTTGAAGCGAAGTCCATGAAATATTTATAGGTCTCGACATTGAGGCCTGCCCTGAAGTCAACATCATCGCCGTATGGAATAGCCTCATTCCACCACTCCCAACTTGCCTGCCCGGGAACGATCCATGACTCATCCTCGATCTTGCTGTCCTGTGCAAGACGACAGGTCATGGTTGTCTCGACAAGACCTGCCTCATCCTTGGTGATGACAAAATATCTCCAAGGGAAGGTTCTGGAACCAGCAGTCTTTGCTATATAAGGTTTGCGGAGAAGTATGTCCTCGCTCTTGTCTCCGCGAGGTCTGGTTTCAGCGGGAACTCTTGCGAATACTGCAGAGAAGCCGTCTGCATCGTTGCTGCGGAAGAAAGGAGCAGGATAATCCACGAGGTCCGATTCGCTCATGAGGATCTTTGTGCCACCGGAAGTCACGGCGAGGATAGGATAGTGCGCCATATGGTCATGGCTCTTCCAACTCCTGGTGGTATGATGGCCATAACGCTCCTCATATGCAGTCCTGAAACTTCCCGACTGCTGAAGGACAAGTTTCGCCTCCTCAGGGAAGAATACGCTGATATCCTCATGATTTACCTCGATATCATCAGCAAAAGATGTCTCGAATCTGTATGCTATACCATCATCATATGCTCTGAATGCAACAGCCCAGTTGCCTTTCATCTTGAGAACAAGTTCATTGAAATGGTTCGGAACTTCAGCATATTTCAGATGAAGGAACGGTTTCTTCACTTCGTTAACAGTCCTGCGGACAGCCTTCTGGAGCTTCGGTGAAGAACCCAGAACATTGCCCTTCACATCCAGTGCAAGACGACAGTCATCCAGTACAAGTTCGTCACCGCACCAGACATCATAACTTACACCACCTGCGAGAGTCACCTCGACCCTGATATTTCCATCAGGAGAAGACAACTTCTGAACGCTCTGTGCATTGAGAGCAGACGCGCTCAGGACGCACAACAGAGCAGAAATAATGAAAAATCTTTTTGCAATCATATCAATTATCGTTATTTTTTGTATCGCAAATTTACAATAATAGACATACTTGCAGTCAGGAGAAATATAGCAAAACATGACTAAAACGTTGCAAAACCTGACGAAGATCTTTTTAATTTGTCACTCATGCTAAACTTGAATATCTTTAGAAAAAAATAACTTCATGAGGACTTCTTTATTTTCCATCGCCATCGTTACCTTTATCATGGCATCATGCACAGAAAAAGCCATCGAACCACAGATTACACATCCGGAAGCCATGGCTGTTGACAATGACGTGGTATACACCGTTCTTTCGTTGACCACTTCCTTCAACTTCACGATAAGCCCCGCTGATGCTGAATTCATCTACGATGTCAACGATCCGGGCTGCCAGATAAGCCTGCATCTCATCGACGGAAACGGCAGGACAGGAGGTTCTCCGGCATATTTCAGGCTTTACAACGTCAGACGGACCGATGCTGAAAAAGGCATTTACGAAGCAGTTCTGATGGATCTTCATAAAAGCCAGGACTACAAGGAGACGGTGGTCCTTGAAATAGAATGCGCCATCTCCGGCCAAGAGACCCGAACTGTCCGCTCCCAGCCGGTCACAGTGATATTCAGCGGCAAGGAAATGTTTTCAATGAGCATCATGAAAGAGACGAACCAGACCGCTGTATATGAAAACCTGCTCCTTAAGCAGGACGGAAACAATTTCAGCATTTCTTCACCTCTTATAAGTTCTCCTGATCTTGTACTGTCGTTTGAAAGCAATGGAGCAAAAGTCCTCGTGGACGGTGTAGAGCAAGTAAGCGGAAAAACAGAGAACAATTTCAGCAAACCCCTGACTTACAAGGTAGTAAGCGGAAACGGAAGTTATACGGAATACACCGTATCCATCGTACATTCCGGCCTGCCGGTTCTCTTTATCGAGACTCCAGGACAGGCTGTCATCCCGAACAAGCACTCCGACTGGCTTGGCGGCACAAAGATCACTCTCTATAATCCCGATTGGACCTTGGATTATGAAGGAACGACTGGCATCAGAGGAAGAGGAAACAGCACCTGGGGATATCCGAAGAAACCATACGCGATGAAACTGGACTCCAAGGCCGAAATCTTAGGCATGCCGAAGCATAAAAGGTGGGTGCTTCTTGCCAACTGGCTTGACAGGACGCTGCTGAGAAATCATATGGCATTCAAGATCGCTACGAAGACCGGACTGGACTATACCCCGCACGGACAGTTTGTCGATGTCATTCTCAACGGCAAGCATAACGGATGTTATCTTCTTTGCGAGCATATAAAGGTAGACAAGAACAGGGTCAATGTAGACGAACTTGAAGACGATCTGACAGACAGCGGCTACATCATGGAACTGGACTCGTATTTCGACGAAGAGTTCAGATTCCATTCCGCATATTACAATATGCCGTATATGTTCAAGGATCCTGACGAGGTCAATGCTGCCCAGTTCGAGTTCATCCAGAATTATGTGAACAACATGGAGGCATCACTTCATGATGACGAGCGTTTTGCCGCAAGGGAATATGCTGAGTACATCGACATTGACTCATTCATAGACTTCTGGTTTGTTCAGGAACTTACCGGCAACGAAGAGACAAAGCACCCTAAAAGCACATATATGCATAAGAATACCGGGGGTAAACTTGTCATGGGCCCTGTCTGGGACTTCGATTGGGAGACCTTCACTCCGATAACAAATTTCAGGGATATCAACCATATCTATTACGGAAGGCTCTTCCAGGATCCGGTATTCAAGGCACGGGCAAAGGAAAGATGGAATCTTTTGAAAGAAGGCTTCATGGAAATCCCTGCTTTCATAGATGCGGAGGCGGAAAGAATAAGAAGTTCAGAGTCGATGAACCATATATTATGGCCTGTCACCAGCAATGTAAACAAAGACATTGACCTTACATTTGACGAGGCCGTAAGCAAGATGAAGAAATCCTACACAGACAAACTGGAGTGGATGGACAAGACCATCAACAACTGGTAGCGATAAAAGGTATCAGCGGTAATCTTAATGTGACCCGGATGCCCGCTGATACCTTATATTAATTTTCAGGGTCTCCCGATAAGCGGGAATGAAAAAATTATTTATTGCCGCATTTTTCATCCTGACGGGTCTGCTGGCAAATGCCCAGAAGCGCATTACCGAAGACAATGCATCCGAGAAGATCAGCATCAGCAAAGGACTTTTCAAGCAAGGCGACGACATGACATGGGCAGAGCCCGGCATGGACGACTCCTCATGGGATGAAATCGATGTCACCAAGTGCTGGGACCAGCAAGGTTTCCCTGCCTATTACAACTCTTACGCCTGGTACCGTATCCACGTGAAAATACCAAAAAGCAACACAGACCAGCAGAATGTCATCATCGTCAAGATTCCAAAGGTCGACGATGTAGACGAATGTTACATGAACGGCAGACTGATCGGTTCCAGCGGCAGCATGCCGTCTTCTGCAGACGGTTATGCCACAGGCGTGTTCGCTCCGGAGCGCTACTATGAGGCCGGTATCAAGGAAACGTGCATCCGTCTGGGTGAGGATAACGTCATTGCCATCCGTGCATATAACAGAGGCGGATCGGGCGGAATGTGCGAGGACTCGGTGCATGTGTACTTCCCGCCGGCAGTCGACGGCATCTCTTTGCGCCTCAACGATATCAGCACAGGCCAGCACCATTGCAACGTAGAGATTGTCAACAAGTACGCTACCATGACAAAGGGAGAGCTGGAGATCACACTCACCGACCGCGAGACGGGAGCTGTCGTCAAGTCTCTGAGCAAAAAAGTCACAGTCAAGAGAGGCAAACCTGCAGTTGTGCCTGTATACTACGACTCAGATAAGATGTGCAATCTGACAGCGACCTATACAGACACCAAGTTCGGCAAGGTGATCACAGAAACCAAACAATTGAAATACATCCTGACACCACCTGATCCGGCTGCTCCCCGTTTCAACGGCGCTCCGGTATTTGGTGTGCGTCCCGGTTCTCCTGTCATCTATCGTTTCCCTGTATCAGGCGAGCGTCCTATGAAGATTACATGCAGCGACCTTCCTGAAGGCCTGGACCTCACAGAGAATGACGGTGTACTGAGCGGAAGGATCGTACAGGCGGGCAATTACACATTCACCGTAACGGCCGAAAACGCGAATGGCAAGGCGACTCAGGAGTTCACACTGAAGGTAGGCGACGACATGATAGGACAGACTCCTCCTATGGGATGGAATTCATGGAACTGCTGGGGACTGACCATATCGCAGGAGAAGGTCATCGCTTCTGCACAGGCGCTCATCGACAAAGGTCTGGCAGATCATGGATACAACTACATCAACATCGATGACGGATGGGAGGCTGATGTACGCAATCCGGACGGCTCAATCGAGGCAAACGAAAAGTTCCCTTCGATGAAAGGACTCATCGACTGGCTCCACGACCGAGGACTGAAGTTCGGTATCTACAGCGGACCTGGCGAAACCACCTGCGGCGGCTATCTGGCAAGCCTCGGATACGAGAAGAAAGATGCCGAGAAATACAACGAATGGGGTGTCGATTATCTGAAATATGACTGGTGCAGTTATGAAAACGAGCGCCATAAGAACAATGACTGGGGCTTTTCAAGTTGCATACGCCCATATCTGCTGATGCAGCAGTTCTTACGTCAGCAGCCTCGCGACATCTTCTACAGCCTCGGTCCTCTTGGTGGCACACAGGTACATCTTTGGGGACTCTACTGCGACGGCAACAGCTGGCGTACGGCTCCGGACATCGAAGATACTTGGGAAGCCGTCTATTCTGTCGGTTTCCGTCTGCAGGAAGGTAAGTCACAGTACTCGTCTGTAGGCCACTGGAACGACCCGGACATGCTGGTTGTCGGCAAAGTCGGCTGGGGAAGAGGAGAACTCCGCGAGACACGCCTGACTCCTGACGAGCAGTATACGCATATCACATTGTGGACACTCCTGGCATCCAACATGCTCATCGGATGTGACATCGCAAAGATGGATGACTTTACGCTGAACCTGCTTTGCAACAACGAGGTGAACGCCATTAATCAGGATATGCTGGGCAAGCAGGCAGACCTCGTCCTCAAAGATGGCGACATCGAGGTGTGGAGCCGTCCATTGGCTGATGGAAGCATCGCTGTAGGAATCTTCAATGTCGGAGAGAAGGACCATCTGGTTGACTTAAAGACCTACATCCCGTCGGAATCCCCTGCCAAGGCCGTCCGCGACGTATGGCGCCAGAAAGACCTCACACCTGACGAACTCGTCTGCACAATTCCATTGCATGGATGCAGGTACCTCAAGGTGACTTTCTGATAAAAGGTGAAGAGGCTGACAAAAAAAGTCAAAATTGACTTTGATGTGAGCCTCTTCTTTATACGGTTATGGCAACCGAGTTCCTTATTGTTCGATCACTCCGGCAAGACCGCCGTTGCGGGCCATCTTGATATGGAGTTTCTCGCCCTTGCTTACCGTTTTCTTTTCACAACGATAATCCATGGCCATACGGTCAGCGTTGATGCCGTCCACGAACATGGTCATCTGGTATTCCGCTCCCTCCGGGAGGAAATCGAGCACCACGTCCATTTCGCGCTGTCTGTCATTGGTGATGCCGCCGATGAACCACTTGTCACCCCTGCGCTTGGCCATTACGATATACTGTCCGGCCTCTGCAGCCAGCACGCGGGTCTCATCCCAGTTCACAGGAACGCTGGTGATGTAGTCGCGGCAATCAGGCCACTCGTCATAACGGCAAGGATTGTCCATAAGCATCTGCAGATGGCTCTCGAAGAGGACAAAGGCAGCAAGATTGTAAGCCTTGGTTCCTACACCTGCACAGAACGGACGGTTACCGTGATGAACCTCCGGCTGATAGCAGATCATCGGTCCAGGAGTATAGTCCATAGGGCCGACAGCACCGCGGATGAAAGGAATCCAGATACTGTTGCTAGGACGGCAGGCACCATTGAACTCCATTCCGCGGACACCTTCGAATGTCAGCACGTTAGGATAACGGTATTCCAGGCCGCTTGGGTGGAAGGCACCGTGGAAATCCACCATGATATGATGCTCGGCAGCCTCTTTTGCGACGCGGTCATAGAAGTCTATCATCCACTGGTCCTGACGGTCCATGAAGTCGATCTTCGTTCCCACGATGCCCCACTCTTCGAACTTTTCGAAAAGGCCCATGTTATGCTCTACAGTGAGCCATGGCAGCCAGACGAAGATGCCTACATTCTTTGACTTTGCATAACTGATCAGTTCAGGCAGATTCACCGCAGGATTCGTACGATATGGGTCGCGGGTATCGAGAGCCCAGCCTTCGTCCATTATCAGATAAGAGATTCCGTGACGTGAGGCAAAATCCACAAAGTATTTATAGGTCTCCAGGTTGATACCGCCCTTGAAGTCTACCTCCGGTCCGTATGGGATACCGTTGAGCCAGTCCCAGCAGGTCTGGCCAGGCTTGATCCAGCTTACATCCTCGATCTGGCACTTCTGAGCCAGACGCATTGGCATTGTGTTTTCAGCAAGACGGCCGTCTTCCTGAGTGATAAGCATATATCGCCAAGGGAAGGTGCGGGTACCGCTTGTCTTCGCAATATAGTCCGCCTCCTTGAGAATACGATGGCTGCGGTCGCCATGGTCTTCATACTCAAGAGGGTTCTTCGGCTGGATGGCAGTGAGACTGTTGTCAGCATTTCCCTTCAGGAAGAGACCAGGGTAACTTACAAGGTCGAACTCGCTCAAGAGAATCTTCTGATTCTTGCCCATGATCAGGACAGGGAGTTCGGTCATCCTGTCTTCCTTCTTCCACTGGCTGCTCTTCACGATCGAATAATCCTCCTCACAACCGGTCTTGAAGCCGCCTGGCTGCTGAAGCACAAGGTCGCACTCGTCTGCAAGACGGATTACTGTATTCTCCTGCATGATCTCTATCTCGCCTGGCAGCGATGTCCTCATACGGAAGGCAACACCATCATCGTAGATACGGAAGTCCACGCCGTAACCGCCTTTCATCTCCAGGGCGAGCAAAGTATAGTCGTTCTGCACCTCGCTGAACTTCAAAGGGAAGATCGGAGTTACTGTCTCCTTGACATTGCGGATGCTCTTCTTCTTCAGAACAGGGTTGACGCCCAGTTCCTTGTCACGCAGCTGCATGCCGACAACGCTTTGCTTGAGCAAAGTTTCATTGTGGCTTACCACATCATAGTAAATACGATCAGAGAGCGTTACACTCACCTTTGTCTGTCCGTCAGGGCTCTGGGCAGTAATAACCTTCTGCGCATAACCTGGCAGGCATACCAAAGCCATCAGAATAATAGTAAATAATCTTGTTGCTTTCATTTGCATTACAAATTACAGATTCTTCGTTAAATCACTTGAGGTTTCCGTTTTCATAGATAAAGCGCGACGCTATCCTGCCGTCATCTTCGAGGATCCAGGACCTGAAAGCTCGTTTTCCTTCTTCCAGATCTATGATCCTGACTCCGGAACGCAACGTCGTATAGGTCGTATCATCGCCTGAAAAACGGCCGTATCCCAGTGCGATTCCCTTGTCCACGACGACATAGTCGTTATCGTGGTCATGACCGACAAAGACGCCCATCACATTGCCGGTCTCCACCATTGCCGCAAACATTCCTGTATTCAGAGCGCCGGGACATTCATTCTCCGCGCGCCTGCCCACAGACTTGTTGCGGTGGTCAGCAAACGCAGAAGAATATTCCGGAAGGCAAATATGGAAAAAAGCCAGGGAATTCACGACATTTCCGCCGTTGGAGCGTCTTCTGGCGTTGCATTTCTCTCTCAGCCACTCGACCTGCTCCACTTCGAACCAGCCGTAGCCTCCGACTCCTTCAATTCTGGAATAATCATGAGAGTCCATGCAGTACAGCACAAGAGGAGCAGCATCTCCGACAGAAGAAAGCACTTCCAGTTCAAGGTCCGCAAGACACTTGTCATTATTCAGTTCATTGACCGAATAAGGCGATGACGCGATCATTTGCGACATTTCCTCGCGAGAGACTCCGGTCTCCGGATCATGATTTCCGAAAACGACGCAAAACGGGACCTTGAGCACCGACAGTGAGTCCAGAAGGCGGATCCACGCCCTCTTTCCGTCTCCGTCAGTCACGATGTCTCCTGTAAAGACAAGGAGGTCGGGACGCTCGGTCTCCACAGCATGACGCAGACGGGCAAAGGTCTTTTCCGCCTGCAGGTCACGATATTCCGACTTGCCCAGACATAGGTGCATGTCGGTGAACTGGGCTATCCTGAATTTCCCGTCATCGCCGAATCTCAGTACATCTTCCTGAGAATATGAAGCCTGCAGGGAAATACAGACCAGCGCAATAATGAAAAAGATTCTCCTATACATAGTAAACAGAAATCCCTGAAATCTTAATGTTTTATTTTGAATAAGACCGAGGGTATACCCCCGGTCTTATCAGATTTCGGATACTTGAGGAATCTATTAATGATAAAGATTCAACTCAGTACAGTCGTAGCAGTTGTTGTTACGGTTAGACTTCGCAAAGTAGATGAGGATATACTGAGTCTCGATATAGTCAAGGGTCAGATAGCCAAGATTTTCATTTCCATCACCGAAGTCGAGTGTTCCAAGATATGTCAAGGCATCATCTGCATACTCAAGATGATCAGACTTCCAGGTATATACGCAATCATCTACTGCGTAGAATTCAAGTGTGCGAGTATCAGTCACGAACAGGTTCGCTCTCTTCCAATACTCAAGACCATTGATCGGCTGAACCTTCTTCATGTCGATAAGTCCATGGAGATCGGACTGACCGTTGGTGAAACCGAATCCACCGCCCCAACTTGCCTGCCAGTCAGTTGAATTGCCATTGAAAAGGCGATCAAGCCAGTTAGGGTCGTTAGAAGACTCAGGGCTCCAGATATATCCTCCATCGTCTGTGTAGAGTTCGAGTCCGTACGGAACCAATGACTTCTCATAATAATCAGCATCTGTACCTGTCTCGAAACGATCGTTCGGATAACCGCCACTATCCGCAGAAGATGTCCTTACCTTCTTGACAATATTGTTTGACGCATATGATGCAAGGAAAGCAGCACCTTCTACCGGAACCTCTTTCTCTGCGCCGTCAACGACAAGTTTTGCATTCTTGATGGAAACAGCGAAATTGTTTGTCTGCCCCTTAGCCCATTCACGATTGAATTCTGCAGGAGCAGTAATCGTGTAAGTCTTGCTGTTTGTACCTGGCTCAAGTCTGAGCTCGCCGCCCTCGACTGTAACCTTTGACACGAAATCAGCAGGTGCAGGAGTACAAGCGTACTTTGCAGCCTTTGTGTTGCCTCTCTTGGTGTCCGGAGCACCGAAAGCACCTGTCACATCATAATCAAGTTCAAAAGTGAAATCCCACTGGTTCTCAAACGGAAGATCTACTGTCAATGTCACCTGCTTATCTTCTGCCTGAACACCTGAAACCTTCGCTACTGCATTTCTGAGATCAGGAGATACCAGGTAGTGGTCAAAGATTTTGTCCTTGTAACTTGCGATTTCAAAATCCTTTGCAGAAAGATCGAGTGCAACAACATAGTCGCTGAGATCGACACCATCCTCCTTCGAGAGTTCCATGATTGCATGAACATCAAACTTAAGTGCGAACGATGCCTTTCTGTCAGAGACTGTATCTGAAGACTTCACCAGCTGGTAGCAGTTTTCAGGAAGAGCCTTGTACTCTGTATCATTGGTTGCGTTATATTCTTCAATATAATCCACGTCCACCTGTGTGGCGACTTCAGGAGCGCCACCATAAAGTCCTGAACAATAAACATATACAGGAACCTCCACAACAGACTGCACATCGTACATGAGAGCCTTCTGCACGCCATTGTTGGCAACATTGTCAACAAAATACACTGCAGATTCAGGCATATTGTTGTCTCTGTTATCCGGCACACAACCGAAGAGTACGGAAAGTGCCATTAAAGACGAAACTATATATTTTCTTTTCATTTCAATTCTGTTTTATAATTACCATCCGAGATTCTGCGAATTTCTAAGTGCAGGAACTTTGTTCACCTCAGTTGTATGGAATGGAAGGAGATAACCTCTCTCGGTAAACTTACGTGCTCCAAGTTTCTTTCCTTCTCCATATGCGTACTCTTCCTTTCCTGTCTCGCAACGTGTCCAATATGCACTTCCGACAGCATCTGTACCTGCCTTCGAATTACATCCGATGAAGTAGCCGTTGTTTGTATCCTCGGCTATCATCCATGTACGGATGTCTGCCCAACGATGAGACTCGAAGCAAAGTTCGATCATCCTCTCACGACGGATATACTCTCTCTGAAGTTCCTTGTCTCCGACAATTTCAGGATATACCTTATCAATATCAGGAACACCTGCACGGTTACGGAGCATGTTCCAATACTTGAGGATATCGGCGTTGCCCGGATCATATTCGTTCAATGCCTCGATATAGTCAAGGTACACACTTCCAAGACGGACAACCGGCCAAGAGTATGTTCCCCAACCTGTTGTACGAGGGTTGAGTGTCGGGTCGTAAAGTTTAAGTGCGAGGTAACCGAAAGGAGGCACATTGTTGGCATGTGGCTGTGCGTTTCTTCCGCCGGTATAGAACTCGAGTTCTCCGCCGTCTGTCTTTGTCTCGGCTCCACCTGCTATATACTGCATTCCGCTCCATCCGATATTACGATAGAAACGTGCCTCACGGCCTGCGAACTGTGACATCGTAGCCTTTTCATCTACAGAGAGAGTCTGAACATTAGCAAGCGTCACTTCATAAAGAGGGTTCTTCATGTTGGTTGATGTACTCTCGCTGTAGCCTGCCTTTACTGCTCTGCTGTCTACCTGTGTAGCATTGTTGACATCTACATTCTTTCCATGTGCATAATCCTCTGATCCCCAATATTCTGTCTTCACAGGATAAACACCGTCAGCCATTGCGAATGCATCGACAAGTTTCTGGGTAGGAGAAAGCGAAGCCCAGCCGTCAACCTGCTCGACCATATTCTGAGGGAATGTTCTATGACGCCAGTGGTCTCCGGTTCTCTGATGTGTCCAGATATACTCCTTTGGAGCATGATCTGTAACGAAGAGTTTTGTGAGATTTTCAAGACCACGCTTTACGTCATCCGGATTGTTAGAGTCATTGACAAGCGCATACTGAGACATATCGATGACCGCCTTTGCTGCATCTGCTGCAAGTTTCCAACGATTCTGGTCATAGTCAGTGTTGAAAAGCTTCTCGCCATGCATGTTCACCATGTTGTCATAGATGCCTGTACCGTTCTGACCATTGAAAAGAGGACGTGCGCTGTAGAGAAGGAGACGTGCCTTGATAGCCTTTGCCGCACCCTTGGTAGCACGGCCGTACTCTCTTGTCACCTCCCACTCCAGAGGAAGGTCTTCATACGCCAGATCCAGTTCATCGCAGAGGAAATCTACAAGAGTCTGCCATGGAGCACGGTCTGTCTGATAGATGTCACCATTGATGGATGTCTGTGAATCATATCCGTTCCAGAATACCGGACCGTAATTCTTCATCAGATAGAAATAATAGTAGGCACGCATGAATCTGGCCTCTGCCTTATATTTCTTCTTGTCGGCATCGAGAATCTCAGGACAACGGTCTACATTCTCCATGAAGATACTTGCCTCGTGGATACCTCTATACATGTTTGTATAGTATTCGGTGTGGCTGGTATTGGAAGGAGTATGTGTTTCGAAGATAATCTCTCCATATATCCAGCCCGGGAATGATCCACCTGCCTCATCCGAGCAATATGCATCCATAGGATAATGGCCGGCGAGCTGCGAATCATCTGTCATATATCCATACACATTCCACAAGTACTGGAGTGTGGTGTTCTGCTTTTCCCAGATGGTATCGGAAGTCAGCGCATCGTCCGGCTGACGGTCGAGATAACTGTCACAGCCGGCAAGGAAAAGTGACGAAACGAATAAAAGTATTAAATATTTTTTCATATTGAGTGTTCTTTATTTTAGAAGCTTGCACTTACACCGAAACTTACCACGCGAGTAGTAGGATATGAATAAGCAGTCTGGCCGGAACCTGCACCATTGAGGTTCGGATCCCAAAGTTTGAACTTAGAGAATGTCAGAAGGTTCTGACCCTGGAGGTATACTCTGAACTGGCTCATGCGCATCTTCGATGTCCATCTCTTAGGAAGGGTCCATCCGAGTTCGACATTCTGAAGACGGATATAGCTTGCATCTGCCATCCAATAGTCCGAAGTCTGAGTGTTGTTTATCGACTCGTTCATGTATGTAAGACGAGGATACTTTGCGTCAGGTCTTTCCGGAGTCCAATAGTTATTATAAAGGTCAGCAAGCATGTTCGAGTTCTCGATCTTGTTGTTTTCAGATGACACACCCAACAGGATTGTCTTTGAAGAAAGCATGTTCATCGACACTCTGTCATTACCCTGGAAGAATACTGAGAAATCAACGCCCTTATACTCGACTGAAGCACCGAAACCGTAGATGATTTCAGGAATGTTACGGTATCCGATAGGCTTGCGGTCATTCATGTCGATCTTGCCGTCGTTGTTAAGGTCGACATACTTGATGTCTCCTGGCTGCGGATTGAAAAGCGACTGGTCTGCATGCGATTCAATATCCTCCCAGCTCTGGAAAAGACCGTCTGAAACGAATCCATGCTCCTGCCAGTAAGCCTGTCCTGTGCTGTTCATATAAGTCCATTCATACGGAGCCTCGTCTGCATTGACAAGGACGTTACGTGCAAATGTATAAGTACCCTTTGCGGTAACAGTCCAGTCACCGAACTGCTGACGATAGTCTGCAGAAAGGTCGAAGCCGGAATTGTGCATCTCACCGATATTGACATAAGGGTTTACAGAGATACCCATATAATCAGGGATGGATTTACGCTGAAGGAAGATACCGGTACGCTCTTCCATGAAGAGGTCGGCCTGAACCTTGAGTTTGCCGAAGAGAGAGAGGTCGATACCGATATCCTTCTTCTCAGCCTGCTCCCAACTTACGTTAGGGTTAGCAATATCACCCTCCTTGATACCACTGCCGGTGCCGACTGTGCCTGTTCCGAACCATGTACCATTTGAACTTTCTACAGTACCAAGGTAGATGAAACGACGGTTACCACCGATCTGGTCATTACCTACAAGACCCCATGATCCGCGGATCTTGAGCATATCCACAACATTCTTCATGTTGCCCCACCATGGCTCCTCTGAGATGAGGTAACCGAGAGCGACCGAAGGGAAGAGACCGAATCGCTTTCCTGGAGAGAAGTTCTCAGAACCGTTATATCCGGCATTGAGTTCGATGAAGTAACGGCTGTCATAGTCGTATGTGAGACGGGCTGCAAGACCCTGGTTTCTGTAAGGAAGAGAAGCCTGTGAGTTTCCTGCATTGTCAGCGAGAAGATTCTTGCTCGACTGCTGGAACAGGAGGAGACCTGTCACATTGTGCTTGCCGAAAGAGTTGGCATAGTTGAGGGACGCCTCCATATAGATACGACGGTTACCCCATGCGCTCTTTCCATATCCGAGAGTCTGGCTGCCGCCTGTATTCAGATGAAGATTGAGGCTTCCGTCCTCATTACGTCCGAGAGCGATATAGTGGTCATGCGCTCTTGTATGATCGAACTGATGTCCGTTATATGCGTCGAAAGAGACTTTTGCATTAGCCTTCAGACCTTTGAGAAGCCATCCGAAGTCATGTGTAAGACCTACGAGAGCCTGAGCATTGTTGTCGTACTTCTGCTTGTAACCTGTCTCTGTAACGAGCGCATACGGGTTGGAACCTGTCGCACTACCAGGACCGGCTGTCTCACCTGTAGAGTATTTTGCAGGATATACTACTGCCGGAGTCACAAGGGCCTTCTTGAAAATTTCGCCTGAACCTGTTCCAGGATAGTTTCTCTGCTCGAAGATGGTAGCGAGGTTAAGGTTGAGGGTTGTATTCTTCTCCACCTTGATATCTACGTTCGCGCGGAAATTGTACTTGGTATATCTCATCTCTGTACCATAAGTCACAGATGAGTCTTCCTTATAAAGACCGCCTTCGCTGTAGAAACCTGCGCCGACATAGTACTTCACAGTGCTGTTACCTCCTGTAACCTGGACATTTGCACGATGGCTTGTCGCTACATCCTTGAAGATCATGTTCATCCAGTCCACGTTCGGATAGAGATCCGGGTCAACTCCGGTAAGATGCTTCGTCATCACTTCCTGAGAATAGTATTCCGATCCGTATGCATCGTTCACCATTTCCATGAACTGTTGTGCATTCGCCATCTCAGGAACCTTTGTAGGAGATACGGCACCGACTTCATATCTGGCTGTCACCTTTGCTTTTGACTCTGTACCGGAGTGTGTGGTGATGAGGATCACACCGTTCGCACCGCGCACACCGTAGATCGCTGTTGCTGAAGCGTCCTTGAGGACTGAGAACTCTTTGATATCGTTAGGGTCTACGAGGTCCATAGAACGCTCGACACCATCCACGAGGCAAAGAGGATAAGTACTGCCGCTGAAGGAAGATACACCACGGATCCAGAAAGTCGAAGACGAACCAGGCTCACCATTGTTCTGGAATGAAACCACTCCGGCAACCTGACCGCCGAGCACATTCGAGATATTGGCAACCGGTGCCTTCAGCTGATCCGGCTGGATAGCAGTGATCGCTCCGATGACACTGGCCTTCTTCTGTGTACCATAACCGACAACGACAGTCTCCTCGATGGCAAGAGTACCTTCCTTGAGCAGGATGTCCGTCTTCTGATTCTTTCCTGTCAAAGCGACCTCGGTATCTTCATATCCGAAGAAAGACACGCAGAGTACGGCATACTTGCCTTCATACTTGATCGAATAACGACCATCGGTATCAGAAATGGTACCATAGGACGAGTCCTTGATCCAAACCTGAGCACCGGCAACCGGTTCGTTTGTAGCAGCATCCCTGACAACACCCTGTACTGTCTGGAAAGACTTGCTTTGAGCATCCGCCTCATAAGCGGCTCCAAAGCAGCACACTAAACATAGAACGGCTGATATCAGCCAATGTTTAGATACTTGATTTCCACTCATAATTGATTATTTTAGTTAGTTGTTATAATAAATGTTGCAAATTAAATGAAACCGGATTCTGCGGATATTCGAAACCCGGTCATTTATGTATGAATTTACGCACATAGATTATTTAATCGCCTTAAGAAGCAATTCCTCCATGATGGAGTAGCCCTCCTTTGTAGGATGTACACCGTCTGCTGCCAGATCTGCAGACAAACCGTTCTGCTCGTTCTTCATGGCAGAATGGTAATCGACATACTTGATCTTGTTGGCCTTGGCGTATTCCTTTATCCATCCGTTAAGCATCATGATCTTTTCCGGAAC
Source organism: Bacteroidales bacterium (assembly GCA_017399905.1). Lineage (GTDB taxonomy): Bacteria > Bacteroidota > Bacteroidia > Bacteroidales > UBA932 > Cryptobacteroides. Next base: position 163,788 of record JAFQAR010000031.1, read on the forward strand.
CTGAGTCGCTCCTGACCAGCCGAACTTCGAGGCCGGAAGAATCGAGCATAATACAGGCTTGATCTTGTTGGCCTTGGCAATCTCGCACATCGAGACGATGTTACCGAAGGTCTTTTCCAGGTCTATCTCTCCATAATTTCCGGCAACATCATTTGTTCCTGCCAGAATGACCACATATTCAGGATGGAGATCCACCACATCCTGTCTGAAACGGAGGAGCATCTGTCCTGTGACCTGTCCGCTGATTCCCCTTCCGACAAACTTGTTGTACGTAAAGAAATCCCTGTCGGCTCCCGGCCATCCGTCTGTTATGCTGTCGCCCATAAGGACAGCCTTCGGCTTGAAGTCCACCTTCGCGTTATCAGCAGCATAACGTTGATAATTTGCCCAATCATTGTTTGCATACATCAGAGCCGGAAACAAGATCGCCCCGATGAAAAGGATAATTAATTTCTTCATGGTCGTTGATAATTATTGTTTTGAAAGTTCTTTTGATATTGAATTCAGCATTGCAGAAGCCTCCGACATCATCTCATGCCAAGGGAGGTTGGTGTCAGTCAGTTTCATACCCGCCATCTTGGTAAGAAGTTGTTCGAGCGGCTCAAGAGCAGGATGCTCCGGATACTTCTTGCGAAGGATGTGCATTTTTTCAAACGCCTCGATACCATCGATCAGGCGCTCGAAACGTAGGCTGGAGCGCCCGTGCGAATATGTGATATATGTGTCTCCCGATCCTAATCTGCGGAATCTGGAGTCATATTCAGGACGGTGAGGCCATGAGTTGTATGACCACCTGAGTTGTCCGTCATAGTCCTTCGAAAGGGCATGCCAACTGAGAAGTTCTGCTTCAAACGGCTGCGAGTATGTCCACGTATTAGGGAAGTAGGTGCTGCAACATACATAGAATGTCGTCACATAACCCTTAGCCCTGCGCTCATCTATCTCTTCCTGAGTCATATAAAGTTGCCTCTGAGCCACACAGCAGTCCCTTACATTCTGGATCCTGCGGTAGGAAGCATGATTGTCTGCCATCGCGAAACCAAGTTCAGGAGCATACTTCTTCATGACCTCCACGACGATCTCCATTTCCTCAGGAGATCTTTCGTCCGCTGCGATATTGGTGATTTCCTGCCATCCTTTTTCTTTGAGATGCTTGACGAAATCTGTGAGGAACGGTCCCCAAAACGATTCATAGTCCTTATGTTTCGCTCCGCGCGACCTTTCTACGAACGCATTGTCCTTCTCCTCATACCAGCAAATCATGTTGTTCCATGGAAGCATCGAGTAGCAGTTGATCTGCTTTGTGACTCCGAGTTCCATCATCATCTCGACATAGCGGTCGAATACTGTATAGTCATATGTCCAGGAACCGTCCTTCTTATGGATCCATACGATCATATGTTCATAATCATCATAAGTCTGGGATCCCCAAGGATCACGGTTCAGAGTAGTTGTGATGACCTTCTGACCGGCTTCGGCCAGAGGCCTCATCTGCTGCTTTAGGGCCTCGAAGTGCTCGTCGCTCCACATCTCCAGATTCAGCATACGTGCCACTGCAGAAGGATGCTGCCATAAGTCAAGGTGGTAAGTCCACTGGGTATAATCCGGCAGAGTCTGGTTGATGACCTCAAGTTCGAACGGCATCACGATCTTCTTCGCGCCCTTGGCAGTCACGACTATCGATGACTTGTATGTACCGGACTTGGCATCCTGCGGAATATCCACGGTCACCCAGACAGGACGGACAGTCTCCGGATCCATATTGAAGACCTTGAGGGTATCTATCATGTCCGGTGCAAGGATCGCTTCATGAAGAGGACCTCTCTCGCAACGTGTGTCGAAGCCTCCCTTGTCTGCCAATGTATAGCGAACGAACTGAGCCTTGGCTACGCTCGCAGGCATCTTCGAATCAGCAGAAACAAAGTCCTTGACTTCGCATCTGACTCCGTCAATGCCCGTTCCTGTCCAAAGGAGGAACTGAGCGGAAACCTTCTCACCCTTCCATCCTGTAAGAAGACGGACTTTCACTCCTCTTTCCGCAGGCACTTCGCTACGGGAATACAGGGAGTCAGCGGAAACCCACTGTGCCTGAAGTTTTCCGGCGGTTTTCCATGCCGCAAGGCTTTCCTGCGAAACCGGAACCGGATCCTTGGCTTCCTTATAGGTCACAAATCCTTGAGCATCAGCACATAATGCATATGCAAGAAATGCTACCGTAATTAATGTGGATCTCATTGAATTATTGTTTTGATGTTATCTTGAGAAAGAATAAGGCTTCGATTCTGGTGAGGTTCCGCGCTTCATGTCAGGAGTGCCGGACATCGAGAACACGAGGTCGGCGCCGTCCTTCAACTGATCGAACGTCACGTAGTTGGCGTCGGTGCGTCTGCCGTCCACCTTCAGGGAAGTCACATAGCAGTTCTCCTTCGAATTCTCAGGAGCAGAGATCACGACATCCTTGCCGTTCGAAAGATGGAGGGTAACCTTCCTGAACAGAGGAGTTCCAACAGCATATTGTCCCGAACCAGGGCACACAGGATAGAAGCCCATCGCAGAGAACACATACCAAGCAGAGGTCTGGCCGTTGTCCTCGTCGCCGCAGTAGCCGTCCGGGGCGCTCGTGTAGAACTTGTCCATCACCTCGCGGATCCTTGCCTGGGCCTTCCATGGCTGGCCGCACCAGTCATACAGATACAGCATGTGCTGGATCGGTTGGTTGCCGTGAGCGTAGTTGCCCATGTTCATGATCTGCATCTCGCGGATCTCGTGGATCACGAAACCGTAGTAACTCTCGTCAAAGTGAGGAGGCATCTCGAACACATTGTCGAGGGCTGCAGCGAACTTCTCCTCGCCGCCCATCAGGTCTATCAGGCCGTCGACGTCGTGGAACACCGACCATGTATAATGAAGAGAGTTGCCTTCGGTGAAGTCACCGCCCCACTTCAGAGGGCTGAACGGACGGCGGAACTCTCCGTTCTCCTTCCTTCCGTTCATCAGGCCGTTCTCAGCATCATAAAGGTTCTTATAGTTGAGGGCGTTCTTCTTGTACTGGGCAAGTTCCTCCTCGGATTTGCCGAGAACCAGACCCAGTTGCCAGATGCACCAGTCGTCATATGCATACTCAAGAGTGCGGGCCGCGCTCTCGTTGATGCCGATGTCGCATGGCACATAGCCCAGTTCGTTGTAACGGTCATAGCCCCATCTTCCCGAAGACTTCACGGTCGGGTGCTCCGAGTTGGCTCCCGTCTTCACCGCCTCCCACAAGGTCTCGATGTCATAGCCGCGAAGGCCGCTCAGGTAGGCATCCGCCACGACAGAGGCCGTGTTGTTGCCGACCATGCATCCGCGATGTCCGGGACTCGACCACTCGGGAAGGAAGCCGCTCTCGAGGAAGTGGTTCACATAACCCTCCTGCATCTTAACGTTCTCCTCAGGATACGCAAGGTTAAGAAGCGGGAAAAGACAACGGAATGTGTCCCATACGCCGGTATCAGCATAGAGATATCCCGGGCACACCTCGCCTGTATGAGGACTGTAGTGCACGCGCTTGCCTGCGGCATCGATCTCCGAAAGGTCGCGAGGGAAGAGGACGCTCCTGTAAAGGCATGAATAGAAGGTCCTGATGTTGTCTATATTGTAATCTTCCACCTCGAATCTCCCCAGGACCTCGTTCCATCTGTCGCGGCCCGCCTGCTTCACCTCCTCGAACGATCTGTCGCCGAGTTCCCTGAGGTTCAGTTTCGCCTGATCCAGAGATATGAATGAAGACGCGACCTTCAGGTTCACCTTCTGACCCCATCCGGTCCTGAAGCCTACGAGGGCTCCGGCATGGGCGGCCTCGATCTCGGTCCTGTCGGTCAGATTCCTGTTCTCGACGCCCTTCACATAGTCGAAAGGAGTGTCGGACACGATGACGAACCAGTTGCGGAAGTTGTCGCTCACCCCGCCGCTGTTGCGCGTGGTGTAGCCCACGACCATGTTCTCCTCCGGCATCACCTTTACATAGGAACCCTGATCGAAAGCGTCCACGACCAGGTAGGACATCTCGCTTTCAGGGTAGGTCATGCGGAACATCGCCGCACGTTCTGTCGGAGTGAACTCAGCGTAGGTATCGTGGTCTGCAAGGTACACTCCATAATAATAAGGAGTAGCGGTCTCAGCCTTGTGAGAGAACCAGCTAGCCCTCTCGTCCTGGTCAAAGACCGGTTTTGAGGACGGCATCAGGGAAAACTGTCCGTAGTCGTTGATCCAAGGAGAAGGCTGGTGAGTCTGCTTGAAGCCGCGGATCTTGTCCTCGGTGTACACATACGCCCAGCCGTCGCCCATCGGACCCGTCTGAGGCGTCCAGAAGTTCATGCCCCAAGGCATCGCCACGGCAGGATAGGTGTTGCCGGTCGAAAGGGAATGCTTCGAGAGCGTGCCGACAAGCGTACTCACATAATCTACAGGGTCTCCAGAAAGAGCCTCTCCCCTCTTCGCCGTCACGCAGGACAGCATAGAAAGGACGGCTGAAATCATAAGCACTGATTTTTTCATTTATTTGTCTTTTTTAAGAATATCCTGAATAACCTGTTCCATCACTATATATCCGGCTGTATTCGGATGGACGGAATCCTGCTGATACTCTTTGATCATCGCGCCGTTTCCATCATGCATTACTGAAAAATAATCCGCATAAGCATGACCGTTCGCTTCAGCATATTCCTTTATTCTGGAATTAAGTTCCGAGATATAGTTAACAGCTCTGTCCCTGCCGACCTCCCATGACCAGGAATAACTGTCTGCCGGAAGAATCGAACACAGAACCACTTTGATTCCATTGAATTCAGCAAGTTCCGCCATCGATACAATGTTCTCGAAAATATGATCTGGCGAAACATATCCCTGATTCATAGCGATATCGTTGGTTCCTGCCAGAATCACCACTGTTTCAGGATTATGATTGATCACGTCCGAACGGAATCTGACAAGCATCTGGGCAGTGATCTGCCCTCCGATACCTCGTCCGAGGTAGTTATTGTCATGGAAAAACTGCGGACGATGATGGTACCATCCTTCCGTGATCGAATCACCCATGAAAAGAACCTTCGGAGCCTTCTTGACATCCTTGTTCTTGCTTTCATAGTATCCGTACTGGGCCCAGTCCTGAGGCGCACGAAGTCTCGGAAGTTCAACTCTTGCCACAACCGGATAATGGTCTGACATCATTCTTGCAGTTGCAGAAGATCCCGATCCGGTCCAATAGACAGGTGTCAATATACCGTACTCATGCGTCCTAAATCGAGGAGAGACAAAAATATGGTCTATACGTCCTTCTGACTTGTAGTTTACTTCGAACGTATTCGTCGTACCGTTGTGAGCCATCTTTCTGGCAGCTTCATGGTAAGTATCCTTAAGCATGCCTGAAGAAGTGAGAGTCTTGTATATCTCATTGTCCTGGTCCACATTGAAGTCGCCTGTCACTATGTACTGGTCATCCGCGCACATCTCACCGATCTTTGCAAGAAGAAGTTCCGCAGCCTTGCGACGCGCTTCTATTCCGACATGGTCCATATGCAGATTGAAGAACCAGAACTTCCACTTTGTGCTCTTGTCTTCAAACTTTCCCCATGTACAGATTCTCGGGCATGCAGCATCCCAGCCGACCGAACCTGCGACATCAGGGGTCTCGGACAACCAGAAATAACCGCTTTCCAGACAGTTTATCCTATCTTTCTTATAAAAGATCGGTGCATACTCTCCCATCTTCGCTCCATCATCACGTCCGACGCCCACATAACCATATCCGATGAGATTGTCATGGAGGCCTCTCAACTGATGGTCAAGAAGTTCCTGAGCGCCGAAAACGTCCCACCTCTCATAATTGATCAGGTCGGACATGGCCTTCATACGAAGCTCCCAGGGATTTCCGTTCGAGGCATCATTCGAATTATCATACCTGACATTATAGGAAGCGACCTTAAAAGATGGTTGCGCCACTGCCGCAGAGACAGTGAGCGCAAACATTACGAATAGAAATATTCTTTTCATCATTACTTGATCTTTATGCTATTGAGGAGGTCAAGTTTTCCGTCATTGATGATCTTGAGTATGAGTTCTCCGAAGAGACCGTTCTGCCATGCAAACCACGAACGGGTATAGTTGTCCGGATTGTCCACATTGAAAGACTCGTGCATGAAGCCGGTACCGGCATCAGTCTTCATGAGAGTCTCGACGCACCACTTGATCTCTGCGTCGTCCTGACTTGTGAAGGCCTTCATCATGATACTCATCGGCCAAGCCATATCGTAGCCGATATGCGGACCTCCGATTCCTTCCGCAACCTTTCCGCGGAAGAAATATGGATTGCTTTCGCTCCATACGAATCTTCTGGTATTCTGATAGATAGGGTCATTTACATCAACATCGCCGAGATAAGGCATAGCGAGGAGGCTAGGAACATTTGCATCGTCCATAAGGAGATGGTTGCCGAAACCGTCCACCTCGAAGGCATAGATGCGACCGAATTCAGGATGCTCGTAAGTAGCGTATTTCTTAAGTGCGGTCTCCACCTCATCGGCAAGCGCAAGACACTGCTTTGCAAGATCCTTCCTGTTGTTTACCTCTTTCAAGATCTCGGCTGCCTTTCTAAGCGAAGTCACAGCAAAGAAATTCGAAGGAACGAGGAACTGGAGGGTGGTAGCGTCGTCTGAAGGACGGAATGACGACACGATAAGGCCTACAGGATTGACAGGTGTGCCGTTTCCGCCGTTGCTGAGTGTGTCGAACGACCTGTCTGTCCTGCGGAGGAATGTATACGGACCTACACCGTCCTTCCTCTGCTGTTCCTTGAAAGTCTGGAGAGTGAGTTCCATGCTTCTGATCCACACATCTGAGAAAATGGATGTATCTCCCGAGATCTTCCAATATTCGTATGCAAGACGGATCGGATAGCAATGTGAGTCGATCTCCCACTTTCTCTCATGGACTCCCGGTTTCATGTCAGTACCATCAGTTGTCCACTCTCCCCTCTTGTCCGGCTCCTTGTAGAAAGCGTTTGCATAAGGGTCGATGCAGATGCACTTGAACTGGCGGTTGATCACACCGGCTATGAGTTGCCTCAGTTCCGGATCCTGGTTAATGAGTTGGAGATAAGGCCACACCTGCGCTCCAGAATCCCTGAGCCACATGGCGTGGATGTCGCCGGTATAGACAAACGTGTCGTTCTCACCGACAGGATGGATGGTGGTGTCGAGAGTGTTCGGGAAACAGTTCGCAAACATCCATGCAAGTTTTTCATTCTCCAGAAGTCCTGCGACTTCAACGATCTTAGCCTCCACTGCCTCTGAAACAAACAGTCTGTCTGCCTCGGCAGGACGCTGCGAAGGATAGTCTTGCGCCATACATGATGATGAAGCAAGAATCATAAATACGGTTATCAGCCTCTTCATAATCTTATATTTTACTTTTGTTATACAATATTAATATTTAAACCACTCTTGCAATTTGCATTTTGCGTCAAAATGGCGTTATTCGCAGCACCCTCCCCATCGGACAAACCACAACAAACACCGCCTTATGCCATTTTGTGACATTCTGATTTCAAAACACGCCTATCGCGTCACAAAATGGCACTCTGTCAAAAAAGTTACATAACTTAGCATAAGAAAAACCACATTTTGACCAGATGAAATACCTGAAACTGATTTTTATCGTTGCTTTCATTTCAGCGGCAACAAGCCTGTATGCAACACAAATAAAGACCATATCATCACACGAGGGCATCACCAACAACGCCATCTTATGCATGCACCAGAACAGTCTCGGACACATTTATATCGGCACAGTGGACGGACTGAACATCTGGGACGGACATGCCATGGAAATATTTCAGGCTGCAGACGGCAACAATTACTTCTTCGGCAACCAGATCAAGTACATCCTCCCTTACAAGGAAGACAAGATCGTCTTGCTTACTCAATACGGTCTGGCCATCGTGAACATGACCTCAAGAGAGGTGGAGTTTCATAAAGAATATGCCTTCACCGAAAGAATCGCGATCGGCAGAAATGACGAGATCTATGGATTCCGCAACAACAGGCTCTTTCACTTCGACATTGAGACTGGCAAGTATGCCGCCTTCTCCGAATTCAATATCGCAAAGGACAATTTATGTCATAGAATCAGCGTTCTTCCCAATGGTTCCATATGCCTTTTCACCAGCGAGGACATATATCTGCTGAAAATGGACGACAGCGGCATGACTCCGGTGATTCATGAAATCAGAAACCTCGGAATCAAATGCAGATTTGCCGGGGTGTGCCATGACGGATTGCACAATTATATAATCACTCAGGACAACAGGGTCTGTACCTTCGACATTCATACTGAAACAATAACTGACATATCTCCGATCGAACTGGGAGATCTTGAAGAAGACACCATCAGCGGAATGATTCATGACGAAACGGGACTTTACATAAGTTTCAGACAGAATGGAGTTTACTTCCTCCCGAATGGAGAAAGCAGACTTGAACAGACAGATATCGACTGTGGAGTCTTCTCGATCATTCCGGACAAATTACAGCCGATAATATGGGTAGGAACCGACTGTAACGGCCTTCTCAGATGGTGTGAGGAAGCCACTGACATAACAAGTATCACATTTGAAGACCTTCCATATTCGATCGAAATGCCGGTACGAAGCATTCATATGGATGAAGAAGGCGATCTCTGGTTCGGAACAAAAGGCGACGGTCTGTACAGGATAAGGAAGTTCAGGACGACATCTCATTTCGACACATCCAACACAGACCGGTTTGCAGTAGAAAACAGTTCTCTGACACACAACAGCGTATATACCTTGACGAAGAGCGACAGTCATGGATTTCTGTGGATAGGAACAGAGGGAAACGGCATCAACATCGTCCAACCAGACAAAGGCCGGATAGAAAAGGTGAAAGGGAGCGACCGGCTGTCATTCGTACACGCAATCATCGAAGAGAACGACTCCACCATATGGGTAGCGACAGACAGCAGAGGTGCATATCGCTGCCGGTTCGGGATGGAAAACAGAAGACCTGTAATCTTCCAGACAGATACTCTTGACTTCAGCGAACCTTTCAATTACAACACATCCATCTTCACGATGGCTTTTCAGAATGACTCCACCATATGGTTCGGAAGCCGAGGAAACGGAGCCTTGGCCTATAACATACAGACAGGCAGTTCACGGATAATCAAGTTTCCTACCGATAATGGATTTGCCGTAAATGAAACCTTCCATATAGCCATGTCGAAAATCATGTTGTTTGCGACAGGTAACGGACTTGTATCATATGATCCTCAGACCGATTCGGCCAAACTGTCCGGCCACATACCGAACAAGGCCATGCACTCCATTCTGATAGACAACGAGGAAAACATCTGGGTGGCATCCAATTCAGGAATAACTTCGCTTGACAGCGACCTTAATTACCGTACCTCTTTCGACCGATTCTCCGGAATTGATGTGCTGGAATACTCGGATGGAGCCTGTTTTTATGACTCCGCATACAACACACTTTACTTCGGAGGCATCAACGGAATCACCGTCATCAGAAACGGCCTGAGCGAGCACCTTGAATACAACCCTGAAATTCATATAACGAATTTCATTCAGAACAACCAGTTCTCCCATATAAGCACAAAGATAAAGAAGGGAAAGTTGCGCATCCCTTACTCAAAGTCAATATTCGCCATCGAGTTCTCAGTGGTGGACAACCTGAATTACTCAGACTATCAGTTCAGTTACAACATCGAAGGCTTCAATGACGAATGGACTTTCAACAACAGCAACATCATCTACATGCCATCGCTTATTCCGGGAAATTACACCCTCCGTATCAGATATCTGAACCAGTCCACGATGTATCAGAGCGAGGAGTGTACTCTGCCGATATATATTGTCCCTCCTTTTTATTTAAGATGGTGGGCATTGCCCGCATATGCCCTTCTGATTGCATTCATCATCTATAAACTCGTCAGATACAACCGATACAAGTATACTGCAATGAAGGAGAAGATCCAGAAGCAGTACTCTGACAGATTACTGAAAATCAAGACCGAAACGACCAACAACATCACAGATGAACTGTCGGTCCAGATCACTTTCATTCTCGGACTCTGTCAGCAGATCAGACATCAGACGCAAAACAACTCTCTGATAGCCGACAAGGTCAATCTTCTCGAATACAATATCGCCAAGATCAACAGGATTCTCCATATCTTGAACGAATACAAGGGAATATCTGAAAATATAGCAAATCCGAGAGAGGTAGCACTCGTTCCCATCAGTCATCTAGCCAAGGAAATGCTGGAAATCATAACCCCGAATATCCAGAACAGGCAGGTAACTATTCTCCATGACATAGAGCCTGATATAATCATGGCGACCAGCAAGGAGGCCTTCCTTACAATTCTCAATTCACTGATTTACAAGGCTATATCCATAGCACAGGGTGATAAGACAGTGAATCTGAAGATCAATGGCCGGGAGAAGGGCGGAATCAACATGGATGTGACCATATCCACCAAGGAGGAAACTTACTCAGAATTCATCAATGTACTGGAAAAGGAGGAAACCGGCACCGAATTCGAGGTGACATTGTTCAGCATACTGATCAAGAAACTGGGAGGATCCATCGTATACGGATACGACAAGTCTTCTTCATGCATGTCCATAAAGGTGTCAATTCCACAGCATAACATCGAAGAGAACAGACTGAGGTTTGAAGACTCATTCATTTCAGAGAATATCATTACATATAATTCGATCACGGAGAATATGTTTCCTGACAACTCCAAACCGAACACCAGATTTGAATATATCCACATTATCAGCAACAAGAAGGACGTATCATCCTTCCTTGGATACTTCATGTCGAACAGATATAATATTCTGGATTTCACAGACAGCGGATCAGCCTTGGAAAAGATGATGGAACAGCCTCCTGTTGCCGTAATATATGACACATCGTCTGTTGCACAGGGCTTTGCGGAATTCATGGAAAAAACAAGAGAGCATAAAAGGACATGTCATATTCCGGTCATTGCCCTCACATCATCTCTTCAGCCTACCGACAGAGAGGAATGCATCAAGTTGGGAGCCGACATGTGCCTAACCTTTCCTTTCAATATAGAATATCTGAACTCCGCACTTGAAAAGATGCTGAACATAAGGGAAAGCATCGCAGAATATTACAAGTCCCCTATCAGCGCCTACACTATTGACAGCGGGAAAATCCTCCATCAGGACGACAGGGCCTTTCTCAATAAGGTAATGGATATCATCAACGACAATATCTCCAACCCAGATCTCACTGCAGTAAAGATTGCATCAGAACTTGGAATGAGCATAAGGGTAATGTACAGAAGGCTTGAGGGAATAACAGACAGGAAGTTGCACCATATCATCAGAAAATCACGGATGGAACTGGCTGTGAACCTGCTGTCTTCATCAAAACTTACCATCGATGAAATAATGTATAAGGTCGGATATGACAACAGAAGTACATTCTACAGGAACTTCAAGGAAGCCAAAGGCATGACTCCGAAAGAATACCGCGAAAAGGTAAAGGACAACATCATCCAGTCATTGTCACCTGCGGAGAAATAATATCATGGTTCATGCTGCAAAAAAATCTGCAAAAGACACATTTATTTGAAAGAAAATTTTAATTTTGTCCCTGATAAAAAAGCGATTGTGGGTCCGGACAGGACTTATGACCGCTTTTTCACATAAAAACACAAACCAGAATTACCTTTTTATGATTTTTACCGTTTATCAGTAGATGAAGAAAATTTTAGTCTTTTTGGGAATTATCCTCGCTGCTGCAGGCTTTTCAGCCAGCGCGCAGGAAGTCGATCAGATTGATTACATGCCGGAAATATCTCTGGATACGAGGCTTGGGTACAATCAAAATTTCTCAGAACGATCCGGGCGCTTTGCCGGCGACGGTCTTTATCTGGATATAAACGGATATATAAGTCCAAATCTTTCCTACAGCCTGAATCACAGGATCGCGTCTTCCTATTACGGAGACGACATCACAGGCTTCGGAGCAACCAACTGGCTCACACTCACTTACGAAGTCGGAAGCTTTGCCTTTACAGCGGGCAAGGACGCCCTTCTCATGGGTAGTTTCGAATACGACGCATACGACCTCGATTCTTATTACGACATGAATTCAGCCTTCTACAACGCACTCGACTGCTGGCAGTGGGGCGTTTCGGCTGCGTGGTATCCCGCTGATGACCATGAGGTCATTCTTCAGGTCGCCAACTCTCCGTTCGGAGAAGGATTCGACATGTTCTCATACGCTGCAGGATGGCGCGGAGCATGGGATTTCTATGAGTCATACTGGACCGTGAACATGTGGCAGCATGATGCCGGAAAATATGTAAAGGCACTTAATCTCGGCAACAGGTTCACCTTCGGCGACTTCATGTTCGACCTCGAATTCATGACAAGGTCAGACAGCATGAAGGGACTTTTCAACCAGGACTTCACCTTCCTTTTCGCGCCTTCCTACGAGATCACGGACTGGTGCCGCGCCTTCTCGAAGTTCGGATGGGAAAGGAACTCAAGCTTCTTTTATGGCGAGGACGGAGAAAATATCTTCTGGGGCGTTGGAGCAGAGTTCTTCCCTCTTAAGGAAAACAGGGACCTCCGCCTTCATGTCGCATGGACATCGAACGAATATACCTGCGGAAACGCACTGGATATAGGTGTGACCTGGAAAATGAACCTCACAAGGATAATGAAGGGCATACTTGGTAAAAAACGCAACTAACCTGAATCAATTGAAATGAAGAACAAGGACTACATCATAGAGTTCCGGAACATATCCAAGAGTTTCGGTGAGAAATGCATTCTCGACGACATCAGCTTCTATGTGAAGAAAGGCGAATTCATCACGTTGCTGGGACCTTCCGGATGCGGAAAGACGACGCTTCTGCGTCTTCTGGGCGGATTCGGCAATCCTGACAAGGGAGAGATCCTCATCAACGGCGAGAACATCACCGACATTCCGGCACACCAGCGTCCCGTGAATACGGTGTTCCAGCGTTATGCGCTCTTCCCTCACCTCGACGTCTACGAGAACATCGCCTTCGGCCTCAAGCTCCAGAAGGTGCCTACCGACGAGATCGACAAGCGCGTCCGCAAGGTGCTCAAGATGGTGAGCATGACCGACTATGAGGACAGGGATGTGGAGTCTTTGTCAGGCGGTCAGCAGCAGCGTGTGGCGATCGCACGTGCCATCGTCAACCAGCCGAAGGTGCTCCTTCTCGACGAACCGCTGGCTGCGCTCGACCTGAAGATGCGCAAGGACATGCAGATAGAGCTCAAGGAGATGCACCGCAAGCTCGGCATCACCTTCATCTACGTCACTCACGACCAGGAGGAGGCCCTTACGCTTTCAGACACCATCGTGGTGATGAACGAAGGCAAGATCCAGCAGATCGGAACACCTACGGACATATACAACGAGCCTCAGAACTCCTTCGTAGCCGACTTCATCGGAGAATCGAACATCCTCAACGGAAAGATGGTCAGGGACAAGCTCGTGGAGTTCGTCGGCCATGAATTCGAATGTGTGGACGAAGGATTCGGCGAAAACGTGGATGTGGACGTCGTGGTCCGTCCGGAGGACATATACATAATGAACAGGACCGAAGGCGCACAGTTCACCGGAAAGGTGAAGTCATGCACATTCAAGGGCGTGCACTACGAGATGTTCGTGGACACCGAAAGCGGTTATGAACTCATGATCCAGGACTACAACGCCTTCGAACCGGAAGCGGAAGTAGGTCTCATCATAAGGCCGGCGGACATCCAGGTGATGAAGAAGGAAAGGACATGCAACACATTCGAGGCCGAGATAGTGGACGAGAATCATGTGAAGTTCTTCGACGAGACCTTCGAGTGCAAGCCTCAGGACAAGTTCGCCGCAGGCGAGAAGGTCAAGGTGGAGGTCAAGTTCCAGAAAGTGGAGCTCATCGACCACCCTGAAGAAGGTATGCTGTCCGGAGAAGTCCACTTCCTCCTCTACAAGGGAGACCACTACCACCTTACGGTCAAGACAGATGAAGGCTACCACATCTGGGTGGACACCAACGACATATGGGACAAGGGCGACCTTGTAGGTATTAACATTGCCCCGAAGGACATCAAGATTGTAAAGTGCGATGACTAAAAGAAGTTCATGGGCTCTGCCTTACGCCATATTCCTTGTGCTGTTTGTGGCTTTGCCGCTGATCCTGATCATGGTATACGCCTTTCAGGACGGTTCCGGCAACTTCACATTCGGCAACTTCACCAAATTCTTCAAGGATGCTGACGCCATAGGCACATTCGCCCTGTCGCTGGAAGTGGCGATAGAAACCACCGCAGTCTGCATTCTGCTCGGTTATCCGGCAGCATGGATACTGGCCAACAGGAAGCTCAACAAAAGCGCCGTGACAATAGTTCTCTTCATCATGCCAATGTGGATCAACGCCCTAATGAGGACCCTCGCGACAGCCGAACTCTTCCATGTGCTCGGCGTTCAGCTCGGCAAGGGAACCCTGCTGATCGGTATGGTGTACGATTACCTTCCTTTCATGATCTACCCTATCTACAATATCCTGAACAAGATGGACAAGTCGTACGCAGAGGCGGCACGCGACCTCGGAGCGACTCCATGGCAGGTATTCTGGAAGGTGCAGGTTCCGCTTTCGATGCCGGGCATCATAAGCGGAGTGATGATGGTGTTCATGCCTACGGTAAGTACGTTCGCCATTTCGGAATTCCTCACCAACAACAAGATAAAGCTCTTCGGTACAATCATCCAGGAAAACATCAACTCATCGATGTGGAACTACGGAGCCGCATTGTCTCTGGTGATGCTCGTGATCATAGGTATAACCTCCTTATTGCAGGACAATAAGAAAGAAGTCAGCGGAGGGACAGTATAGCCATGAAAAGAATACTCGCAAAATGCTACATATGGCTGCTGCTGGCAGTCCTTTATGCACCGATAGTCTTCATTGCTGTGTTTTCATTCACTGAAAGCAAGGTTCTCGGCAACTGGACCGGATTCTCCACAAAGCTGTATTCAAATCTGTTCACCGGCACAATGCAGGGAACAGGCTCGCTCATGCTTGCAATCAAGAATACTCTCGTAATCGCCCTCATAGCCGCTACGGTATCGACCCTGCTCGGTACAATAGCAGCCATAGGCATCCACAACATGAGAGGCAAGGGAAAGCAGGCCATGACTTTCCTGAACAACATCCCGATGCTCAATCCGGACATCATCACCGGTGTGTCGCTCTTCCTCCTCTTCGTGTTCCTGCACATCAGCCAGGGATATCTGACCGTCGTGCTGGCACATATCACATTCTGCACACCTTACGTCGTGCTCAATGTGTTGCCGAAGCTCACCCAGATGAATCCGAACATATACGAAGCCGCCCTCGACCTTGGCGCAACACCGTTCCAGGCGCTCAGGAAGGTCCTCCTTCCTCTACTCAAGCCCGGAATGATATCCGGATTCATCATGGCCTTCACGATGTCTCTGGACGACTTTGCGGTAACATTCTTCACAAGAGGAACCATCGGTCTGGACACCCTTTCCACCTACATCTATACAGATGCGCGCAAAGGAGGTCTGACACCTGAACTCCGCCCTCTCATCACCCTGATGTTCGTGGGCATCCTCATCCTGCTGATCGTCATAAACATAAGGCAGATACGTAATTCCAGCAATGACGAAGAATAAGATGAAGAGAATACTTTATATTGTTGCAGCAGCTCTCATGCTGGCTGGCTGCTCGGAAGACAGGTCCGGCATACTCAAGGTATACAACTGGGCCGACTACATAGATGAAGACCTCATCGGGGAATTCGAGGAATGGTATGAGGAACAGACGGGAGAAAGCGTCGAGATCATCTACCAGACCTTCGACATCAACGAGACGATGCTGTCGAAGATCGAATTCGGGCAGGAGGACTATGACGTCGTCTGCCCGTCGGACTACATAATAGAAAGAATGTTGAAGAATGACCTCCTGCTTCCGCTGGAAAGGGATTTCGGTGACACTCCCGACTATCTCGACAATGTCGGTCCGTATCTGGCCGGAAAGATGAGCGAAATCGAAGGAAACGGCAAGGATGCCAACGACTACTGCGTGGCATACATGTGGGGCACGGTAGGACTCATCTACAACCCTAAATATATTTCCGACGAGGAAGTAAAGGACTGGGATGTACTCAGAAACCCTGATTACAAGGGCAAGGTGCTCATGAAGGATGCATTCCGCGACGTATATACATCCCTGCTCATAGCCCTCAATAAAGAGGCTCTGGACAAAGGGGAAAAGGATCTCAGGTCCCTTGCCTTCGACATTTCCGACGAATCCATAGCCCTTGTAGAGAACTATCTGAACTCATTCAGGGAATCTGTATGCGGATGGGAAGCTGATTTCGGAAAGGAGCAGATGACCAAGGAACTCGCATGGATCAACCTTTCATGGAGCGGAGATGCCCAGTGGGCTATCGATGAGGCCGCCGAGATAGGCATGGAACTGCGCTATGCCGTCCCTGAAACAGGAAGTTCCGTATGGTTCGACGGATGGGTGATTCCGAAATATGCTAAGAACGTCAAGGCGGCAAGATATTTCATCAACTTCATGTGCAAGCCTGAGAATGCGATCAGGAACATGGACATGACAGGATACGTAAGCGCCATCGGAGGTTCCGAGATCCTCGAATACATGACAGATCCCGAGGAGTATGATCCTATCGACGTAAGCTATTTCTTCGGAGAAGAGGCCGACAGCGTCTGCATAAACCCAGTCCTCTATCCGGACAAGGCCATCGTCGAAAGATGCGGAATGATGCATGACACCGGAACGGAAGAACTGCTGAAGATGTGGTCACGCGTCAAGGGAGACAGTGCATCTGCATGGACATACATACTCATCTGCCTCGTGTTTGCAGGCCTTATTTCCGCAGTGATAGTCAAATACGCCAAGAAGAGATACAGAAGGAAGAGATATGCGAAGAAGAGGAGGAAGAACAGAAGATAAGACCGTCCTCTTCAACTTGAAATGAAAACGTCCGCCGGAGATTTCCAGCGGACGTTTTTTGTGGTCCCTGCAGGGCATGATCCTGCGACCCCCTGATTATGAGTCAGGTGCTACTAACCAACTGAGCTAAGGGACCAAAGAACTTAATTTGCAGTGGTTCGGAATGGTTACCGAACCACATTGCAAATATAATACTTTTTTCGATTAATCCGATTAGTTGAGCTTGATTTCAACCTCAACACCTGAAGAAAGTTCGAGCTTCATGAGAGCATCTACAGTCTTAGGAGTTGAATCGTAAATGTCAAGAAGACGGCAGAAAGAGTTGAGCTCGAACTGCTCACGTGACTTCTTGTTTACGAAAGTCGAGCGGTTGACAGTGAAGATCTTCTTGTGAGTCGGAAGCGGAATAGGTCCGTTCACGCGAGCACCTGTAGCAGATACTGTCTCAACGATCTTCTTTGCTGACTTGTCAACAAGCATGTGATCGAATGATTTGAGTTTAATTCTAATTATCTGGCTCATATCAAA
>JAFQAR010000032.1 GCA_017399905.1 Bacteroidales bacterium
ATAGTCTCTCTGTTTCCGACCTGGTCGCTCTGCGTCATGAGGGACAGCTGCAATGCTTCTATGTAGACCGCTGGGGCTTTGCTGAAGTACCTGATTTCTTTTCCCGTGAGAATCCGTTGAAGGCAGCTGAAATGTCTACGGAAGATGACCTAAATATGCTGGACGGTGTGATCAATAACGGGAAGGCCGAGAATGTATGGACTGACCGTGAAGAGAAGCGTCAGTCAACGGCAGATCGTCCGTCTCTGCGGGAGCAGCTGAAGCAGCATCAGCGTAAGAATCCCGTGCATATGGGAAAGACCAAGAAGCGCAGTATTCCTGAGCTGTAAGTGGCAAAGACCAGTCATCATGATCATTTCAATTATCGAACAGGAGGTATCACATGCCCACCTTTACCTTTGAAGAAACTGAAATCCTGTGCATCAGCAATGGCGAAACCCGCGAGGAACATATCTTCGTCCTTGAGCGGATGAAGGTATATCTCCCGGATGAGGAAGCTGAACTGAAAACCGTGATTGACTCTGTGATTGGCAAGCTGACCAACATGACAGATGCACAGTATGAGGAGCTGAAGCCCAGTCTGATCTCCGATTTCGATGAACAGGAGGAATAAGATTGACCGATAAAGCCCTGGCATACGCGATGTTCGCTGAGCAAAAGGCGCAGGAAATCTCCACCTCGCATCGGAACTGGACTTCCTACCTCAAAACCGCGTCGCGTATGTACAAATACTCATACTACGACCAGCTCCTGATTCATGCGCAGCGTCCGGATGCCACGGCTTGTGCTTCCTACGAACTCTGGAACAAAAGGATGCAGCGCTACATCAAACGTGGCAGCACGGGCATTGGCTTGCTGGACATAGATCAGGAGCATACCCGCCTGCACTATGTCTTTGATGTGTCTGACACCGGAGCGCGCCCCGACTCTGTGCCAGTCGAGCTGTGGTCGATGAATGCAGATAATGAAACGGCTGTGGCGATCGCGCTGGCGGACGCCTATGGTGTTTCAGATCAACTGCCCCTGCCTGATCAGCTGACCATTATCGTTGCTGGTATGATTCGTGACTACTGGATGGAACACCGGGAGCACCTGATCGGCAACATTGACGGATCAAAGCTGATGGGGTACGATGAAGGTGCAATCGGCAGTGCCTTCCGGCGCGCAGCCGCTGCAAGTACCATCTATACCATTCTCAATCGCTGCGGATACGAGCCCGACAAGCTGCTCTCTCCGGATGACTTCAAGGATGTTCAGCTGTTCAGCACGGCTGACACCATCGCTGGCGTCGGATCGGCAGTCAGCATCAGCAGCGGACTCGTACTCCGGCAGATCGAACGAACCGTAAGGGAATATGAAAGGAGCCACGAACATGACAGAACTGACCTACATCCAGAAGGGCGACTACTTCTATCCGAATCTGACGGTGGGCGAACAGAAGACCCCGCCGCTGGGCAAGTACGGACGGATGCGCCGGACATTCCTGAAAGAACACTCTCCGGTGCTGCTGAACAGGCTCGTCCTGAACGGGACGCTGTTTCAGCACCTGACGGAGATCGACAGGATCGCCCAGGAGAGGATCGACCAGATGATGCCCATCCTGATGGCGCAGAACGGCGTGACGGAGGAACTGAAGCGCCAGGATCAGATGAAGTGGGTGGGGCTGATGAACAGCTGTCACCAGC
>JAFQAR010000033.1 GCA_017399905.1 Bacteroidales bacterium
TTTTGCGGGTGCAAAGTTAACATCTGAAACGGAAATTGCATCATCAACTCGCAAAATAAAATCACTTAAAACGTTCATATAGTTGATAAACGCCTCATATGGAGTATCATACGGGTTGAAATATTTATGCACAGCTCCGTCCGAGAAGAACTTCGTACACATATAATAGAAGTGGTCGCTCTCCTGAAGATGTCCGAAATCAGACCAGAGTGCCTCGTCATCGAGAAGGGCGAGCTTCTCTGCCTGCTCGTTGAGCTTGTTGAATGCGTCGTTCTGAAGCTCGTTTCCAAGCCATGCAGTAACGTCACGCTCCTCGTCTGCCCATGAGATAGGATCAGGAACGTCGAGCTCCGCTACCGGACGATGCTTCTTCGCAGCCTGGGCAGGAGTCACGAACTCGAACTCTCCGTCATTGAGGACAACCTCAGGGAGGAACTTCATGAAGTCGAAGATTCCGCTTGCAGCCTTCTGATGCTCACCGAATGTCTCGTAATCCATGAAGAGGTTCACGATCTCGTCATTCTGAGCGGCAGCCTTCATCCAAGCAAGATACTTCTCGCCTGTAAGCGGCCAGTCAGCCCATGTCCTGTCTGAGAAACGGAAAGCGATATCGTCGCTGAGGCTTGAATTCTTGAGAAGGAGCTTGAGGCCGGAAGCCTGTGCACAGTTGTACACGAAGTTAGGGCTCTTCCATCCGAGGATGTGTCTTGCACCTTCTGTAAGCATTGTCTTGAAGCCCATGTCGTATACCATCTCACCGATAGCGTCAGAGTAGATGAGCTCAGTGTTGCGGAAAGTCTTTGGAGTCACTCCGAAGTAGTGCTCGATGGCTGCCTTATGCTTGAGTACCTGGTTCTTGAACTCAACCGGTGAAGCAAGAGATGCAAGAGAGTGGTAGTAAGTCTCCGAAAGGAATTCCACGCAGCCTGTCTGAGCAAGCTTGCGGAAGCTCTCGATCACCTCAGGAGCATATCTGTCGAACTGCTCGAGGACAGAACCTGAAATAGAGAATGCAACCTTGAATTTACCCTTGTTAGCCTCGATAAGCTCGAGAAGGAGGGCGTTCATCGGGAGGTAGCACTTCTGTGCCACACGGCGGAGGATCGTCCTGTTTGCGAAATCGTCATAATAATGCGAATCCTTTCCGATGTCGAAGAATCTGTATAGTCTCAATCTGTTTGGCTGATGTACCTGAAAATACAGACAAATACTCTTTTTCATGATATTTATGTTTTTTAATTCTTGTCAATAACTTCCTGATAAATTCCTTTGATCTTGGCAGCCACATCATTCCACTTGATGCTGTTCACCTCATCGTAACCGCAACGCGCAGCAAGCTGTGAGATGGCAGGATACTGGAGAAGTCCGTAGATGGCGTCCGACATTGCATCGACATCCCAGAAGTCAACCTTGAGGGCATACTTAAGAATCTCTGCGCAGCCTGACTGCTTTGAAATGATTGAAGGAACGTTGGTCTGCATTGCCTCGAGAGGCGAGATTCCGAAAGGCTCCGAAATCGAAGGCATCACATAGACATCCGAAAGCGCGAACATCTTGTGAACCTCCTTTCCACGAAGGAAGCCTGTGAAATGGAATCTGTCCGAAATGCCCAGACGAGCGACGTGGCGGATACACCTGTTGAGCATATCACCGCTGCCGGCCATCACGAAACGCACGTTGTTGCATCTCTTGAGCACTTTTGCAGCTGCCTCGATGAAGTATTCAGGACCCTTCTGGTATGTAACGCGGCCGAGGAAGGTAACCACCTTCTCCTTCACGTTCCTCTCGACCTCGATCTTCTCCCTTCCGGTGAAGTCCACTGCATTGTGTACAGCCACCACCTTGTCAGGGTCGATACCATAGCGGTTTATACAGATATTTCTTGTAAGCTCGCTCACAGCCATCACCTTGTCGGCAGCCATCATACCCTTTGTCTCAAGGTCTACGACGCGTGTATCTACCTGGTCATCGCTCGCGCGGTCATATGAAGTTGCATGCATATGGACGACGAGCGGCTTTCCTGTCAGCTGCTTTGCAGCGATACCGGCAAGATATGTGAGCCAGTCATGTGCATGAATGACATCGAATTCATCCTTATGCTGCAATGCGATCGTTGCACCTACCATCGCATAACGTGCCACCTCTTCCATGAGGTTTGCACCATACTTTCCGGAGAATTTGTACTTCTGGCCGTACTGTACGCGGAAACCCTTGATCTGTCTCTTGCGCTCTTCCTCAACCATCTTGGTGAAGTCCTGCGGATCGACATAAGGGACCATGTTTGTACCGATATGGACGAACTGCACCTTTCCGAGGAACTCGTCCACAGTAGCGCTTACAGTATCGATGGCCACATCGCTGGCGTTGATGATCTTCACCGCGCTCTCATCTTCATCTCCTGAAGCCGAAGGCATGACGAAGAGGACATCCACATCATTATAGGCAAGACCTTTGGTCATACCGTAGCAGGCTGTTCCGAGACCTCCCGCAATATGAGGAGGGAACTCCCATCCGAACATCAGAACTCTCATTACTTATCCTCCTTCTTATACTGTTTCATAATATATCCAATGTGCAGGAGAGCAGCCGTACTCATCGCAGATGAGATAGCTCCGTGCGGCTCATGAGGAGGGTCTCCGTCATAAAGCTCAGAGAATGCTCCCACACCGTGCTTGCTGATGTCCTCGAAGAAGCCCTCAACAAGATATTTCGCTCTTCCGTAGAATGTCTCGCCCATCATCCTGAAGCATACGTCGATGTATGGTGCAAGAAGGTCAGGGAAGGCACAGCCCTGATGGTATGCGAGGTCACGGTCGATCTGTGAGCCCTCGTAAACACCCCTGTAAGCCTCATTCCTTGGAGAGAGTGACCTGAGTCCCCTCTTTGTAACGAGCTCGTCATTGATGGTCATCACAACCTCTGAAACGACTTCATCGTCTACCGGACAATATTCAAGATAGATCGGGAAGAGAAGGTTCGGTCTTACAGCCTGGTCAACAGGTCCGTTGCCCACATAGTCTGCGAGATATCCCCACTCCGGCTTCCAGAATGTAGGCTGGAAGTTCTCCTTCACAAGGTCACGTACCGGAGTCCACCTTGCCACGAATTCGCTCTTCTTAGGACCGTACTTGTTCTCCATATCGATTGCGAAGCAGAGTGCGTTGTACCAGAATGCGTTTGTCTCCACCTGATAGCCGGCTCTTTCAGTGACAGGACGGCCATATACATATGCGTTCATCCATGAAAGTGCGACACCGTCCATCTGAGCCCAGAGAAGTCCGTTAGGATGCATGGCGATCTCCTTTCTGCGTCCCGGAGCATAGCTCTCGATGATACCCTTGAGGGTCTCGCCGTACTTCTTCCATATCTGCTTTTCCTTTCCGCTGAAACGGATGTACTGCTGGATGGTATCGGTAAGTCTGAGAGGAGCCTCACACTGGGTTGTACGATGGAAGAGACGCTCCTGCTCATCAGCGATGAGGGTGTCGAGGATCTTCTCGAATTCGTCGCAGTCGCCGTTTGCATAGAGTGTCAGACCCGGAAGTGACGCTATGGTCTCGCGGAGAAGACCTGTCTCAAGCCATGAGAAACCGGCATTGATGCGTGCCTTGTCGCCCTGATGCACCTTGAAGAGGTTCGCATTGTGGACGAGAAGGTCATGATATGTCTCGATAGCAGGCATCTTCTTGATGCAGTCGGTGAACTTCCTCTTAAGGCCCTTAGGGTTGATCTCGTTCACCGAAGCCGAGAATACGACTGACTCGCCCGGCTTGAGTTCTGTAGTAAATGTGCCAGGAACGAAGAGGTCCTCCCTGCAGTCGAATCCACGACGATACTCGTCTGAATAGGTCACGCCGCTGTACCAGTATGGCTGATACTTGAATGAAGCCTTGCCTGAAATCTGAAGATTAAGGTCCGGGAATCCGTTATAGAGGCGGAACGAAACACCGCCGTCAACCTCATCATAGCCTGTATAAGCCTCGGAATTCTGGCTTGTAAGGCTGTGTACGCTTCTGAAGGCAAGGAAAGGCTTGAGCATGAGCGAAACCTTTGAAGGAGCTTCAAGAAGTTCATACTTAATAAGCACCTGATCGCTGTCCGGAACCATGAGGATAGTCTTGGTGAATAGGATTCCTCCAACCTTGTAGGTCACAACAGGAACCGGATCCGCATCGAAGTCGATGATGTACTTATGTCCTCTCGGCTCATAAGTGTCACCGTAGCAATGGATACCAAGGTTGAACTGTTTGCCTCCAAGGGCAAGACTCTCATCCAGCGCAGAAAGCAACATATACTTTCCGCCACCCAGCTCGTCCACAGGGACGGCCAGCAGTCCGTGATAGCGTCTTGTATTGCACGTCACGATCGACGTGTTGCAGTACGCACCTGTCTCGTTTGCAACGATGAGCTCACGCTTAAGCGAGTACTCAAGGTTGACAAGCTCGGACTTGTTGAATTTAAGAAAAGCCATACTTGTTTATATTTAAGTTATTTAATCTATCTTCTTCAAAACCAAAGCGCATCTGCCAGGAAGGTAAAGCGAGAGGGAATTCTTGTATTTGCCGTTTCCGTTTTCGCTTTTGACAGGTACACTAAAATGCACCTCCCCAGTCTTAACTCTGGAGAAGCCGTCAAATTCGTCTTCGTCTGAATTCAATACGACCTCATATTTTCCCGCCGGTGCCGCGAAGGCATAATCGACGAATGAAGCCGTGGGGTTGAAATTGAGTGCAAAGATACAACTTTTTCTTTTGAAAATCAGAATCTTTTTCTCTTCATCCTGCACAAAAAGTTCCGGTTTTTCATCAAGAATGCCTTCCTGACGCGCCAGAGCCACCATTGCCTTGTCAAAATTTCTCAAATATCTATATCTGAGATAGTCAGGCTCGGCCAGAGACCACTGTCTTCTGGCATGCTTGTGAGACCATCCGTTTCCTTCACGAGGGAAGTCTATCCACTCAGGATGACCGAACTCGTTACCCATGAAGGTGAGGTATCCGTCTCCGCATGTCGCCATTGTAGCAAGACGTATCATCTTGTGCAGGGCCATACCCCTGTCGACTACCGGTGACTGTGATTCCTTGTTCATCGACGTATACATCTCCGCATCCATAAGGCGGAAAGCTATCGTCTTGTCTCCCACCATCGCCTGGTCGTGACACTCGGCATAGCTGATCGTCTTCTCGTCCTCACGCTTGTTGGTGAGCTGCCACCACATCTCACCCATGCTCCACTGGTCGTCGGAGAGCTCCTTGATCCACTTGATCCAGTTGTCGGCGACACCCATGCTCATCCTGAAATCGAAGCCTACGCCGCCTTGTTCGAACGGAGCAGCCAGGCCGGCCATGCCGCTGACGTCCTCGGCAATAGTGAAGGCATCCTCATTCACCTCACGTATAAGCATGTTCGCAAGCGCAAGATATGCCACCGCGTTTTCATCGACGCCCTGATTGAAATAGTTGTCATATCCGACAAAGGCCTTCTCGAGACCGTGGTCCCAATAAAGCATGCTGGTCACGCCGTCGAAGCGGAATCCGTCGATATGGTATTCCTCCATCCAGTACTTGCAGTTTGAAAGAAGGAAGTATTTGGTTTCATCCTTGCCGTAATCAAAGCAGCGGGAACCCCATGCAGGATGGCGTCCCTGCCATCCGGTATAGAAGTACAGGTCTTCCTTTCCGTCAAAGTTGCCCAATCCCTCAGCCTCATTGTCCACAGAGTGCGAATGGACTATGTCCATGACCACAGCGATGCCGAGTCCGTGAGCGTCATCCACCAGGGCCTTGAACTCCTCAGGGGTACCGAAACGCGAACTGAGGGCATAGAAATTCGCCACCTGATAGCCGAACGAGCCATAGTACGGATGCTCCTGGAGCGCCATTATCTGCAGCGTATCGTATCCGAGTTCGGCGACCTTCGGAAGCACATTGAGACGGAATTCCTCGAAGGTTCCGACCTTCTCCTGCTCAGTCGCCATTCCGATATGACATTCGTAGATCATCGGATGGGGTCTCTTTCCAGGGCCCGGGTTCTTCCACTCATATGGCACAGGATCCCAGACCTGCGCACAGAAAGTCTTCGTCACAGGATCCTGAACGGCTCTTGTCACATATGCCGGAAGCCTTTCGGCCCCACCGCCCTTCCACTCTATGTAGAGCTTGTACAGCGTACCGTGGTCAAGGAACATCGCAGGCAGAACGATCTCCCAGTTTCCGCCTCCTATCGGCCTGAGTGCATAGGCCTCGGTGCGTTTCCAGTTGTTGAACTCGCCTATGATGTAGATTTTCGTGGCATTCGGAGCCCACTCGCGGAAAATCCAGTTGCCGGCCTTGTCACGGTGAAGGCCGTAATAGATGTGGTTGTTCATGCCCTGGCTCAGGGTGCCTCCCACAGAAAGCCTCTCCTTGAGATCCAGGATCATCTCATGTCTTCTGTCTATCGCATCCTTGTAGGGCAACAGCCATTTGTCATGGTCGTAAATCATCGTCTTCTTTGCGCACATATCCTTAATAAGTTTGTTTTATTCATCCATAAGTCCGTCAAGCCTGTCCCTGACCCCGCGCAGATACGCCCGGCATGCGGCCACGAGTTCTCCGGACCTCTTCATGCAGGCCTCCATGTCGCCTATCGGAGTCTGAGGGTCCTCGACCTTCGCCGCTATCGCTTCAAGTTCCTCGACAGCCTTCGTGTAGTCAAATCTTTCTTCCATATTTCTCACGCTTCATCTTTACATTCCACATTCTTCACTTCACAATCCACCGTACCGTCCCTGAACATCAGGGAAATACGGTCACCTTCCGCACGGCCGGCAGCACATTTGAGCACGACACCTCCGGCATCGACGGCGAGCACATATCCACGCGCAAGCATCTTTGCCGGATCGGCTGCGGCGATCCTCGCCTCAAGCAGATCCACACGCGACACCATGTGCGCCAGCTTCATCGCCATCGCCCCCTTTATCCTGGCCTTCATCATGTCCAGCGCAGACTCGGCGGAAGCGATACGCACACCGGCAGCAAGCTTCAGACGGGACACATATGAAGAAAGTCTCGCATCCTCATCCTCATACATGCCGATGATGAAGTCTGCGAGAGCCGTAGGGGTCTTGACGGAAACATGGGCCACCATGTCGCACACATGATAGTCCTGGTCGTGGCCTACCGCAGTCATGACAGGCATGGGATACTGAGCTATGACAGCAGCCAGGTCATAGTCATCGTAGCATGAAAGGTCCAGCCTGGAGCCGCCTCCGCGGAGCACGAGCACGGCATCGTACAGCTTTCCCGAGTCCATCACCTCATCCATGGCCGCGATTATGGATGCCGGACATCCGGCACCCTGCATAAGGGCAGGATACAGATCTGTATCGAAGACAAAGCCGTATGGATTCTCATGGAGATGACGCATGAAGTCACGGTAGCCGGCAGCATCTTCCGCAGAAATGACCGCAAGCCTGCCCGGAAGAGCAGGAAGGGAGAGCCCCGCCTGAAGGTCCATAAGTCCTTCATCACGAAGCCTTTCTATGGTGCGCTGCCTCTCGAGTTCCATCACTCCGAGAGTGAATTCCGGGTCTATGTCGTTGATTATCAGCGAAAGGCCGTACAGAGGACTGAAGGTCACCTGAACCTCCGCCAGAATCACCATCCCCACAGAGACGGGAGAGCCTGTGACCGACTCGAAATATGGGGCTATGAACCTGTATTTCGAACTCCATATTATGGCATCGGCCTTGGCCATGAGCCCATCCTCTCCGCTCTGGGACAATTCCAGATAACAATGGCCTCCGTTACGCGCCTTTACGGCACTCACTTCGGCCCTTACCCAGATGCGGTTTGGAAAAAGACATTCTATCCCCTCTTTAAGCCTTGTCTGCAACTCAAAAAGACCGATAAATTCTTTTTCCATACATTTTTCGTTCATGCGCAACAAATTTAGCAAAAATTCCCACACGAGCACCACTCTTTCATAAGAAATAAAATAAAAATTCATATCTTTGCGCACGTTTTAAAGGACGCCACGTTTTATGAAGATTACAGAAGCCTTGTTTTCAGGCAGCAGCACACGTATATCCGAGAAGCCGAAGCAGAAATTTCCTGAATTCGCCTTCATCGGAAGATCTAACGTAGGCAAATCTTCCCTCATAAACATGCTCTGCAACAACAAGAAGCTTGCGATGACATCCAGCAAGCCCGGCAAGACACGTCTTGTGAACCATTTCCTTATCAACAGGCAGTGGTATCTGGTGGACCTTCCGGGTTACGGATACGCCAAGATCTCGGCGACAGGCAAGCAGAAGCTGGAGCAGGTGATCCGCAACTACATCAATCTGTCTCAGGAAATGGTCATGCTTTTCGTCCTGATCGACTCGCGCCACGACATAGGCCAGACCGACATGGACTTCCTTTTCGAGCTGGGACAGAGCCGTATTCCCTTTGCCATCATATTCACGAAGGGGGACAAGATGGGCCCTACTGCCCTTGCGACCCAGATCGAGAAGATGAAGGGACAGATACTCGAACACTGGGAGGAGCTTCCTCCGACGTTCGTAAGTTCTTCCGAAACAGGCATGGGAAGAGACGAGATACTGGACTACATCGGTGCGGTTCTCGAAGACATTAAGGAATAATTTAGACACAAATACCACAACAATGCATCACGAACACAAACTCAAGATCTTCACCTGCAAGGCTTCAAAGGATTTCGCCCTGAAGGTGGCTAAGGCATTAAAAGTAGAGGTAGGAAATTCAGATGTCCTCACATTCAGCGACGGGGAGTTCCAGCCTTGCTACAATGAGAGCGTAAGAGGAGCGACTGTATTCATCGTCCAGTCCACTTTCCCTCCTACTGACAATCTTTTCGAGCTCCTGCTCATGATCGACGCAGCCAAGAGGGCATCAGCCCACAAGGTGATTGCAGTAATGCCGTATTTCGGATGGGCAAGACAGGACAGAAAGGACAAGCCGAGAGTTTCCATAGGTGCAAAGCTTGTAGCCAACATGCTCCACGCTGCCGGTTGTGACCGCGTGATGACATGCGACCTTCACGCAGACCAGATCCAGGGATTCTTCGATGTTCCGGTAGACCACATCTACGCAAGTGCTGTATTCCTCCCTTACATCAAGTCCCTCAATATCGACAACCTTGCGATTGCCGCTCCCGACATGGGAGGCGCCAAGAGGGCGAACGCATATGCAAGATATCTCGAGTGTCCTGTGGTCATCTGCCACAAGTCACGCGAAAAGGCTAATGTCGTAGCTTCTATCACAGCCATCGGCGAGGTAGCAGGCAAGAACATCGTCATCGTAGACGACATGATCGACACAGCGGGAACTCTTGCAAAGGCCGCCAACGTCCTGAAGGAAATGGGCGCTCTCAGCGTAAGGGCTTGTGCGACACACGCCGTATTCTCAGGTCCTGCATATGACAGGATTGCAGAGTCGGCACTTGAAGAGGTGATCGTTTCGGATACAATTCCTTTGAGCAACGACGAGACAAAGGACAAGAGCAAGATCACCGTCCTCACAATGACCGACATGTTCGCGAACATCATTGACAAGGTATACAATTACGAAGAGATCAGCTCCAGCTTCATCAACTAGGAACTGAAATTGATGATGATTCCGCCGGGAGGACTGTCTTCCCGACGGAATTTTATTGATTATATATGGAAATATTCATTGCTGCTTTACTCCTAATTGCACTATGCGTATTCGGAATGTGCTTCAACATCATCTTCAGGAAGGACGGAAAGTTCCCCGAGACGGAGATCGAGAACAACATCGAGATGCGCAAGAGAGGCATCAAATGCGCGAAGGAAGAGGAGATTAAGCTTTGGGGCAGGAAAGACAAGGACGGCAACCCGGTGGCCTGTGATGAAGGAGGCTGCGGAAGTTGCGGTTCCAGGGAGACCTGCCATTAGAAACTTGAAATTATGAGTCTTTTAGCTATTGTAGGACGTCCGAATGTAGGCAAGTCCACACTTTTCAACCGTCTCGTGGGAATGAGACAGGCAATCGTAGACGAGACTGCGGGAGTGACCAGAGACAGGCACTACGGCAGATGCGAGTGGTGCGGTTCGGAATTTTCCGTAGTGGATACGGGAGGATACACATCCAACTCGGACGACATCTTCGAGGAGGAGATCCGCAAGCAGGTCGTACTGGCCATCGAAGAGGCGCATGTAGTGCTTTTCATGGTCGAGGCAAGCATCGGCATCACCGACTATGACGAGGAGATCGCCGACATCCTCAGAAGAAGCGGAAAGCCTGTCATCCTGGCTGTCAACAAGATAGACTCCGGAGAGAAGATGTACGACGCCTTCCAGTTCTACTCACTCGGACTGGGAGAGGTATACAGCATATCTGCTGCAAACGGAGGCGGAACAGGTGACCTTCTGGACGCTATCGTGAAGGCACTTCCGGAAGAGGACCCTGACAAGGACGAGCGTCCTGATCTTCCTCACTTCACCATCGTCGGCAAGCCGAATGTAGGAAAGTCTTCCCTCACCAACGCCCTTCTCGGAAAGGAAAGGAACATCGTCACTCCGATAGCAGGAACGACACGCGACTCCATCGCAACCCTCTACAACAAGTTCGGACATGAGTTCATGCTCGTGGACACCGCCGGAATGAGAAAGAAGGCCAAGGTTCACGAAGACCTAGAGTTCTATTCGGTGATGAGGTCGATCCGTGCCATCGAGCACTCCGACGTATGTATCCTTATGATCGACGCACAGAGCGGCATCGAGTCACAGGACATGGCCATATTCAACCTCATCCAGAGGAACAAGAAGGGCTGCGTCGTAGTGGTGAACAAATGGGACACCGTCGAGAAGGACAGCAACACGATGAAGGAGTATACTGCAGCCATAAAGGAAAGGCTCGCACCGTTCAACGACCTCCCTATCATCTTCACTTCTGTGATCAACAAGCAGAGGATCATGGATGTCCTCAACGCTGCGGCACATGTGTACGAGAACTACTCGCGCAGGATCTCGACATCACAGCTGAACGAAGAGATGCTTCCGGAGATCGAGAACTATCCGCCACCTGCATGGAAGGGCAAATACATCAAGATCAAGTATGTCACCCAGCTTCCTACCAAGGCACCGTCATTCGCGTTCTTCTGCAATCTTCCGCAGTATATCCGCGAACCTTACAGACGCTTCCTGGAAAACAAGCTCCGCTCGAAGTTCGACTTCATAGGATGTCCGGTGAACGTCTTCCTAAGACAGAAATAGAAGAAAATCAACAAGGGGCTTCGGCAGATTGCCGGAGCCCCTTGTTGAACCATAACCCTATTATTAACAACTAAACTAACCGTACACCGATATTTGCAAAGGGTATGCCAGAAGTTGTCATGCAATAGGGACATACATATTGAAAAGCTGGACGAACAATGCTGTCGCTATTCCCATCAGCGCGATGGACAAGCCGCTTACCGCACCTTCGACAGCTCCCATTTCCACGGCCCTTGCAGTACCGAGTCCATGAGCCGAACAGCCCATGGCAAGACCTTTCGCCACAGGTGACTTTATACGGAAAAGCCTGATGCACAGCGGTCCGGCCACAGCTCCGAGGAATCCGCAGGCCACGACAGAGACTGCGGCCAGAGTCGGATTTCCTCCGATCGAGGAGGTTATGTCCATCGCCACAGGAGTCGTTACGGACTTGGCCTCCAGCGACAGTATGAACATTTCATCCAGGCCGGTCAGCCATCCCAGCAGGACGACGCTTACGACACCCACGACGCTTCCGGTCAGGACGGACGACAATATTCCGAGAGCATTAAGCCTTATAACCTCCCTGTTGCGGTAAAGTAGATAGCCGAGGGACACGACGCTCGGGCCGAGCAGGAAGTCTATGATGAAGTTCGATTCCTTATAGAAGGAGTACGGGATGTCCGCGGACTTCAGGACGGCAAGGATGACGGGTATGCTTATGAAGAAGGGATGCAGAAGCGCCAGGCCCGACTTCTTCCTGACCCACAGGCCGAGAAGATATGCTCCCACCGTCAGCGACAGCATCATCGGCATATTCATTATCAGTTCCTTCATTCCGCGTCCTCCTTTCCTGTAATATATTCGATTCCCTGCTGGACCCATCCCGACGAAACGAGTACAGCTACAGTAGAGATGGCCACCACAGCGATCCAGCCCCAGAAGTTGACCTTGAGGATGCCCCAGAGGTCCATTATGCCCATAAAGGCTGGCAGGAAGAAAAGGGTCATGTTGCCCGTCAGGAATTCAGCCACCTCCCGGACAGAGTCCTCCTTCACGATTCCCAGCAGCAGGGACAGGAACATCAGCACCATGCCCACAACGCTTCCGGGAATGAATCCGATCAACGAAGAAAGCAGGTTTCCCGCGACGAGGTGAGCCAGAATGATGAATATGCCCTTGATTATCTTCATTTGCGAAGAGCTTCGTAGATGTATGAACCGGCACCGAAAGCGATCTGCGTTATGGCCTGCGACGTATGCGAGAGGGTGGCATATACGATGCCGAGCTCCACAGGGACGTCGTAGATTGCAGAAAGAGCCAGCGAGATGACAAAATGGAAGGCGCCGATGCCTCCCGGAACAGGAACGGCGAAGCCTATTCCGCCCACAAGCGAAAGGAAAAGGGCGTCGATCAGGTCAAGTCCGTCGAGGAACGGGGCGGCCCACATCGAGCAGGCAGCCATAAGCCAGTACATAACCCAGATGAAGGCCGTATACGCGAAGAAAAGCCATTTCTTTTCCATCTTCAGACAGCTTGAGAAGCCCTGAAGGAGTCCGCGGAAGATGCCCCAGAGCTTTGCGCAGAAGGCATTGGAGCTGCGGAAACGCCAGACCGCATAAAGTGAAGCGCATGCAGCGGCCGCAGCCAGAGCGACCACCCACCACACTGCGGTGTCCAGACGGCTCACCATAGGATTCCATATCTGGTCCACAAAGAAACCACCGAAACGGCTGAATCCCCCGACAACAACGACGACAAGCAGCAGAAGCATCACAAGAAGTTCCCAGCTCCTTTCAAGGACAACCGTTCCCAGCACCTTGTCGTAGGAAGCCTTCTTATGCTCCGGCTCCGCAGGATCTACAGGGAGCGAACGGCGGGTGATGACTCCGCAGCGCACGAATTCCCCGATGCGCGGGAACACAAAATTCGATATGTTGCCTATGTTGATTCCGTTGAATGTCGTGATCCTTGTAAGCGAATCATCTATAGGAAGCAGCAGCCTTCTCCATCGGAGGGCCCTGAGCCAGAATGCAAAAGAGCCTGCGGCCATGGAAACCGCGATGAACTCCCAACGGCACGACCGAAGCCCTTCCACAAAATCAGCCCACTCCACATCACGGAACGAGAACCACAGCAGGAGCACGGCAAACCCGGCCGAGAGCACATATTTAAAAATCTTCTTTAAAGTGTCTTTCATAATATGGGTGCAAATTTATCCAAAAGTTTGCTAACTTTGTAGATTTAACACCAAAAAGAATATTTATGGCGTCTATTTTAGGTATCGGAAACGCCCTGACAGACATACTGGCCGTACTTCCGGATGACAGGTTCCTGCACGAATTCCACCTTCCCAAGGGAAGCATGCAGCATGTCGACATGGAGACTGGAGACAAGATATGGAAGACCCTCAAGCCTATGGGAGTCCAGCTCGTGGCTGGAGGATCCGCAGCAAACGCGATCACCGGCACAGCCATATTCGGCATGGAGTCCGGATTCATAGGCAAGGTCGGAGACGATGACCTCGGCCACCTGTTCAAAAGCGACCAGGAGCAATACGGCA
This sequence comes from Bacteroidales bacterium, assembly GCA_017399905.1. Classification (GTDB taxonomy): domain Bacteria; phylum Bacteroidota; class Bacteroidia; order Bacteroidales; family UBA932; genus Cryptobacteroides. The sequence continues at coordinate 13,782 of JAFQAR010000033.1, forward strand.
TCAAGTCCATGCTTCTGAAAGGCGTCCATTCTTCAGGAAGGGCTATGGTCTTCATAACCGCACCCAATGCAGAAAGGACATTCGCCGTCTATCTCGGTGCCGCCCTCGAGCTCGTTCCCGAGGATCTCAAGCCGGAATACTTCCAGGGTTATGACTATTTCCATATAGAAGGATACCTGGTCCAGAACCAGGCGACCATACGCAGGGCCGTGGAGCTTGCGAAAGAGGCCGGATGCATCATATCGCTGGACATGGCATCGTACAACGTGGTAGAGTCGAACAATGCCTTCCTGCATGACCTGGTGGAGAATTACGTTGACATCGTATTCGCAAACGAGACCGAAGCCAAGGCATTCACAAAGCTGGAGCCGAGGGAGGCCCTCGACGAGATCGCAAGACAATGCCGTATCGCTGTGGTCAAGGTCGGCAAGGAGGGTTCGATGGTCAAGAGCGGAGACGAATTCCACTATATCGAAGCATGGCCGGCCAAGCCTGTCGATGCTACCGGAGCCGGTGACACCTATGCCGCGGGCTTCCTCTATGCCCATTCGCTCGGCATGCCGCTGAAGGTCTGCGGAGAAGTCGGCTCGATAATTGCTGCGAAAGTGGTGGAGGTTGTCGGCACGAAGATCGACATCCCGAGATGGAAGGCCGCAAAGAAAGAAATCCGCGAACTGATTGCGGCAAACACACCCATAGCTGAATGACCATGTTTGACATATTGAAGAAATTCTCCAGAAACAGAAGGATAAGGAAATACGTCAGCGACGTCGAGACCGGGCTGATGCCGTTGTCCGCAATCGGCACCGCCAACGTCGTCATTGATGTCGAGGAACCCGGATTCGATGTGCTCAAGGATGACATCATGGCCTGGGGCAGAAGTACCGGAATAAAGGTAAACATCTACTTCTTCGACTTCCGCCGCATCGGAAAGGACGAACTTCTCCTGACCAGCATCACAAACACCATCCTCAAGAAGGAACTCGACTGGGTGGGCATGCCCGACCTTAAGAAGGTAAGCGGCCTCATCGACGAAAAGAGCGACCTCTTCATCTCGATGGTGGACAACAGAGACTTCCCCATCGATTTTCTCGCGCGCTGCACGAAAGCAAGATTCAAGATCGGCAGATGCGAATACGAAGGACACCCATACGACATGATCCTTGCAGGCGGCGAAACGACGGACCTCCGTTCGGAAGCACGTCAGATTTTCGCGGCGATCACCGATTTCCTCACAAAGATCAAATAGCTCAAGATGAGAAGACTTAAAGACTACCTGCTCATAGCGGTAAAAGGAGCATGCATGGGCGCAGCTGACGTGATACCGGGAGTATCAGGCGGCACGATCGCCTTCATAATGGGCATATACGACGAATTCGTCAGTTCCATAGCATCCGTCAATACAGAGGCCATGCGCCTCCTCTTCAGCGGAAAGTTCCGTGAATTCTGGAAACACATCAACGGAAACTTCCTCATATCCCTGATCCTCGGCATCGGACTCAGCGTCGTGGCACTCGCCGGCCTCATGCAGATGCTTCTGAGCGAATTCCCTATCCAGACATGGGCCTTCTTCTTCGGTCTCATCGTCGCATCATCGATATTCATCCTACGTGGAATCTCAGGATGGAAGATGCGTGAAGGACTTTTCCTCGTGCTTGGAATGGTACTGGGAGTAGTGATATGTACACTCTCGCCCACCCAGACCCCAGAAGGTCTGTGGTTCATATTCCTCAGCGGAGCCATCGCGATCTGCGCAATGATCCTCCCCGGAATATCCGGAAGCTTCATCCTTCTCATCCTCGGAAAGTACCAGTACATAATGAGCTGCATCTCCGACCTCGTCGCAGGCGTTGACTTCGGCAGGAACCTGCTGATCATGTGCGTATTCCTCATTGGAGCAGCAGTCGGCATCCTCGGATTCTCCAAGTTCCTCCACTGGCTCCTCGCACGCTGGAACAAGGAAACCCTCATCGTCCTCGCAGGCTTCATAATCGGTTCACTCGTGAAGGTATGGCCTTGGAGCAATGTCGAAGCCATGGAACAGGTCGCAAGGACAGGCGGCTACCAGGCAGGATGGGCCGTGCTCTTCGCCCTTATCGGCTTCAGCCTGGTCACAGGAATAGAAATGGCCGGCAAGGCATTACAGAACAAGAATAAGGCATAATCATTGAACTGCTGCCTGATGACGAACATTTAACAGGTAGCGACATGAAAAGCACTTCCCACTGCAAGGCTGCCACGATCATCTGCATTATGGCAGCCCTTATTTTATCCTCATGCATCTACGAGGCACCCGGAGACCGGTTCTACCGGACCCTATGGGAATCCGACCCGGACACCCCTTTCGGCACCGTGACGCTCGAATTCCTCTGCGGCGGACAGGTGGCGGTTTCAGCCCCCGGCTGCATCGGGTCCTTCGGCAGATACATTCCCTCAGGCACCAGCGCCACGCTCGACGGACTCTCCCTTACTGTCGACGGCATTGAAGCCGCCATCACCCATGCCGTGCGCAACGGCGACTCCCTCACCCTCACATGGTACAACGTCACAGACGGCGGAACGGCCTCCGCTGGCGCTTTATCCACCGTCATTCCGGCCTCCGCTGGCGCTCACGGCCTTCATTCCGGCGCCTCCCTCCCAAGCGACGGGACCATCGTCATGCACCGGCTTTCGGAATACAGGTAGGACCCGACGACATGCCACAGACATTTCCTGTCACGCAGGCCTTGATGAAAGGTCAGCCAGAACAATGATGTCAAACCTCGGCTGGGCTGACTTTGTCAATTCCGCCCAGCCGGCAATAACCGTAAAACCCTGCCATGTAAATATAAACATGACAATGTAAAACACACCGGCTATCAAAAATTTTGAGTTTTAAAAGAAATCCACTATATTTGCAGCCACTTTCGGAAAAAGACCGAACAATCGGACACCCGACGCCTCAGTCTCCCCGAAAGAACAACAAGGATCGGTTCGGTAGCTCAGTTGGATAGAGCAACAGCCTTCTAAGCTGTGGGTCTTGGGTTCGAATCCCAACCGAATCACAGATAAAATCGTTAAAGTACACAAAATCAGTACTTTAGCGATTTTTCTTTGTGTTTCGCGTCCCCCGTATGTCCCCCAAAAA
>JAFQAR010000034.1 GCA_017399905.1 Bacteroidales bacterium
GCGTGGATAGCCGCAGGCAAGGTTGGTGAAAAAGCCGGAAAGATCTTCGAGCGACAGTTCGACAGACCTCCTACCGTCAAATTGAAAAGCGGTACTCCTGTGGGCGTACTCATCCTGAATATCAAGAGGTGAGTCCATGGAAAACTATCTCGCCAACGTCATACCGCATCTTCAGCAATGGTGGCCGGTCATCGTCACACTGAGCTACCTTATCGGTATCGGCTTTGCCGTACTCTCGGCAGTTCAGGCCATCAGCCAGAAACATCGCTTCGATCGTACCGTCGCGGCATGGTCATTTACCTGCGCCGTCCTGCTTCTGAACCTGCCTGCGTTCATGGATACGCTGTCCATGAGCATCTTCGACAAATCCTCTGAACACATCCTCAGCTACAGCCCGAGTGCATCACCTGCCTCCATTTACATCCAGTTCGCCGTGTACTGCATTGCGATCATCGGACTCATAGGCATTGTGCGCGGGCTTTGCCTCCTTCGCGACACCCCTAATCAGCCGAAAAACTTCAGCCGAGCTTTCGTTCATATGATTGGGGGAATCATCGCCGTCAACCTTGTTGAGTTCCTGCGCGGCATCGGTGCCACGCTTGGCGGCGACGTTCAGTCGCATATCAACACCATACTCGGCTGAAAAAGGAGGGTAAGTCGATATGGATTGCTGGGAGATTATGACTGAGAAAAAGTTTTTCTTGCGTCCTTCAACAAGAGAAGAAGCTGCTTTTCCCTGACTGGGGATTTTACGAAGCCGTACTTCATATAGAAGGCTTCCGCCTCCTCATTAAGCGGATGAACGAGCATAGCTCGAACCCCCACGTTTTCTGAGAGAGCAAGAGTTTTGAGTACAGCCTCGCGTAACATGGATCTGCCTAATCCTTTTGACTGCCATTTGGTGTCCACTGCGAGACGCGCCAAGAGAACAACCGGAATAGGAAATCTTCCCATTCCCGCAGCTACTCTTGCAGGCGCATCCACAACATCAATCTGGCCAACAGTAAGGCTGAAGTATCCTACCACGGAACTAGTTTCGGATTCCAAAACGACGAAGGTTCTCGCCGACCCGCTGGTATCAGCCTGTCTGGCGTGGTTCACAAGCCACAAATTCAGAGAGTCTTCACCGCAATCGAATCCTGAAAGGTCGTGCGAAGCGTTGAGACGCTGTGGACGGAGCAGCATTACTCCTCCCAAGGCGACTTGATGTCACGGAGACGACGCAGCCCCTCGGTTTCCACGGCAGGTGAATCCAACATCTGCAAGACTTCTTCCCCGATTTCAGAAGAAACAAGAAAAAGACGCTGATCCAGCAGTGTCTGCTCCGCCGAACGGCAAGCACTGTCGAGGATGAAGTCAGTCAGAGATTTACGAGAACTCGCGGCTGCGCACCTGAGCAAATGTTCCTGAGCAGGGGTAGCCCGAAGGCCTATTCGTCCAGATCGAGACGGAGAGTTACTGATTGCTATAGCCATGAGCTTCCTCCTTTTTGGGGGTATGTTAGTACAATAGACGTACAAAGGCAAGTTTTCTTCGTCATTTCTCACAGCGCATTCTTCGTCATTTATTGAGCCACTGCCAATAAACATTTTCTACAAATTTCAAGCGAACCTCCAATCTTTCCAAGCTTCAGCCGAGCTTTCGTTCACATGATTGGGGGAATCATCGCCGTCAACCTTGTTGAGTTCCTGCGCGGCATCGGTGCCACGCTTGGCGGCGACGTTCAGTCGCATATCAACACCATACTCGGCTGAAAAAGGAGACTTCATGAAGCATAACTGTTCCCTTTGGAAACCCTCATCCCTGCGCCTTTCCCTGCTCATGCTTGGCGCGGGCGCAGCCTTCCTGCTTGCCCCTGATGCGGCAGATGCGGCCATCACCGCCGGTGAAATGGGCCTCAACATCGCCGACAACGCCAAGGGTGTAGCCAAAGGCATCACTATGGCCGGCTTCGCCACCGGCATAGGCATGGGCCTCTGCGGCGGCATCGAAATGTTCAAGGCCGCCAAGGAAAGAAACGACGGTTCGTACAAGAGCGGTATGGTCAAAGTCCTTATCGGCTCTGTGCTTCTCGGCCTTGGTGAAGCTCTCGGTTCCGGCTCTGCCACTCTGTTCGGTTCCGACCAGACTTCCGGCCTGAACGATCTCGGCCTGTAAACCAAAGGAGACGGGCATGAGCTTCTTCAACTCGAAGAAAAACTCTCCGCAGAAGCCGGAATTCCCCGCAGCTTCTGCCGAAATATCGCCTGACCATGCGGAATCGGAAAAGGTCATCGGCGGACTGAACTGGTACAGAAGCCAGTACCATCTCGTTTCCAAAGTCGCTCTCGGCCTGACGCTGACTCAGTGCCTGAGCCTTGCCGTCATCGGTGTGCTTATCCTGAATAAGCCTGCGCCGACCTTCTTTGCGGCGACTCCCGACCTCCGCCTTGCGCCCATGATTCCTCTGGATCGCCCTGTGCTTAGTCAGCAAGGACTGCTGACGTGGGCATCCAACACCATCACCGAAGCCATGTCTCTGGACTTTCTGGAATGGCGAAAGAAGCTGGAAGACCTGCGCCCGAACTTTTCCTCTGGCGCGTACACATCCTTTCTTTCCTCTCTTCAGAGTTCCGGCATCCTTGACCTGATCCGTGACAAAAGGCTTTCGGCCTCTGCTGTCACCACTCAGGCTCCGGTCATCATTGCCTCCGGCATGGTGGAAGGGAAAGCGACCTGGCGAATAGAGTTCCCTCTGCTCGTCTCCTACGAATCCAGCATCGGTGTCGAAAACACCCAGCACCTTATTGCCACTGTTCTGGTCAGCCGTGCATCCACGGTGAAAACCCCGCGCGGCGTGGTCATCGAACAGGTCGTTCTCAAGCGAGGAACTTCTGATGCTCGATAACATTATTAATGGAATGGAACGCGGTGCAAGAGCCGTGTCCGAACTGCTCTACGGCCCTGTTCACAGCTACTGCCGCCTTGAAACTGTCGATGGCGACGTGCTTGTCGCCGATGACGGCAGCCTTATCAGCGTCCTTCGTCTGGAAGGATCGCTGAAACACGTCGGCACGGAAGAGTTCAC
>JAFQAR010000035.1 GCA_017399905.1 Bacteroidales bacterium
AGTGCGGCATTGGTCTTAAGGGCCGCCCCCAGCATATTGCGGATAAAACTCACCATCTCGTGATAGTACCCGTTCTGCTGGGCACAGGCGAGGGGGACATCGTATTCATCGATGAGAAGAATGACTGGTTTTTTCCAGTGATTTTGAAGAGCTACGCTTATGCGCTGTAAGGATGATTCAAGAAGAGTCTTATCGTTCGTGCCGCTGAAAAGGCTGTGCAAAGCTTCTTTTTCACTCTCGGAAAGCTCGGCGCTTTGAAGCAGATAGGTGTACTCCGAACTTTGAAGGGAAATAAGCTCGCGAAAGCCAGCCAAGGCTTCAGCAAAAGAAAGACCTTCAACACGTTTCAGGCTTATATAGAAGACCGGATGCTTATTCATCCACGCTTCACAAAGTTCTTTGTTACGATCAATCTTCAATCCTTCAAAAATATCTCTGCTGTCCTTTTGAATATCAAAAAATTCTCTTAGCATACTCATGGTCAGCGTCTTACCGAATCGACGAGGACGCGTGATGAGAGAAGCCTTGGGGGGAACTGCGGTAAGCAGTTCTTCTAGCAGGTCGGTCTTGTCGACATAGTAGCAGTTACGTTCACGGATTTCTCGGAACGATTCTCCGCCAATGAGGATATTAAGGGCTGACATGATTTTTCTCCTTGAGTTTGTTCATTATCCCTGCAACGGGCCAAGGTGTCAACGCGCAGGCAGACATCGTGCGTTCAGATATTTTGAATCCCTGAATGCTGTCCGAGTTTAAAAGTTAATCGTTATTCTTTTCCAGACCAGAAAATAACTCTGAAAGAGCGGCATCAAGGGCAACGGCAATCGCACTGATGACCTTCAGTGTAGGATTGGCCGTGCCGGTTTCGATTCTGCTGATATATTGTACTCCGATGTCGGACTTCTCCGACAGATCTTCTTGGGTGAACTGTCTCTTCTTGCGCAAGGCCTTGATCACCTGACCAAACTTCTGCGATGCGCTCTTGTCTTCATAAATCGTATTCATAGAGACTCCTGAAGACAGCATTCAGGGTACTCTAAGAATACGACAGTTTATCCGTAAATAAAACTAACGTGAAGGTCTACACTAAAGAAAAAGGCTAGTTAAACTGGAATGTTGAAAGTTTACCCTGCATGGTATGCAAGGCCTCCCTTTAAACAAAATTTTTCCTTGCTCAAATCACCAAAGGCATCAGGACTTCTTTCTTTCGTTGTGCTATGACAGCCATGCTCTCAGCATATCCATGTCATCGTAACCGTTCTCCCGCATGGCGTTTCGCTCCTCTTCAGTCCAGTCGGTATCGGCAATGACGATCTGGGGATAATCATCACTCTGCTGTTCGTGGGATGGGGTAATCATCTCATTCATCGTTCTTTCCTTCGTTATTCTTTAATGAGGTTAAATAGTCGGCCCATTCCTGCATCATGCGGCGTCGCTCCGGCAGATACTCCGCATAGTTGTAAGCAGCGCGGACACTGTCGCGAGGGCAGTGGGCAAGCTGGCGTTCTATCCAGTCGCGGTTGTAGCCACGCTCATTCAGAAGTGTCGAGGCCATGGCGCGGAACCCGTGGAAACACAGCTCATCCTTGGTGTAGCCCAGACTGCGAAGAGCAACAAAAATTCGTACCCCTTTGATATGCTTCTCAGGATCTCGAGCAGCTGGAAACAGATAGCGACCTCCACCTGTGATCGCTTCAAGCTCCTTTATGATGGCAAGAGCCTGTTCAGAGAGCGGAACGATATGCGGACGCTTCATCTTCATGCGCTCGGCAGGAATACGCCATTCGCGCGCGCCAAGGTCAAACTCTTTCCACTCAGCCCCCAGCAGTTCCACTGGTCTGGTGAACACAAGAGGAGCTAGTTTCAACGCGCATAGCTGAGGGAAATATCCCTCATATGTGTCAATACGTCGCAGGAGTTCACCTACCTCTGCAGCATTGGTGATGGTAGCACGATGGGAACTCTGAACAGGGCGCAGTACGCCTTGAAGGTCGGAGGCAATATTATGTCTTGCTCTTCCGGAAAGAATCGCATAGCGGAATATCTGACTGATACTTTGAAGGATGAATCTGGCCGTTGCCACATGACCTTTCTGTTCAACGGGCTTCACTACGTCCAGGATGTCCGATATTTCCAGCTGCGTTATGGGCGTCTTGCCGATTTTGGGGAATACATGATTCTCGAAGCGCCTAA
>JAFQAR010000036.1 GCA_017399905.1 Bacteroidales bacterium
AGAATATGAACGGATTAAGAAATTTTGTAGACAAGATCAAGCCGACCTTTGAGAAAGGCGGCAAGCTCGGATTCCTTCATTCGACATTCGACGCTTTCGAGACATTCCTCTTCGTTCCCAATACGGTGACACGTCGTGGTGCACACGTAAGGGACTGCGTCGATCTGAAGAGAGTCATGATCATGGTTGTGATCGCCCTCGTTCCAGCAATGCTCTTCGGTATCTGGAACACCGGTTATCAGCACAGCCTCGCATTCGGCCTCGACTGGGGCTTCTGGAACATAGTTCTTTACGGTCTCGTAAAGGTACTTCCTCTCTATATCGTATCTTACCTTGTAGGTCTCGGCATCGAGTTCGTTTCGGCTCAGATCCAGGGACATGAGGTAAACGAGGGCTACCTCGTTTCAGGTATGCTCATTCCGCTTATCGTCCCTGTTGACGTTCCGCTCTGGATGCTCGCCATCGCAGTCGCATTCGCAGTGATCATCGGCAAGGAGGTATTCGGAGGTACAGGTATGAACATCTGGAACCCGGCACTCCTTACACGTGCATTCCTCTTCTTCTCTTATCCAAGCAAGATGTCCGGTGACACAGTATGGACAGGCGGAGTAGAGAGATTCACAAACGAAGGTGTGGCATTCATGGCTTCAGACAAACTTGCGGACGGCTTCTCAGGAGCTACGCCTCTTGCAAATGCTTCGATGCAGGGACTTCAGGACAGCGGTTACAGCCTTTGGGAGATGACACTCGGTACAATCCCCGGCTCAGTAGGTGAGACTTCTGTCATCGCAATCCTCATCGGTGCAGCCATCCTGCTCTGGACAGGCGTTGCAAGCTGGAAGATCATGGTATCATCTGTGCTTGGAGGCCTTGCAATCGGTTATCTCGGATATGCTGTAGGCGCAACAGACCTCCCAGGATATTATCAGCTTGTGATGGGCGGCTTCCTTTTCGGTACCGTATTCATGGCAACTGACCCTGTGACCTCAGCTCAGACAGAGTGCGGCAAGTGGATCTACGGATTCCTTGTAGGTGCTCTCGCAGTGACCGTACGTCTCTGGAACCCGGGCTATCCTGAAGGTATGATGCTCGCCATCCTCCTCATGAACACATTTGCACCGCTCATCGACCACTATGTGATCGAAGGCTCAATCAAGAGAAGGGCAAAAAAGGTAAAAATCGCTTAATATATATAAGGTATGAATACAAACAGTAATACATATACAGTCATATATTCGATTATCCTTGTAGTGATAGTCGCTGCGGTTCTTGCCTTTGCGGCAATGTTCCTCAAGCCTACCCAGGACGCAAACATAAAGAAGGACACAATCGGTCAGATCCTTACAGCTGCGACATTCCCTGGAGTAGAGGATGCAGCAATCCTTGACACATACAAGCAGGAGATCGAATCAGCAATCCTCGTTGACTTCAACGGAGAGGTTGTAGGCACCCTCAACATCGAGGAGTGCGAGGTATACGGCAACTCAGACCTCAAGAGACAGATCACAGCAGACCCTAAGGCTCTGCCTGTATACATCTTCAAGAACGGAGTGACAGTAGTTCCTTGCTACGGTGCAGGACTCTGGGGACCGATCTGGGGTTATGTAGGTCTTGAGAAGGACCTCAAGACTATCAAGGCCGTACGTTTCGGACACAAGGGAGAAACTCCGGGCCTCGGAGCCAAGATTTCAGACGAGCCTTCATTCGCTGAGGCATTCGTCGGAAAGACAGTAGGTGATGGCGAAGTCATCTTCGAAGTGACCAAGCCTGCAAACCGTCAGACCGAGAACAATGGAGTTGACGCAATCTCAGGCGCTACAATCACATCTCAGGCTCTTGGAAAAACACTTGACCAGTGGTTCGGTTTCTACCAGAACTATTTCGCGAAGAACGCTGCAGGATGCTGCTGCGACCAGACTTGCGAGGAAGTTGCAGTAGAAGAGGTTGTTGCAGAAGTTGAACCAGAAAACACAGTGGAGGAATAGTATTATGGGAAACATTAAGGAAACATTTTTGAATCCGATATTCAAGGGCAACCCTATTTCTGTCCTTGTCCTCGGTATCTGTTCTTCACTTGCTGTTACCGTACAGCTGAAGGGTGCGTTCGTGATGGGACTTTCCGTTATAATCGTAACCGGTCTTTCAAGCCTCATATGTTCACTCCTCAGAAACACGATTCCTAACAGAATCCGTATCATCGTTCAGCTCGTGGTTGTAGCAATGATGGTAATCCTTGTGGATCAGGTGCTCAAGGCATATGCATACAGCGTCAGCAAGACCCTGTCTGTATATATCGGCCTCATCATCACCAACTGTATCGTGATGGGACGTATCGAGGCATATGCACTCGGAAACAAGCCTTTCGCGTCACTTATGGACGGTCTCGGAAACGGTGTGGGATATGCCATGATCCTCGTGATTGTCGCTTTCTTCCGTGAACTTCTCGGAAGCGGCACTCTCTTCGGATTCCAGGTCATACCTCAGGCTGTTTACGATTTCGGATATATGAACAACGGTCTTATGATCCTTCCTCCTATGGCACTCATCCTCCTCGGATGCGTCATCTGGGTGCAGAGATCGATTCAGAAGGACCTTCAGGAGAAATAACACATAACTAAAGAAAACTATGGCAGATTATATTAGCTTATTTGTAAAGTCGATCTTCATCGACAATATGATATTCGCCTACTTCCTTGGTATGTGTTCATACCTGGCGGTATCAAAGAACGTGAAGACAGCAAACGGCCTCGGAATCGCCGTAATCGCTGTGCTTCTGATCACTCTCCCTGTAAACTATCTCCTCAACGAGTATATCCTCAAGCCAGGTGCACTCGTATGGATGGGCGAGAAATATGCGGACCTTGACCTGAGCTTCCTCAGCTTCATCATCTTCATCGCTGTGATCGCTGCTATCGTTCAGATCGTGGAGATGGTTGTGGAGAAGTTCCTTCCGAACCTCTACTCACAGCTTGGTATCTTCCTTCCGCTCATCGCAGTGAACTGCGCGATTCTCGGTGGTTCGCTCTTCATGCAGGAAAGGGATTTCGTAAGCTTCGGTGAACCGGTTGTTTACGCTCTCGGTTCAGGTATCGGCTGGTGGCTTGCCATCGTAGCTCTCGCAGCTATCCGCGAGAAGATGGCATACTCACACGTGCCTGCAGGACTCAAGGGTCTCGGTATCACATTCATTACCGTAGGTCTCATGGGTATCGCGTTCATGACATTCATGGGTATTCAGCTTTAATATAGGAGGACAAGCATATGCTACAGACAACAATACTTTTTGCTGTGATCGTCTTCGTGATCGTCACACTCATTCTGGTGGCGCTTCTCCTCTTCATCAAGACGAAGCTGACACCTTCAGGAACAGTTAAGATAAACATCAACGAGGGAAGCAAGATCGTCGAGGTGACTCCTGGCGGAAATCTTCTCTCTACTCTCGCTGAGCAGAAGATCTTCCTTCCGTCAGCATGTGGTGGTAAGGGTGCCTGCGGCCAGTGCAAGTGCCGCGTGACAGAGGGTGGCGGAGAAATCCTCCCTACCGAAGTAGGCTTCTTCAACCGCAAGCAGATCGCTGCAAACTGGCGTCTCGGATGCCAGGTGAAGATCAAGGAAGACATGTCTATCGAGGTACCTGCTTCAGCTCTCAGCGTGAAGAAGTGGGAGTGCGAGGTTGTTTCAAACCACAATGTGGCTACATTCATCAAGGAATTCGTGGTGAAGCTTCCGGAGGGAGAGCACCTCAACTTCCAGTCAGGTGGATATATCCAGATTGACGTGCCTGCAGTTACAGTAGACTACAAGGACATCGATGTAGACGATCAGTATAAGGAAGATTGGGAGAAGATGGGTCTCAGGACTCTCAAGATGGTCAACCCTACTCCTACAGTTCGTGCATACTCTATGGCCTGCTACCCTGCAGAGGGCGACATCATCAAGCTCAACGTACGTATCGCAACTCCTCCATTCGACAGGGCTGCGGGCAAGTGGGTTGATGTAAACCCTGGTATCTGTTCTTCATACATCTACTCTCTCCAGCCCTGCCTCCGCAGTAAAAGAGCTTCTGGAAAACGCCGTAGATGCCGGCGCTACCAAGATCACTGTGGAAATTAAAGATGGTGGTATGACATTTCTCCGGGTC
>JAFQAR010000037.1 GCA_017399905.1 Bacteroidales bacterium
AGCCTTTACGGTACCTTCCTTTGTTCCCCAGTCTGTCATTACGATACCGTCGAATCCCCACTCGTCACGAAGAACTGTAGTAAGGAGACCATGTGACTGCTGAGTGTACTCGCCGTTGAGCTTGTTGTATGATGACATCACGGTCCAAGGATCAGCTTCCTTCACGGCGATCTCGAATCCCTTGAGATAGAGCTCGCGAAGAGCACGCTGGCTCACGCGTGAGTCATTCTCCATACGGTTCACTTCCTGGTTGTTGGCAGCGAAGTGCTTCACGCTCACGCCGACACCGTTGCTCTGGATACCATTGATGTATGCGGCGGCAGTCTTACCGGTAAGGAACGGGTCCTCTGAGAAATACTCGAAGTTACGGCCGCAGAGAGGGTTTCTGTGGAGGTTCATACCAGGTGCGAGAAGTACGTCTGCACCGTACTCGAGAACCTCGTTACCCATTGCTGTGGTGAGTTCCTGAACACGCTCGGTATCCCACATACTTGCGAGAACGGTACCTACAGGGAAACCTGTACAGAAATAAGTGTTCGGATCGTTGTCACGTCTTGGCGAGATGCGCAGACCTGCAGGACCGTCCGCGAGGACAGTAGAAGGAATGCCAAGGCGCTCGATAGAACGTGTTGTACCTGCTGCACCTGGTACGAGGGCAGTTGCGGAAGCAGTCATACTGCCTGCTGTCATGCTACCCCAACCGCTACCTACGAGCAGGGTTGCCTTCTCTTCGAGTGTCATGGCTGCCACAACCTCGTCGATGTTGTCTTTTGTCAGCTGTGGCTGTGCGAACATAGCCACAGAACCTAGGAGCAATGCTCCGATTGCAAAGATTCTCTTCATTAGTCGTTATTTAGTGTTATTCAAAAATTGTCATTACCTTGTGGATGATCTTCGGACTACATGCATTCCAGAATGGCCAGTCGTGTCCACCCGGGCGTGTTATGTACTCGAATGGAATGCCATAGCCAGCAAGAGTATTGACGAACTGATCGTTGGTGGACGGAAGTACAGTCGTATCTTCAGTTCCGATCTCGAGTGTGAATCCTGGCAGTTCGTCGGTTCTGCCAGCGCTCACAGCTTCGGCTATAAGCTTGGCTGGGTCTGCTCCTGCCATCCCGGCACTTATAGCAGCAGAGCATGCATACACGTAGCAGAACATCTCAGGGTGGAGGGTTCCGTAGTAGAGCGAGCCATATCCTCCCATTGAAAGACCTCCGATCGCGCGCGACTTCTTCTCAGCCTTGATTGCATAGGTCGACTCGATGTAAGGAATGAACTCCTGGAAGAAGAAAGACATGTACTTAGGACCGCCGTTGAAGCCGTCACAGTAGAAGTTGTTTCCTCCGTCCGGAGCCACGATGATCAGCTCCTTGCCGGTCTTCTCTGCATATTCCCTTGCGTATGCAGGCATCGTTCCACCGCCTGCCCAGATGCTGCCTGTGTTGTCCTGAAGCCAGTCGTTGTTGTTGCCACCGTATCCATGGAGCATGTAAAGCACCGGATATTTCTTCGTTCCGTCATAGCTTTCCGGAAGATATATCGAATACTTGACACTTGTATTCATCAGGTCGCTTTTGACAGTGAGGTCCTTCTGATAGATTTCGTTAGCTCCAGTTTTAAGCGAACTATATTGCTGGGTCTCGAAATATATCTTCTTGTTGTCGGCGATTCCTGTGAACTTCCCCTTTTCGGTTTCAATGGTGAACTTGATGTCGTATTCGTAGTTCCATTTGCTGACCGCGATGGAACCTCCGTTGACATTAAGCTTCTCATTTCCGAGTGAGAGTTCTACAGAAGCCTTATGCTTTGAATCAGGCTCAGGGGCTATTTCGTATTTGCCTGTCTCGAGATGGCAGTACCAACTCAAGGCAGTAAGTTTCAGAGCATTGCCTTCCTTGTCCTTGAAATTGAGGACGATTGTCCTCGGGCCTTCCTCGGTTGGCTCTGATACGTTTTCTATGGTCACCAGATTGAAATCAAATCCTGTAGGAATCTGATCTTCCGGAGTATTATTGTCTCCTCCGCATGCCCACAGGAGCAGCAGAGAAGACAATAGTATAGATATTCTTTTAAACATAGTTGTAAAGATCCTTCGCTTCGCTCAGGATGACAGTTGCTAAAAGAGTTTCGGTACGAACTCAGTGAGGTAGATTCTCCAGTTTCTCCAGATGTGGCCGCCGCCGTTTTCAAGATACTCGTGAGGATATTTGTTGTCCTGAAGCTTCTTGACGAACTCCTGGTTGGCCTGGATGAGGAAGTCTGTGTTTCCGCATCCGATCCAGAGAAGGTTCGGCTTCTTGCTGAAGTATGTTGCAAGCTTCTTGTCGAAGTCCTGATAGATAGGGGATACCGATGGGTCACTTACTCCGATTGCAGCAGAGAACATGCCTGAATATCCGAACATGTCAGGATTGTTGAGACTGATGTAAAGGGTATGGAAACCTCCCATCGACAGACCGCAGATAGCGCGGCTCTGCTTCTTTGCTATAGTCTTGTAGTTGCTGTCGATGAACTTCACGATCTCTGGGAATGCAGTCTCGAAAGTTCCCTCCATAGTCTGAGGAAGCTGCATTGTAGGACGGGTGTAGCCTGTTGAGTTCTCACCTGGAGCAGCCTCCTGTGAGATGTTGCCGTTTGTGAAGACAACGATCATTGGCTTTGCCTTGCCCTGTGCGATGAGGTTGTCGAGGATCTGGACTGCGCGGCCCTGGGCGATCCAAGCATCCTCGTCACCTCCGATTCCGTGGAGAACGTAGAGGACAGGGTAACGTGTCTTTGCTGTCGGATTGTATCCAGCTGGAGTATATACGCTGAGTCTGCGGTCGAAACCAGCGGTTGCGCTCTCATACCATACCTTTGAAACAGTTCCGTGAGGTACATCCTGAATAGTGTAGAGGTCAGCGCGCTCGCCAGGTACGATGAATGCACTTGTGAGTGACGATACATCGCGGTTTACCCACATGTTGTTGTTATCGATCACTGTGTTGCCGTCTACATTGAATGTATATGTATACATTTCAGGGGCAACCTTGAAGTCTGTAGTGTACTCCCAGATTCCGAACTGACCCTCTTTAAGCTCAGCTACGCCGGGAGCGTCAAATGTCCTCTCCTGGCCTCCCATGTTGAATGTCATCTTCTGGGTAGGCAGGAAGTCTCCTGATACTGTCACCTTCACAGCCTTAGGGGCCTGATAACGGAATGTTACTGTTCCGTCCTCGTTTACAACAGGTGACTCTACTGATGCACCGCCCCAGAGAGCCTGCTGCGCGAATGCACTGCA